>JBILMD010000002.1:0-178157 GCA_044375675.1 Alphaproteobacteria bacterium
GTTTTCCCCACACCAGGTTCGCCGATTAAAACGGGGTTGTTTTTGGTGCGACGGGACAGGACCTGAATGGTGCGGCGGATTTCCTCGTCCCGTCCAATGACGGGGTCGATTTTTCCGGATGCGGCTTTTTCCGTGAAATCAAGGGTATATTTTTTCAGGGCCTGATATCCCCCCTCAGCCGCCGGAGAATCCGCCGTGCGTCCCTTGCGGATTTTGGCAATCTGGGATTCCAGTTTTTCTGCGGTGATGCCCATGGAACGCATCAGGTCCCCCGCGGCAGTTTTTGAGGCCACAAGGGCCTGCAGCAGGCGTTCCTGCGTGACGTATTGATCTTTGTAGGATGTGGCCAAGCGGCTGGCCTCGTCCAAAATTTGCGCGGCCTCTCGCCCCCAGTGCATTTCGGCGCCGGTGCCGGAGACTTTGGGCAATTTTGCCAATTCTTCCTGAATCCTCTGGGCCAATAGGTTGCTATCAATCCCGATCAGGAGGTTTTTGGCCAATCCATCCTCATCCTCTATCAATGCGGAGAGGATATGAAACGGCGTCACCTGCTGCTGCCCCGCACGCATGGCCAGCGTTTGGGAGGTTTGCAGGGTTTTTTGGGTTTTTTCAGTGAATTTTTCGATATCCATAACAATCCTTTGGCACGGTGCAGGCCTTCCTAAAGGATATGGGAAGCGTTGGGGTGGGTGTCAAGGTGGGGAGGGACACCCAACGATACATCACAGATGGCTAAAAGAGCGGGGCCATTTAACGGCCCGTATCAAGAGTAAGCCCATAGAGTGATGGATTTATCTCCTTCCCAGCCAACGCTTCAATTCTATCTATCAGTTCAATGTTCTCTTGATCGCGAAGTGTCTGGATTTTAGTAGTGTTATCAGTGTCTTCAGATTTTGTAAGCGCAAGTAAATCACTTGGATAGTACATCGCATGTTTTCTATTTATTGTGAATGCAATCTGATCTGATCTGGGATCAATCTTAGCATGGATTCCAAAACTTTTTAAGTCTTCAAGAATTGTTTCATTAATATAGTTTGCTAACGCTTCTGGATCAGTGATGCCTGTTTCACGAACAGCATGTTCTATAATGCCATGGGGATCCATAGCAGCGGTTAAAGAATCTTGTAATACAATAAATCCTTTTCCTGCCTCATGAGGATTTTTACCAGCGCTCCTTAAATACTCTGCAAGGTGTGGAAGGTGTGGAAATTTTTCAACGTCTGTAGGGTTCATAATAATGTCTCTTAAAAATTTAGCATGGTAAAGATTTTTATCAAAATTCAATTTATCAGTCAAATTTTTTTTTACATTTTTTGCGCCAATTGTTTCACGGACAATCCGGTGAGAGATCCTGTGATCCCTCCGGCGTATGCAATATGGTTTTCCCTGTTTTGGTATCCACAGTGACACTGCCAAGGGGCAGGGTGGAATCCCGCATCAGATCCTTTTGCCGCAAGTTGGGATTTACAGACAAATCCAGTGAAAACGTTTGGGGCGGGGTCCATGAAGGGGTTTCTTCGGCGGGGACAACATCCGCATCAGGGGTATAGGTCACATCAGGGGCCGGACTATGATGAACACAGTCCGCCCCGAATGCAGGCAACGGGGCCGAAAACCAGACCAGCCCCAGAAGCCCGAAAATTATGATGGTGGTTTTATTCACTGACCTCAGGCGATCCCAAATGCCGTTCATGCAGTCGCGTGCCAGCGTCCTTAACCCACGACTTAACCAAGTCCACGGTGACATCTGTGTTTTCATACGATGCGGCACGTTCATCGGCAAAGGCTTGCAGTGTTGCAGAGGGTTGAGCAGATAAGACAATGACGAGAAATCCCAAAAAGAAAACAAAAAAATTCATAATATCTCCAAAAAGTATAAAATTAAATGTGACTTAAAATATATTAGTAAGGGGTCGTATAAAAAGCACTTTTGTATACAGGGACTTTATCACATGAACTCTTAAAAAATCCTCAAGGTCGCGGGATGATAAAAAAGAGGCACCAACATCATCGCTTTTTACCCCGTGGATTGGATGAAAACACGTGCTTTTTTTTGAAAAATGGTTTATGAGAAAGGCCCCTGAGAGGAAGGATAATGGTCATGATTAAAATTGGTGTGGCAGGTGGCGCAGGCCGCATGGGCAAGGCGATTGTTGCGGAGATTGCCCGAAATTCAAGGTGCGAATTGGTGGGCGTCACGGTTCTGGACCAGGATCAAAATCGCGGTCGTGATGCTGGGGAAGTGGCAGGGATTGGCCGCCTGAATGTCCCGCTGCGGCACACGCCCGTGGAAATGTTTGAAAATGCGGATGTGGTTATTGATTTTACCTCTCCGGCGGCGTCCTTGGAACATTGTATGTTGGCCCATGAATACAAAACGGCTTTGGTCATCGGCACCACGGGCTTTAACCCGAAGCAAAATGAAATGCTGAAAAGTCACGCTGAAAAAGTGCCATTGCTCGGTGCGCCCAACATGAGTTTGGGGGTGAATTTGCTGCAAGCCCTAACAACAGTGGCGGCAAGGATTTTGGATGATCGTTTTGATGCGGAAATTTTAGAAATGCACCACAATGCCAAACGCGATGCCCCTTCGGGAACGGCGCTGGCCTTGGGGGAATCTGTGGCCAAAGGACGCGGTGTTCGCCTGTCTGAAAAAGCTGCCCATGATCGATCGGGTCAAAGAGACATCGGCGATATTGGATTTGCCGTGCTGCGCGGGGGGGATGTGGTGGGGGATCACACCGTTTTTTTTGCGGGCCCGGGTGAGCGGATTGAACTTTCCCATCGCGCCAGCAGTCGGGTCATTTATGCCCACGGCGCCGTTCACGCGGCCCTGTGGATTGCGGATAAACCGGCGGGGCTTTACACGATGCAGGATGTTTTGAATCTGGGACTATAGATCCATGCGTTACCATCCTAAAGACACAGAGGCCAAATGGCAGGTCACGTGGGATCAGGCGGGCGATTTTTGTGTGGATACGGAAACGGCAAAGCGACCGTATTATGTTTTGGAAATGTTCCCCTATCCTTCTGGGAAAATCCACATGGGGCATGTGCGCAATTATGTGATCGGGGATGTGATGGCCCGATTTGCCCGCGCCAAGGGGTATGATGTTTTGCATCCCATGGGGTGGGATGCCTTTGGTTTGCCTGCGGAAAATGCGGCCATAGAGCGGGGCGTGGCCCCCGGGGATTGGACCCTGCAAAACGTTGCCGCCATGCAGGTGCAGCTGAAAAAACTGGGGCTGTCCTATGACTGGGGCCGCAGTTTTGCCACGTGTGATCCGGAGTATTATCGTCACGAGCAGGCCTTTTTTCTAGATTTTTATCAGCGCGGTTTGGCCTATCGTCGGGAATCATGGGTCAACTGGGATCCTGTGGAACACACCGTTTTGGCCAACGAACAGGTGGTTGATGGCAAAGGCTGGCGTTCTGGCGCCCCCATTGAAAAGAAAAAACTGGCGCAGTGGTTCCTGAAAATCACGGATTATAGCGAGGCGCTACTCTCTGGCCTCAATGATCTAACGGATTGGCCAGAGGCAGTGACCTTGATGCAAAAAAACTGGATTGGAAAATCCTCTGGGGCGCATATCAATTTTGATATTCAAAACAAAACAGGGCAACAGATCGACACGGTAACGGTGTTTTCAACCCGTCCGGAAACCCTTTTTGGGGCGGCGTTCGTGGCCATTGCGCCCCATCATCCTTTGGCTGAGGCTTTGGCCCAGCAGGATGCGGATCTTTCTGCCTTTATCGCAGAATGCGATGCCGCCGGCACCAGCGAGGCCGCCATCGAAAGCCAAGAAAAAAAAGGCTATAATACCGGTTTGCTGGCCGTTCATCCCCTGGGCGGGGGGAATGTACCCCTTTACGTGGCCAACTTTGTGTTGATGGATTATGGAACGGGGGCTGTGTTTGGGTGCCCTGCCCATGATGCGCGGGATTATGCCTTTGCAGAAAGTTACGGTTTGCCCATTCGCCGCGTTGTGGACAGCGACAGACCTTTGCCCGATACAGAATCCGAAGGGGTCATGATCCATTCGGATGGACTTGATGGTTTGTCAGTGGCGGATGCCAAAGAGGCAGCCATAAAAAAACTGGACGTTCTGGGCAGGGGATCCCGAAAAATCACATACCGCCTGCGCGATTGGGGTGTTTCCCGTCAGCGGTATTGGGGATGCCCCATTCCCATTATTTATTGTGGGGATTGTGGCGTTGTGGCGGTGCCAAAGGACCAGCTGCCCGTAACCTTGCCCAGCGATGTGGTGTTTTCGGGCGGGGGGAATCCGCTGGCGGCCCATCCAACGTGGAAACATGTCTCTTGCCCACAATGCGGGGGAAAGGCTGAGCGGGAAACGGATACCTTCGACACCTTTTTTGAATCGTCGTGGTATTTTTTCCGGTACATCAATCCCCAAGGGGATCCCTTTGCCCAGCCTGAGGTTTTAAAACAATGGCTGCCCGTGAATCATTACATTGGCGGGATTGAACATGCCGTGATGCATTTGCTGTATGCGCGGTTTTTTACGCTGGCCCTGAACACACTGGGCTTGAGCCCTGTGACGGTGCCGTTTCAAAAACTGCTAACGCAGGGGATGGTGTGTCATGCGTCCTATAAACGGGCAGATGGGGTGTGGCTGTATCCTGAGGATGTGATTATTCAGGGCGGCGCTGCCCAATGTCGCACCACAGGCCAAGCCGTCACCGTGGGCCGCGCCGAAAAAATGAGCAAATCCAAAAAAAATCTGGTGGATCCCGAAGCCATCATCGAGGCCTACGGCGCCGATACCGCCCGTTTGTTTGTTCTCTCTGACACCCCGCCCGAGCGGGATATGGAATGGTCAGAGGACGGATTGGAAGGCGCTTGGCGTTACGGCCAGCGCGTGTACCGACTGGCGCATAAGGCCATAGAGGCGGGAAGGGGAGGGGGTGCCCCAGAACGTTCCGTTTTGGTTCTGATGAACAAAACCCTGCGGGATGTGGCGGAAGACCTTTCCCAGTGTCACATCAATCGGGCCATTGCGCGGATTCGAGAGTTGAGCAATTGCCTTGAGGCCCTCAATCCCTCAAAACCTGCCGATCAAGCGGGATTGTGGGAGGGGGTGCGTGTTGTTCTCATGCTCCTTTCCCCTTTTATGCCGCATTTAACCGAGGAGCTTTGGCAGGGGATGGGGGAATCCTCTCGTCTGTCAAAAACTGTGTGGCCCACACCCGATCCTGCATATCTGCAACAAAGTGAGGTGACGCTGGCGGTGCAAATCAACGGCAAACGCCGCGGGGAAATCACCGTGGCCACAGATGCCGATGTTGCCAGCATCGAGCAAATGGCCTTAAGTGATCCCCAGATCCTCCCCTACCTTTCCGGCCAAACCGTCAAAAAAGTGATCGTGGTGCCCGGGCGCATTGTGAGTGTTGTGGTTTAGGGGGGGGTGGTTTTAAACAGGGTTGTTAATTTCAACCGTCATTCCGCACAAATGAGCGATAGCGAATGCTGATGCGGAATCCATCGCAACTGTCAAAAGGCGTAGCCTTTTGCCGATATATTTTTTTTAAACAAGGAACAAAACGCTTCGCGTTCTGGCATATGTGCTGGATTCCGGCTCGGCGCTCACTGCGTTCGCTGGTCCGGAATGACAAAAAGCATAGGGTTTTATAGAAATGAACAGCTCTGGGTTTTAAAAAACAGAATTGCATCTCTCTTATAAAATCTTTACAATATCTCTTTTTTCATAAAGGACAATCTGGTTATGGTTTTGGCTGCAAATTTGGGCTTTCCCCGTGTGGGCGTTCATCGGGAATTGAAATTCGCTTTGGAATCCTTTTGGAAAAAGGCATCAACGGAGCAGGATTTTTTGACTGTGGCGAAGGATCTTCGCAAGCGGCACTGGACGTTGCAGCAGGATCGGGGCATGGATATCATCCCCAGCAATGATTTTTCCCTGTATGATCACATGCTGGATATGACCTGTTTGCTCGGCGCCGTGCCAGAGCGTTATGGTTTCAAGGGCGGGTTGGTTAATCACGATACCTATTTTGCCATGGCGCGGGGCCGTCAAGAGGCCGGCCAAGACGTGGTGGCCATGGAAATGACCAAATGGATGGACACCAACTATCACTATATTGTGCCTGAATTGACGAAAAAGACCACGTTTTCCCTATCCTCTAACAAGATTTTTGATGAGTATCAGGAAGCCAAAGCCCTTGGCATCGAAACGCGCCCTGTTTTGGTGGGCCCTGTATCCTATCTGATGTTGTCAAAATCATATGACGCCGGCTTAAAGCCTCTGGATTTGTTGGCGCCTTTGCTCGAGGTATACAAAGCCATTTTTGCCAAACTCAAAACCCTGGGCGTTAAAGACGTTCAAATAGACGAGCCTTGTCTGGCCACAAACCTGACCGCGGACGAGAAAAAAGCCTTTGAAACGGCCTATCAAACCTTGGGCAATCAAGGATTAAACTATATCCTGACCGTTTATTTTGGCGGGCTGCGGGATAATTTGTCTTTGGCCCTTTCCTTGCCCAGCGCCGGTTTGCACGTGGATTTGGTGCGTGGGTCCGAAGATATCGACGCCTTGCTGGCGCAGGCGCCCAAGGGAAAAACCCTGTCTTTGGGATTGATCGAGGGTCGTAACATTTGGAAAACGGACCTGAATCGCGCCTTGGCTGTGGCTGAAAAATTCGTGGCGGCGCGGGGTTCGGATACCGTGATTGTGGCGCCCAGCTGTTCTTTGTTGCACAGCCCTGTGGATTTGGATCAGGAAACGAAGCTGGATTCAGAAGTGAAATCTTGGCTGTCCTTTGCCACACAAAAATTAACCGAGGTGTCCTCTTTGCGGGATGCGCTGAATGGCAAAAAAGACGCGGCGTTTTTTGCGGACAATCAGGCGGCGGTGGGATCACGGCAATCTTCGCCCCTCATCCACAATACGTCGGTTAAGCAGAGGGTTTCAGGGTTGACCGAAGCCATGAAAAACCGGAAAAACCCGTTTTCCAAGCGTCGCTTGGCGCAAAAGGCCGATTTGAATCTGCCGTTATTGCCCACCACCACCATCGGCTCTTTCCCCCAAACGAAGGAGGTCCGTCATGCGCGGGCGGCCTTTAACAAGGGCGAGATGAATCAAGCATCTTATGATCAATTTTTGGGCGAGTGCATCCAAAACGCCATCAAAATTCAGCATGAATTGGATATCGATGTGCCTGTTCATGGGGAATTTGAACGTAACGATATGGTGGAATACTTTGGGGAGCAATTAAGCGGTTTCATCTTCACCAAAAACGGTTGGGTGCAAAGTTATGGGTCCCGCTGTGTCAAGCCACCGGTGATTTTTGGGGATATATCCCGCCCTGCGCCCATGACGGTGCAATGGACCACCTATGCTCAGGCCCTCAGCCCGCGTCCGGTTAAGGGGATGTTGACAGGACCCATCACCATTTTGCAGTGGTCGTTTGTGCGGGATGATCAGCCACGCTCTGTGACCTGTAATCAGATTGCCCTGGCCATTCGGGACGAAGTCATGGATCTTGAAAAAGCCGGCATTAAGATCATTCAGATTGACGAACCGGCGATTCGTGAGGGGCTTCCTTTGCGCAAAGAGGATCAGACGTCATATCTGAACTGGGCTGTGGGGGCTTTCCGTATCTCCGCCGCGGGGGTTGAGGATAAAACACAGATTCACACCCATATGTGTTATTCAGAGTTCAATGACATTATGGACTCTATTGCCGCCATGGATGCGGATGTGATTTCTATTGAAACATCTCGCTCGGCCATGGAATTGCTTTCGGCGTTTATTGAATTCAAATATCCCAACGACATTGGGCCTGGTGTGTATGATATTCACAGTCCCCGTATTCCCAAAACCGAAGAAATGGCTCTTTTGCTGCGCAAGGCGCTGGATGTTTTGAACCCTGAACAAATTTGGGTCAACCCAGATTGTGGGTTAAAGACACGGGGCTGGGCTGAGGTTCTGCCGGCCATGCAAAACATGGTGGCCGCAACCAAAATCTTGCGTCAAGAGTTGGCGGCCGAGCACAAGGATGCTGTCTGATCGACTGTTTTATGGCCGCCGCGTTGGAAAAGGGTTTTCCCCAGCGGCGGCCAAGTCTTTGCGGGATCAGGCCGATGATTTTTGTTTTTCGGATCCGCGGGATCTCTTAACAGAGCCCTATACAGACCGTTTTCTGGAAATTGGGTTTGGTAACGGCGATCATCTGTTGGCGCAGGCCGCGGCCCATCCGTCAACACTGTGCGTGGGGGTCGATGCCTACCAAAGCGGCTTTACCCTTGCCCTGCGGCAGGCCCACGAAAACACGATCCATAACGTACGCTTGGTCAATGCAGATGTGGGCTCTTTGCTGGAGGATTTTCCTGAGGCTTTTTTCGGTAAGATTTTTATTTTGTTCCCCGACCCTTGGCCCAAAACACGGCATCACAAACGACGGTTAGTGAGTGAACATTTCCTCGCGCGGCTGAAGCGTATCCTGAAACCCTCAGGCTTTCTGGTTTTGGCGACGGATCACGATCATTATGCGCAGCAGATCAGGGAAGCCGTTGAAAAAACCATATCTGGCTCATGGTTAACCTCAGATCCCTTGATGGTCACAACATCGTATCAACAAAAAGCCCACAACGCCGGCAGAGCCATCACTGTGATGAAGAGGCAGCTTTCAGGGTAAAAAATGATTCGCTGACTTTTGGTGTGGGGTGATTTACAGTCGGGGGCGTTTTGAAAATAATTTAGGTTTTGTTATGGGCAGCCCTGTTTGGCACATTGTGGATGCTTCGGGTTATATTTTTCGGGCGTATCATGCGCTTCCCCCCATGAATGCCCCCGATGGGACACCGGTGAATGCGGTGTATGGGTTTTGTTCCATGATGTTAAAGCTGATGAAGGATGTCGGGTCCCAGAACGTGCTGGTGGTGTTTGATGCCAAACGTCATACATTTCGTCAGGATCTGTATCCTGAATACAAAGCCCATCGTCCGGACGCCCCCGCGGATCTGGTGCCCCAATTTTCCCTGATTCGCCAAGCCGTAGAGGCCATGGGATTGTTACCCCTAGAGCAAGAGGGGTTTGAGGCTGATGACCTGATCGCCACACTGGTCACCCGATTGGTGGCCGAAGGGGAGCGTGTATGCATTGTTTCGTCGGATAAAGATTTGATGCAGCTGGTGCAGCCCTCTGTTTTTATGATGGACCCTCTGAAAAACAAAATCATTGAGCGGGATCAGGTTTTTGAAAAATTTGGGGTGTATCCGGAAAACGTGATTGATGTTCAGGCTTTGGCGGGGGATAGCAGCGATAACATCCCTGGCATTTCAGGGATTGGTTTAAAAACAGCCGCGGAATTGATAACCGCCTTTGGTTCCCTAGACGCCTTGTTGGATAAGGCCGGCACCATCGCGCAGCCCAAACGGCGGGAACGTTTGCTGCAGGGGGCCGCTATGGCCCGATTGTCCCGTGAATTGGTGCGGTTGCGCTGCGATGTGCCCTTGCCCCAGCCGCCGCAGGCCTTGGTGCGAGAGGTGGATTATGGATCCTTTGTCTCTTTCCTACAAACATTGGCCTTTCAATCGTTGATTCACCGCCTGCCTGTTTCAAAGAATACAGAAAAAACATTTGTTTATCGCTCTGTTGCGTCTGATGGGGACGAAGAGTCTTTCAAAAACAGTGTTTTCAATCATGGTCTTTGTGCTTTTAACGTCACATCCTCAGGTATGGATATATCTACAGACAAAGAGACGGTTTGGGCGTTGTCTTGGTCACAGGCCCAAAGGATTTTGCCGCCATTGTTTTCTGATCTTGGTATCCGTTGGGTCAGCCATGATGTGAAAGCCCAGATGCACCGTCTGCGCGTTCAGGGCCTGAGCCTGAAAACCCTGCCGCACGATACCATGGTGATGGGGTATATTCTGGCGATGACAGGCCAAACGTTAGAGGCCGCCGCAGGACAGCACCTCAATCACAGGTTCAGCAACATCGCCGGAGAGGAGGCTTTTCTGATCTGGCATGTGTTTCCTGTGTTGCAGCAAAAACTGGCCACCGCCCGCAGCATGACGGTGTATGAAACCATGGATCGTCCCCTGATTTCTGTTTTGGCCCAGATGGAAGAGGCGGGCATTGCCGTGGATACGGGGGTTTTATCGTCCCTAAGTCAGGAATTTGGGGCGCAGATGGAACAACTGCAGGACCGCATTTATTTACAGGCGGGCCATCCCTTTAACATCGGATCCCCCAAACAATTGGCAGAGGTTTTGTTTCAGGAAATGAAGCTAACCCCCGGCCAAAAAAGTTCAAAAACCGGTTCGTTTTCCACAGGTTCAGATGTTCTGGAAGCCTTAGTGGAACAGGGGCATGGCATTGCCCAAGATATTTTAGAGTGGCGTCATTATGCCAAACTGAAAAACACCTACACCGATGCTTTGCCCCAGATGATTGATGAACAGGGGCGCATTCATACAACGTTTTCCTCGACAGTCACGGCCACAGGCCGCCTGAGTTCCAGCGATCCCAATTTGCAAAACATTCCTGTGCGCAGTGTTCAGGGGCAAAAAATACGCACCGCATTTTATGCCCCATCCGGATCGGTTTTGATTTCCTGTGATTATTCCCAAATCGAACTTCGGCTATTGGCCCATTTGGCGGATATTGAAACCCTGCAACAGGCCTTTCACAGCGGAGGTGATATTCATACCGTCACAGCCCATCATGTTTTCGGTGTGCCCCTAAACGATGTTACGCCGGCCATGCGCTATCGGGCCAAGGCCGTAAACTTTGGTATGATTTATGGCATTACCCCCTTTGGCTTGGCAAAGCAGCTGGGGTGCAGCAAAGCAGAAGCCAAAACCATCATGGACGCCTATTTTGCCCGCTATCCTGGCATACAAAGTTATATGACCCGCGTTTTGGAAAAAGCCCGACAGGATCACAGCATCACAACCCTTTTTGGGCGACGCATTCCCCTTTCGGGATTGGGGGATGCCAACCCTATGCGTCGGGCCTTTGCAGAGCGGGCGGCCATTAATGCTCCGCTTCAGGGGGCGGCGGCGGATTTAATCAAACGCGCCATGATTCGCGTGGCGGAAGTTTTAAAAGGGTATAACGCCCAAATGATCCTGCAGGTTCATGATGAATTGGTGTTTGAAGTGCCCGAAGGTGAACAAAAAGCCCTGCTGCCCCTTCTGGTGAAAACCATGGAAACGGCCCATTTGCCGGACTATGTTTTGAACGTTCCCTTGGTGGTGGACACGACGGTTGGACATCGGTGGGGATAAAAATTTTTTAAAAGGTGCCTTCTGTCAGGGTCAGCTCCATAATCTCCCCCTTTTTCAGGGGCAGATCAGAGAGATGATAGGGACCATAGGCTGTGCGAATCAGGCGCGTCACAGGATAGCCCAAATAATCAAAAACGCGCCGGATTTCACGATTTTTCCCCTCGGTTAAGGTCACACAGACCCAGCTGTGTTCGGCAGTTTCCCGCTCTATGGCAATACCAAACGCTTGATAGCGCATGCCTTGGATCACCATGGGGCGCTGAAGGGTGCGCTTGTCTGTGTCGCTCAGATGGCCCCAAAGACGCACCCGATAACGCCGAATCATGGCTGTTTTGGGATCTTCCCATGTTTTTTTTAAGGTCGGGCTGTTTGTTAGCAGCAACAACCCCTCTGTTGTATAATCCAGCCGCCCAATATAGTGGGTTTGCTGCAAAGATGAGGGAAGATAATCGTAAAGGGTCGGCCGCCCCTCAGGGTCATGGCGGGTTGTTAGGCATCCCTCAGGCTTGTAAAACGCCCAAAGGCGTGGGGTTTCTGTTGGGGGCAAGGTTCGCCCCTCAACCGTGATGATGGCCTCCGGATCAACCAGTTCGGCGACATTATCCATCCGCTGGCCATTGACGGTGACCTTGCCGGCTTTGACCAAGCCTTCGGCCCCCCGTCGGGATCCCAGTCCCCGATGGGCTAGAACTTTGGCGATTTTTTCTTTTTTCACAAAAAAACCACGTTAAAAATTTCTTCCAATACGGAATTCAATTTCTTGGTCGTATCGCTGATAATCCTCAACAATCGGGGCGGATGCCTCAACAGAGGCATAATAGGGACCAAAATTTTTGCCCACACGGACGCTGAGGGGGACAAACCAATCGTTGCTTTGTTCGTAATTCATCTGAGAATCAGATTGGATACGAACATGCCATTGATCGGGCAAGTTCAGGCGAAACGTAGGGGTTACGATCAACAGGTTAATATCATCCCGACCGTTGTCCTCTGCGAATGAAAACTGATTGCGCAGGGTCAGGCCGGTAAAGCTTCCTTCGCCGATATCATAAAGATCCCGAGAGTACGACAGGGCGGGGCCCAACTGCCAGCGTCCATCCCCCAGTTGATCCTGCGCTGCTGTGGGGATAATCAGATTGGATCCTATGGCCCATCGGTTTTTATCTTGGACGGTGACCAAAAAAGATTGCAGAGTTGTATCCCCTGATCCCCCATCATAGCCGCCATCCCGATTGTCTGAGCTGGTTCTGTTGTTCATCCGCCAGGCTGCGGTGGAAACGTTGTTGTTTAAAAACAAATCAGGGTCAAAATGATAGGCAAAATCGGATCTAAGGGTGACTTGGTGGTCTTCTTTATCCTTAGGAAGGTTGCGATAGCGATACCGGATATCCACGCGGTCGCTGGCCCGTGTTTCGTGATCTCCACTGATTTTGGGCCTATCGTTAGCGTTTGCGGAGGAACCCGCAAAAAACAAAAGACCCAAAAGGAGTATTACGAAAGCAACAGGCATAAAGGGTCCTCAAGATGGGCTTTAAAGGACTGCAAAAACGCAGCCCCCACAGCGCCATCCACGACGCGGTGATCAACGGACAGGGTGCAGGACATGATGGTTTTGACCACGGGCTGATTCTGGTCATCAGGAACAAAACGTCGCTCTCCGGCACCCACGGCCAAAATGCCCCCTTGGGGGGGGTTTACAATGGCCGCAAAGTGGGAAATGCCAAACATGCCTAAATTCGACAGGCTGAATGTTCCCCCTTGGAACTCTTCGGGCAGCAATTTTCCGGCTTTGGCGCGGGCGGCCAGATCCTTGATTTCCGATGAAATGGCAATCAGGGATTTTTCATGGGCCCGTCTGATAATGGGGGTAATCAGGCCGCCGTCAATGGCCACGGCCACGGAAATATCCGGCCATTCGTAATAGTGCAACGTCCCATCCTGCCACGATGCGTTGGCCTGAGGCACCGCAACCAAAGCCTGCGCAATGGCTTTGAGTATAAAATCATTGACCGTCAGTTTATAGGAAGCGTTGGGCCGTGCGTTTAATTGCGCCCGCAGCGCCATGGCCGCATCCAAAACCACATCCACTGTTAAATAAAAATGGGGGACGGTTTGCTTGGATTCACTTAAACGCTCGGCAATCACCTTGCGCATGGTGGTGGCTTTTTCTTGGCGGGCAGGAGGTAGGCCAAAGGTGACCACGGACGGTGAAGAGGCGCCACCCTTGTGGGCTGCGGACCCAGCCGTTTTGGCGGTTAAAACATCATTTTTGACAATACGACCACGGGGGCCTGTGCCTTTCAGGGATTTTAAATCAATACCTTTTTCTTTGGCTAAGCGACGGGCCAAGGGTGAGGCGATGATTCTGTCAGATGACGAGGCCAACACAGGGGCAGGGGAGGGGGCTGGGACCGCAGACGATGACACCGGCGAAGGTGAGGAGACGGGGGCGGAGGCAGAAGCAGAAGAATCAGTCTTTGCGGGGATGGATAGGGACTCGGGTGTTTCCCCGTCTTCCAGCAGCATAGCAATGGGGGTATTGACGGCCACACCTTCGGATCCTGCGGGGATCAGGATGGCCCCTAGGACGCCTTCATCCACAGCCTCAACCTCCATGGTGGCTTTATCGGTTTCGATATCGGCCAAAATCTGGCCGCTTTTTACAGAATCACCCACAGAAACGTGCCATTTGGCCAAGGTTCCCTCTGTCATGGTTGGGGAGAGTGCGGGCATTAAAAGAGGAATGGACATGACTTGAAAACTCACAAAACGCAAAGAACATCGTCCTTCTACCCGTAAAGCACCCCAAAGGGAGTGTCAAGATTTACGGGACAGGGTGTCAGGGTTATTCATTAATTTTATAATCAGGCCGGCACAGTGTAGAAAAAGATGATTTTAGAATGGGGAAGGCGAAAGAGAGGCAAAGGGAAAGCGGGCTGCTATGCAGAAAAAAGGACAAAATGTTGTTGGTGAATGATCATTTTTTCTATATACAAAAAGTCTCACGGTATTCTAAACGCTTCTCAGTGGGGGGATCATGGCAGCAGAACAAGCGGCGGCGGTAACGCCTTATGCCCTTCATATTATTGATGTTGTTGCTTTTGGTATCATTGCAACCTCTGCGATTGTGGCGTTATTCAGGGGCTTTACCCGAGAGTTTTTTGGTGTAGGCGCTTGGATTGCCGGACTTTTTGCGGGGGCCTACGGGACCAAAGCCACGTTTCCTTTTTGGAAAGAATTCCTGCAAAACGACCTGTTGGCCAACGTTGCGGGTTTTATTGTCTTTTTTATTCTAACCCTGACGCTTTGCATGGTGATTAGCCAGAAAGTCGTTAACCGCTTGGGGGACAGTCCCTTGAATATTTTGGATCGCAGTGTGGGCTTTCTGTTTGGCTTTGCCCGTGGTATGGTGATTTTGGGATTGTGTTATTTGGTGATTTCCAGTTTTGCCAAAACGGACGAGGATCTGCCGGTCTGGGCCAAGCAATCCAAATTTTTGCCGCAAATTCAACAAACGGCAAAATTGCTCGTGAAAATGATGCCCTACGATGACAAGCCCAAAAAAGACAAAGACGGCAAGCCCATTGATCCCAACGCCAAGCCGGGTGAAGAGGGCCCGCCCCAAGAATCCCCTGAGAACGGTGATAAGCCACAAGAAACAGAAAAAGAACCTGACTATAATGGTGCCCAGCGAAACGAAATGGATCAGTTGGTGGATACGGTTGATGAACAGTAATCAGGTTTGCCCTCTATGACGGATCGCTTGGGCGAAGAATGTGGCGTTTTTGGAATCTGGGGCTGTGAAGAGGCCGCGGCCCATACGGTTTTGGGTCTGCATGCCATGCAGCACAGGGGGCAGGAGGCTGCGGGGATTGTTTCTCTTCAAAAAGACACGTTTCATTGTCAAAAGCACCCCGGATTGGTGGGGGATGCCTTTTCTTCGGAAGATGTCATGGGGCAACTTCCGGGTATGGCCGCCATCGGTCATGTTCGTTATTCCACAACAGGGGACAGTTCGCCCCAAAACATTCAGCCCTTTTATGCCGAGTTGTTCACCGGTCCCGTGGCTTTGGCCCACAATGGGAATCTGACCAATGCCCTGACCTTGCGTCGTGATTTGGTCCAAAAAGGCCATATTTTTCATTCCAGTTCGGATACTGAGGTTTTGCTGCATTTGATGGCGCGACCTCAGGAATTCTCTGGAAGTTGGAAGGAAACCCTTAAGCACGCCTTGCTGCAGATCGAGGGGGCGTATTCCCTGGTGATGTTGACGCGGGGGGCTCTTTATGGGATCCGCGATCCTTGGGGGTTGCGTCCGTTGGTTCTGGGGCAGCGGAATGGGACGTTTGTTCTGGCTTCGGAATCCTGTGCGCTTGATATCATGGGCGCAACATTGATTCGGGATGTGGCCCCGGGGGAGCTGATTACCATCGATGCTTCTGGTATGAAGAGTGAAATTCTGCTGCCCAAAGCCCCGTCAAAATTCTGCATTTTTGAATATATTTATTTCTCCCGTCCTGACAGCGTGTTGGAGGGAAACAGCGTTTACGAAGTCCGAAAAAATATCGGCCGATACTTGGCTGGGGAAAATCCAGTGGCCGCTGATGTGGTTGTGCCCGTTCCTGATTCGGGTGTTCCTGCCGCTTTGGGATATGCAGAACACTCTGGCATTCCCTTTGATTTGGGGATCATTCGCAACCACTATGTGGGGCGGACCTTTATTGAACCCACACAAAGCATCCGGTTGCTGGGCGTTAAGCTGAAACACAATCCCAACAAAATGTTTTTACAGGGGAAACGGGTAATTTTGGTGGATGACAGCATCGTGCGCGGTACAACATCCATGAAAATTGTTTCTATGGTTCGATCGGCGGGGGCCACAGAGGTTCATATGCGCATTGCCAGTCCCCCCACAACCCATTCATGTTTTTATGGTGTGGACACACCCAGTCGGGATCACCTGATGGCCGCCCATTTGTCCACACAGGCCATGGCAGAAAAAATCGGTGTGGACAGCTTGGCTTTTATCAGTTTGGATGGTTTGTATCGCGCTGTGGGACAATCTGGCCGAGATGCCGGCGCCCCCCAGTACTGCGATGCCTGTTTTACAGGGGATTATCCCATCGCCCTGACAGACGTTGCTAAGCACCTCGTGTAACGGAAAGGAGAATCGTATTATGGGACTGAGTTTTTGGCATTTGATGGTTGTTTTGTTTGCCATTGTCATTTTGTTCGGCCTTGGCAAGTTGCCCAAAGCCATGGGGGACGTGGCCAAAGGTATTCGGACCTTTAAACGGGAAATGGAGCGCGAAGATGATACACCTGAGGAGAAAAAGCCCCTAGCCGCCTTGCCCAAAGAGGAATCCACAACTGCGGTTTTGACGGAAAAAGAACATCAAAAACATTAGCATAAGAGTCGCCCAACATGCAAAGAATAGCCCTAGGGGTTAATATCGACCACGTGGCGACCCTGCGCAATGCGCGGGGCGGGGTTCATCCAGACCCTGTGCGGGCTGCCCATTTGGCCGTTCAGGCTGGCGCGGACAGCATAACCGTTCACCTGCGCGAGGACCGCCGTCATATCAGTGACCATGATGTTGCCGCGCTGATTCGTCACACGGATTGTCGGATAAACTTGGAAATGGCCGCCACGGCAGAGATGCTGACCATTGCCCAAACTTACCGGCCCTTTGCGGTGTGTTTGGTGCCCGAAAAACGCCAAGAGCGAACCACCGAAGGGGGGTTGGATCTGCATGCCATGAGAACCATTTTACCCTGTTATATTCGTGATTTACAATCTTTTGGCATTCGTGTTTCCCTGTTTATCCATCCCGATGCAGCCGCTGTGGCTTTGGCTGCCGAGATGGGGGCAGATGTGGTGGAGCTTCATACTGGCATCTACTGTGATGCCCATCACGATCGTGACCGTCAGACGGCCTTAACCCAAATCAAAAATGCCGCGGAATCCGGCAAAAACCACGGTTTGATTTGTCATGCTGGCCATGGTTTGAGTTATGCCACCGTGCGTGAGATTGCGATGATTCCCTCTATTTCCGAGCTCAATATCGGGCATTATCTGATGGGGGAGGCTCTGTTCTGCGGTCTGGAATTGAGCATTCACAAAATGCGCCGCATTTTGGACGAAGCGCGGGGTCTGGCCCTGTGATTGTGGGCGTTGGCACCGATATTGTCAGCATTGCCCGCGTGGCGCGTCTGATGCAAGCATTTGGCGATGTGTTTTTAAACCGCGTGTTTACCCCCCAGGAACAGCGACCCCAAGCCTCCCCTGCCCATTACGCCAAACGCTTTGCGGCTAAGGAGGCTTTGCTCAAGGCCTTGGGGACGGGGTTACGCGCGGGAATGTCTTGGCAGGATATCAGCGTGACAAAAACCGATTTAAACCAACCGCTTTTACAGGTTTCTGGCGGGGTGGCCAAAAACCTGCCCCACGGCGCACGGCTGCATGTCAGTTTGTCCGATGATGCCGGCATGGCCATGGCTTTTGTGGTGGTGGAAACACCTTAACAGGTGACCTTGACAATAGCATGCTTCTGGGGCCATGCTCTGAACGTGCTTTCATCTTTTCAAAACAGGAATCCCCATCATGTATACTCTTTATTCTATGCTAGGATCGTGTTCTATGGCCGTGCATGTTTTGCTGAATGAAGTTCAGGAACCCGTAACCCTAAAAAACGTTGCTGGTCCCACGCGGCCCCCAGAATACTTAGAAATTAACCCCAGAGGAAGTGTTCCCACCTTGGTTGACGGGGATTTTGTTTTGCGCGAAGGGGCCGCCATTTTGATCACGTTGGCGGAAAAGCATGGCAGCCCCCTTTTGCCGGCCTCTGGACGGGACCGTGCGCGGGCCCTGGAATGGCTCGCTTTCGCCAATGCCACCATGCACCCCGCGTATTCCCGCGCTTTTTTTATGCACCGTCACTTGGGGGATGGGGCCAAAAACAACCCCCTGTATGATGCCGTTATTGCATCGATTCAGGGATTGTGGAACGATGTGGAAAGCACTTTGCAAACCCAAGAGTATGTTTGCGGCAAATCCTGCACCTTGGCGGATATTTTGTTGACGGTCATTGCCAACTGGTCCCCCAATTTGCAACAGCCCGTGACGTTTGGTCCAAAAACTAAGGGATTGTTCCAGCGTGTTGTGGCGCGGCCTGCGTATCAGCTGGCCTTGAAAGAGGAAAATGTAACGTACAAAGTCGCGGCCTAAATCTCCGTGCTGGGGAAGGGAGCAGACGTCCCTTTCCCTGAATTGTGTTTATAGAGTTACCGTCATGTCCCTTGCCTTTCCTGAGATTTCCCCCATTGCCCTGACAATCCCGTTTGTTGGGCTTCCCATTCGTTGGTACGCCTTGGCGTATTTGGCGGGGGTGTTGCTGGGGTGGCGCTACTTGATGGTGTTATCCCGTCGTCCGGCGTGTCGGATGGCCCCGCCAGTGTTGGAGGATTTTTTGCTGCCCGCCACTCTGTCGATCCTGTTGGGCGGCAGGTTGGGCTATGTCCTTTTTTATCAATGGCCCTATTTTTCCGAACATTTTTGGAGCATTTTCAAGGTCTGGCAAGGCGGTATGTCTTTTCACGGCGGCTTGATCGGTATGATCATCGGCGGCTGGTGGTTTTCCCGAAGACGGGCCCTGCCGTATTTACACTTTACCGATCATTTGGCCGTCGTCGCCCCCATCGGCATTTTTCTGGGACGTTTGGCCAATTTTGTGAACGGAGAGCTTTACGGTCGCATCACGGATGTTTGGTGGGCCGTGCGTTTTCCCGAGGGGGATTATTTGCCCCGTCATCCTTCACAGCTTTACGAAGCGGCTTTTGAAGGTGTTTTTCTCTTTATTCTTCTGGGCATTATGGCGCTGTTCCCCAAAATTGTGCAGCGTCATGGCCTGCTCAGCGGTACGTTTTTGGCCGTTTATGGTTTGGCCCGTTTTAACATAGAGTATTTCCGCGAACCGGACCCTGAATTGGGGTTTGTTTTGGGATCTCTTTCCATGGGCCAGATTTTGTGTATGCCGCTGATCTTTTTTGGGTTGGTTCTGATTGTTCGCGCTTTGCAGCGCCCCAGGGCCCTTTGATGGTTTTGGGAAATGGTTTAAAAAAAAGGAGAGCCGTCATGAAAACGAAAAAAGCCATGGTTTTGGGATTGCTTTTTCTGGTGGTGATTGTCGGTATTTTCGCAGTCTGGGGGTATATGAGCAGCCAAGTGGAGCAATCCCCCTACACCGTGATGTCCCAAAATGGGGCCATTGAGGTGCGGGATTATCCCCCCATGATTGTTGCGGAGGTGACCACAACAGGCACCCGTGACGAAGCCATTCGCTCAGGATTTCGCCTGCTGGCGGATTATATTTTTGGCAACAATCAGTCTCAGGCCTCAATCGCCATGACGGCCCCTGTGATTCAACAATCGGGTCAGACCATTCCCATGACCGCGCCCGTGACCCAAACGGCCGTAGAGGGACAATGGAAAACCCGTTTCATGATGCCCACGGCCTATACCATGGATTCTTTGCCCAAGCCTGTGAATCAGGGGGTTTCTCTTCACCAGATTCCCCAAAAACGCTTTGTGGTGATTCGGTTTTCAGGTCGCCCCTCAGAAAACGCGCTGAAACAAGAACACGACAACCTCAACGCGGCCATGCAAAGCCAAAACCTAACGGCGATTTCTGGGCCCATCTATGCCTTTTTTAACCCGCCGTGGACCCTGCCCCCCCTGCGGCGCAATGAAATCATGATAGAGATTGAAAAACCGGCAGAATAAGGGGCAGGGGGCTTATTTCCCGTCCCGCAAAACAGCCTTCACGTCTTTGCTGAGGGCTTGGGTGATGGCGGAAAGAACATCCTCAATGGTTTTTTCCGACAAGGTTTTATCAGAATCCTGCAGCGTTAACCGCAGCGCGATGGATTTTTGGCCTTCGGGAACGTGGGGGCCTTGATAAACATCAAAAACTTCTAAGTGTTTCACCAGAGGTTTTCCCGCTTTCATCAGGCTTTTTTTCAGCACGCCATAGGCAATATCTTGGGGGATGAAAAAAGCCAAATCCCGATAAACAGGGGGATAGGGCTGGGGTTGGTAACGGTCTTTTTTGGGCCGTTTGGCTGGCAAGCGATCGATGAAAATTTCAGCCATGGCAAGGTGCCGAATGCCCTCTAAATGGGCAAACACAGACGGATGCAGGGCGCCAAAATAGGCCACGGGCTGCTTTGGACCCAATCCCCATCCCAAAGATTGACCTGGGTGATAGACGGCGGGTAAGCCTGAGGAAAATCCGGTTAGCGATTCTGTATCATACCCCCACAGGGCCAGAAGGTTTGCCGCCATGCCTTTGAGATCAAAGGGATCCGCCCCCACCTGTGGTCCGCGCCACGTTTTTTGGGGACTGGCCCAACACAGAAAAGCCAAGCTGTTTTCCTGACGACGCCCAGGGTAAATGGGTCCCATTTCAAACAGATGGGTTAATCCGGTGTTATGGCGGGCGTTATAATCCGCCGTTTTCAACATGGTGGGGATTAATGATGGGCGCAGCACATCCAGAGCCTCGCTGATGGGATTCAACAGTCCCACAACATCAGTATCATCCCCGAGGGTTTTTAGCCAAGCCCGCGACGTAAAGGAAAAGGACAGGGTTTCATGATACCCCTGATGACACAAATACGCGGCGGCTTGGGCTTGGGGGGGGCGGACAGGTGTCGGGGTCATGGGCGGCAAGGCAAGAGAGGGCAGGGAAGTCATACCCACGACGCGCATGACTTCTTCCACCAGATCCTCAGGCCGCGAGAGATCAAAACGCCACGAGGGGGGCATCACCCCATTCCCGTCCCATGCACATCCCAAATCCGTCAAAATTTTCCGAATCCGACCCTCTTCACAAGGCATACCTGTTAGGCGCGATACCAAAGCGGGATCAAAGGGGATGGCAGAAAGCTGCGGCAAGAACCTAGGTTCGGACAGCGTCTGAAGGCCCACCACGGTGCCGCCGGTCAGACTCTGAATATCCGCAATGGCCCGATAAAGGCCTGTCAGGGTTGATTCAGGATCCACGCCCCGCTCAAATCGCATTCTGGCGTCGGAGGTCAGAGACAAAGCCTGTCCCGCGCGGGCAATCACAGAGGGTTGAAACCATGCGGATTCCAGTAAAATCCGGCGCGTTTGGGTGGTACATGCTGTTCTTCTCCCCCCTAATATGCCGGCCAGACTGATAATCCCTTGTTCATCTGTAATGACCAGAGCCCCAGCGGGCAGGGTGTAGGATTGATCATCCAGCCCGTCAAAAACCTCTCCCGCTTCAGAAAGGCGCAGGGTGATATCCCCCACAATCGTATCCGCATCAAAGGCATGAAGGGGCCGATTGTACGCATGACTGATGATGTTGGTAACATCGACAATGCCAGAAATAACCTTCAGGCCCGCCGCCCGCATACGTTTTTGCCAAAAGGGGGATGTGTCTGTGTTTGTGACCCCCTCAATCAGCGCCAAAGCAAAAAGAGGATAGGCCTCAGGGGCCAGATTATTGACGCGGGGCAGGGGCTTTTGGATATGAAAAGAGGGGGGATTTACAGTCACAGGTTTCAGTTTTCCAAGCCCCGCCGCCGCCAGATCACGGGCCACACCATAGATGCCAAAGCAATCCCCCCGATTGGGAGTGATGGCAATATCAAACAGGGTATCGTTGAGGTCCAAAGCCTCTGCCACAGATAAACTCAGCGGTGTTTCAGGGGGTAATTCGATGATGCCCTGACCGTCTGTACCCAGACATAACTCGGCGGCCGAGCACAACATCCCATGACTTTCCACCCCACGAATCGAGGATGCCTTCAGGGTGATCTGCAGCCCAGGAACAAAAGTCCCGGGAAGCCCCAAAACCACTTTCAGCCCCGCTCTGGCGTTGGGCGCCCCGCACACGATCTGCAGGTCTTTGTGGTGCTGTGTGTCCACGCGGCAGATTTGCAATTTTTCTGCGTTCGGGTGCCGCTGGGCCGAAAGAATATGGGCGGTGCAAAAGGGGGCCAGAGCGGATGCCGGATCCTCTAAAGATTCAACCTCCAGCCCCAGAGAGGTAAGCCCCGTTGCAAGATCTGCAGGAGACGCCGTGGTTTCCAGAAAATCAAACAACCAAGATGCGGGAATTTTCATGGGCAACAATCGATGAAATGGATAAAAAAAGCGTTGTGACTGTGGCAAAAACTTCCCCCCGCGTCAATGCGCTAAGCATAAACTTCAGGGCAGAATCGCTGCGGGATCTGATTAAGAATCTTGCCAGAGACGCAAAAGCCCCTTATACCAAAAGAAAGCCGATCTTTTCGAAGAGTAAACATTTTTAGACGAGTTGACACCATGGATATTGTTTTGAAAAAGGAAGACGGACTGCTGCGGGAATTTTCGGTAACAGTCTCCTATGATATGTTTTTGGCGCAAGAGCGGGAGAGAGTCGCCTCTGTTTCCAAAATTGTTAAACTGGATGGTTTTCGTCCTGGAAAGGCCCCTGCAGCGCTGGTCAAAGCGCAATATGGCGATCGTATCAAGGGGGAAGTTTTTCGGGATCTTTTTGAAAAAACAACCAAAAAAATTATTGCCGAGCATGGTCTGAATGTTGCTGGCCCTGCCAATATCGACATTGAAACGTTTAAAGAAAAAGAGCCCATCGTTTTTTGTTGCACCTTGGAAGTTGTTCCTGATGCCCCTCTGATTGATGTCAAATCCTTGGATATCCCAAAATATGTTTTCTTTCCCTTGGCGGAGGAGATTGAGGGGAGAGTTAAGAGAATAAAATTTCTTCTCTCAGAAAGAACATCCTTAGATCGTCCCGCTGAGTACGGGGACACCGTGATTTATCGTGAATTTGCCTTTGATCATGAAACAGGCGAAGGGGAAGAGGATGATGAAAGACAGTTTTTTGTAACCCTTTCACAGGACAATCCGGATTCCCATCGGTTTTTGGGGCGTTCGGCTGGGGATCACTTTCATTTTGATCGTCCCTGTACCGAAGATCACGATCATGACGATGGTCCCGACCATCGTCACGTGAGTGTCTTGGACGTTGTGTCTCTCTCTGATCCCCTGCAGGACGAGCGCCTGAAAAAGACGTTTGAGGCCGAAGGCGTAGAAGAAGGCCTCTACAATGGGGCAAAAGCGGAATTGATGACGGAAAAACGGGAATTTTCCAATATGGCCCGTCGTGTTGCTTTGTTAGAGACGCTGGAAAACCGTTATGTGTTTCCCTTGCCCCAAGTCATGATTGATGCTGAAAAAAAACAAATTCTTGAGGGCGCGTCGCGGGGCAGTTTTGAGGATTTAGAAACAGAAGAATCATTGGAAAAAATGGCCAGACGTCGTGTGGCCTTGGCCTTTTTGTTTTTAAACTATGGTCGCGTTCATAATATCCAGGTCAGCAATCAAGATCTGGCCCAAGCCATTTTTAAAGACGTTGATGGCGATAAAAAACAGTTTGCTAAGGCGGTTGAGTTCCTTAAAAACAATCAACAACAGCTGGTTGCGCTTAAAAACAACATTTTGGAAGACAAGGTTATCGACGCGCTTTTGGAGAGCATCGCCGGATCAACCCGTTATATCCTTTTTAGGGATTTTCTTTTAGAAAGACAGGCAGCCTCTCTTCAAACCATAAAAAATTCCGCGGAGTAACCCCAGCCCATGATCTATTCCCCTTCTTCCTCTCTTATGATGCCGTCTTCCCATCCTTTGGATGTGGCGTCTAATTTGGTTCCCATGGTTGTTGAGCAAACCAATCGGGGGGAGCGTGCCTTTGATATCTTTTCCAGATTGCTCAAAGAGCGGATTATTTTTTTGGTGGGCCCCGTGACGGATGAGATGTCTGCCTTGGTCTGCGCCCAGTTGTTGTTTTTGGAATCTGAAAATCCCAAAAAAGACATTTATTTATACATCAATTCCCCAGGGGGATTGGTGACGGCCGGCTTGGCCATGTATGATACCATGCAGTACATTGCCCCCGATGTTTGTACCTTGTGCATTGGGCAGGCAGCCAGCATGGGATCCTTGTTGTTGGCGGCGGGCGCTAAGGGGAAACGGTATTCTTTGCCCAATTCGCGGGTGATGATTCACCAGCCCTCAGGGGGTTTCCGTGGTCAAGCCACAGATATTGAAATTCACGCCAAAGAAATTTTGTCTCTCAAAGCCCGTCTGAATAACATTTACGTCAAACACACGGGCCAGCCTCTCTCTGTGGTGGAAAATTCTATGGAGCGGGATAATTTTATGTCCGCAGAGGATGCCAAGACCTTTGGTTTGATCGACGAAGTCGTTGAAAACCGGCCTAAGCCCGAAGACAAAGAGGCCTAAGCCCATATGTGCGTTGCCAGAATAACCCGTTTTTTTCTGACGCTGTCTGCGGAGTACGTGGGAAAAGATGAATCGGGCAACGCCTATTACCGCAAACAAACCCCAGCGGGAGAGCGCCGCCGCGTAATTTACGCGGGTCTGCCCGAGGCATCTAAGGTTCCTGCCCCTTGGTATGGGTGGTTGCATTATACGGATGATGTTCCCCCATCGGAGGCGTCCCCCAAAAAACGTTTCTGGCAAAAAGACCATCGTCCCAATTTAACGGGCACCTCTGGTGCGTGGCGTCCCCCTGGTCATGTTCTGGGCGGGGGAAAGCGTCAGGCGTCTGGGTCTGATTATCAGGCATGGCGTCCGTCATCGTCTAAGGCCCCGATGTCCTGATGCCTCATCTTGTGGTTCATCACAGCCGTTCTGTTGAGGCTGCCTCCTTGCTGCCCGCTTTGCATCATGCTTTATGCCATCAGCCGACGATTGACCCGAATGCGGTCAAGACCCGCGCTTTGTCCTTTGATCATGTTTATGTGGCTCAAGGCACAGGCCCCTTTGTGCATCTGGAATTGCGCTTGCTTCAGGGCCGCAGCCCTGAAACGTTGGGGGCTATTCAGAATGCTTTGGTTCAGGTTTCTCGCTTGCATCTTGATCCCTCAGTCGTTTTAACGATGGAAATCGTTTTGATGGATCCCGCATTGTATTTTAAAGGATCTTCATGAGAGTCCGGTCTTTGTTTTTGGTGTTTTTTGTGGGCCTTATCTTTTCGGGTTGTGGTTTTTCGCCTGTTTATGGATCCAAAGAAAACACGACGCTCCCTGAAATTACGTTGGGTAAGATCGAGGGAAAACATGCCTATCTGTTGGATCAGGCCCTGCGCACCCGTCTGAAAGCACGGGGACAGTCGGGAGCAGAAGGGGGGGATTGGGTTTTATCCTATACCCTGTCTGAGGAAAGCCAGCCGCTGGGCATCAATGAACAAGCCTCCTCAACATATTCCATGCTCACCCTAAATGCAGCGTATACCGTTAAGCGCCCATCCGATAATACCACTCTGGTCCAGCGTTCCAGGCGTCAGCGCCAAGGATATGATATTGTCACATCAACCTACGCATCCGATCAGAGCTTGGCCGATGCCCGCACCAAAGCCATTGATACCTTGGCCGATGCCATCATTCAGGATCTGGTCTTTTTATCCAAAAAGGATTAAAAACGATCTGCCCGTTTTGTTTGTTCAGGGAATCATAAAGAAAAAACTCTCAGAGGCCCGATTATGATGCGTCTTGTTCTCTTCATCCTCATCCTTGGTTTGGCGCCAAGCAGAGCCCAGGCTGCTTCCCAGCCCGAATCGTTGGGTGAAAATGGCGCGTGGTCGGGCTATACGTTCACGGAAAACAAGCAGAAAGTCTGCTATTTGACAGGCGCCCCCAAGGCCTCTGAGGGGGATTACACAAAACGGGGCGATGTTTTCCTGTTTATTACCCATTATCCCCAGAGTAACGTTTTTGACGACCTGTATTTTGACATGGGCTACCCCCTGAAAAAAGGGGCAGAGGGTACGGTTTCTGTGGAAAAAACGTCTTTTTCCGTAATCGGCGACAAGAATCACCTTTTTTCTGCGGATCGCAAGCAGGATAAAAAAATCATCAATGCCCTGAAACAGGGCGATACTCTGGTGGTTAAATCCGTTTCCCAAAAGGGGACAAAAACCACGGATACCTTTGATCTCAAGGGATTTGTAAAAACCTATCAGGCTATATCCAAAGCCTGTAAAAAGCCGTGATTCCGTATCATATCATCATTTTGGCGGCAGGGAAGGGAACCCGCATGCGCTCTCCGCTGCCCAAGGTTCTTCATCCCTTGGCGGCCTTTCCTTTGATCTGGCATGTTTTGCGTTTGGCGGAATCGTTAAACCCCATGCGCATCACCTGTGTCATCAGTCCGGATCTGCAGGATTTTTTTTCGGGCTCCCCCCACCGCGTTATCCTTCAGGATCCCCCCAAAGGTACGGGACATGCTGTTGAAAAAGCCTTAGAGAATGCCCCCGATTTGGCGGATGCCCCGACGTTGGTGCTTTATGGGGATACGCCCCTTTTAACCGCCAGCACGGTTCAGGCTTTGCTGGATCTTGGGGGGGATATGGGCCTTTTGACGTTTCGGGCGCCTTTGCCTAATCCTTACGGGCGGGTGCTCTGCAAGGATGATGGGAATGCTGCCCGCATCATTGAAAGCAGTGACCTTTCCCCCCCACAGAAACAAAATCCAGATTTTCCCCTGAATGCCGGTATTATGGCGTTTCGAGGAGGGATTTTGCCCAACATTCTGCCTCGCTTGCGTCCCCATAACCAACAGGGGGAGGTCTATTTGACAGACACCGTCGCCTTGATTGATGGGGATGGTGGTTGTGTGCGCCCCCTTTCTGTGGCGGCTGAGGAGGTTTTGGGGATCAATACACAGCAAGAATTGCAAACAGCAGAAACGGTCATACAGGCCCGCCTGCTAAAACATCACCAAGATGCCGGTGTTATTGCTGGACCGTCCGTCGTGTTTTCGGCCGATACAGTTTTGGCCCCAGGCACCCACGTTCATCCCTATGTTGTTTTTGGGCCCAGCGTGCGTATCGACGAAGGGGCCATCATCCACAGTTTTTCCCATCTTGCGGGATGCGCCATAAAGCGCGGGGCCACAGTGGGACCCTTTGCCCGCCTGCGACCCGGAACGATTGTGGGGGAGGCCTCTCATATTGGGAACTTCGTGGAATTAAAAGCCGCGACGCTTGGCAAAGGGGTCAAAGCAGGGCATCTCAGCTATTTGGGCGATGCCAGCATCGGGGATGATTGCAACATTGGTGCGGGCACCATAACCTGTAATTATGATGGCACCCATAAACATAAAACCATCTTGGAATCGGGGGTTTTTGTGGGATCGCACAGTGCTTTGGTGGCCCCTGTGACGGTGCATCAGGGGGCGTATTTGGGCGCTGGTAGTGTGATTACACAGGATGTGCCCAAAGATACCTTGGCCATAACGCGCCCCGCGTTGACAACGGTGCCCCATTGGTCACAGCGCCGAAAAAAAGACACACCTTCATCATAGGGAAACGGTATCATGGCTTTTGTTCAAGACTATTATCTCCTCATCAAGGCCCTGCATCTCATCAGCGTGATCGCGTGGATGGCGGGTTTGTTTTATCTGCCCCGCCTGTTTGTGTATCACGCCGATGTTCCGCCGGCATCCAACCGATCCGCAATGTTGAAAGTGATGGAGCGCAAGCTTTTGAAAATTATCATGAACCCCGCCATGATATTGACGTTTGTTTTTGGGGGCTTGATGCTGGGCATTCCTGGTATGATGGGCCAAGGCTGGATTCATGCCAAACTCACCTTGGTGTTGGTGTTATCGGGATTTCACGGACTGTGCGCACGCCATGTGCGATTGTTTGCCCACAACCAAAACACAAAAACCCATCGTTATTACCGGTTTTTTAATGAAGTTCCCACGCTGTTGATGGTGGCCATTGTTCTTTTGGCCGTGCTAAAGCCGTTTTAGGGCAATAATGGCCGTAAAAAGTTATGATTTTTTACCTTTTTTTGCTATGATGCCCATCAGTACTCAAACAGAACACCACACCCCATGATGAATCAGGATCAGGATCAGGATTGGTTGCGCAAAAAGCTGACTGAACTTTATGAAGAGCACCGAAAATTAGAAGACACCATTGATTCTTTGACACAATCCGATGTTTCTATGAATGCCATGGCCATTCAACGGCTGAAAAAACAAAAATTACAGCTGAAAGATCGCATCCACCATATTGAAACCCTTTTGTTGCCTGATATTATCGCCTAAAGGCGCGTGCCGAAACGTTATGGATCACGGGAAAAGTCATGTCATCCCCAGAAATTGCGATTGTCATGGGCAGTACGTCGGATTGGGCGACCATGAAACATGCGGCGGATCTGTTGGAACAGTTTGGGGTTCACGTCCTGACCCGTGTGGTTTCCGCCCATCGAACGCCCCAGCGTTTGTATGAATTTGCCACCTCGGCAGAGGCACAGGGCCTGAAAGCCATTATTGCCGGCGCAGGGGGGGCGGCCCATTTGCCTGGCATGTTGGCGGCCCTGACCCCTGTCCCTGTTTTGGGTGTGCCCGTGATGTCCAAAAGCCTCTCGGGGCTGGATAGCCTTTATTCCATCGTGCAAATGCCTGCGGGTGTTCCTGTGGCCACGTTTGCCATTGGGGACGCGGGGGCCAAGAATGCGGCCTTGTTTGCAGTCGCCATGCTGTCCATAACGCAGCCGTCCTTACGGGAACGCCTGCATGCGTGGCGCCATCAGCAGACGCAGTCTGTTGCGGATGATCCGGCATGACGGCACAAGGATCCCTCCCCCGCAAAACCATCGGTATTTTTGGCGGTGGGCAGTTGGCCCGTCTGATGATCCCCGTGGCCGCCCGCTATGGGGCCCTGTGCCATGTTTTTGATGCGGATCCCCATGCCCCCGCTTTTGATCTGACTCCCCATCAGCATCGGGCGTCTTTTGACGATACCGCCGCCATTGATCGTTTTGCCCATGCCTGTGATGTCATCACGTGCGAATTTGAAAACATCCCCATAACCGCCCTGCAGTGGGCGGCCCAGATCACCCCCGTGATCCCTGATCCCAACCATTTTGCCATGGCCCAGGATCGTTTGCATGAAAAAACCATGGCCCAAAAGGCTGGCCTGTCGGTCCCCTTGTTTGCCAGCGTGACCCATAAGGATGAGGTTAAGGGTTTTTTTAACCAACACGGCCCCGCGATTTTAAAACGCCGCTGCGGGGGATACGATGGAAAGGGGCAGAAAAGGATCCTGACGTCAGTAGATTTTCAGGATGAATCCCTGTCTTTTTTATTAGAGGGTCCCTGCCTGATTGAAGCCGTTGTGCCCTTTACCCATGAAATTTCCACCATTGCGGCCCGCGGTGTTTCAGAAACAGCCCTGTTGCCCATTGGGGATAACCATCATCATCAGGGCATTTTGCGAAAAACCAGTGTGCCAAGCAGCCTGCCTGATGCTGTTTTAGATCTGGCCCGTCAGCAGACGTTTGCGGTTATGAATCATTTGAACTATCAAGGGATTTTGACCATCGAATGGTTCGTGACAGCGCAGGGATCCCTGTTGTTTAACGAATGTGCCCCGCGCGTTCACAACAGCGGCCATTGGAGTTTAGAAGGGTCCAGCCTGAGTCAATTTGACATGGCCATCAGGGTTTTGCTGGGGATGTCCCTTCCGACCCCTGTTTTGGTGTCCCCCCGCGTGGAAATGCTGAATCTGTTGGGCGATAGCATCCAGAAACGAGAGGTTTACGAACGCTGCCCACGGGCCGCCCTGTATGATTACGGCAAACCCATTTTCCGCCCTGGCCGAAAAATGGGACATGTGACCTTTTTTTAGGGGGCCAAAAACACGTGGATCTTTATTTTCCCATCGCCGAAATGTCCATCAACGTCTTTTTGGTGCTGGGTCTGGGCATGATTGGGGGCATTGCCTCTGGATTGTTTGGTGTGGGGGGGGGATTTTTGATGACCCCCATGTTGATTTTTGTGGGCGTTCCTCCCACGGTGGCGGTGGCAACACAGGCCAATCAGCTCGTGGCGGCCTCTGTATCAGGATTTTTGGGACACTGGCGACGGGGGCATGTGGATGTGAAAATGGGCGGCGTTTTGTTGGTGGGGGGGATTTTGGGCTCGTGGGTGGGTGTTGCCTTGTTTTCGTGGCTAAAGCGTATGGGGCACATCGATTTGGTCATTTCCCTGTGTTATGTGGTTTTTTTGGGTTCTCTTGCGTTGTTTATGCTGATCGAAAGCGTTGGCTTTATGTTGCGCACCCCACAAAATGGTACGGTTTCGGTAAAAACCAGGCGGGATTTTCATCATCATCCTTGGCTTCTATCCCTACCGTTCATGATGCGTTTTCCAAAATCAAAACTTTATATCTCCGCTTTGTTGCCGGCCATGATTGGGTTTTTTGTGGGCATTTTGGTGTCTTTGATGGGGATTGGCGGGGGATTTTTGATGGTTCCGGCCATGATTTATCTTTTGGGTATGCCTGTGCATATGGTGCCGGGGACGTCTTTGTTCCAAATTACCTTTGTGACGGCGATGGTGACGCTGCTGCAATCGGTTCAGAATCAAACGGTGGACATGATGTTGGCCATGGTGTTGATTTTGGGCAGTGTGGTGGGGGCCCAACTGGGGATTAAAATTGCACCCCGTATCAGGGGAGAGCGGCTGCGCTTTATCCTGGCCCTGATCGTTCTGGGCGTTTGCGGACAAATGCTGGCGGGGCTTTTGCTGAAACCCGCCTCTTTGTTTGCTGTGGTGCCAGTCCGATGACCGTCAGGATCGTTTTTTTGTTTTTGATTTTAGCCGTGCCGTTTCGGGACGCGTGGTCGCAACCTTTATTGGCGGACCTTTCGCACCATATGATTGCCATTCAAACGGATTTTCAGGGGCAGGATCTGATTTTATTCGGCACGCTGGATGCGGCCTTGGGATCGGAAGATGATTTGGTGATTGTGGTTAAGGGGCCATCAGAAACCCTGGATGTGCGTCAAAAGGGTCGACAGGGGAGGGTATGGCTGAATGAAAAAGTTGTGCGTTTTGAAAACATTCCCTCTTTTTATCATATTTACCGGTATGGGTCCTTAACATCCCTTTCCGATGCAACGTTGGCCCGCCAAGAGTTAACGCTGGATAGGATGAAATTGAATATGAAGGACCCCCAAAACCCCTTCCGATTGGCGCTGGTGAACAGCAAAAAACGATGGGGATTGTATAAGGAAGACACAACATCCATTGTTTTCCGTGGTCCCCATTTGTTTCGGGCCGATGTTGATTTTCCTGTGCGGGTCAAAACGGGACAGTACAGCGTGACCGTCTATTTATTTAAAAAAGGCGAGATTATTGCCGCCCAGACAACCCCCCTGATGATTTCCAAAGACGGCATTGGGGCCGATATTTTCTTTTTTGCCCACACCCATGCCTTTTGGTATGGGGTTTTGGCCATTGTTCTGGCCCTTTTTTCAGGATGGATGGCTTTTGTTATCATGAGGAAACGTTCACTATGACCATACTTTGTTTAATTCAGGAAACGCCCGCCATGATTCATGCTTTGGAATATGCGGAACGTTTGGCGCGTCTGGAGGACCAAGATCTGGGTCTTTTGTACACGCTGGAAACCGGTGGCTTTAATCATTGGTATGCGGTGCAAGATTTGATGCGGGAAGAGCAGAAGCACGAAGCGCTTGACGCTTTGCAGAAGTGGTCACACCATGCCAGGGATCATATGGGGCGCGATCCCATTCTTTATATCAAGGATGGCCCCCCGCTTAAAGCCCTTCAGGCCATTTTGGATGCCGAGCATAAAGTTACCCATCTTGTGCTTTCTTTGGACCCCAGTGTTGTGGATTCCCGTGATTTGCTGCAAAGTTTGATTCAGAATATCAAACAGCATCCCGCCATTCCCTTTACCGTCATTCCTGCGCCCCATGGATAAACCAAAAGCCATTCTTCTCAATCTTTATCAAAAAGCGGGGTGCTGCGATGATGATCTGTTGTCGTTTCACCAAGATTGGTGGGACCATTTGCTGGCAGGGGAAGGCGCCGCCCCCCTGACTGTGCGCCATTATGGTCAGGATTGGTTGGGGTTGTTGTCCTATCTTCATGCCCTGTATCAGCGTCCTGTGGGGATGACGGCTTTGCAGGCCTTAAACCATCAAGCCGTTCGTGATTATATGGGCTTTAAGCGGTCCGAGGGGGTCAGCCAAAGCAGTCTGGCCCGTTATGCCAGCAGTTTCCGTCATTTTTCCCGCTATGTTCATGAAAGAGGCATCCCCATCACCGCCTTCGATGCCCTGCGGATTCGTAAATCCAGGGAACGTTTGCCCAAAGCCCTGCCCCCCCAGACGTTTGATCTGTTTTTGCAAAGTCTGGCGGCCCGCAAGGCCAGCCATCCCCACCCTTGGGTATGGGATCAGGCGGCGTGCCTTATCGCCCTTATGTATGGGGCGGGACTCAGGATTTCAGAGGCGCTTTCTCTTTGCCCCAAGGACATTCAGGGTGATACTCTCACTGTTATGGGAAAAGGCAGCAAGCCCAGACAAATCCCACTTTTGCCGGTTGTGCAAATGTTTTTGGATCAGCATCAAGCGGCTTGTCCGTTCGTTTCTGAGGAAGGTTTGTTTTGGGGGGTTCAGCATAAACCCCTGCAACCGGCTGTTGTGAATCGCGTTTTGAAAACGTTACTTTGTGAAGCGGGTGTTTCGTTAAAACACAGCGCCCACAGCCTGCGCCACAGTTTTGCCACCGATTTGTTGAAAGCTGGGGCGGATTTGCGGTCCATCCAAACCCTTTTGGGACACAGTCAAGTGACCACCACCAGCGTGTACCTGCATTTGGATGCCCAGCAAATTCACAGGGCCCTAACCCTGCACCATCCCCGATCCAAGAGCGCGTTATAAAGCGCGCTTTGTAAAAAAGCGTTATGCGGGTGTGAGGGTTTTGGGAAGGTTTTTAAGACACAAAGCCTGATAAGATTTCGAGAGGGCAGGGAATTTTTCCACCAGCAGGGTCAGGGAATCCAGAAGAAACGTTAAAAGATAACCCTCAAAATCCAATTCCATGCGCCGTATAGATTGGGCTTTGTGAAGGGCTTGGCCTGTTTGCAGAGATTTTTTATCCTGTTCATGGTGCCGCAGCATCTGGGCCCGCATGGATAAGACATCGTCATGGGCTTTTTTCAGCATATCGGCATAGGTCTGCTCCATATCGCGCAATTCTTCGCTGTACTGGGCAACCAGTTTTTGGGCTTCCTCGCGCAGGGAACGGGCCTCTTTCATGCGATGAACCACACCTTCTCTGTAGCGGTCCAAGGCCGGAACTACAAGTTTTTGTATGGGCCGATAAACCATGGCCAAAAAAACAACGAAACTGATGGTGTACCAAAGTTTAGCGGGATCCATAAAACCCTAACCCCTTATCGCTATAGAAAGATCACGTGCTACAGAGTCCGTCACCTCTTTTATATCCGAAGGTGGCAAAGAAGCCTTGACCACTTTGTTTAAAACCTGATCAACAATCTCGGGGGCCTCTAGCGCAAAGGTTTCCTTGAGGACCTTTTGTCGCTCTGCCAAATCCAAAACAAAACGCTCTTGCTCGGCGTGCAGGTGCTGCTTCATTTCCAGAAATTCTTTTTTGAAAGAATCTTCTAGCGAGCGTTTTTCTTTATCATACAGCTCGGTCACTTCACGGATGGCCTGACGTTTGGTTTCGGCCACTTTGGCCTGCAGGTAGTCAATTTCTTTTTGAAGATCTTTGGCCGCTCGGATGTCTTGGGAAATGTGATCTTCTCGCTGATCTACGATGCTGATAAATTTGGGTAGAATAACCCGAGACACCAAGAGGTAAAGCAGGCCAAACGAAAGGACCAGCCAGAAAATCTGACCTGCAAAAGTGGTGGTGTCAAACTGGGGCATAAACAATCGCCAAGATGGCAGGTGAGCCTAGACAACAAACAAAATCAGAATCGCAACAATCACCGCCAAAATGCCGAGGGCCTCGGTCATACCGGCGCCGATGATGGCCATGGATTTCAGTTTGGGTTCAGCGGAAGGGTTGCGGGCTGCGCCATTCATGTACGCAGAAAAAATGTTCCCCAGACCAAGGCCAACGCCCAAAATACAAAGCAAGGCCAAGGCAGCACCAAGGTACTTAGCCCATAGTGCAGAGGCGATGAGGGTGTTTGCAGTTTCAGGTTCCATAGTTCAAGACTCCTTTAAAAAATTTAGTGAAGGTGTAAAGCGTCTTTCAGATAAACGCAAGTCATTAATGTGAAAATGTACGCCTGCAATCCCGCCACAAAAAATTCAAAACCAATAATGGCAAAGGATAACAGAAAAGGCGCAATGCCCCAAAGGCCAGCAACGCCCACAAAGCCCACCACCAGTTTCAACATAATGTGTCCGGCCATCATGTTGGCCCCCAAACGCACCGAAAGGGTGATGGGGCGAATCAAGTAAGAAAACAATTCAATGATGAAAATCAGGGGCACCAGAAGGATCTTGGAAAGGGGGTGATCCGGCAAACCCTCTGGGATGAACAGGGCAAAAAAGTGGGTTCCATGGCGCACAAATCCCACCACCGTCACCATCACAAAAATAAAAATCGCCATGACAAAGGTCACAATAATATGACTGGTAAAGGTAAAGGAAAATGGCAACATCCCCAGCATATTTCCCAAGAGAACAAAGGAAAAGAGGGAAAAAATAAAAGGAAAGAACGGCCTGGCGTCTGAACCCGCTGTATCTCTGGTCAAATCAGCCACAAAGCGGTAATACAGCTCGGCTAGGGCCTGAAATCGTGTGGGAACCTCGTGCCGGTGACGAAATGGCAACATCATAAACAAAAACGTCACCAAAACCGCGCCCATCATAAAAAGAGAGGCATTGGTAAACGACAGATCATAGCCCCCCACCAGTGGCAGGGAAACCAAGGGATGAATTTCAAATTGATGAAGGGGATTAGCCATGGTCCTTTGGGGGTGCTTTTTTCACAGGACGTCGACGCGAAAAAGAGGATAAATCATCCTTTCCCTCTGCCAAACGTTTTATTTGTATAAAGGCAACCCCCAAACCGAGCAAGATAAAAATAAACAGGAAAAACGCTTTGTATCCCAACCACAGATCCAACTGACGCCCCACAACGCCCCCCACCGCCACTGGAACAATCAATTCAATGATAATGGTGATGGCAAAAGAGATTCCCCGTTGGGCCTGAACCAAATCCTCCACCGCATTGGGGGATGGGGGTTTTTGGTGTTTGGCTTCGTAGGATGCAATGCGCTCTTTTAGGCCCTGCGCCTGATCCTTAAGATTCTCATCCGGATCCGTGGGCGTCATGGGGCCAAGGTTCCTGTGACGGCATTTTCTAATTTTAGGGTTTTAGCGGCGGACACAAGGTCCTGCTTTGTCACAGACGCAATGCGGTCCGGCCACGTTTCGATATAATCCAGCGGCTGGCCGATGCTGACTGTCTGCCCCACAATCATGCCCGGGTAAAACAATCCATCCCGCGCAAACGTTGCCTCTGCAACCAAAGAGGTTTTGATGCGGGCAATATCATCCTCTGCAAGGTGGGTGTCTATGGTTTTTAAAAGATCATCCACAGCAGATTCAATTTTATTAAAGGCAGGTTTTGAGGGATTGCTGGGAATCACAGAAATTTCAAAAACCGTAGGGCCCCGTCTCTGGGGATCGTAATCAACGGATACCGCATTGGCCACACCTAAATCATGGACCAAACGTTCATGCAACAGCCCCGTATCCCCAGAGGCCAAAAGGGCCGATAACACCTGTAGGGCATAGGGCGTTTTGTCCTGAGGATCCTCGTTGGGGGCAGAGGCAACCACATACTGCCGCTCCCACGTGGGCATAGATACGCGGGCGTCTGTCATATTCAAACGACGATGGGCCAAATGTGGGGGCTCGGACAACGAGACTTTTGGCGGCAAAACACTGGGCTTCAGGGGCCCGTAATGTTGCTCCGCCAAATCTTTGGCATCCTTTAACGTAATGTCACCGCTGATGACCACCACCGCATTATTCGGGGCATAATAGGTTTGATAAAACGCAAGGGCATCTTGGCGGTTTAAGGCCTTGATTTCGTGCATCCACCCGATAATGGGAACGCTATAGGGGTGATTTTGATACAGGGCTGCGGCCATTTGTTCGGAAAATTGCCGCGTCACATCGCTGTCTACGACCTGTTTCCGCTCGGCCAGCACAACGTCACGCTCGGTTTTGACGGCCTCTTCGCTCAGGTCGATGTTGCGCATGCGATCGGCCTCCATCGCCATGACAACAGGCAAGTGTTGACGGGCAATTTTCACATAATACGCCGTATAGTCCCACGCGGTGAAGGCGTTCAAATCGCCCCCCATGCGGCCAATGCGTCTTGAAAACTCGCCCTCAGGGATGGTTTTTGTGGCTTTAAACATCAGGTGTTCCAAAAAGTGAGCGATCCCTGACTTTCCGCGGGGCTCGTCCATGGCCCCCACGCGGTACCAGATAAAGTGGGACACGGCGGGAACGCGATGATCCTCGACAATCACCACCTGCAATCCATTCTCCAGAGTAAAGGACTGAGGATGAAAAACACCCGCCCCCTCGGCGTGGGCACCTGTTGTTTGTAATGCCATCATAATCCACCCCATGAAAAAAAGACAAAAAACGCGCCTCACACCCCAGACAGCCACGCATCAAACAACACACACCCATCATGGGGGCCCGGAGAGCATTCCGGATGAAACTGAACACCCGCAATGGGACGATTTTTAACGCGAAACCCCTGCAACGTTTTGTCGAACAGGGAAATATGCGTGGCCTGCAAAGCATCGGGCAGGGTATTTTTTTCGATCATAAAGCCATGATTTTGACTGGTGATGATGACCTTTTTAGACAGCACATCATAAACAGGGTGGTTGGCACCATGATGCCCCACAACCATTTTGGATGACGTCGCCCCCAATGCCAAGGCCAGCATCTGATACCCCAGACAAATGCCAAACACCGGCAGATCTTGGGCCAGAAGGTCCGACATCAGGCCCTGAATGTTGCCCAACGTTGCCGCCGGATCCCCCGGGCCATTGCTGAGCAAGATCCCCTGAGGGTGATGGGCCATAATGTCAGAAAAGGATGCAGATGCAGGCACCACCGTCACGCGGCAGCCCCTTTGGTTCAGGTGCCGCAAAATGGCCTCTTTGGTGCCAAAATCAACCACAACAATATGACGGTTCAGTGGTACGGGATCTTCCCCCCACAGGCCATCTTGCCAATGATAGGCGTTTGGGGTGGAAACATCACTGGCCAAATCCGCGCCCTCAATGCCCTGAAAGGCTTGCAGCCTGAGGGCGAGTATTTCTAAAGTTTGTCCCTCATGCAGGGCGCCTATGATGCCTGACGGTGCGGATCCCCGTGTGCGGATATGCGTGGCCAGGGCGCGGGTGTCGATGCCGTACAAAAGGGGGCGGCCCAAGCCCGAAAGCCACGCATCAATGTCCCCTTCAGAACGATAATTGGATGGCGGGGTGGGGCGTTCGCGGGCAATCATCGCCACGGCATGCATGGTCTCCGCTTCCCAATCTTGGGTATTGTGACCCACATTCCCGATGTGGGGAAAGGTAAAGACAATGATCTGACCGGCGTAGGACGGATCCGTCATAACCTCTTGATAGCCCGTCATGGCGGTTTGAAAACACAGCTCTCCTGTGGCGACAGCCGCGCCATCACCCGCCAAAAACCCATAGAAAACGGTGCCATCGTCCAGAAGCAATGCGCCGCGGGGATCCTTGGTTTTAAGCATGGCAAACCTCATCCACAACCTCAGAAGCCGTCCCCTTAACGGGCAGGCCCATCATGGCCAAAAGGGCCCGATCTTTTTCCTCTGCCTGATTGGGGGCCGTTAGCAGGGTATCCCCGTAAAAAAAGGAATTGGCCCCGACCAACAAACAAAGAATTTGTGTTTCTTGGCTCATAGACTCCCGCCCCGCAGACAGACGAATGCGCGAAGTGGGCATCACAACCCGCGCCACCGCAATGGTGCGCACAATGTCCATGGGATCAACAGTCTTTTGATGCCCCAAAGGTGTCCCATCCACGGGAACCAGCGCATTGATGGGCACACTTTCAGGATGCGGGGTCATCCCCCCCAAAATGGCGATCATGGCTGCGCGATCTGATATTTGTTCGCCCATGCCGATGATACCGCCACAGCAGACCGACAGCCCTGCATCCCGAACATGACTGAGTGTTTCCAGCCGATCGTCAAAGGTCCGCGTGGTGATAATTTTATCGTAATAATCGGGACTGGTATCAATGTTATGATTATAGGCATCTAGGCCCGCCTCTTTCAGGGCCAAGGCCTGCTCTGGCGTCAACATACCAAGGGTGACGCAGGCTTCCATGCCCAGCGCCTTAACTTCGCGGATCATATCCAAAACGGCGTTAAATTGGGCCTGTCCTTTTTCCGTGTGCGTATTTGGGGAACGCCAAGCCGCGCCCATGCAAAATCGAGAGGCCCCTTTGGCCTTGGCCGCCTGTGCCGCCTGTCGTACAGTGGCAACATCCATCAAAGGATCAGATTTCAAAGCCACCTGTTTATGATGGGCGGATTGAGGGCAGTACCCGCAATCTTCGGGACATCCCCCTGTTTTGATGCTCAGCAGTGTGGCCAGCTGAACGTCTTGGTTGGGAAAAAAGGTTTTGTGCAGGGACCTGGCTTGGTCAAACAAAGCATAAAAAGGAAGATCAAACAGTGTCTGAACCTGACTTTGCGTCCAATCCGAACGAACCACCATAAACCCCAACCCAAAAACCAGACATAGTGAGAAACTCTGACCGCATTAAAACGGTGAACTTTCCCCCATAATCCTGATTTTTTTGGGGAAGACAAGGGAAATCGTTGTGCCGTAACCAAAGATGCTGTCTATTTTCAAGCGCCCATCATGCATTTCAATCAAAGACTTGGTTAGGGGCAACCCTAAGCCCGTTCCCTTGTGTTTTCCCGTTTCACTGTTGTCAATTTGTTCAAAGGGCAACAAAACCTTATGGATATTTTCAGATTTAATGCCAACGCCCGTATCCTGAACGGACACAACCAGCTCTTGGCTATGATTTTCAGTCAGGGCGAGTGTGACGTTCCCCCCCTCCGGTGTAAACTTAATAGCGTTACCCACCAGATTCACCAGCATCTGCTGAACTTTGTTTTTATCCCCCGAAATAACGGCGGGAATGGTGTTTTTGGACACGATTAAGGTGATTTTTTTTTGCTGCGCCTGATGGTTTAACATGCGCACAACGTTGTGGCAGGTATCGTAAACATCGAAATGACCCAAAGACAAGGTCATATAGCCGGCTTCTATCTTGGACATGTCCAAAACATCATTGATTAAATTCAACAAATGCTCAGCGCTGGTTAAAATATCTTCCGCGTATCCTTTGTATTCAGGATGGTTGATGGGACCGAGGGCTTCACTGGCCATCAGCTCTGCAAACCCCATAATGGCGTTCAGCGGCGTGCGCAACTCGTGACTCATATTCGCCAAAAAGTGGGATTTGGTTTTGTGCCCAGCTTCAGCCATATCTCGGGCCGCTGATAACATCAGTTCCCGATTTTTAATATCCGTGACTTCTTGGGCAATAAAGATCCTGTCGCCAGATTCTGTAATGATGTGCTGTCCTTTAATCCAACGATGATCCGACATTTCCATTTCAAAAGGCAAGGAAACGCAAGCGCTGCGGGTGCCGCAGATTTCCATAATGTCTTCAAAAAACGGAAACTGCTCATCCTCTGACATGATGATTTCTGCGGATTCCAACATATGGGGAAACATATTTTGATAGGTAATTTCCTCGTTATCTGTAAACAAATGGGCTGTTTCTGGAAAAAGATCTGCAAAAGAGCGGTTGATGTGAATCAAAACGCCTTCTTGGCTAAAAATACTCACCGCAACAGGAATGGCCTCTAGGGAAGAATGCAACCGCTGATCCAGACGCTTGGCGCTGTCCAGTGCTATAATTTCTGTGGTTATATCCAGCGCGGTTCCCCGATATCCGGCAAAAGTCCCGCTTTGTTCGTGAAAATAAGGAAGGCCGCTAAGGCGAAAATGCGATAAAGACCCATTGCTGTGATGGTAATGAACATGCAGGCCCTTGAACGGGGCGCACCGACAAATGGCCTGAATCAATTTTTGGTTTTTCGGCTCGTCTTCGATGATGGTAAAAACATCAAACAGGGTCCTGCCGGTTAATTGGCTGCTGTGCAGGCCGATTCCATCAATCACACAATCCGAAACAGCGCATAATTCAAAATCAGCGTTGGTTTCCCAAAACATCTCGGAACTCAGGCGGATAACGTCGCGGTAGCGGTCTTGCAGAAGATAAAGTTTCTGCCGCAGCGTGTTCGCATCCTCGGCAATGGTTGCAAGCTGGGACCTAGGATTCATGGGCAATCCTTTTGTGTCACGCGGTTTTGCCAAGATTTGATGGCACGTCTAGCGCTATCCAGATTGACCTTTCGATATTCCAATTGATACAATTTTTCTTCTTGGTAAATCTGTTTGGGCTCCTTGTCTTGGGCCGTTTGCAAAATGGCAATGATATCCAGATAATCGCTTTCTGAAAGATCCATACCTTTGCACGCCAGCGTGAAGAGCGTTCTGTCCTGCAGAATTTGGGGCGGCATATGATTCCAAGGAACCTCGAGTTTATAGGCCAAAATGGCCTCGAAAAGAGCAATCTCTCCCTCTTTCAAACAGCGGATCATGAAAGGGACCGTTAATTCCTGTTCTTCATCCAGCAAAAAAACCAATTCATCTTGGGTTTTGTTTTTTTGGACCTCTGCCAATCGGCCCAGCTGAATCGCCATGGCCTTGTCCAGAAGTTTTTGCACATCGTTTTCTGCAAGATTAAATTTTTTGCAAATTTCCTCTCGTAAGGTCTCACCCACCCACTGATACATTGTCGCCGCATGTTCGGGTAAAAGATCATCCCTGCTGAGCAGGGGATTGCGGTAAACATCAATTTTTTTTGACTGATCCACCAGATAGTGCAGGGTGGCCTCCCCGATTTTTGCCCCTTTGTTTTTCAGCAATTCTGTAATCAGCAGAGGATTGTTTTGCTCGATGATAGCATCGCTGACGTGTTCGGTTAAATGTTTGCGGCAGGTAATTGCCATCTGATGCTGCAGGGTGCGGTGGCGAATAATATCAACCAGCGCCCGATCACTCAGCACATCGCATTTTGATAAAACAACCTCTGCAACAGAAAAATCATCTTGGGCCAGCGCCTCCATCAAAGGGCGTGGCGCTTGGGGGTGATCGGAAAGCGATAACGCCAAGCTTTGTTTCAAATCAAGGGTTGCCGTGTTCAAAAGATGCAACATGATTTCCGTAAAAAGCGCACGCTCTTGATCGCTCAGGTACGTGTAATCCTCAAGACAAATGGATCCCACAGAATCCGCCAGATTCCGACGATCTTTGGGATCTTGGCTTTTGGCCATATCCAAAATAGCGTTTTTGTTGAACTGCGGTGCCATCTGATTCCATCCACATCCGAGGGATACCAGTAGACAGCAATAGGGTTAAAAAAAAGTGTGGAATCAGCGCTTAGGCAACAAAATCATTGCCTCGCCCCCTGTATTCATGCTGCTGGCAAGGTTCATGGCGTCTGTGCCGGATCCCGTGAAAAAATCAAATCGCTTTGGCCCCCGAATGGCCGATCCCGTATCGTGGCTAAAAGCCACCTTTTCAATCACTTCCCCCGTGGCCTTTGTGTTATCAATACGGATAATAAACGGCAAGCCATAGGCGTGATACGCCGGATCGATGGCCACGCTATGCTGCGCCTCTAAACCATGACCGGAAGCCCCCATAATCTCATTTTGGGTTTCTTTGAAAAAAACATAGCTGGGGTTGGTATTCATGATGGATTCGGCCACGTTTGGCCCCGCTTTACGAAGGGATTCTTTTATGGACAACATGGTCACGTCTTCTTTTTTCAGCAGTCCGCGGCGCACGACTTCTTTGCCAATGGCTTTGTAATCATAGCCGTTTCGGCCGGAAAAGGTGATGGATGTTGTGCCCCCATCCGGCAGGGATACCACGCCAGATCCCTGGATTTGTAAAAAAAACAGATCCACAGGGTCCTTGGCCCATAAAATAACGTGTTTATCGCCCAAATGACCTGGGATTTGGGCGCGGGGGGGATAGGGTTTCAGGTTAACCTGTGAACGCATCAGCCAAAGGCGTCGTTTTGGCAGATCAGGATCGGCATCCTGCAAATCCAGAACAGACAAATCATCGGGCCATTCATAAACAGGGGTGTTGTAAACGGAGTCTTTTTTATAAGAGGCCTCAAGTCCCGCCAAATAATATCCTGTAAATTTTGCGGGCTCTTGGCCCAAGGGGATACATTCAAAATGGCCCTGAAAAAAATCACGAACAGCCTGAGGGTGTGGGGTGGGCCCCATATTGAGGGCTGCTGAGCATGCCGCCTGCCAAGATAGCGGAGACCATAGGGATCGATAAGGGGAAGAAGGGGGGACTTGCGGTGGTTTTTCTTGGCATGACCCCAGATAAATGCTCCAAACGGCAGACCAATCCTGCATGGGTGGGGTGTCATAACAAGATGCGCTAAGGGCCGGAGACGCGGCCCCAACACAACAGGCCAAAACAGCCCATTGAATCCATCCTTTTATCATGCCGACCCTGCCCGCACTGCCACCAAAGACCAGTTCGGGTTGGGGGCTTTTAAATCTCTGGCAAAGGACCAGATATCTCTGACTTCGATGATGTGATCCGCATCGCCTTCAATCACATTTCCTTCGGCCTCTTTGACAAACTCGGCTTGGTCGCTGTCAAAAATGACATCTATGGTGGCCTGGGACCCCTGTAACATCGCCTGGTTGACGATGGCATCCCGAATACGGTGCAGGGTAAAGTGAACGGTTTCTTTGTTTTTTGCGCGTTGATCGATGGTTTTGCAAAATGTTTTAAAGACATCAGGGCTCAGCAGGGGTGCCAAGGTCTCTTTGTCCCCAGCGGCAAAGGCGGTTACGATGATTTTAAAGGCTTCTTTGGCCCCCCCCAAAAAAGATTTTTCTGAAAAAGTGGGGTCGATTTTGGCCATGGCCTTCAGGATGTGGTCCAAAGACGAACCCCCTGATGGGGATGATGGATCCGAAGAGGTAATTTCATCGGGATTCAGAGTGATAACGGAACTCTCTTGCGCAAACGAAAAGGGCTTTTGTGTTGGCGTATCCTCTGGGGGTGCGCCCAAAACGCCACGATAACGGATGAAAAAATAAACGGCTAATCCTAAAAAAAACAGAATGTCGAGCATTGTATGATGCCTAAATTGACGCTGGTCTATCGCTTGGGAAACGATTATGCTACAAAACGTCTTCAAAAACTACGAAAAAACCATCATGCGGCTTTGGGCTTTGTCCTTTATCGATAGTTTCGGGGTTTTGGGCCATAAAAGGTTCTATGGGATGCGCCAAGGGCAGGCATACTTGGGGGAACATTCAAAAAAATCTTTGATGCCCCATGTCATTATGGGTTTTGTAAAGCAAGGTTAGGGATTCCTCATGCGCCCCGTTATCGGATTGACATTGGATTCTGAGGATGAAGGGGGCGGCTACTCCGCCATGCCTTGGTACGCCCTGCGACAAAATTATTGTCATGCTGTGCATCAGGCGGGGGGCTTGCCCCTATTATTGCCCCATTACCCCGAAGAGGCTGCGCACTATGCGGACCGTCTGGATGGTTTGATTGTCACGGGGGGGGATTTTGATCTGGACCCGCGACTTTATGGGGAAAGCACCATTCACGAGCGCGTCACCATCAAACACAGGCGCACCCAGTTTGAATGGGCGTTGGTGGAGGCCATGCTGCGTCAAGACAAACCCGTTTTGGGCATTTGTGGGGGTCAGCAGCTATTGGCCGTTATTTTGGGGGCCACGTTGATTCAGCACATCCCCGATGCTCTGCCCTCGGCCTTGGCCCATGAACAACCCAACCCCCGAACAGAATCTGGACACGCAGTTACCGTTGTTCCTGATTCGTTGCTGTTTCATATCGTTCAAAAGAAAACCTTGCATGTGAACTCAGCCCATCATCAGGCTGTTCGTTCTGTCCCAGACACGCTGATTGTCAATGCCTTTGCGCCGGATGGAATTATTGAGGGCATCGAAGCCCCGCGCTATCGTTTTTGTCTTGGCGTGCAGTGGCATCCTGAATATCATGTCGACAGCGCCGATGGGCGTTTGTTTGATTGTTTGATTCAGGCAGCAACGGCATGAAACCTTTTTTTTGGATTGCAGTCTTTTTATTGTCTTGGTGCGGCTCCTCGCTGGCGGCCCTTGGGGTGGCGTCCCCTGTGTTATCCTCCTCGCCTCTGGCAGAAACGAAGTCCTTGGATTTTGATAATCTTAGTGCGGGTCCGTCAGACCCCGAGATTCAGCCCCAGTGGTCTTTGGACAATTTTTCTGATGTTGCGGTGTCATTCCAAAACCTTGGGCGGGGACAAAAAACAGCCCTGATCCGAAATCTGATGCACCCTGTTTTGATAACCGGAACGGATGGCCCTCAGGGGCAGCCGGAACCGGCGGCGTTTCTTCATCAACGTCTTTCCGCCCTTATCGCTTTGGGGTTTGTGGAGGATGCTTGGGCCCTGTTACAGAAAATCCCAAAAGAACAGCGCCCTGCTGTTTTGCATGGGGATGCGGTGATGATCATGTTGCTGCAAAATCGCCGTGTTGATGCCTGCGCTTACGGGGATTCCATCCCTGACACGAGCGCCAAAATCAGGGCATTTTGTTTGGTGTCTGTCCAAGATACGGACAAAGCCCAGCTGCTGATGGACCTTGAGGCCGAATACAATCCCGCAGCCGCCCAAGACCCTTTTTGGGTTCTTTTAAGGCAGGTTTTGGATGATTTGCCCCCCAGCGTAGAGGTTACCGATCCCCTCTCGGTCATGTTGGCGCTTTACCAGAAAAAAGCGTTTTCTGTGTCTTCTTTTTCACCCATGGCTGTGCCGTTTTATGTATGGATTGCCAATGCGCCGTTTATGCCGATAGACACCAGAATCGCCGCAGCAGAAGCGGCCTTGGCCGCCGATGTGTTTTCTCCGTCTATGGTTCGGTCCCTATATGACGCCCATCCTGCCTTCAAGGCTGAGGCGCTGGCCAAGCCGAAAGCGACTTTAAAAACACTGGATTCGGGATCCAAAGGGGCTTTTTTGTGGCAATGGTCTAAAAAAAATCCTTCTCGTTTATCAACGCTTATGCGTCTTCTTCCGGAAACGGGCCTTTCCCCCCAAGTTCTGGCGGGCCTTTTTGAGCCTGTTTTGCAAAACACCTCTGCTTTGAACGATGTGAAACCGTCTGCGGACCTTATTGCCGCGCTTCTTTACTTGGGGGATCAAGAGCAGGCCAAGATGCTTTGGGATCAGTTGGCACGGCAGGCGCTTGGTCAAAGTCTTGATGCCAAAAGTGAGCTTTTGAAAACATGGGGTTATGATAATGTGTTTGATCTTAGCCCCCACATTTCAGGACACGCGGGGGGATGGCAGATGTTGATTCATAAAATGTGGGAAAAAACTGTCTATACCCATCAGGTTGCGGTGTTGGATTATCTCACAGGCAGGGCCAAAGCCCCCCCCAGCAGCATCACCACAGGCTTTGACATTACGAAACTGTGTTTATCTCTTCAAAATCTTAAGGAATCCCCCCCAACGCGGTTAACTTTGGGGAAATATTTTTCGATGATCAAAAGTTATGCGCCCGAGCAAAAGCTTTCTTTTGCTCGGGCTGTTTATGTACCTTAACGATTCTTTTTTTTAAAGAGGCCCCCCATGTACGACATGACCTACACCATTCATGGGACCAGCATGGAGATTGTAGAATTCAGCCTTTTCCCCGGGCAATTTATTCAGGCTGAGATAGGGTCCATGATCTATATGGGCGATTCCATGGAGATGAAAACCGGCACAGGGGGGGGGATTTGGAAAGGCCTGAAGCGAAAACTGGCCGGTGAACGATTTTTGGTTTCCCAGTTTAAAAACCGCGGAATAGAAAAATCCTATGTCGGGATAGGGTCCTATTACCCAGGCAAAATTCAAATGATTAACCTCGGTGCCCATGATGGGGTTTATTACACACAAAAGCGGGCTTTTTTATGTGCCACGCCCGACGTGGACATCAGCATTGGCATCGCAAAGCGCCTGGGGGTGGGTTTTTTTGGGGGGGAAGGCTTCATTTTGCAAAAATATTCGGGCGAGGGAATGGTTTTTATCCACGCAGGAGGAACGATTATCCGCAAAGTTCTGAATCACGATGAAACCCTGCAGGTGGACACGGGATGCCTTTTGGGATTTAGCGCAACGGTGGATTATAACATTCGGATGGTGAGCGGGATTATGAATCCCCTTTTCGGGGGAGAAGGGTTGTTTTTGGCGCACCTGAAAGGCCCTGGTGAAGTCATCATGCAATCCCTGCCGTTTTCTCGGTTGGCGGATAACCTGTATGCCGTTATGTCACAGTTTACCGCCACCCCCCAGAAAGACGAGGGCTAAGCCTTTGTGCTTTTGACAGTCCCCCCTAAACATCATGGAGAGCGTCTGGACCTGTGGCTGTCAACCCTGTTGCCGGATCATAGCCGCAATCAAATCCAGCGCTGGATCCGCGAAGGGGCCGTTCAGATGGCTCACACAGCCCTTGCGCTGCGCCCGTCCCAACGGATTGAAAAGGGGCAAACCTTTGTCATCACTCCGCCAGATGTTCGCCCCACGGATTTGGTGGCCGAAACGATTCCTTTGGATATTGTTTTTGAAGATGATGCCCTGGTGGTTGTCAACAAAGCGGCGGGTATGGTCGTGCATCCCGCGGTGGGGCATAGCCAAGGAACGTTGGTTCACGCCCTGCTCGCCCATTGTGGGGATAGTCTGCGCGGCATCGGGGACATAAAGCGCCCTGGCATCGTGCATCGTCTGGATAAAGAGACCAGCGGCCTGATGGTGGTGGCCAAAACAGAAAACGTCCACCGCCATTTGGTGGGGCAATTTCAGGACCGCAGTCTGAAACGCACCTATCATGCCTTGTGTTCAGGAACGCCGCAGCCCCCCAAGGGCACCATTGTCACCCTTATGGGGCGCTCGCCCTTGCATCGGAAAAAAATGGCCGTTGTCCCTAAAAATGGCAAAGAGGCCATCACCCATTATGAAACCCTGAAAACCTTCGGGGATCGCAGCTTGATCGTGTGTCGTCTGGATACAGGACGAACACACCAAATTCGCGTGCATCTGCAGCATATTGGCCATCCCCTGTTGGGGGATCCTGTTTATGGGGGACGCCGAAGTCAGACCCCTCTGATTCAGCGGCAAGCCCTGCATGCGTCCCATTTGTCCCTGATCCATCCCATAACCCAAGACCAGATGCATTTTTCCTGTCCATGGCCACAGGATTTTATCGACGCCGTGGGGGAAACTATGCCATACTAATCGACCTTTGTGCGGGTGTGGTGGAACTGGCAGACACGCCAGATTTAGGTTCTGGTGCCGAAAGGCTTGGGGGTTCGACTCCCTTCACCCGCACCATGTTGAAAAAATCTTGTCTTTGTTAAGGGTCCCTTGGGTTAACCATGCACCAAGGGCTGATTGAAAAGGCCCTCAAAAGCAGACTCCAGACCTGAAGCCATGGCCCCGATGTCAATTTTTCCAAAATTCTGAGCGGGGATTTTGGGGAACATTAAACCCGCATCCGACGCCAGACGCTTGGCAATGCCCATGATGCTGGATGCCTGATAATTTTGGGTTTCCATGGCCTGCGCTGCCATGTCCATAATGGGCGCAGTGTTTTTGCTGGCGATGGTGTACAGGGCGTGGCCGCTGTGTCTGTGGATGCCCATGGCAATGGATGACAAAGAGGCTGATCTCAGCTGCCCAATGCCGTTTGCAATGTCGTTTTCATTGACATTCAGGGCTTTGGCAACATCGCGGGATTTGACCTCGATGCTGTACTCTGCCAGCACGTCATCAATGCGGTCCATCACAAAATCGGGGTGCACCACTTGCCGGTAATTCAAAATCTCTGGCCCCGACAAAATTACGGCCTGGGCCAGCATGGTGACGGAAGAACTGATCCCCAGGACAGAGGTGAGGGTTGTAGGCGAGGTCAGCGCCACAGCCCCAATGCCGGCGGCCCCCAGCCAGAAGGAAGCCCCCCCCCGTCCCAACATCGTGAGCATGGCATAGCGTATCAGACGCTTGGGCAGCAAATGGCGGGGCATGTCCTGCATCATTTTGGTTTTGAGTTCGTCCACGGGCATCCCGCTGGCGCGGGCCATATCCAAATAATTTTGGGTTTGATCCAAAATGGGTTGAATATGATGCAGGCCTGTTTTGATCAGCCTGCTGATCACACCCCCCGCCCCCATGAGGCCCCCCAAAAAGAAGGATAAAAAGCTCGACATCAGCAAGCCCTGAATCATGGAAAAGATGCCTGCCCCCATGAGTCCTTTTTGCATGTAGGGCAACAAGGCCCCATCATGATCCAGCAAATTCATACGGGCTGCGCTGCGGCGGTTTTTTCGTTGACGGGGTTTTTTGCTGGGGGTTGCGGCGGCTTCTTCAAAAACAAAGCTGACCCCTAGGCTCTCTAAAACAGCGCGACGGGCCAGAACGTCATCCGAAATCAGCGTTTGGCCGTCGGATTCTGGCGCGTTTTGCAAAGAGACAGGGGTTGTTGTCATGCCAATCCGTGGTTAAAAAAGGTTGTCTATCAAGATCAAGAAGTCGAAAAACAAAACAATCGTGATGGACAACATTTTCTACCTTTAGTCTAGTATAATCACGTTTTTCGCGTGCGTACTGTGATGCCTGTCACATTGAGCGGCGTTATTTTTTTGTATAAACTACCCAAAAAGGGGTGTATAATCCCCCATCCAGAACACAATGGATGTTGCTTGATCATGAAAACGCTGTCTTATGTTTTGCTCGCAGTCCTGATTGTGGCTGGCACTCTGCTTTATACCCGTGGTCTGCCATCCGCCCCATGGTCCCAGCCCCCTGTCGATCAGAAACAGCGTGTGATTCGTATTGGCACCGAAGCCCTATATCGTCCCTTTAATTATTTTGATGATACGGGTCGGCTCACGGGCTTTGATATTGATATTGTCCGTGCCATTTGTGAAACAGAGGGTCTGACGTGTGAGTTTATTTCCCAAGATTGGGATGGTCTGATTCCCAGTCTGCTTGCCAAAAAATTTGATGTGATCGCGGCCAGTCTGTCTATTACGCCGGAACGCAAGAAGGCCGTGGCCTTCACCAACCGTTACTACCGCACACCCATACGGTTTATTACTGCAAAAAATCAGACGTTGGTCATTTCGCCTGAGGGCCTGAAGGGCAAAAAAGTGGGCGCCCAGCGGGCCACCACGGCCGCCATTTATCTGAATGCCAACTTTGCTGGGATTGCGGACATTAAACTGTACGATACTCAGCAAAATGGGTATCTGGATTTGAAAAGTGGGCGACTGGATGCCATGCTTTCGGACGCCATCATGGGATGGTCTTGGCTGTTGTCGGATGAGGGTAAGGGGTATGCCTTTCGCAGTGAGTCCATTTATGTAGACGAAGGGATCGGTTTTGCCATGCGTCAGGATGAAGAGGAACTTGTGGCCATCTTTAACCAAGGCCTGAATAAAATCTTGAGCAACGGCACCTATGACATGATCCGCCAGCGCTATTTCCCCTTTGATATTTATTGATTTTTGGATACTCGGGATTGTTTTATGACCCAAGAGCGCCCTCAGGAACGTACCCATATCATCTCTGTTTTGGTAGATAATGAGCCTGGGGTTCTGGCCCGTGTTATTGGCCTGTTTTCTGGGCGTGGGTATAACATCGAAAGTTTGACCGTATCTGAGGTGGATGCAGAGGCCATGCTGTCGCGCATTACCCTCGTCACCCGTGGCACCAGTCAGATTATTGAGCAAATTAAGGCCCAGCTGTTTCGCATTGTGCCTGTGCGTACGGTTAAGGATCTGACAGAAAATGGACCCGTTGTTGACCGCGAACTGGCTTTGGTGAAGGTTCTCAGCCAGGGAGAATCCCGTTTAGAGGCCATGCGTCTGGCGGATATTTTTCGGGCGCGGGTTGTGGATAGCACGCTGCAGTCTTTGATTTTTGAGGTTTCCGGTCGCACGGATAAAGTTGAGGCGTTTATTGCCCTGATGAGGCCCTTGGGCTGTATTGAAATTGCCCGTACAGGGTGTGTCGCCATGGCGCGAGGGGAAGCGCCTTTTTAATCATGGCCACCTTGCCCCGTCATGTTCATTTTGTGGGCTTTGGGTTGATTGGTTCGTCCTTGGCACGGGCCCTGAGGGTCCTGAATCCCACCATGCGCCTGACGGTTTATGATCATAGTCCTGCTGTGCGCCAGACTGTGCAGGATCTTGGCTTGGTTGATCAGGTTATGGGGTCTTTGAGCCCCGTTCCTGAGGGTGCGGATTTGGTGGTTCTGGCTGTGCCCATGCTGGCATTTTCTGATGTTTTAAGGGATCTTGAGGTCCCCCCCCATGCCATCCTCACCGATGTGGGGTCGGTTAAGGGCATCGTTGAAGAGGCGCTGCGCCTTTACGCCCCATCGTTGTTGCCCCGTTTTGTTCTGGGCCATCCGTTGGCAGGCACAGAACACAGTGGGCCAGAGCATGGGTTTGCAGAACTTTTTCAGAATCGCTGGTGCTTGCTCACCCCCCTTTCTGAGACAGATCCCAGCGCTTTGGCCATGGTGAGAAACGTCTGGGAAGGGGTGGGGGCCCGCGTTGATACCATGAGTGTGGACCATCACGATCAGATTTTGGCCATAACATCCCATATCCCCCATTTGATTGCCTTTACCATTGTGGATACAGCGGTGACGTTGGGGGAAGATCTTTGTCAAGAAGTGGTGCAGTATGCGGCCAGTGGTTTTCGGGATTTTACACGCATCGCGGCGTCGGATCCGACCATGTGGCGGGATATTTTTTTAACCAACAAAGAGGCTGTTTTGTCCATGCTCGATCGCTTTACGGAGGATCTGGAGGCCCTGAAAACAGCCATATCCAATGGTCAAGGGGAGGTCCTGTTTAAAACCTTTGCCAACGCTCGCCGGATTCGTCGGGATATTATCGCCGCCGGACAGGCCTGAGAAACGCATCATCAATGCACATCACACCCTGCACTTTGCAAAAAGATTGGCGGGCTTTGCTCGGCAGGGGGGATAAGGTCCCTTTGGAACAAAGTTGGGGTTACGGCGAAGCCGTCGCCCGACGCTATGGTGTCAAAAGAACCCGCCTGATGGTGCATCCTGCTGAGGGGGATGCCCCTGTGGCTTGCCTTCAGGTGTTACAAAAAACGTTGGTGGGGCAGGCTTTACGGGGACCTGTCGTTGTATCCCCTATGTCATGGGATCAGAGGCGGGCCATGATGAAAGCCTTGGGGTCAAGATATCGTTGGTATCGGGACGGGATTCTGTTTTGGCTTCCCGATTTACCGGATACCCCGCCGCATCGTTCGTTGCTGTGGCGTTCCGGTTTTTTGCGGGTGCAGGGGGGCTATCAAACCGCCTATATCGACTTGGGCAACGAGCCGGAGGCTTTGCTGCGGGGTTTCCGCGCCTCATGGCGACAGGATTTACAAAAAGCTCTGGTGAGGGAGGATGTGGAGCGCGTACCTGTGTCCACACCTCAGGATCTAGAATGGTTTTTAAATGCGCATGAGGGTTTTCGTCAATCCACCAAAATCAAGGCCCCATCCCGCGGATTTTTATCGGATTTGTACCAATGTTTTCTGCCCTATCAAGAAAGCATGATTCTTTTGTCCCGCCACCAAGGGACATATCATGCGGGGATTATGATTCTGAGTCACGGGAACACGGCCACGTATTTTGCGGGTGTCACAACGTCGCAGGGGCGGAACCTCAGGGCCCATCACGGTCTTTTATGGTATGCCATGGACTTGTTAAGGCAAAAGGGCATCCGGTGGTTGGATCTGTGTAGCCTGAACCCCAAAACCATGCCTGGGGTCACGGCCTTTAAAAGGGGCTTAGGGGGAGAAGAGATGCGTTTGTGCGGAACCTACATGCGCGTGGGTTGATTGTTAATCACCATTCCTGTGGTATTATGGGGGCTGTGAAAGGAGAGGCGTTTGTTGTGCGTTTATTGATTCTGTTTTTGCTTTGTCTTTTGTTTGCGGGTCCGCATATAGTTTCGGTTCCCTCGCCGCCTGTTGAGGCGACTGCGCCGCCGCCTGTTGTGGCACAAAGTCCCAACTTTTGGGATCATTCCGAAACACGAATCAATCAATGGATGAAACGCAATCTGCCCGATTTTGTTTATGCTTGGGCCCCAAGGCTGTTGTCACCGACCTTTGAAACCTTGGCAAGCCTTTATCGTTGGGGCCGCATGGGTGCGCAGGATCCCGAGGTGGGATTTATCGAATATCACGCCGCCCGCGCCACCCTTTGGATTTTTTACCATCCATGGATCAGTGGGTTGGTGGGATTGGCTTTGATGCTTCGGGGACGACGGTGGATCCTTTGGCCTGTTCGGAAATGGATCTTTCGGCGGCGCTGATGGGGCTTTCGTTAACCTTTTGTTAACCAGAAGGTGATTGTTTAGAAAGGTTTGGCTGCTATAGTGTTTGGGAAGTATCGGTGTTTCTGCCGCCACGTACCGTTTTTGGCTGCCGCTCGATGTGTGCTTTTTTAAGGAACTCTATGATTATTGACCCTCAAGATGCTTTTAGCCAAAGAATGGCAGAGCTGCTCATTTCCAAAATGACCCATGATCTTGCTGGACCGATTGGCGCCACAGAAAATGGGTTGGAGCTTTTGGAAGAAGATGGTTCTTTTGCATCCGAGGCCCTAGCCATTGCCCGCCAAAGTGCCCGCAATGTGTCGTCCCGACTGCGGTATTATCGTTTGGCCTATGGCTCCAGTTCGGCGTGTCAGACGTTGGACCCCAACAGCATTAAAAAAACCGTAGAGGCTTTTTTTGGATCAGACCGTAAAGTGGACATTACATTCAGCGAAATCAATGAAATTTTGCCCAAGGAATTGACCAAGTGTCTGCTGAACATGATTTTATGCGCCAAGGATGCCCTGATGTACGGGGGAAAAATGCACATTGATTGGACAACGCAGCATATTCGCATTGCCCTAACCAGTGTTGATCCGGCAAAACCGTTAAAAACGGGCACATTGGCCCTGATTGACAAAACAACACGACTGCCAGAGGATTTAAGTGCCTATACCGTGCAAGCATGGTATACAGGATACTATGCATTTTCCCAAGGCATGCAAATGCAGTGTGATGGAACCGCACCCGATCAGATGATCTTTGAGGTGCGGGCGCCTCAAGGATAGGAGCAGTCGCCATGGATGATGGATTATTGCAGGATTTTTTGGTGGAAACCACCGAGAGCATCGAGAAAATCGACCAAGATCTCTTGTCTTTGGAAAAAGATCCCAACAACCCCCCGCTGATTGACAGCATTTTCCGCCTGATGCACACCATTAAGGGAACATGCGGCTTTTTGGAATTAAAACGTCTCGCCAGTTTGGCGCACGCCGCTGAAACGCTGCTGGGGAAAATGCGCGATGGGGAAAAACCCATCACGCAAGAGCCCATCTCTCTGATCCTAGAGGCCATGGATCAAGTTAAGTTTATCATTGCCGTTTTGGAAGAGGATAAAGTCGAGCCTGAGGGCGATGATAACCCCCTGATTGCCAGTCTGGATGCCATGAGTCGGGGAGAGATCGGTGGCCCAGAGTCCGAGGCCTCTTCTGTGGACGCCTCTTCTCAGCCCATCGAACTCTCGCTCTTAGAATCCCTTGAGGAATCCTCTAACTCAGAACCAGAGACTGTTGTTGTCTCAGAAGCCCCTGCTGCGCCGTCCTTAAAAACCGTTGCCAAGGCCCCAGCGCCCGAAAAACCAAAGCCAGAGGCTAAATCTGAACCAAAAAAACCCTCAGCCGAGGATTCTGCCGAAGAAAAAGGGGGCGCCGCTGTTGATCAAACCATTCGCATCCGTGTGGATCTGGTGGAATCGTTGATGAATCTGGTTGGGGAATTGGTGTTAACGCGCAATCAGCTGTTGCAGCTGATGCGTCAGGAACAGGATAATCTGTCGGTTTTTGCCACCCCCTTGCAGCATCTTTCCCATGTGACGTCTGAATTGCAGGATGGCATTGTGCAGGCCCGCATGCAGCCCGTGGGCAATGCGTGGAAAAAATTACCCCGCATCATTCGGGATCTCAGCGTTGAGCTTGGCAAAAAAATGGATTTGATTCTGGTGGGGGAGGAAACCGAGCTGGATCGTCAAGTCATCGAAATGATTCGCGATCCCCTGATTCACATGGTCAGAAATGCTGCGGATCACGGCGTTGAAACGCCGGCGGAGCGTTTGGCCGCTGGAAAACCGGAAACGGGTCAAATTCATCTGCAGGCCCGTCATGAAGGGGGTTATATTGTCATGACCCTAAAAGATGATGGTCGCGGGTTAAATATCGACGCGATTAAGAAAAAAGTCCTAGAAAAAGGCCTGTGTTCCCCAGAAAAACTGGCGGATATGGAGGATGAAAAAATCCAACAGTTTATTTTTGCCCCGGGCTTTTCCACAGCGGCCACATTAACCTCTGTTTCCGGCCGAGGGGTGGGTATGGATGTGGTTTGCACAAACATCGAACGCATCGGGGGCGTGATCCAAATGGCATCCCAGCAGGGCCAAGGATCAACGTTTACCATTAAAATCCCCCTGACTTTGGCGATTATCTCTGCCATGATCGTGGGCATAGGCGGACAACGGATGGCTATCCCTCAGCTGGGTGTCAGTGAACTGGTGCGGATTACCCCGCAGTCCGACCATAAAATTGAGTTTCTTAAAGGCGCCCCTGTCCTGCGTCTGCGCAACAAACTGTTGCCGCTTGTGGATTTGCGGTCTCTTTTGCATCTGGAATCGGATAAGCCTGAGGGGGGAAGCACAACGATTTTTATTGTCGTGGCGCGGGTTGGGGCCAGCCATTTTGGCATGATTGTGGATCGGGTTTTTGATACCGAAGACATTGTCGTAAAACCTCTGGCCCCCATTTTGCAAAATCTGGGCGTTTTTTCTGGCAACACCATTCTTGGGGATGGTCAGGTGATTATGATTTTGGATACCAATGGCGTGGCCCAGACCTTGGGGGACACCTTAACCGGTCAGGACAGTGGTCCCACAACGCCTGCGGTTAAAAAAACCATAGCGTCTAACCTAGAGGAACAGGTTTCTTTGCTGGTTTTCCGTGCGGGGACAAAAGCCATGAAGGCCATACCGCTGGCTATGATCGCCCGTTTAGAGGAAATTGATTTAAAAACCCTAGAATACACCACCGACAAACCCGTGTTACAATATCGGGGCAGCCTGATTCCCATCGTGACCATTTCTGGTGATTATCATCTGGCGGAAGAGGGCATTGCCCCCATGCTGGTTTTTAATACAAAAAAACAAAGCGTGGGTATGATTGTTGATGAAATTATTGATATTGTTCAGGCACCGATGCATTTAACGTTGCCCAGCGAAGGCACAGGAATTTTGGGGACGCTGATTATCAATAATCAAGCCACCGATATTGTGGATGCCTACCATCACATGCACAAAGTTGTGAACACGTGGCAGGATTCCATGCCCATGTCCACAAAGGGGGGATTTTCTTCAGCAGCCTCTAAGCGGAGTCAACGGATTTTGTTTGTGGATGACAGTGCGTTTTTTAGAAATTTGCTCACGCCCATGCTAGAGACAGCAGGCTACGCGGTTTTGGGATTTGAGGCCGCAGCGGATGCCCTTCGCGCCCTGAAATCAGATCCTGATACGGTGGATTTGATTCTCAGTGACATTGAAATGCCGGAAATGAATGGTTTTGCCTTTGCCAAAGCGGTGACAGAGGATCCCACGCTGCAAAACATTCCTCTGATTGCCTTTACCGCCCATGTCAACAGCGATATGACCATAAAAGCCCGAAAATCCGGCTTTCGCGAGTGTGTTGCAAAATTTGATCGGGAAGGTCTTTTGTCCCATATCGCCCATTTTTTGGGCCATCATTCTGTGGCGGCGTAGTCGTATGAAAACCGAAAAACACGTTCTTTTTTCCATTGGCAGCCAAATGTTTGCCATGTCTGTTTCCGATGTTACGGATGTGCTTCATAACCCTGTATCCACACGCATCCCTTTGGCTGTGCCAGAGATCGTGGGGGTTTTGAATATGCGCGGCTATATTGTGACGGTTCTGGATATGCGCGTGCGCCTGAATATCCAAGAGGATAAACCAAAACCGGATATCGACACCCCCATGTGCATTGTTGTGGTGTTTCGGGGCACGCGTTATGGATTAATGGTGGATTATGTTCATGATGTGGTGGATCTTTCTGCGTCCTTATCCGCCCCTGTGCCCCCGTCCTTGGATCCGTCTGTGCGTTCCATGGCCGTTGGCGTTTATCAACATCAAAAACATCTGGTGTTGGCGCTGGATATCACTAAGATTGTGGGAATCTCTGAAACCTTGGCGGCCTGATGCGGGTTATTTCCTCTCTTTGTATTTATTGTGGGTCGTCAAAGCCCCAACCTCGTCACCAAGAACAGGCGGAAGCCCTGGCCGATATTCTGGTTAGCCAAGGCATCGATATGGTTTACGGCGGTGCCCGCGCCGGCCTGATGGGATTTACCGCCGATGCTGTGTTGTCCCGCGGCGGCCGCGTTATTGGGATCATTCCTGAGTATTTGGACAAATACGAAATTGGCCATACAGGTGTGACAAAACTGCACATTGTGGCCAACATGCATGTGCGAAAAATGATGATGTTTGACTCTTCGGATGCATTTCTTGTGTTTCCCGGGGGATATGGCACCATGGATGAGATGTTTGAAATGCTCACTTGGCGACAGTTGGCCATGCATGACAAGCCCATTATTGTGGTGAACATCGATGGGTATTGGGACCCTTTGGTGAAGCTCTTAGAGCATATCGTCCAGCAGGGCTATGCCAAGCCAGAAACCAAAAACCTTTTGCACATCATATCGGACGTTTCCGAAATGATGGGTTTGTTTAAAGATATGTCGCCCCCAGATCCCACCCCGCCCAAGGTTTGGTTGCAGGCCTAAACAGGGCGATTCAACACAGGTTTTTACGGTACGAGTTTTCCCCGCGCATAAAATCTGCGCATCATCTCTTCGGCCACCCCTTTGGCGGGGTTTTCAAGGGGGACGGTTTCCCACGAAAGGTCGGGTCGAAAGGGGGCAAGAGATCCTCTTGCGATCAAAGCGTCAAACAAAGCCGAAAAAGGAATATGATTTGATGGGTGAAACCGTTGCAGGGGAACGGGATAATAGGCAACGGGCCTGCCGCTGCCCAAGGCTTCGGTGAGCATACTGACAGAGTCTTGGGTAACAATTATGCGTTCGCAGCAGGCCAGGGCCCCCACAAAGGGATTGGCCTGTCCTTTTTGGCCCCAAATATAGAAACTGTGGGGTCTGCCTTTCAGGTCTTTTTGCCACAAACTTATCAGAGAGGCAGGGGTGCGGCGGCTGGTGAGGATGATGAGAGAGCCCCCATCACGGTCTTGCATCGCACATAAATCACGGATCATTTGACGGATCATCCCATCGGTAAAGCTGTAATGGCGAGAGCTCCCCCCAACAAAAACCGCCGTTTTGGGATAGGGCAAAAGGGCAAAATAGGGGGAAAATTCATCAAAGGCCGCAACCAGTTTCTGTCTGGTGATGCGATGGGGGGCGCCTATTGTTCTAAAAATAGAGGGGTGCTCTGGGGCGCGATCATGGGTGGGTAAAACCACCATATCAAAATGGCTGTACCCCAGTTCAGGGCGCATGATTTGACAAACAAAGGTCTTGCCGTCGGATTTGCGTTTTATGGCGGCGGCAATGCGTGCCTGACGGCGGCCCGCAGTAATCACAATATCTGGCCAAGGGGGGGACAAATCGTGCTGATGGATGCCCAGAAAATTCAGGGGCAAAAATTCATTATAAAGTCTGGAAAAAAAAGTGTAACGCAGGGTTTTGATCATCACAGGGTGAATCAAATAGCTGGCCACACCGTCCACTTGGCTGTTATTGCCAGGGCGGTGATCATGAAGCCCCCAGATGATAGGTGGATTGCTCATAGACGTGTTTTTCTTTTTGAGGATAGCCCTTGCTTTGTACGAAGAGTTGACGCATCCGTCCAGAGTGCGTATCGTAAAAAAAACACAAGGGGAAAAGCGCCTATGAGTACCGCGCAAAAACAGGTTCAGGATGAAGAATCCATAGAAGGCATTTTGCTTTCCATACGGGAAATCATGATGAACGACGGAGCCGAGGAAGCGGGCGCCACCCGCACCATGGATGATGCCCCTGTTTTGGATTTGACCCAACTGATTCGTGACAATGGTCAAATTCAGGAAATTCCCAAACCCAAAGCCCCTATCCCCGAAGATATCCTGAAAGAAATTGACAAAAATAATTTTAAAAACAAACAACTGGCCGAGTCAATCCTTCAGCAGCAAGCTGAGGCAAAAAACATGGTTTTTGAGGATCAGCAACCCGATGCTGTCCATCAAGACTTTGTAAGTCAGGATGTTTTTGACGATCAAACTGCCCTGAATGAAATCGCGGATATGCTGGAAGAGGACTTGCCAGACGTGCAAAGCCTTTCCGAATCCCCCCAAAACGAAGAGTCTTTTTTGGAAGATGAGGACATTTTAGATATTGAAAGCAACGAAGCGCTTGAGCCCCTAAAAACAGAAGATGATGGCGATCTTTTTTCGCTGGACATCTCAGAAGATGACGAAGCGTTAAGTTTGGATCATGAGGGTGAGGATGTGACGGAATCCCTGTTGTTAGAGTCGATGGATCAAGAGGATCTCCAGAGCGATGAAGAGGCTTTGCTGGGTCAGGATGCTTTGGCGTCATCCCTGCGGGCCTTGGATCGGTTGGATGTGGCTGTGGCCCAAACACGCTTGAAGCCCGATCCCTTGTTTGATCAGGACGATGCCATCGGGACCAGCATCCCCAGCAAATCCTTGGAAGATGTGATTGTCCAAGCCGTGCAGCCCTATCTCAAAGCTTGGTTAAACACGCATTTGCCCACCATTGTGGAACAAAAAGTTCAAGAAGAAATCCGTCGTTTGGTCAACAAAAAATTGGGATCTTCGTGACGCCAACAGGCGGCCTGTGGGTCCGTGGATGCGTTTTCTTTTTTTTGATTATCTTTTGTGCCCGCGCCTACGGCGATGATCTGGTGGGCCGCATTGACAGCCTAGAGCCGCAGGGAAAGCGTCTTCGGGCCATCATCACCCCCCTGATGCTAGATCCCCCCCAGAAAACGCAGCGATTGCGTCTCAGCTTGCCCAGCAAAAACAATACCCATTTGCGCCCTGGGGATACGGTTGGGATGATTGCGAAAATTTATCCCCCTTACCCGCCCCTTGTCCCCGGGGGGTTTGATTGGCAGCGCTGGTTATATGAAAAAAATATCAGCCACATTGGCTACAGCATGGGCAGGGTGCAGCGATTGAGCGGGGACATATCCCAGCTTTCCCGCTGGCAACGGTTGCGTATTGAAATCGAGCGTGCCCGTTACGACGTGACCCAGCGCTGGATCCAAGCGGCTCCTGACCCAGAAACAGGGGCCTTTGCTGCCGCCTTGTTTACCGGTATGCGCGGGGCCATCAGTGCATCCTTGGTGGAATCGATGCGGGTTGCGGGATTGACGCACCTGTTATCCATTTCAGGTTTGCATATGTCCCTGGTGGCGGGATTGGTTTATTTGACATTCAGGTATGCTTTGGCGCTATTTGTTTTTCGTTTTCCCGTGAAAGCTGTGGCGGCGGCCTTGGCGTGGGTGTTTTCTTTGATTTATTTGGCGTTTAGCGGGGCCGATATACCCACGCAGCGGTCTTTTATTATGATCAGTCTTGTGCTGCTGGCTGTGATAACGCATCGACAGCCATTTTCGTTATGGACGGTTTTTGTGGCGGCCTGTGTTGTGTTGATGATGGATCATCAGGCGCTTAGCAATCCTGGTTTTCAGATGTCTTTTATGGCGGTGATCAGTTTGATTGTTTATTATCAACGTCATCGCCCGATGTTCGAGGCGGAATCCACCCGCCTGCGCACCATGGGATTGTATTTTTATGGTCTGTTCATTTCGACGTTTTGGGTGAACATCACCACCGCGCCCATTGTGGCGTGGCATTTTTATCGGTTTAATCTTTATGGGCCGCTGGCCAACATGGTGGCCATTCCGCTGAGTTCCTTTTTTCTGATGCCACTCATTATTCTGGCGGCTCTGGCAACGCCCTTTGGGTTAGAGGGGCCTTTTTTATGGGTGTTTTCCCTAGGGTCCCAGCCCCTGTTTGATCTGACGTATGCCATTGAATCGTGGCCTGCGGCCAACATTTTGCTGGGGGCCTATGATCAGCGGGCCTTTTTTTGTTTTGTTCTGGCCGGGTTTTTGTTTCTGTTTTTGCGGGGATGGCGGCAATGTCTGAGCCTGCTGCCCGTGGGTTTGGGGCTGTTTTTTATGTCCCTGACGGTGCGTGCGGACATGCTGATCAGTCATGATGGGCGTCATTTGGTCACCATAGGTCCTCAGGCCCTGACCATCTACACACGCCGCCCCAGTGATTTTATTTTTGAAAAATGGGCCGATTATTGGGGCGTTCCCATGGATCGGGTGACGGTGGTGAAGCTTTTGGAAAAGGATCCGCCGGCGGATCTTTGTGCAAACAATCTTTGTTTGATTCCCTACAAACCTGGGCATGTGGCCGCTATGCCGCTGAGTGCGTCTGCTTTGGCCGCCGGTTGTGCCCGCTCGGATATTGATTTTCTTGTGACGCCCTATACGGCGCCTGCGGCGTGTCGCGCAAAAACCGTTGTGGATCGGGCTTCCTTGGCCAAAACGGGGGCGCAGCTCATATGGTTTGCGCCGTATCGGGTTTTAACGGATTACGATGTGCGGGGGGCGCAGCCGTGGAATGCCTTTGAAAATCAGCCTGAAAATCAGCCTAGGGCCTCATCGCCATAGCCACATCCAGCATGCGATGGGAAAAACCCCATTCGTTATCATACCACGAAAGGACCTTGATCATCTCCCCAACCTGACGGGTTTGGGTGGCATCGAAAATCGAGCTTTCTGATGTGTGGTTAAAATCGGTGGACACCAGCGGCAGGGTGTTGATGGACAAAACGCCTTTCATCGGGCCGTCGGCGGCGTTTTGCATGGCGTTATGAATCTCAGGGATTGTGGTGGGGCGTTCGGGCAAAAAGGTCAGATCCACAACAGACACATTGGGCACGGGCACACGCATGGCAAAGCCATCCAGTTTTCCCTTCAGCTGGGGTAAAACCAAAGCAACCGCTTTGGCGGCGCCGGTGCTGGTGGGGATCATGGATGTTCCCGCCGTGCGGGCCCGCCGCAGATCACGGTGATTGCCATCCAGAATCCTTTGATCATTGGTGTACGCATGAATGGTGGTCATGATGCCGGATCGAATGCCGCAGCATGCATCCAAAACCGCCGCAACAGGGGCCAAGCAATTTGTGGTGCAAGAGGCATTGGACACAATACGGTGCTCGGCCGTTAAATGGCCATGATTCACCCCATAAACCACGGTAATATCGGCATCATCCGCGGGGGCGGAAATCAGAACGCGCCCAGCCCCCGCCGCCAGATGCATCATGGCCCCTACGCGGTTGGCAAATTTTCCCGTACATTCCATAACAACATCCACGCCCAAATCCCCCCAGGGCAAGGTTTCCGGTGAATGTTCCGCAAACATGGCGATGCTGTGTTTGCCCACGCTTAGGGTTGTGTCCCCTTTGACAACAGGGGTGTTCAAACGGCCATGGACAGAATCAAACTGTAACAAATGGGCGTTGCTGTCGATGCCACCGCGATCATTGATGGCGACAATCTGAATGTCATCCTGCGGACGATCCAAAAGACCGCGTACAACCAAACGCCCAATGCGTCCAAAACCGTTGATGGCAATGCGTAGGGTCATAAGGATCCGCCCTTTTGTAAAAATTCCCGATTCAGAAGGTTGGATATACTGACTTTGGGATAGAAAATCCAGTGTTTGTTGGGGAACAGGGCGACTTTCTGAGAGTTTTATTAACTCATTTCAAGGGAAGCCCTTGGTAGGTATCTTGCTGGATTTAGCTGTGAGGACGGTCTAATATCAGGTTCATTCTCAAGGCGGTTAATTTCTTGTTGTAGTGCGTCTCTATCAAGTAAACATAAATATATTGTGATGAGTGATAAACTGTAATAACATGCAGCTATGATGTTTAATAACTTTATGCGCTATGCACTGCTTCCCTTATGGGTAGTTTCATTTCTGAGCAGCACAGCAAATGCTAGTGGTTACTGTATATACGATATTGCGGCACCGCAGCCTTATCTATCAGACGATATCAAAAACAATCCATTATTGGAGAGCGGTAGAGATGGAAAGGCCATACTGCCAAGTTACTGGAAAAAACTTGATGGAAGCAATCGGGTCATCGCGCATAATGACATATCTGTTTCTACAGACGAGAGCGAAAAATATGCCCGTCGCATTGCGTCCGTATTTTGGCAGTTTTCTCCTGATGATAAAATCTTCAAACAGCCGCAGTTAATTGAACCGTATGTTAATGAACGGCATTACTCTCCATTAGAAGATAGAATATTATTTGTTGATGGAAGATGGATCGAGAAAGACGGCTCAAAAACATATCAACCGGAATTATATGAATATGATTTTAAGTCTTCAGCTCGATTAGTTAATTCCAGCTTAGCAAACTTCCCAAGCGACGTTAGTGATATATTATGGAGCGAAGGTTTAAATGGTTGGCTGCTAACGTATACGCACCACCAACAAGATCAAGTGGCTTTATGGACAAAATCTGCTCTAAAACCACTTGATATTGATGGTGGTGTGGACATGTTAAAGTACCTACCCAAGATTGAAAAAGTCGCAGTACTTAATCGAAGAGGATTTTATTTACTAAACCTTGATGGGTCTACGGCACTTTTTCAGGAGATCAATCCTGGGGATGATGCTGCTAATGGTTGGGATGGCCTCTACCCATTACCAAACAACTGGTTTTATGTTGGTGCAGTGGAGTATGACCACCTGTTTCAAATAATACAAGAAGGTAATGAGTGGCGAACTGGAGAATTAATCCGCTTGCGCCCGAAAGAAGGATTTTTCTTGAGCCTACTGACCAAGCTCACAGGCTTTGATAAACGAGATAATTTAAGTTCAATCAAGAATCTTGGAGGATGGTCGTATAGCCCCCTTTTAGACACGATGATTTTTGGAGAAGCCGGCAAAATATTTAAAAACGGGAAGCTGGAAAAAATCTATTCGCCGGTCAAATTAGATTGGCCACTGGGAGATATTGAATTTGCAGGCGTCACAGCCTATTACGGAAAAGATAAAAAGGTTCACCTATACGATGGAAAAAAATGGATGGTTGCGTCTGGCCCAAAGGTTCTGCGTGGTCGTTTTTCTATCGTATCTAGTCAGAAGCGTATTTTTTACTCTACTTATAATGATAGATATTCAACAACGCCACTTTATGAGTTGCTACAAAAAGACGGTAGCTGGGTGATTGAGTTGGTAAACATACCAGAAGAAAGCCCCGACTCGTTCACCAGATTCTATGAGCCTTTACACGGTAATGATATATTAGTGTTTACCCGTCGTTCTATTTACGCCCTGAATGGCAATAGTTGGCAGGCTATATGGGAGCCAGAAAATGGTGGTTTTGTGGATCTCACAAGCCATTTGGCACCATTAAGATTAGGCTCTGAAGCAGAGAAACAAGGGATTCTCTTTACAGCTGGTGATACTTTCCATTGGCTTGAGCGATGTGAATAAAGTTCGATATTTCTCATTCATAACAATTTTTTATTGCCCTTATTGAAACCCACGTAAAACCCTTTCCCCCGCCCCTGTCGGTGTGGTAAAAGGGGGACTCTTTGAATTTGTGTGGATTTGCTCATGTTAAACCTTCCTAATGGCGTAACGTTTGCTGATTTTTATACGGCGGAGGGACTGTCGCGGCTGGATAGCCTTTTCCTTGAAACATTGAACCAAAAGGCCCCCGCGCTGGCAGAATCCCTTTTGGCCGCCCGTGCCCATCCAGAAACGGTGGGCAAGTTGGAAGAGTCCACCCTGATTCTGGCCGTTGCCCCTGTTTTAGAGGATTTTTTGACAACGCTTTTTGGCATTGAAAAACAGGCTGCTGCCCTCAGCCAAAATCATCACGACCTGATGCCGTTGTTTGAGGTCCGCCGCCTGTTCGTGCAGCGTCAGGCCATGAAAACTTACGGCAAAGAGGCCGCCACCTTTGATGGTGCCGCATTGTGGCGGGATTTGGCCCCTCATTTCCCCCGCAAGACCGAGGATGCGGAACTGGATTTCGCCCACGCTGTTTTGATCTGGCAAGAGGAAGAGGGCAGGGGGGATCTTCTGGACCTGGCGCTGCGTTACGCCGCATGGGCAACGGTGCAGGAAAAATCATCCTCTGTGTTGTTTAAAGAGCCCAAGAAACTGGATTTTGCCCATTTGGTGCATACCCAAAAAATTCACCGTGACGGCGTGGATATGTTCGTGGCGCCAGAGGGCCATTTGCGCCCTCGCCATGGCTTTGCCCTGACGGATGCGGGGGGAACCCTGCGTGATGCCCTCAGCGAGGCCACCTATTGCATTCATTGTCATAACCAAGGGCGGGATTCCTGCAGCCAAGGTCTGAAAGACAAAAAAACCGGCGCATTCCAAAAAAGCGCCTTTGGCGTCACCCTGACGGGCTGCCCGCTAGAGGAAAAAATCTCCGAAATGCACACCCTGAAAATACAGGGGCATGCCTTGGGCGCTTTGGCGGTGATTACCATTGATAACCCTATGGCCGCCGCCACGGGCCACCGCATTTGCAATGACTGTATGAAGGCCTGCATTTACCAGAAACAGGAACCCGTCAACATCCCCCAAGCCGAAACACGCATTTTGCGGGATATTTTGGAACTGCCCTATGGGTTTGAGATCTACAGCTTGCTGACCCGCTGGAACCCCCTGAACATCCATCGTCCCTATCCCAAGGCCGCCACGGGCAAAAAGGTCTTGGTGGTGGGCATGGGGCCCGCGGGCTTTACGCTGGCGCATCATTTGATGAATGACGGGCACACGGTGGTGGGGATTGATGGGGCGAAGATCGAGCCCCTGCCGGATGTCTTAACCGATACCACCAAACCCATTGAGGATATAAAAGCCCTTTGGGAAAATCTGGACGAACGGATTTTGGCCGGCTTTGGGGGCGTTGCGGAATATGGGATCACGGTTCGGTGGGATAAAAACTTTTTAAAGGTCGTGCGTCTTTTGCTGCAACGGCGGGCGCAGTTTTCCCTGTTTGGCGGGGTGCGTTTTGGGGGAACCTTGAGTGTGGCTCAGGCCTTTGATGATTTTGGGTTTGATCATATTGCCCTGTGTGCAGGGGCAGGGGCCCCCACAATTGTGGATATGAAAAACGGTCTGGCAAAGGGGGTGCGGCAGGCCTCGGACTTCCTGATGGCCCTGCAACTCACGGGGGCGGCCAAGGCCGATGCCTTGGCCAACCTGCAAATCCGCTTGCCGGTGGTGGTGATTGGCGGCGGCCTCACAGGGGTAGATACCACGACAGAGGCCTTGGCCTATTATCCCGTGATGGTGGAAAAAACCCTGAAACGCTATGATAGTTTATCCGAAAAAAACGGTGAAGCCGCCGTTCGCGACGCCTATCGGCCCGAAGATCTGGCCATTTTGGATGAATACCTGATGCATGCCAGGGCCCTGCGGGCAGAAAAGGCCAAACCCAACCCCGATGTGATCGGTCTTTTGCAATCTTGGGGGGGATCGACGTTGGCGTATCGAAAGGATTTAACCGATGCCCCGTCCTATACCCTGAATCACGAAGAGGTGGAAAAGGCCCTGGAAGAGGGGATTGCCATTGCCCCCAACTGCACCCCTGTGGCGGTGGAGGTGGATGAATCGGGATGGGCCAAGGGTCTGACGGTGAAACACACAAACGGCGGCACCCACACCCTGCCGGCCCGCACCATTCTGGTGGCGGCGGGCACCAAGCCCAACGTGGTGCTGCATGATGAAGACCCCACGCACATCACGCTGGATGGACGTTATTTTCAGGCCATTGATGAAACGGGAAGCCCTGTGAAGCCCGAAGCTCTGGCCAAACCCACAACGCCCCATATTTTGGCCAGCCGGTATGACCATCATCGCTTTATCAGCTTTTTTGGGGATATGCATCCCTCCTTTGCGGGGAATGTGGTGAAGGCCATGGGCAGTGCGAAGCAGGGCTATCCCATCGTATCCCGCGTTTTGGAAACCGAGGGCCAAAGACAGCAGGTGGACAATGCCGCATTTTTTGCCCATCTGCATGATCAGTTGTTTGCCACGGTCCACGCCGTCAATCGTTTAACCCCCAACATTGTGGAGGTTGTGGTGCGTGCCCCCCAGGCCGCGCGGCAGTTTCAGCCTGGGCAGTTTTACCGTTTGCAAAATTTTGAAACCTACGCCCCCATCATCAACGACACGCGCTTGGCCATGGAGGGCATCGCCGCCACAGGGGCTTGGGTGGATAAAGAACAGGGATTGCTGGCCACCATCATTTTGGAAATGGGCGGATCATCCAGTTTGTGTCAATATCTGAAGATTGGTGAGCCCATAATCCTGATGGGCCCAACGGGGGAGCCCACCCATATTCCCCACAACACAACCGTCATTCTGGTGGGCGGGGGCTTGGGCAATGCCGTTTTGTTTTCCATCGGGGCCGCGCTAAAGGCAGCGGGCAGCCGCGTTTTGTATTTTGCGGGCTATAAAAAATCCGGTGACCGCTATCACGTGGATAAAATCGAATCCGCCAGTGATGTGGTGGTGTGGTGCTGTGACGAGCCTTCAGACTTTACCCCAAACCGCCCCCAAGATCGGGCCTATACGGGGAACATTGTGCAGGCCATCGCCGCCTATGCGCGGGGGGATTTGGGGACGCCGTCGATTCCCACGGAAACCGTGGATCATCTGGTTGTCATTGGATCCGACCGCATGATGGATGCCGTTCGCATCGCCCGCCACGGTGTTTTGGCCCCCTATCTGCCCAACGTGACGCAGGCCATTGGCAGCATCAACAGCCCCATGCAATGTATGATGAAAAAAATCTGCGCCCAGTGTCTGCAAATCCACCGCGACCCTGTAACAGGGCAGGAAACGGTGGTGTATTCCTGTCACAATCAGGATCAGCCGCTGGATCAGGTGGATTTCAAATGCCTGAATGATCGTTTGGGGCAAAACAGAGCGCTGGAGATTCTCACAGCGGGGTGGATCAAGGCGTTGCCCGTCTAGGTGGTTGAAAATCCTATATTTTCTCCCACCGTGTTCCTTCCGGCGTATCTTTTAAACGAATCCCCCACGACAACAGGCGCTGCCGAAGGCTGTCCGCCGCGGCAAAATCTTTATTTTTTTTGGCCGCATCCCGCTGATGAATCATTTCGGCAATGGCATCATGCAGCGCGACATCGTCCCCTTGTAACCAAGAGGGGGTGAAAAGAAGACCCAAAATGTTTCCTGACGCCCTTAAAATCAACTGCTTATGCCGACGCAGGGCGGGGGTGGGCTCGGATTGAATGTCAGAGGCCAAGGCCTGCAGGCGATGCAGCGCCCGCGGTGTGTCCAAGTCGTTTTGCAGGGCCGCCATAACGTCGGCATCAGAATCAATGGATTCCAAACTGTCTTCGTGCGATCCCTCCAGAGCCCGATAAAGGCGATTGAGCAAATGCTGCGCCTCTGCCACCGCCGCATCATCCCAATTCACGGGTTGGCGGTAATGGGCAGAGAGCAGAACGTAACGGATCACTTCCCCCCGAACGCCGCGGCGGATCAGATCATGCACGGTGGTGATGTTGCCCACAGATTTGGACATTTTCTGGTTATTCAATGTCACAAAGCCGTTGTGCATCCAGTGGCGAACAAAGGGCTCCCCCCAACAGCACGCACTTTGGGCGCGTTCGTTTTCGTGGTGGGGAAACAGCAAATCTTGCCCACCGCCATGAATATCAATACTTTTGCCCAAATGCCGGTGAATCATGGCGGAGCATTCCAAATGCCAGCCCGGACGCCCAGGGCCAAAGGGGCTGTCCCACGATGGTTCGTTGGGCGAAGAGGGCTTCCATAACACAAAATCCGCCGGATGCTTTTTATAAGAGGCAATGGTGACCCGCGCCCCCGCCTGTTCTTCTTCTGCTGGACGACGCGAAAGGGCCCCATAATCCGGATACGACGACAAATCAAACAAAACATGACCCTGCGCCGCATAGGCATGGCCGCGGTCCAGCAACGTTTGGATCATGGCAATCATATCCGCAATATGATCCGTGGCTTTGGGCTCTAGGGTGGGGGATAATACATTGAGCGCCGCCATGTCCTGATGATACGCCATCAAGGTGCGATGGGTTAACAGGGCAATGGATTCCCCTGTTTCGTGGCTGCGGGCAATAATTTTATCATCAATGTCCGTGATGTTTCGGGCATACACCACGGCGGATTCCCCGTAACTCTGGCGCAGCAAACGAAACAAGGTATCAAAAACAACCGCAGGGCGGGCATTGCCGATATGCGCATAATCATAAACCGTCGGGCCGCACACATACAGGGTGATTCGCGTGGGGTCCTGCGGCTCAAACGGAACAACCTGCCCCCGTGCTGAATCGGTGAACCGGATCATTGCCCGCCAAAGAAATAAGAGATGCGCTGCGACAATCCGTCAAAAAACCCGATAGACGGCACATCCTCCGCCACCACAATATCCCGCGTTACGTTGATATTATAATACGTGCTAAGGTATGTGGCTTTCCCAACAATATCCCCTTTTTTCAAAGGGGCCGACAGAACAGAGGGAAAGGATAACGTGCGCTTAACACCATCGCGGGCAGCGGCAGGAAAGGTGGCCACCAAATCCTCGGCCACGGTCAGGTTGACAGTGTCTTTTTGTCCCTGCCAAACTGCGGTGGTGGCCACAGATTCCCCGCCTTTGGCGAATCTCAGGCGGGAAAATTCACGAAATCCCCAATCCAGAAAACGGCGTGTTTCAACGGCCCGATCTTTGGCGGTTTTCATTCCCCCCACAACAAAGACAATGCGGCGTCCATTTTTGATGCCCGATCCGATCAGGCAGTATCCCGACATATCGGTAAACCCTGTCTTCATCCCATCGGCATAGGGAACAGCCCCCAACAGGGGGTTGCGATTAAACTGACGAATGCCGTTATAGGTGAATTCCCGCGTGGAATAAATGGGATAGTATTCTGGAAAACGCCGAATCAAATCGGCGGCCAAAATGCCCAAATCATGGGCGCTGGTGAAATGGTTTTCATCGGGCCAACCATAGGGGTTGCGGAAATGGGTTTTGGTCATGCCCAGCTCTTTGGCTTTGGCGTTCATCAAATCCACAAAGGCCTCTTCGCTGCCGGCAATCCCCTCGGCCAAGGCCGTGGTGGCATCGTTGCCGGACTGCACGATCATACCATAAATCAAATCCTTCACCGCAACGTTGCTACCAAGGCCCACAAAGGTTTTAGAGCCTTGTTTCCGCCACGCATTCTCACTGATGGCCAGCGTGTCGTCCATTTTTAGGCGTCCGTCTTTTAACCGTTCAAACGTCAGATAGGCCGTCATGGCCTTGGTCATAGAGGCAGGATGAAACGAGGTATCCGCTGATTTTTGAAACAAAACCGTGTTGGTGGATACATCCACCATGTACATATAGGGGGCAGTGGAATCAAAAACGGGCGCTTCGGCAACGGAGGTTTCGGCCCGCGCCATGCCCACAGACACTGTCAGGATAAAAAGGATCAGTAAGGAAAAGAATCTCAAAGCCCGCATAAAAGTCTAAACCCATTGTTTTTGTGGTTGTATGTATGTTTGCCGTGGTTTTCAGAGTCGGATCACGCACGCACCCCATGTCAGGCCACCGCCAATGGCGGCCATCAGGATGGTTTGACCCCCAGCCACTTTACCATTCTGCCACGCAGAATCAAGGGCCAGAGGCACAGAGGCCGCGGACGTGTTGGCATGCTGGTTGACGGTGATGACCATTTGATCGTCTCTGGCGGACAGGCGGTCCTGCAGGGATGCCAAGATACGGGCGTTGGCTTGGTGGGGAATGATTTTATCAATCTCTGAGATGCTAAGGTGCGCTTGATCCAGCACTTCGAAACAGGCACTGCCCAGTTTTTGGACCGCATGACGAAAAACATCTTGCCCTTGCATCTGAATGTGTCCAACGGTGCCGGTTCCTGAGGGGCCCCCGTCTGTTTTTAAAATATCATGATACGCCCCATCACAGTGCATGGCACTGCCCAGCAGGCCAGACGTTGTGTTTTTTGCTGCACGCAAAATCATCGCCCCAGCCCCATCCCCAAACAAAACGGCTGTCCGTCGGTCTTTCCAATCCACTAAGGATGACATGGTTTCGGCCCCGATAACCAAAACGGTGCGAACGTGGCCCGCCTGAATCCATGCATCAGCTGTGACCAGCGCATACAGAAACCCGCTGCACACCCCTTGCACATCAAAGGCAGGAATCGTCCGACATCCCAAAGCATACTGGACCTTGCTGGCCACACTGGGAAAGGTGTCATCAGGGGACGTGGTGGCCAAAACAATCATATCAATGTCAGAGGCCCGAAGAGACGCGGTGTCCAGGGCAGCCAAGGAGGCCTTCACCGCCATGGTGGATGTTGTTTCCCCTTTTTCCGCCAAATGTCTTTGGACAATTCCTGTGCGCTGCACGATCCATTCATGGTCCGTCTCTAAGCCAAAGAGCGCCATCAAATCGTTGTTATGCACAACGCGTGGGGGCAGATAGGACCCCGTACCCAAAACAGTCCAAGGGCGGCGCGTCACAAAACCAAATCCGCTTGGGGCTGAGGGACAGAGGCCGGCAAGGCAGGAAGAGGGGATTCCTCTGTAAAGCGTTGAATCATAAGAGGGATCGTTTTGTATTGAATCATGTCCACCGCAACACCGATGGCGGTGGCTGTGCCCACGGCATCGGATCGGCCGTGACTTTTAATTACCGTCTTTTGCAGTCCCAAAAACACCGCGCCGTTATAACGGCGGGGGTCCAGTTGTCCCCTTAGCTTAGCAAACGCAGGGCGGGCCAGAACATAGCCCAGTTTGGCCAAAGGTGTATGCTGAAAGGCCCGTTTGGTCATTTTGTTGATCAAATCGGCGGTTCCCTCCGCCATTTTCAGGGCAACGTTCCCCGTAAAGCCATCGGTAACAACCACATCAGCCCGACCTTGGCTGATGTGATTGCTTTCTAAAAAGCCTGTGTAATGGATGCGGGTATCTTGTGCCATCAGGGCCGCGGCTTCTTTCAGTTCTTCATGGCCCTTTTGGTGTTCTTCTCCGACATTCAGCAGACCCACCGATGGAGTGTTCCATCCCAGAACGGTTTGGGCAAACGTGGATCCCATCAACCCAAATTGATACAACGTTGCCGCGTCACACTCAAGCGTCGCCCCCAGATCCAGCATAATGACGCTGCCGGTATAACTGGGAAACATCGCTGTTATGGCGGGGCGGCGAACCCCGGGAATCATTTTTAAAATCATTTTGGAAAGGGCCATCAGGGCCCCTGTGTTGCCGGCGGAAATTACCGCATCGGCGCGACCCTCAGCCACGGCCTCTAGGGCCATGCGCATGCTGGTGTCCCGACTCTGGCGCAAGGATTGGGATGCCGACATGGTGGCAGGGATAACATGCGGCGCATGCACAATGTCAGACACATGCTGCATTTTTTTCAGGCGTGATAAGCGGGGGGCCAAAACCGCTTCGTCACCAAAAAACAAAAAACGCAGGCTTGGATGACGACGCAGCGCCAGATTGGCCCCTTTAAGAACGGCATCGGGGGCCAAATCTCCCCCCATAGCATCCAGAGCCAAAGTCATAGACTGGGCAGAGGCAGGCATAGCGCCATCCTTTTGAAAGGCAAAAAGGGGTTACGAAGCGTCTTGTTGATCCGCGTTGGGCTTTGCCAAAACGAAGCGCCCTTTATAATGACCACACGAGGGGCAAACATGGTGGGGCAAACGGTTGCTGCCGCAATTCGGGCACTCGGTGGATGCGACAATCCGCATGGCATCATGGGCGCGGCGCATGCCTCGGCGAGAGGGGGTGGTTTTTCTCTTAGGAACAGCCATGGGGGTATCCTTAAAAATTCTAAAAACAAGTCAAAGGGGAATCCCTCTTACACGATTTTTTTGATCACCACAAGGGGGTGGTGGCATAATGTTCATAAGGATAATGGGATAGACTTGACTTTTTTTTGAAATTTAGGCCCCATGGAAAAAACGCAAGGGGACAAAACCAAATGCGCGGTTTTTGGATTGTTGGATTTGCCGTGGTCATGCTGCTGCTGGGGGGCCATGGGGCTTGGGCTCAGGCCATTTCCATTGATTTTGCCGATGAAATGCAAGGCGAGGCCTCAGGACGTATTTTCCAGCTGGTGGCCCTGATTACCGTCCTCAGCTTGGCCCCATCCATTTTGGTGATGGTCACATCGTTTACGCGGATTATCATCGTGTTTTCCTTCTTACGCACGGCTTTGGGGTTGCAACAGACGCCGCCCAACGTGGTGTTGATTGGTTTGGCCCTGTTTATGACCCTCTTTATTATGACGCCCACATTAGAAGAGGCCTACACCACAGCTATTGAGCCCATGATGGCGGAAAAAATAAGCGAGGAAGAGGCCCTCAAGCTTGTGGGCAAGCCCTTTCACGCCTTTATGCGCAAACAGGTGCGGGAAAAAGACGTGGCTTTGTTTGTGAACATGGTGAAAAAAACAGAGGTGACCACGCCGGAGGCTCTGCCGTTTCGCATCCTAATTCCGGCATTTATCCTCAGCGAGCTGCGGCGGGCCTTTGAAATGGGCTTTTTGATTTTTATCCCGTTTTTGATCATTGATATGGTGGTGTCCAGCATTTTGATGTCCATGGGGATGATGATGTTGCCGCCAATTTCGATTTCCTTGCCGTTTAAACTGATTTTCTTTGTGCTGGTGGATGGCTGGTATATTCTGGCGGGATCGTTGGTGCAAAGTTTCGGATAGCCATGACCCCCCGCGATGTGGCCCATTTGGTGCGTTTGAATAAACCTGTGGGGATTTTTTTGTTGTTTTGGCCCTGTGCCTTTGCCCTTGCCCTTTTTCAGGCCCCTTTGTTTTTTTATGGCCTTTTTTTTGTCGGGGCGGTGGTCATGCGCAGCGCCGGATGCATTATCAATGATTTATGGGATCGACGTATTGATGCGGCGGTGGCGCGGACGCGGGGCCGCCCTTTGGCTGCGGGGAAAATCACACCATTTCAGGCCCTGAGCGTTCTGGCGGTTTTTTTGCTTATGGGGCTATGGGTTTTGCGGCAATTGCCTTTTGCGGCCATTGTGGTGGGTTTGGCGACGCTGCCGCTGGTGGTTTTGTATCCTCTGGCCAAGCGATTTGTTGTTTGGCCGCAGGTGGTGCTGGCTTTGACCTTTAATGCGGGGGTGTTGGTGGTGGCCGCTACGGTGGGTCAGCCGGTGCCTTGGCTGTTGTATGCGGCCTGCGTGGTGTGGACGTTGGCGTATGACACATTATACGCTTGCCAAGACAGGGCGGACGATGCCCGCTTGCACATTCATTCCGGCGCGTTGTTGTTTGGCAATTCTGTCAAGCCGGTGGTGATGGGGCTTTACGGGCTCGCGTTTTTGCTATGGGGGGTGTTTATGCCTTGGGTGGTGGCTTTGGGGCTTGCGTGGTGCGCGGCCTTGGGGTGGCTTTGGTCGCCGGAGAGCCCCACCGCAACCCAGCGTTGGTTTCATGCCAACGGATGGCTGGGCGCAGGGGTTGCGGGCATGATTCTTTTGGCGGGGCGATAAAGAATCTTGCGACCCGTCGGATTCCCCCCCATAATAGGGCTATGAACACGAGACATATGGTCGATACTCTGATTGTTGGGGGCGGTTTGGCGGGGGCCCTATGTGCCTTGACGTTGGCCTCTGTGGGGGCGCGGTGTGTTGTTTTTGAAAAAAGCCGTTTTGAGGATCTGCTGGCCCGAGATCGCCGCACCACGGCCATAAACAGCGGGGCGGTGCCGCTTTTGAAAGAGCTTGGGGTTTGGGATTCCATGATCTCCGGTGCAGGCCTGATTCGCCGGATTGAGATCATCAGCGATGGGGCGCGTTGTACGTTTGATGATGCCCTGCATGATCTGCAGCCGTTTGGGTATATTGTGGATAATGCCGTGTGGCGACGGATTGTTAAGGACGCCATCGATGCGCACCCCCTGATTCAATGGGTGGAAGAGACTGGGGTTGCCGGCTTTGCGTCCGATGCAACCGGCATAACCGCGCAGGACACGGCGGGGCACAGTTGGCGGGCGCAGCTGCTGATTGCGGCAGATGGGCGGGAATCCGGCGTGCGTGCCTTGGCGGGTATTGACGTGCATCGTCATGTGTATCCAGAATCGGCGCTGGTGGGCACAGTGCGCCACGCCCAGCCCCACCACGAAACAGCGTTTGAGATTTTTTTACCCACCGGTCCGTTGGCCCTTCTGCCGCTTAAGGACGAGCATGCCTCTTGCTTCGTATGGACCGAGCCCGCCGAGCATGCCAAGGCCCGTTTAGAAGGCGGGGATGCCTTGTTCCTGAAGGCTTTATCGGCCCAATGTGGTAGGATTCTTGGGGATTTGGAGCTTGTGGTGGCCCCTCAGGCTTGGGCTTTGACGCGCATTTTGGCGTCAACCTATGTTTACGATCGGGTGGTGTTGCTGGGGGATGCGGCCCACGCGATTCATCCCATTGCAGGACAAGGGTTTAATTTAACGTTGCGGGATCTGGTGGCCCTGCGTCGGGCGTTGCAGCCACAGCTAAACGTGGGCTTGCCTTTAAAGGATGCCTTGTCCCTGTATAACCGTTTGCGGCAGGTGGATGCCGCTGTGATGGCAGAGGCCACACATGTCCTAAACACCCTATTTCTGAATTCGGGGATGCTGCCTGTGGCCATGCGCAGGGTGGGATTAACCATGCTGAATCGCCTGCCGATCCTTAAAAAACCCTTTGTCCGTCATGCAACCGGCGTGTCCCGTCTGGCAAGATTGGGATTTTAGAGTGGGCTATGCAATTCATTTGTCCTATTAAGATCAATTTAAATCTTCATGTTATTTCAAAGAGAAAAGACAATTATCATAACCTACAAAGCTTGGTTGTTTTTGTGGAGGGAGGAGACGGTTTATCGTTTCACCCAGAGGGCGAAATGTCTTTAAGGGGGGGGGCGCCCCAGTCAAAAGAAACCCAGCGCCTGCAGGTTACGGGACCTTTTGCGGGGGCTGTGCCCACCGATAACACCAACAGCATCCTGCGGGCCCACACAGCGTTTGAAGAGGCCCTAGGTCACCCTGTGGCTGGCCGGTGGCAGCTGAATAAAACGGTTCCTGTGGGGGCGGGACTGGGCAGTGCCTCTGCCAATGCGGCAGCGGCCCTGAGGTTACTTCAAAACATTCATCCACTACATGAAGAAAAGATTTTATCCATCGGAAAATCCATAGGATCAGACGTTCCCGTTTGTCTTTTGTCCCAAAACGCGATTATGGAGGGAACGGGGGATCGCCTGACCGTAACCCCCGATGTTATCACGCCCCCTCTGGTGATTGTTTTTCCTGGTGTTGTGCTGTCAACAAAAATGATGTTTGAAAAGTTTTCTTTTGAAAAATCAAAATATTGTGACGAACAATCAATCAAAAACATGAAAGATATTTGGGCCACCCACAATGCTTTTGAATCTCTGGCCTGTCAACAGGCCCCTGTGATTGCCGATGTTCTGGAGTCTCTGCGGAAAACAACAGGATGTCGCTTGGCCCGCTTATCGGGCAGTGGCAGCGCGTGTTTTGGTGTTTATGAAACCCAATATCAGGCGGTTGCTGCATCTCAGGCTTTGAAAATAAAATACCCCTCTATGTGGGTCTGGCTTTAAATGCGATGGTGGTATAAAATGATTAAAGCAATAGCAATGTTCCCTTGGTATGATCATAGTCTTGTATTGTGATGGATGTTTTTTTATCTGAAACCCCTATGTCCTTGATTGATAAAATTTTGATGGTTTTTGGTGTGCGTCGTGAATCTGCTCGGGATGTTCAGCGGCAGAGAAAAATTCGTTTTTTGTTGGACAAATCTCCCTTACCGTCTTGGATTCGGGATAAGGGCATGGTGCTCCAGTATTGCAATTTTGCGTATGCGGATATTTTTGAAACCACGCCAGAACGTGTTCTTCAAAAACAAACTCCTTTTTATGGCGATGGGGACGCCTGTGCTTTGGCGAGAGTGGCTTTGGAGCGGGATACCCCACAATCCACCACGGCAACGGTGATTGTGGGGGGAAAACGTCGGTTGTATGAAATCACCGAAATTCCCACATTGGACGGTGAAGCCGTAGTTGGCTATGCCAGCGATTACAGCGCCGTTGAGGATTTACAAAGCGCCCTAGAGCGGCACATTCAGTCATCACAAGATATTTACGAGTTTCTGGGATCTGCGGTGGCCATTTTTGGGGCCGGACGCACCCTGCAGTTTTATAACCATGCTTTTGTGCAAATGTGGAAGCTTGAGGAGGAGTGGTTATCCCAAGGCCCCACAGTGGGGGAATTTTTGGATCATCTGCGCAGGCGTCGCATGATGCCAGAATCGCTGGATTTTCAAAACATGCGAAAAGAATACATGGGGATGTTCACATCCTTGCTGGAGCCCAAGCAAGCGTTTTGGCACTTACCAGATGAGCGCACCATCAAAATTACCATTATCCCCCATCCTTTGGGGGGCATTTTCTTTTCTTATGAAAATGTAACCGACCGCTTGGCTTTGGAACGCAATTATAAAACCCTGCTGTCTGTTCATGAATCTGTGATCCAGGATTTAGAAGAGGGTCTGCTAATTTGGGGATCCGATGGGCGTATTCAAAGGATGAACACGTCTTGTTATGAACTTTTGTGTTTGGATCAGCCCAAGGATTCTTATGAGGGGATGCGCCTGCATGATCTTCTGGACTCTCTCAGGCCTCTGCTGCTAAGACACCTTTCTGGATACCGTTGGTCTGCCTTTCAAAAACGGTTACTCGGCCGGTTTATGGGGCAAAAACCACGTCATGGAATGTTTCGTCTTAATAATGGCGTCAGATTGCGTTATGCTCTGCGCTCTTTGCCCGATGGGGCTTTTGTTTTGTCTCTTTTGCCCATGATACCGTCCTCTATCGGTACAGGGACCCACTTTGCGGAAGGTGCCATAAAAAATAACGGTGCTGCAGAAAGTCAAATCCATGATTCCATGGTTATGGCGCCTGTTTTGACGATGATGGATGCCGTTATTCCGGCTTTTCAAAATCAGTTTCAGCACAAGGGGGTCTCAATTTCCCTAAACCACAGCGGTGGATCTGATGTGACGTTGCCTCAAAAGTTGTTTGAGGATGCTATCAAAATGCTTTTATCGCTGATTGTGCTGTGTGTTAAGCCGAAAAGTGAAGTTGTTATGACCCTTAAATTTTTGAGGGGGTATGTTATTTTGGATGTGGTTTTTGTTTTAAGCAAAGACGCGTTTCACGTGTTGCCGCGGGATCTGAAAGACTTGCCTGGGATCACCAGTCTGGCACGACAGTATAGCCAATATCTAAAACTTGATGTAGAGTTGGGGCAGGGGGATGCTATAGAGCTATCGCTGGCTTTTTTCCCGCATCACTCTGCCTCTTAAAAATTTAAATTTCATTTGTGTCCGTTGTCTCTGGCTTTTCCCATGATGTCCCGTATTTTGATTGTACGCGCTACGTTTTACCGTGAGATTGCAGATTTTTTGCTGGAAGGGGCTTGCGCTGCCTTAAACGATAAAGGTGTGCTTTACGAGGTTCTGGATGTCCCGGGGGCCATGGAAATTCCCTTGGCAATGGCGGGGGCGTCTTCGGACTTTGACGGCTATCTTGCCTTGGGATGCGTGATTCGGGGGGAAACCAGCCATTATGATGTGGTGTGTCAAACCAGTGCCAATGGATTGATGACACTGGCTTTATCAAAAAACATCATTATCATCAATGGCATTCTAACAACAGAAAACTGGGATCAGGCGATAGAACGCGCCCATCCCACCAAAAAAAACAAAGGGGGCTATGCAGCGGAAGCTTGCCTGGTCATGATTCATCAAAGGGATTCACAATGACAAAATTCGACGATGCGGCGTTAAATTATCACGAGTTTCCAAGGCCAGGGAAGCTGGAAATCAAACCCACGAAAAATCTGAGCAATCAAAGGGATCTGGCTCTGGCCTATTCCCCAGGGGTGGCTGCCCCCTGTCTGGCCATTGTGGATGATGAAGAGGCCATTTTCCGTTACACCAACCGCCGCAACTTGGTGGCCGTCATCAGCAACGGAACCGCAGTTTTGGGTTTGGGCAACATCGGCCCCAAAGCGGCCAAGCCCGTGATGGAGGGCAAGGCCGTTTTGTTTAAAAAATTTGCCAACATTGATTGTTTTGATATCGAAATTGATGAACAGGATCCCAGCAAATTGATTGATATCGTGGCATCGCTGGCCCCCACGTTTGGCGGGATCAATTTAGAGGATATCAAAGCCCCCGATTGTTTTCTGGTGGAACAGGCGCTGGCGGCGAAGTTAGACATTCCGGTTTTTCATGACGATCAGCATGGCACGGCCATCATTGTGGCGGCGGCGTTGGTGAATGCCATTGAGGTGGCGGGAAAAACCCTGGAAACCGTCAAACTGACAACCTCCGGCGGCGGGGCGGCGGCCTTGGCATGTTTGGATATGCTGGTGAAATTGGGGCTGCCACGGGACAACATCATTGTCACCGATCTTTATGGTGTGGTTTATCGGGGTCGGGAAGAGGGCATGAATCCCTTCCTCAGTAAATTTGCCTCTGGAACATCAGCGCGGACTTTGGAGGGGGCCCTCGTCGGGGTGGATATTTTTCTGGGCCTCAGCGCCCCCAATGTGCTAAAGCCCGAATGGCTCAAAGGCATGAATCAAAACCCCATCGTTTTTGCGCTGGCCAATCCGGATCCTGAGATTCTTCCGTCCCTGACAAAGGCGGCCCGTCCCGATGCCATTATTGCCACCGGTCGGTCGGATTATCCCAATCAGGTCAACAATGTATTGTGTTTTCCCTATATTTTCCGTGGGGCGCTGGATGTGGGGGCCACCTGCATCAACGATGCCATGAAAATTGCGTGTGTGAAGGCCATTGCGGATTTGGCCAAGGCCGAGCCATCCGAAGTGGTCGCCCGCGCCTATAACAGTGCCGAATCCATGATTTTCGGGCGGGATTATTTGATTCCTAAACCCTTTGATCCCCGTTTGTATGTCCATATCACGGCGGCGGTGGCTCAGGCGGCTATGGACTCGGGGGTGGCGAAACGGCCCCTTTCCGATATCAAGGCCTATATTCAGGGGCTGAATCAGTTTGTGATCCGCTCGGGTCTGCTGATGCGTCCCGTGTTTGATCGGGCCCGCGGCAGCGGCAAAAAAATTGTTTTTGCCGAAGGGGACGATGACCGCGTGTTGCGGGCAGGTCAGATTCTGGTGGACGAGGGGTTGGCCCGCCCTGTGTTCATCGGGGATCCCGCCATGATTGAAGGCCGTCTGGAACAGTTGGGATTAAAAATTCAAATCGGCGCCCATTGTGATGTGGTTGATCCTGCCCATAATCCGGGTTATGCCCATCACTGGCGCATGTATCACCAGATTACCGCCCGTCATGGGGTTTCACCAGACAAAGCCCAGTTTATTGTGGGCACCGATACAACGGTTCTGGCCGCCTTGCTGGTGAAGAGTGGACACGCCGATGCCATGCTGTGCGGGATTCGGGGATCGTATCAAGAAAGCCTGAAGCACATTAACCGCATTATTGGCCTAAAGGCGGGTGTTAAACGCTGCTCGGCCCTGTCTATTCTGATTTTGCCGCGGGGCGTTTACTTTTTTTCCGATACCTACGTGAATCCCGATCCCAGCGCAGAAGATCTGGTGGATATGATCTTTTTGGGTGCGGATCAAATTCGCCGGTTTGGTTTGGAGCCCAAGGTGGCCCTGTTATCCCATTCCAATTTCGGCAGCAGCAAATTGCCCTCTGCCAAAAAAATGGCCCGTGTTCGCGAGCTTTTGCTGGCAAAGGATCCCTCTTTCCCCGTAGAGGGCGAAATGCATGCCGATGCGGCCCTGGATACAACGGTGCGGGATCGTATTTTCCCTGATTCCGCCTTTGCGGGGGAGGCCAATTTTCTGGTGATGCCGTCACTGGATGCGGCCAACATTGCCTATACCATGACCAAGGCGCTGGGAGAGGGATTGCCCATCGGGCCCCTGTTGCTGGGTGTGGATCGTCCGGCGTATGTGGCAACGCCCTCCATCACCGCGCGGGGCCTTGTGAATATGGCAGCCATTGCGGTTGTTGATGCAGAAGGGTAGGGGGGCATGGCCGATGAAAAGGAATGGACCCCTGAACATTTATCGGCTCTTTTGGATTTAGAGACGGTGGAAAGCCGCATGGCTTTACCGGCCGCTTTAAGGACCCTGCACCCCGCCGATGCCGCAGAATGGATCCACAGCCTGAGTGATGAAGATCAGCGGGACGTGGCCTGCCGGCTGGATGCCGATACGCTGTCGGACATTTTAACCTATTTGAACGAGCCTGCCCGCGAAATTATCATTCCCCATTTGGACGAGAAGATCCTCACAGAAGCCTTCCGTCAGATGGACACGGATGATGCGGTTCAGATCATCGAGGCCTTTCGGCCCGAGGATAAAGAACAGCTGCTCTCGGCCCTGCCGTCCAAAGAGCGTGTGATTTTAGAAGAATCGCTGGTTTATCCCGAAGAGTCCGCCGGACGATTGATGCAGCGCGACTGTGTCACCGCGCCCGAGCATTGGGACGTGGGCCAGATGATCGATTATGTCCGCAGTCATCGCAATTTGCCGGATGATTTTTATGATGTGTTTATTGTGGATGCGAAAAACCGTCCCCTCGGCGTGTTGCCGTTATCCCGCCTGATTCGATCACGCCGCAGCCAGAGTTTATCCGAGCTGATGGAAACGCAGCTGCACACCATCGCAGCAGAAGAAGATCAGGAAAACGTGGCCTTTTTGTTTCGAAAATACGGTTTGGTTTCCGCCCCTGTGGTGAATAAGAGTGGTCATATTTTGGGGATGATCACCGTGGATGACGTGGTTCACATCATTGATCGGGAAATTGAGGAAGATTTTTTGCGTCTGGCCGGTGTATCCTCCAGCGGTCAGGTGTACAAAGCGGCGTGGCGTTCGGCTTTTGGGCGGTTTCAGTGGTTGTTTGTGAACTTGCTCACAGCCATTTTGGCATCCCTGGTGATTTCGCAATTTCAGGACTCTATCAGCAGTTTGGTGGCGTTGGCGGTTTTGATGCCCATTGTGGCCTCTATGGGGGGCAATTCGGGAACCCAAACCTTAACCATCATCGTGCGGGCACTGGCCATGCGTCATATCGGGAATGAAAACCGGCTAAGTGTGGTCAGCAAAGAAATCATGACGGGTCTGTTGCTGGGCACCGTGTTTGCGGTCCTTAGCGGGGTTGTGACCTATTTATGGTTTCATAATGCCAAGCTGGGGATTGTGATGGCGGCGGCCATGCTGGCCAATCTGGTGGCGGCCAGTGCGGCGGGGGCTTTGATCCCCCTGAGTCTTAAGAAAATGGGTCTGGATCCGGCTCTGTCCTCCACAGTGTTTTTGACCACCGTGACGGATGTTGTTGGCTTTTTTGCCTTTTTGGGATTGGCCAGCGCGTTTTTGGTGTGATGGCTGTCTTATCCAACCAAATCGGCCAAAATATCCGCAACGCTTTCTTCCCGTGTGACCATCCCCACACTTTGGCCGCACATCAGGGATCCTGTGTCCACATCCCCATCCATCACCGCGCGGCGAAGGGCGCCGGCCCAGTAATGTTCAATTTTCAATTGACCCTCTTTCAGGGTCAGGGCGCCGCGGTCCACCTCATCAATGACGTGTCGTTGAAACGTTACAAAATCGTCCATCCCCTGATTTTTTAGGGCGCGGACAGGAATAACCGGAAAGCGTTTATCCAGTTGCACGGAAACAATGGCATCTCGGGCGCTGGCTTTGATAAAAGCGGTTTTAAAGTTAGGGTGCGCTCTGGATTCTGTGGCACACACAAAACGGGTCCCCAGTTGGCAGCCTGCGGCCCCCATGTCCATATACGCCTGTATGGCCTTGCGACTGCCGATGCCACCTGCCACAAAAACAGGAACCTCTGTGATGGTGCCCAGAATCTCTTGGACCAAAACGGTGGTGCTGACGGGGCCGATGTGGCCGCCAGCTTCATGGCCCTCGATAATCAGGGCATCAATGCCGGATTTGACCAGTTTTTTGGCAATGCCCGCATTGGGGGCAAAGCCCATGACCTTCACGTGATCCTGATGGGCCCGATCGATGTGGGTTTTGCTAGGAATACCGCCGGCAAAGACCAGATGGGATACCTTTTCCTCGCAAACCACATCAATCAGGGTATCCAGTTCCGGATGCATCAAAATCAGATTGACCCCAAAGGGCTTATCGGTCAGGGCGCGTGTGGCCTGAATTTCCTCGCGCAGTCGCTCTGGCGACATGGCCCCACAGGCCAAAACCCCAAAAGCCCCAGCATTCGACAGGGCGGAAACAAGGGAGCGTTCCGATACCCACGTCATGCCCCCCCCCAAAATGGGATAATGGCACCCTAAAAAATCCGTGCCCCGCTGATGATTCACGGTCATAAAACGGGTGTTCCGTGATCCAGACCATAGGCGGTATGCAGGGATCTGACCGCCAGCTCGGTATAGGCATCATCAATCAAAACGCTGATTTTGATCTCAGAGGTAGAAATCACCTGAATGTTGATTTTCTTATCGGCCAAGGTTTCAAACATTTTTTTCGCCACCCCGACGTGGCTGCGCATACCCAATCCCACAACGCTGATTTTGGCAACATCTTGCCGGATATCCAGGGCATCATAGCCCAAGGTTTCCTTGAGTTCGCCTAAAATCACTTTGGTTCGCGCCGCATCACTGCGCGTGACGGTAAAGGTCATATCCGTGCGTCCATCGCCGCCTGCGTTGGTTTGCACAATCATATCCACGTTGATCCCCGCATCTGCGAGACGACCAAACAAAGACGCCGATATCCCGGGTTGATCCACCACCTTAAACAAAGACACCTTGGCCTCGTCCCGTGTATAGGTGACGCCGCGGATCACTTCACTTTCCAAAACGCGGCTTTCATCCACCACCATGGTTCCCTCACTTTCTGTAAAACTGGATCGCACTTGAACAGCAACCCCTTCTTTCATGGCCAATTCCACCGAACGGGTTTGCAGCACTTTGGCCCCCAAAGAGGCCATTTCCAGCATTTCCTCATAACTGATGGTATGCAGTTTCCGCGCCGCTGGCACAATACGGGGATCACAGGTATAAACCCCGTCAACATCGGTATAAATATCGCAGCGATCGGCCTTTAATGCCGCCGCCAAAGCCACGGCCGCTGTATCACTGCCGCCCCGTCCCACCGTTGTGATGCGTCCATCGGGGGCCACCCCCTGAAATCCCGCCACCACAGGAACCTCTCCGCGGGTCATAGAGGCCACAAGGTCTTTGCCCTCAATGCCTAAAATGCGGGCCTTGGCGTGCAGGGCGGATGTGCGGATGGGAATTTGCCACCCCAACCAAGAACGGGCCGTCAAGCCGTGGTCCTGTAAAAGGAGGGCCATCAATCCGGCCGTGACCTGCTCCCCCGTGGAAACCACAGCGTCATATTCCCGTGGGTCATGGATGGGGCTGGCCTCTTCGACCCAGCGCACCAGTTGGTTGGTGGTGCCGGCCATGGCGGATACCACCACGGCGACCTCGTGGCCGGCTTGGATCTCACGGGCGACGATGGTTGCCACATGGCGCATGCGGCCAATATCGGCCACAGAGGTTCCCCCAAATTTTAAAACCAAACGCATGGCCTGTTCAAAACAACAGGCTTAGGCCGTGCCGCCCGGGAACGTCATGCCCTTAAACCGCTTGTTAAAGCGGGACAATTGTCCGGCATCGGTCAATTTCCGCTGGCCACCCACCCAAGCGGGATGGGTTTTGGGGTCAATGTCCAAATTCATGGTGTCCCCTGGCTTTCCCCAAGTGGTGCGGGTTTTAAAAGATGTCCCATCGGTCATAACAACCGTAATTTCATGGTATTTGGGGTGAATGCCAGATTTCATAACAAAAAAGCCTCTTTTAAAATCAAGGGCCTCACCTTAAAAGAAGCGCCAGAATTGTCAAGGACATATTTATAGCCCATCGCATAGAAACGGATCCTTGGCCGACCGTTCGCCTGCCCATAATCTGCCTTTGGGATGGGCGTGGATGGTGTCAAAAAAATCTCAAAAAAAACCTTGCATGCAGGGCGCAGTTTGTGTATCACGGGTTTCGTTTTGATTGCGCCAACAGAGGTTTGCAAAGGCAACGCAAGAAAAGCGCTGTGTCAACGTTTTTGGGGTCTTTATGCGAAATGAGCACCACGACAACTGCTACAGCCCTGTCCTTGCGACAGCTTTGTGATCCTGCGGTTTTGTATCGCCCCCATGCTTTGGCGGCAGCGACCCAGTATTTTCACGACAATTTTCAGGCTCGGTTGCTTTACGCCGTAAAGACCAACCCTGATCCTGTCATCTTGACCGATTTGTATCGGGCAGGGGTGCGCTCTTTTGATGTGGCATCCTTGACAGAGGCTGAGGATCTCTCTGGCCGATTCCCCGATGCCACATTGTTTTACATGCATCCGGTCAAGCCCCGTCATGCCATTGCCAAGGCCTACCACGACTTTGGTGTGCGGCATTTTTCGCTGGATTCCGAGGCGGAGCTGAGAAAAATCCTAGAAGAAACAGGGCACGCCAAGGACCTGTCGCTGCATGTTCGCTTGGCCATGCCCAACAGCTATTCGGAAATTACGCTGGCCAACAAATTTGGTGTGGCCCTGCATGATGCGCCGGCGTTGATTGGTTTGGTGTCCCAGCATGCCGCCGAAGTGGGCATTTCTTTTCATGTGGGATCCCAGTGCATGAATCCCGATGCCTACCGCATTGCCATTCGCATGTGCCGCACGGTGTTGGATGATTTGCCCACCCCCCCGCAGTATTTCAATGTCGGGGGTGGGTTTCCGTCCATTTATCCCGGGTTAACGCCGCCGGATTTGCATTTGTATTTTGATGCCATCCACGAAGCCTTTTCCCACCTGCCAAACCACGAAAACATGACCCTGCTGGCTGAGCCAGGGCGGGCTCTGGTGGCCGAAAGCGGATCGGTTTTGGTGCGTGTGGATATGCGGCGGGGGGATACCCTGTATATCAACGATGGCACCTACGGCAGTTTGTTTGATGCGGGGCAGCTTGGGTTTGTGTTTCCCACGCGCCTGCATCGCGCGTCCTTGCGGGTGCCCAAGGCGGAACATGCGTTCCGGTTTTACGGCCCAACGTGTGATTCCATGGATGTTATGCAGGGCCCCTTCATGGTGCCCGATGATGTGCAAGAGGGGGATTACATCGAAATTGGTCAACTGGGGGCCTACGGCTGCACCATGGCCACAAAGTTCAATGGTTTCACGCAGGACTCTGTTTTGTATACGGTTTCGGATGATCCGTTGCTCAGTTTATATCCCGCTTTCACCAAACCGCAGGAACAATTGCGCAAACCCCTTGCGTTTACAGGAAAAAAGTGGTAGATAATGGGGGTTATGGCAACATAACTATGACGATAAATGGTGTATGGAATAGGCGTTTCGGACCCGGGGGCGGAACCCGGCACCTCCACCCCAGAGCCCTTAAAAAAAAACTTTGGGGACTTTGCGGCGGGGGTGAATCAGGATCGACGGGCGTAATAAAGATATGACTTTCGTTCGGTATGGTACCGCTGTTATCGGGCCAAAACTCTAAGTGCTAACGATAACGTTACACCTCAGGCGAACCTGAAACTGGCTGCCTAACCGCGGCTTGTTTTGGATTTTCCTAGCGGTCGGGGGGCACCGGGCAACAGAACGCCCCCACAGCTGGTTTTGATCCACAGTGGTTTCAGGACTGTTGCTTTCTTTTTGTTGACGCGCTTGGCGTGTTGACGCCTTTGCCCTTGATGCGGCCGGAAGATTGACCCGCCCCACACCCCTCTTTTTATGGTTGATGCCACTGATGCTTTTAGGTCTGGCCGAAATAGCTTTCTGGAAAATAGCTTGCCCTTGGCCCTGATTTTTTTGATGATGGGTCTGTGATTGATGGGCTGGCGTTAAGCAGGATTTCAGGGATGATAGGGTAAACATAATGTCTCTCTGCAGAGTTTTTTGTATGCGGTTTTTGTTTTTTGCATGGATCTGTTTTGGCTTTACGGTTTCGGCGGCGGCATCGTTGTCGTCATCGGATCGGCAGGCGTATCAATCAGCCTTTGATGCCTTGGATCGGGGGCGATGGGATGATGCCCAAACGTGGGCCAGACGGGCCCAAAACCCCGTTTTAAAAGACGCCGTCACGTGGTTTCGTTTACGATCCGATCCAAAGGCTTCGGCAGATGACATAGCCGCATTTTTGGGCGCCCATCCCAATTGGCCTATGCAGGCCGCCCTTCAGGCCAAGGGTGAATCGGATATTGTGGGGCGTCAGGACGGCGCGGCGTTGACGGCTTGGTTGTTGAGATTTCCCCCCCAAACCAATGGGGGGCGCGTTCATTTTTTAAGCATGATGGATCAGGATGCCAGCCTTCCCCGTTCTTTTATCAAATCCTATGCTGTTTTTTTGTGGCGTACCGGCGATTTTTCAGAAGCAGAGGCCAGCGATTTCATCGCCCGCTACGGGGATGTTTTGCGGGATGATGATCATCTGATGCGGGCCAGCCAGCTGGTATGGGATAAAAAATACGATCAACTGCCTATGATGCGCGGGTATTTATCGCCGCAGGCTTGGGATTTGATCGAGGCCCGCAAAGCCCTGAAAACCAAATCACGTCGCGCCGCGCAGGCCGCTTCGGCCGTTTCCGGACGGTATCGGCAAGACCCTGGGTTTTTATCCGATGCTGCAGTTTATGCCTATGATGCCAAAAAAAATGAGGATATGGCCCGATTTTTAGGGCGCATTTCCCCTGATGCAACCGTTTTAGAGCCCGATAAAGTCTGGAAATATCAATCCATTGTGGTGCGGCGTTTTTTAAGGGATGGGGACGATAAAAAAGCCTACGCCTTCGCCGCCAACAATCACCAAAACGACGGGGAGGGGTTGGCAGAGGCAGAATTTCTAGCAGGCTTCATTGCCCTGAAAAAACTGGGGTGGGCCGAGCAATCGTTGATCCATTTTCACCGTCTGCATGATGCCGTGGAAACCCCCATCAGCCAAGCCCGCGGGGCGTACTGGTTGGCGGAAGGGTATGCCGCCCTGAACAACACAGACAAACAACAACAGTATTTGGAAGATGCCGCCAGTCACCCCACCACGTTTTATGGCCAACTGGCGCTCAGCAAATTGGGACGCAAGGGCGTGTTGCCGCAACCCCCCGCCGCAACGCCGCTGTCTTCGGCGCCGACCCAGTTTCAGACATTTATTAAAATTTTAGGGGCCCTGAATGATCTGGGGGAAGACAAACGCATGGTGCCGTTTGCCCGTCATACCTTTGAAACGTTCGATGATGTGGGCCTGCGCGTGGCATTGCTGGATCATCTGGTGGACTGGGGACGGATGAATCTATCTGTATCGTTGGCCAAAAAAGCCAAAAACGATGGACAATCGTTGGTGATGTTCGAATTTCCCAGCCAGTTTTCCTATATGAAAAACCTATCGACGGAAAGGCCGTTGACACTGGCCATCACGCGGCAGGAAAGTGTTTTTCAGGTGGACGCCCGCAGCCCTGTGGGGGCCATGGGCCTGATGCAGCTGATGCCTGGCACGGCCAAAATGACGGCGAAACAATTGGGTGTGGGGTATAATCAGGCCGCCCTGACACAGGATCCCCACTATAATGTCATGCTGGGCAGCGCCCATTTGGAAACGCTGCTACAGGATTTTGATGGGGCCTATCCCATGGCTATTGCTGCCTATAATGCCGGATCGGGGGCGGTGCGTCGTTGGATTCGGGATAATGGGGATCCCCGTTATCAAACCCCCACGCATATGTTGGATTGGATTGAAAACATTCCCTACCGCGAAACACGGAATTATGTTCAGCGTGTGCTGGAGGGGTTAGAGGTTTACCGGATGCACCTGAATGCCCCTTTGCCTGCCAAAGATCAAAAGACGATGAATCTTGCCTGGTGCCGCGCAACGTGTATCGGGGAAGAGACCAACCAATAGGCAGAAAAATCCCATTTTTATAGCGCAAAAAAGAAAATTTTTCCCCCATAGAATCAACCACATAAACATATCCCCGCCTGGTTTCATGCAGCAACAGGCAAAATTTTCCCATCCTTTACCCTTTTTTTAGATTTCAGGTTCACACTGAGTACGTGTTTTGGGATTAACCCCAAAAAAACCAAGAATGATAAAAAAAAGAAAACCATGGCTGAAGACGTTCTTTCTTCCCCCCAAGGGTCATTGCTGGAAAAGCTTCGGGGCTTGGGCCCCGTGAAGTTGGTTTTGTTTGTTGGGTTGGCCCTGGCCCTGATTATCTTTACGTTTTCGGTCAGCACCCGCATGGGGACCGTGGACATGCAGCCCCTGTATAACGATTTGGATCCTGTGGATGCCAATGAAATTGTGGCGCGGTTAGAGGTTGCGAACATCCCGTATCGCTTGGAAAAAGAGGGAAAATCCCTGTTGGTTGCCAGCGGAGAGTCAGGGCGCGTGCGCATTTTGCTGGCCGAGGCGGGCCTGCCCCGTGGGGGAAGCTCAGGATACGAGCTTTTTGACAAAGACGAGGGTCTTGGCACCAGCAGCTTTAAGCAAAACATCACAAAAATCAGGGCTCTGGAGGGAGAGCTGGCCAAAACCATCATGTCCATCGCCGGAATCCGTAACGCCCGTGTGCATCTGGTCCTGCCTGAGCGGCAGTTGTTTTCTGAGGAAAAACAGGCCCCTTCGGCCTCGGTCTTTTTGCGCTTGGCATCGGCCACCACCTTGTCCAAATCTCAGGTCATGGCCATTCAATATCTGGTGGCCTCTGCTGTGCCGGAACTGAAAACCAATGCGGTATCTATTATTGACAATAACGGCAATCTGATTGCCCATGCCCAGGAAAACCAAGAGGGCGCGGGCGATGCCAGCACCAACGAAGATATGCGCTCTGCGTATCAAACACGGCTTTCCAGCGAATTAAAAACCCTTTTGGAAAGCACCTTGGGGGTGGGGAAAGTCCGTCTGCAAACCAATGTCGATATGGATTTTGATCAGGTCAGCACCAATACGGAAACCTTTGATCCTGAAAAATCGGCGGTGCGTTCATCCCAAACCGTGACGGAAGACAATCAAACCACCAATCCCACCAAAACCGTTTCTGTGGAAAATAACCTGCCCGAAAACCAAGGCCAACAAAGCGAAAATGCAGCCCAAGACCTATCGCGCCGGTCCGAAGAAACCCTGAATTACGAAGTTTCCAAGCAAATCACCAGCAAAGTCCGTCAATCCGGCGTGGTGCGAAAACTGTCCGTGGCTGTCGTTGTGGACGGGATGTATGACACCAATGATAAAGGCGAGCGCACTTATAAACCCCGCACCCCCGAAGAGTTGGAAAAAATTGCCACCATCGTGAAGTCCGCCGTAGGGTACGACGAAGAACGCGGGGACAAAGTCGAAGTCATCAACATGCAGTTCATTTCTTTTGCGGACGAGGCCATGGCCGAAGAGGCTACGCTGCTGGATCAGATTGACGTGAATAATTATGTCAAAATCATTGAAACGTTGGTTCTCTCGTTCATTGGTCTTTTGGTGATCTTCCTTGTGATTCGTCCGCTGATGCAAAAGGTTCTGGAAAGTGTCCCCGAAATTACGGGCGGCGAAACATCCGATCAGTTGCTGGCAGCAGCAGGTATTACCCCTGCTTTGGAGGGGCCCACAGGCAAAGCCATAGCAGGATCCCGTCAGGACAACGCGGATTCAGGGGACATGATCAACATTGATTCCATCAAAGGCCAAATTCGCACATCCAGCATCAAACGCGTGGGTGAAATCATCGAGCAACACCCAGAAGAAGCCCTGAATATCATTCGCGGCTGGATTTACGAGGGACAATAACCATGGCTGTACGCATTGACCGTGATCAATACAAAACCTTAACCGGCCAAGAAAAAGCCGCCATGTTGATGCTGGCGCTTGGGGAAACCTATAGCATCAAGCTGTTTCGATTGATGCAGGATGACGAAATCAGGGAAATTTCCCAAACCATGGCCACCCTTGGCAAAGTCGAAGCCGCTGTGATTGAAAAATTGCTCATGGATTTTGTGGAAGGCTTTAGCCAATCGGGATCCCTAGTGGGTAGCTATGACACCACGGAACGCTTGTTGGCCCAGGTGATGGACAGCGAACGGGTGGGTGCCATTATGGAGGATATTCGCGGCCCCGCAGGACGCACCATGTGGGACAAGCTGGGGAACGTGAACGAAAACGTGCTCGCCAACTTCCTGAAAAACGAATACCCCCAAACGGTTTCTGTTGTTTTATCCAAAGTGCGTCCGGATCATGCGGCCAAGGTTTTGGGGCTATTGCCGGAATCATTAGCCATGGATGTGATTAATCGGATGCTGAAAATGGAGGCCGTGAAAAAAGAAGTCCTGAACGACGTTGAAAAAACGCTGCGCAATGAATTCATGAGTAACATTGCCCGCACCAACAAACGCGATGCGTTTGAAATGATGGCAGAAATCTTTAACGGCTTTGATCGCAGCACGGAAACCCGATTCATGAGCGCCCTGGAAGAGCGGGATGGGGATTCTGCAGAAAAAATTAAGGCCATGATGTTTACCTTTAATGACCTCAATCGTCTGGATCCCACAGGCATTCAGGCCGTTCTCAGGGATGCGGACAAGGAAAAACTGGCTGTGGCTTTGAAAGGGGCGTCAGAGGGGATTCGCGAAATGTTCTTTGGGAATATGTCCGAGCGTGCGGCCAAAATCCTGCGTGAAGATATCGAGGCCATGGGACCCGTCAAGGTTCGGGATGTGGAAGATGCCCAGATGCACGTGGTGCGCGTGGCTAAAGACCTTTCTGACAAAGGAGAAATTGACATCTCCGACAGCAAGGGTGGGGATGAATTGGTGTACTAGTCATGACGCAAAAATTTTTGTTTTCTCAGCGCTTTGATGATGCCGGTTTCGTTCAGGAACAGGTTCAGACCATGCCCGAGGCTGTTGTGATGGACGATCTTCCCGAAGATACAGGCCCCTTGTTGCTTCATAGTGATGAGGATTTGCAGATTGCCAAAACTCTCGCCTTTGAAGAGGGTCGCAGCGAAGGCTATCAGGAAGCCCAAATCCAGTTCGAAGCCAAGCAGTCCCAAGCCCTGGAAAAACTCGCCGATCAAATCACGGACATCATGCTGATGCACGATCACCTAATTCAAACCATGGAACATACGGCGGCGGACATTGCTTTGGCCATTGCGCGGATTTTTTTGCATAAAATTCCGGCCCCCGTGTATCAAAAGCAACTGCGGCAGATGGTCATGGATTTTTGCGCGGCCCATCGGGATAAAGACGGATTCCTGCGCATCACCTGCCACACGCAGGACATACCGATTGTTCAAGACACCCTGTCCAAACGCCCAGAAATGGCAGGAAAAATTCACATCGCTGAGGAAAACACCTTCACCCCTGGCGATGTGCAAATGTCTTGGGGGGATGGCTTTGTCACCTTTTCCCAAGACCAACTGCGCCAGCAGATCACAACCTTTTTTCAAAGCCACCAACCATCCCCTAAAGGAGAAAAAGCATGAGCGACACAATGAAATTGCCAAACCTGGAAAACCAAAACACAAACACAGAGGACCTGATGCAGGATCTGGATGATGAACCCAATTTATCGAAACATAAGGTCACAACCCATGATCTGGAGGCGGTTTATACCATCCCCATCAACGTCAAAGCGGTTTTGGGGGAAGCCCGCATGGAGGTCAACCAACTGCTAAAACTGGGCCGTGGGGCCGTGGTGGAGCTGGACCGCAAAGTGGGGGAGCCCATTGATATCTATGTCAATAACCGTCTGGTGGCCCGCGGCGAGGTTGTGATTGTTGATGACCGTCTGGGCGTGACCATGACAGAGATCATCAAATCAGGCGCGGCGTAATATCCAAAAAATAAGAACAATAGGAGAAAAATCATGAGACTGCTCATCGTTGGACATTTAGACGGACATTTTACCCAAGCGGCCGCCATCGCGGTGCGCAAAGGGGCCAAAGTGGCCCACGTTGACACCATGGAAAAGGCCCTGCATGCCCTGCGTTCCGGCCAGGGCGCCGACATGGTGATGATGGATGTCATGCTGCCCATAGGCAGCCTGATTGAGCAGATTCAGGCAGAACGCATCTTCGTGCCCGTGGTGGCGTGCGGTATCGGCAACGATACACAGGCCGCCGTGCGGGCCATTAAGGATGGGGCTAAGGAATACATCCCGCTGCCCCCAGATGTGGATTTGATTGCGGCGGTGTTAGCGGCCGTTTCGCAGGATAATCACAAAGTGATTTACCGCGACCCCGCCATGGGCCGCATTGTCAAACTGGCCGAACAGATTGCCCCATCCCAGGCCAGTGTTTTGATCACAGGCGAATCCGGAACCGGAAAGGAAGTCATCGCCCAATTCATCCACAGCAAAAGCAAACGTGCCGATCAAAATTTTATTTCCGTCAACTGCGCTGCGATTCCCGAAAATCTGTTGGAATCCGAACTGTTTGGGCATGAAAAGGGGGCCTTTACCGGCGCCGTCGCCAGACGCGTGGGAAAATTTGAAGAGGCCAACGGCGGCACCCTGTTGCTGGATGAGGTCACGGAAATGGACCCCCGTCTGCAGGCAAAATTGCTGCGGGCCATCCAAGAAAGAGAGATTGACCGTTTGGGCGGTTCCCAACCGGTGAAAATTGATATCCGCCTGATTGCCACATCCAACCGTGACATGATGGAAGCGGTGAAAGATGGAACCTTTCGCGAAGACCTTTATTTCCGCCTGAACGTCTTTAACCTGCAAATCCCCCCCTTGCGGAAACGTCCGCAAGACATTGCGGTTTTGGCCGATTATTTCATCAAAAAATATGCCGCGGCCAATGGCCTGCTGCCGCTGCCGTTGTCGGATAAGGCCTTGGCCAAACTGGAACAATACCACTGGCGCGGCAATGTTCGGGAACTGGAAAACGCCATGCATCGGGCGGTTTTGCTGGCGGAGGGGACCAAAATCGAAGAAGCCGCCATCATGATGACCAGCGACCTGTTAAAACTGGCCGAAGAACGGGACGATGATCTGGACGCCATGGCCACCAGTTTGGATGCCGTCACGCAGGCCACCAGCGATAACCCCCTCATCGGGCGCACGGTGGCGGATGTTGAGCGGGATTTGATTTTAAACACGCTGGATCATTGCCTTGGCAACCGAACCCACGCCGCCAATATCCTCGGGATTTCCATCCGCACCCTCAGAAACAAACTGAAACAGTATGAGGACGAGGGGCTGAACATGGCGCGGGCGTAACTTTGCCCGTTTAATAAAACGACGCCCTCAGCAGCAACCGACCATACTCTGTTTGTGGGCCCGCAAAAAAGGCGGGGGCGGGTTGGTATTCGACGGTTTTTCCGTTTTTTAACACCAAAACGTCATGGGCCATGGATTGCACCACGCGCAAATCATGGCTGATGAACAGATAACTCAGACCCAGCGACGTTTGCAAATGTTGCAAAAGCGAAATGATATGGCGGCGGGTTACGCTGTCCAGGGCCGATGTGGGCTCGTCCAAAATCAAAACATCAGGATCGGTCATCAGGGCCCGTGCGATGGCCACACGTTGACGCTGCCCGCCAGAGAGTTGGTGCGGCCAAGCATAAAAAAAGTCCGGCGGCAACTGCACACGTTCCATCATGCCCAACACGTCCTGTTGTGTTTTCCCTGCTGCCGCCTGCATCAAAGAGGATCCCACGGTTTTTCGGGGATTCAGGGACGCAAAAGGATCCTGAAACACAATCTGAACACGGGGGCGCTGCTGGCGCAGAGCCTTTGGGGGCAGGGTGTCCCACCGCGCGTCCTTCACCCAAATCTGCCCTTGGGACGGCAGGGTCCGCAGCAAAGCCAGAGCCAGCGTTGATTTTCCCGATCCGCTTTCCCCCACCACCGCCAACGTATGACTTTTTTTCAGCGTGAAAGACACCTGATCCACCAAAGGGGGGCCCAAGCGTTTTCGCCAAAAGGTCCCTGATTGGGGCAAAGACACGGACAGATCCTTGGCCGCCATGGCTGCGGGTGCATCCTGTGACACAACGGGCGGCACCAAATCCTGATAAACAGACAGCAATTGACGGGTATACGGTTGCTGGGGATCTGCAAACAGGGTTTCTGTGGGCTGCACCTCGATGATTTTGCCCTGATGCATGACACAGGTCACGGTGGCCATTTTCCTCACCAGCGGCAAATCATGGCTGATCAGCAGCAGGGCCATGGTGTATTTTTCCTGCAGGGTCTTTAAAAGATTTAAAATTTTTTCCTGACTGTAAACGTCCAACGCGGTGGTGGGTTCATCCGCAATCAGCAGCCGCGGATGATTCAGCAGAGCCATGGCAATCACGGCCCGCTGGCGTTGCCCCCCCGAAAGTTGGTGGGGATAACGGGATAAAATGTGCGGCAGAGCGTGCAAATCAACATCACGTAAAACATCCATGATGCGACTTTTTTTCATTTCAGGTGAAAGATCTGGCTGGTGCAAATCAAGCGCTTCTTTCATTTGTTTCCCAAGGCATTGCAGGGGATTCAGGGCGGATTGGGGTTCCTGAAACACAAACCCGATGTCCCCCCCCCGAACACCCCGAAGGTTTTTAAGGGGCAGGGAGAGGAGATTTTTTCCCTCAAAAAAAACCTCCCCCGTATAGGGTGATGTCAGGCCATCATCCAACAGCCGAAGTACAGCGCCGGCGGTTAATGTTTTCCCAGAACCGCTTTCCCCCACCAGGGCAACACACTGCCCTGGCAGAACATCAAAGCTGACGTCGTGAACCAAGGGTTGCCCTAAGGTGACGGACAACCCACGAACAGAGAGCAGGGGGGCAGAGGTCATGGCAGAACTTTAAACGTCCTTCCCGCGTTGGGGGCTTCGGGATCGGGTTCAAAAGAAAACGACAGGGTGTTTTTTTTGCCGGTGACAAGGTTTTTTAGGCCCTGAAAAAACGCACGACCCTGTGACTGAAAGTCGGGATTGTCTTTCACAAAACTTTCCTCAAGCGTACTCAGGCGATCGGTGGCAAGGGTTACGGCCTCTGCCTGTGACACGCCGGCCTCTTTGGCAAAATAACCCAGCCAGACTTTCATAAGGCCCAAATCCTTAAACACGCTGGCCATCCCTTCCGCCTTAAGAGACGTTAAGGGATCAAAGGGCTGCGCAGAAACAGGATCTTGGCCTTTGCGCCATGCATCAATGGTTTCTGTCACACCCCGAAGCAGGGCGCGATTGGACAGGTCAAAAAGACCCGCCACATACCAGCGGTCCACATAAACCCACTGATCGATGGACGGGGTTTTCAAACTAAGATCCACCGCCACCCCTGTTTGGGGGAGTTTATTGAGAAGAAACAGAGCAAAATCCTCTTTTTGAGCCCCCAAAGATGTCCGCAGGGCTTTTTTAAAGGCTTCCATTTGGGCAGGGGCGGCTTCGCCCGCCAAAAACAAACTGGCCAATTCCAAACGCCCCCCCCGAAATTGCCCTTGTTCGATCTTCAGATGGGACAAACGCACATCCCGCAGCCCCACCGTCAGCAATCCTTGTTCCGTTGGTGTCGAAAGGGATACATTGGTGATGATGGTTGACAAATCCCGCGCCACCGCCACCTGTTCCGCGTAAAAAATCGTTTTGTTTTCAGACCCTTTTTTCTGAACATCGGTATAGAGATTCTTCAAAACGATCTTGCCGCCGTCTAAACGGATGCCATCAAAGGTGACTTTGCTGCCTGTGCTTTTTTCAAACTGGTAAATGATGGCCTGAGCCACGGGATAGGCGGGATGGGACACTTTTTGAATTTGCCGGACCACAAAAAAAAGGGCCACCACAGCCAGTGCCGCCAAAACCCCCAGAACAATCCTGCGGGGTGTGAGTTTTATGGATTTTCCTTTAATGTTTAACGCCATAGCCCCGTTTCCATCCCTCGTAACACAACGTCCATAAAACAACCGTGACACCCAAAACCACCGCCATGCCTAAGCGGATGTCACCATCATGATGGTCTGTCATGGCATAGCGCATCCCATCAATCATGTAAAAAATGGGATTAAAATCAATCATAAAGTGCCAAGCTGGGTCCAGATTTTGAACCGAATAGAACGTGCCCGATAAAAATGACAGCGGGGCCACCACAAAATTGGTAATGGTGGCCACGTGATCAAATTTTTCTGCCCACATTCCGGTTAAAACCCCCACAAGGCCCAGAGAAATCCCCCCAAAAATCGTGTGAAATGCCAGAATTTCAGGGTGGTGTATCGAAAGCGGAACAAACGCCATCATGGCCAAGGCCACACTCAGGGACACCAAAACCCCCCGTGTCATGGCCGCCGCGGCCATGGCCAACAAGAAGCCTGCGGTGCTGATGGGGGCCAGCAACAGATCCACCAAACAACCATTCATTTTGCTGATAATCAGGGAAGACGACGAATTGGCAAAAGCATTTTGCAGCAGCGCCATCATGATCAGGCCAGGGGCCAAAAATTCTGGAAAAGAGAGCCCCCCAACGGTTGTTTGATCAGAATGGTGCAGGGCCACCTGAAACACTGTTAAAAACAACAATGTGGTGACCATGGGGGCCACCATGGTTTGCATCCAGACTTTGACAAAACGGCGTGTTTCTTTTTGGTAGAGAACCCAAATTCCCAAGAGATTGGTCATAATGGCCTTTTGATGACGATAGAATCTTTTCAACAAAGATCATGACGTTTTCCCCGCCACTTGGCAAGCGTCAGAATCAAGACGATGGCGCCAAAAGCCCAAGGATCGTTTGCGCAGCAACGGCGGATGGTTTTTCCGGTGGATGGGTGGGGGAAAGCCCCAAGAGCGCCGTTTCTATGGCCTGCACCCGCTCTTGTCGTTTTTCTGGGGGCAGCAGGTCCATCATGGCGTGGGTGAGGTGATCCACGGTGGCATCGCCCTGAATGTATTCAGGGAAAATGGGCTGATTGGTCAAAATGTTAATCAGGCTGGCGTATTGAACGCGCACCAGTTGTCGCACCAGCCAAGCGGTGATGGGGGAAACACGGTACGTTACGACCGTGGGCACCCGCGCCCAAGCCAGTTCCAGAGTAATGGTGCCGGAGGCCGCCAAAGCCAAATCCATAGAGGCCAAGGTTTCTGTTTTTTTTGCGGGATCATCAATAATATCAACCGGCGTTGTCCATCCGGCGACGGCATCTTTCAAACGCTGGGCCACCGAAGGGGCCGCCAGCATGACAAAGGATGCGTTGGGCCGCTCTGCGGCCAAGCGTGCGGCCACATCCTGAAACAACGGCAAAAGAGCCTTCAGCTCTTGGCCGCGGCTGCCAGGCAGCAGGCCGATACGCAAAGGATCGGTGTCTTCTCTGGGATGTTTTTTGGGCAGCTCTGTTTGCAAAACCGGATGCCCCGTGCAGGTGGTGGGCAGGCCATGAACCGTAAAATAGGGTGGCTCAAAGGGATAAAGGCACAGCAAATGATCCACGGTATGGGCCAATGTTTTGGCGCGGTATGCCTTCCAAGCCCACACAGACGGGGCAACGTAATGCACGAGAATGCTTTTAATTTTCCCCTGTTCTCTCGCTTTTTTTAGCTTCTTCATAATCCTGAGTGTGAAGTCCGGCGCATCCACGCCAATAACCATATCTGGATTCAGCGCCAGAATGTTTTTTGTGGTGTTTCCCATAATGCGTAAAATTTTTGGGATATGGGGGATGACCTCAGCCAAGCCCATAACATTCAAATCATTTTGATCCTGCCATGTGTGGCATCCCGCCGCCCGCATCTGGGGGCCGGTGACGCCGTAAAAGGTAAAAGCCCCCGGGGCCCGTTCCTGCAGTTCCCGAATCAAATGGCTGGCGATGGTATCGCCGGAGGTTTCACCCGTTAAAATCACGATGGTTTTCATTGGCATGTTACAAACATCCCCTCGGCATCGGCCAAGGCGATGACCTGTGGCTGATCCAAAATCAGGGTTGCCCCCAAACGCAGGGCCACCCCGCCCACATCAGCCTGCGCCATGATTTTCAGGGTTTCTAGGCCGATGGTGGGCATATCCAAACGCAAATCCTGACCCCGTTTTGGGGATTTCACCAGAACCGCCCTGTGTTTTCGTTTTTTCTGGGTATAGGGGGATAGGCGGTGAATCAGGGCATCGGTGCCCTCAATCCCTTCTATACCAAGCACTTGGCCCTCGCGGACAATCACGGCTTGCCCCATGTCAAAATCGGACAGGGCCGCCAGCACGTCAAACCCCAAATCAATATCATTTTGGGTGGCCTTGCTGGGTTTGTGCTTCCCCAAAAAAGGGGTTTGCGGGGTTAAATCCGGCCGCACGGTGTGGGCCCCGACAACGGCAATGTTGTCCTTTTCCAGCTCGGCGACCAACAAACTCAACAGGGTATTGTCCCCCCGCGTCCGGCGCAGGGCCAGCTTTGCCAGAATTTTTGCCCCCCGCATATCCACCGCCATATCCGATAAATTGGGGCGTTGCATGCCACCTGCGAAAACGGCTTGGTTCACATGAAAACGTTTCAGGGTATCCAAAATGCGCTGGATTTTTCCCATGGGCAACACCACGTGGGGAATATCCGGATGGGGCAAAAGAGGGGGGGGCTGACCCTCGAAGCTGACCACGACACACCCATCGGGCCCCAGATGGCTGGCAAGCAGGGCGGGCAGGGTGCCTTGTCCGGCCAAAATGGCAGTCACGGGTTTATCCATGATTCACCTTTTCCAGCATCAGCGTTTGCCAACGCTGATTCACAAAACCCCGTTTGTGCCGGAATCCAAAGGCCGAAAAAACCCGCCGCAGACGGGTTTGTTGATAGGTGTAAAACCCACTTAAAATCAAATATCCCCCGATATGAACCATGCCAGAGAGATCTTTGGCTAGGCGAAACAAAGGGCCCTCGAGGATATTCGCAATGACCAGATCGTGTCGCGGCAAAACCGTGTGTGTGTCTGCGCAGCGTGCAAAGGCTATGGTTTTCAGCGGGATATGATTCAAACGCCGGTTATGATGGGATTGGGCAATGGCATGGGGATCAATGTCCGTGCCCATGATGGGGGTTTGGGGCCATAGCTTGGCCGCGGTTAACGCCAAAATCCCTGTACCCGTTCCGATATCAGCCACGTTTTGTGGGCGAAAGGCGTTCTGATGCAGATGAAAAAGGGCCTGAAGACACCCCAGTGTGCTGCCGTGACGGCCTGTGCCAAAAGCCGTGGCCGCATCAATCCGCAGGCGGTGTTGATAAAAGCGCGGGGCCTTTGGGCCGTGGGTCGCCTCGATAATCAGGGGGCCGCAGGCAATGGGGGGGAAGGAGCGTTGATTTTCAGTAACCCAGTCTCTGGGGGTTAGGGTTTCTGTGGCCACCACGGGGCAGGGCCCCCAGCCAAGGGCGGTGAAGAGGACATCCAAGTCTGTCCCAACATCCTCTGGGACCCAAGGTGTGTGCCGCAGAGCCGTGATGCGAAACAATGTATCCTCATCATTCAGGGCAAAACACATGGTGGCATCGGCGCGTTGGCCAAAGAAATCCTCCACGGTGGGGGCCTGATCCGCCGGAACATCACAAAAAATTTGATACAAAGTCGGGGTCATATTGCCAAAGTGCCTCTACCGCTTTATAAAAGGACCGCCGAAGAAACCCAAGGAAAAAAGATAGTCATGATTGATCCCCGTTTTTTCCCGAAAAAAAACAGCATTGCGCTGGCGGAGATTGTTGCCGCCACGGGGGTTAACGTTTCTGAGACGATCCCGTTGACGCTGAATCTCAGCAATGTGGCCCCCATTGCCCATGCCGGTCCCACGGATGTGACGTTTCTGAGCAACCGAAAATACGTCCAGCACTTGGCCACAACGCAGGCGGGGGCCTGTTTTGTTGAGGCGGATTTGGCCCACGCCCTTCCAGAATCCACAGTGGCGTTGGTGACGGATCAGCCCTATTTGGCCTATGCCAAAACGGCGGGTTTGTTGTATCCCGCGCCGTCGCATCCTCAGGAATCGTTTCAGCACCCTTCCGCCGTTGTGGCTGAGGGGGTGGTCATCGGCAAGGCCTGTAGAATCGGCCCCCAAGTCATCATCGAGAAAGGTGCCCACATTGGTGATCATACCGTCATCATGGGCCAAGCCTATATCGGTGAGGGGGTGAAGTTGGGATCCTTTTGCTGGGTGTTTCCGCAGGTTACGGTGACGCATGCCCTGGTGGGGGATCACGTGGTTTTGCATTCGGGGGCCCGCATTGGGCAGGCCGGCTTTGGCTTTGCCCCGTCGTTTGATCATGGCGTGGGGCCCACAAAAATCCCGCAGTTGGGCAGGGTGATCCTGGAGGATCATGTGGATATCGGCGCCAACACCTGCATCGATCGGGGATCCGGCCCCGATACGGTCATTGGGCGCGGCACCATGATCGATAATTTGGTGCAAATTGGCCATAATGTCACCATTGGCGAAAACAGCATTATTGTGTCGCAGGTGGGGATTTCCGGCAGCACAGCCGTGGGCCATCATGTCCATATTGGCGGGCAGGTGGGGATTATTGGGCATATCACCATTGGCCATCATGCCAAAATCGCGGCGGGCAGCGGCGTGATGCGCAATGTTCCCGACCATCAATCCGTGGGGGGTCGTCCCGCTATACCGATGCGGGAATTTTTAAAACAAATCGCGTATTTAAAAAAGATGATGTCGTGAAAAAGGGCAGGGACCAAATGTGTCAAAACTTGTCAAGAACCTTGACAAAAACGATCCATACCCGTAGGATTGCGGCCTGATCACATTCAATTCTTGTGTCTGTTGGGGCAGTTAGGACTCTTTTCTCATGACAAAACTTCTTTTGCCGCGTGCCACCGCGGCTTGGCTTGTTGACAATACGCGCTTAACATTTCGCCAAATTGCTCAGGTGGCTGGCCTTCATGAATTGGAAATTCAGGCTTTGGCCGATGGCGAAGGGGGCGCCCTGTTGCATCCTGTGAACCCCATTGCCAATGGACAGATCACATCAGAGGAAATCGCCCGCTGCGAGGCCGATCCTGCCGCCCATCTGCAGTTAAAAGACAACCCCCTCATGGCCCAAAAAACCAAGAAAAAAGGGGCAAAATACACACCGCTTAGCAAGCGCGGCGATAAGCCCGATGCCATTGCATGGCTGGTGAAATTTTACCCCCAAATGCCTGACAGCCAGATTTCAAAATTGATTGGCACCACCAAAAACACCATTTCCAAAATTCGGGACCGCACCCATTGGAATATGCAAAACATCAAAGCCCAAAATCCTGTGGATATGGGCCTGTGTTCCTTTGCGGATCTGAACGAAATTACCAAAAAGCTGGTTCCTGCCGTTGTGGAAACGGGCGCTGATGAAACGGACCACATTTAACCGATACCGTTATGAATATCAAAAACGATAAAAAACTTTGGGTTGGCGGCGTTCTGCTGGTGGTCATTGTGGTTATTGTTTTGTATGCTGTTTTTGGTTTTTTCCGGCCAACGGTTTCAGATTATGGTTTACCCACAGCGGAAATCTCTATCGGCAAAAATAACCCCGTGATTGTGGAGATTGTCGATTCGGAAGCATCCCGCGCCAAGGGATTGATGATGCGGACGTTTTTGCCGCAGGGCCAAGGGATGCTTTTTGTTTGGCCCGAGGAAGCCCCCCGCACCATGTGGATGAAAGATACCTTCATCCCGCTGGATATCATTTTTATCGATGCTCAGGGGAACATTGTCGGCATTGTGACCGATGCGGCGCCCCATGATTTATCCCCCTTGGGGACGGATCGCCCCGCCCGTTATGTTTTAGAGGTGCCCGCTGGAGACGCCAAGCGTCTGGGGCTGGCCGTGGGGCAATCCCTTGATCTGCCCTGATGTTTCAAAAACTTACGTCTCTTTTAGGGTCGCATAAGGTTTTTGAGCCCGCAGACGTCGATCAGGCATGGCTGCAGGATCAGCGGGGCCGTTTCACCAGTGCCCCTTTGGCGGTGGTGTTTCCCGATAGCCAAGATGACGTTGTGCGTTTGGTGCGGTTTTGCTGCGATCATAACCTGTCTGTTGTGCCCCAAGGCGGCAACACCGGTCTGGTGGGGGGGGCTGTGGCGGGCGGAGAGCGGCAGATTCTGGTTAATTTTTCGGGGATGAATCGCATTCGCGCCCTGTATCCCCAGGATCGCGTTGTGGTGGCCGAGGCAGGATGCACCCTGCTTCAGATCAATGATGCGGCCAAAGATCATGGCCTCAGGTTTCCCTTGGGCCTGTCGGTGGCGGATCGCTGCCGTTTGGGGGGGAATATCGCCACCAACGCCGGCGGGATCAACGTGCTGCGCCATGGCATGACGCGTCACCTGATTTATGGGATAGAGGGGGTTTTGGCCGATGGCACACCCCTGAATCACTTGGTGCGCGTGCCCAAAAACAATGTGGGTTTTGACGTGGCGCAACTGTTTATCGGAACGGAGGGGACGTTGGGCCTGATCACGGCCGCCACCCTGAAATTGGTGAGTTTGCCGCAAAACACGATCAGTGTGATGGTGGGTTGTCAGGATCTTGTTTTTGCCACATCGCTCCTTCATCGGTTACTGGGGCAAACGGCGGATAATGTTGAATCTTTCGAAATTATGTCCCGCGAAGCCTTGGATTTGGTGGTGCAGCATCGGGGTATTGCTGTTCCCCTGAAAACCAAAGCGCCGTGGGTCATTTTGACACAAATCATTTTGCCCCACTTTGTGAGTCCAGAGGAAGCCGTTGCCGCTTTGACGCAATCCCTAAAAGCCGAGGATGTGGTTATTGCGATTGCTCAGGAGGATCAAAAAACCCTCTGGTATCCCAGACGGGAATTGCCGTGGGTTCAGGGCCCCAGCATTAAGCATGATGTGGCTGTTCCCTTATCGGAATTGCCTTCTTTTTTGGAAACCACCCAAACCCTTTTGGCGCGTGCTGTGCCCGGGATTCGGCCCATCATTTTTGGGCATATGGGGGATGGCAATTTGCATTATAATCTTTTGCCACCCTTGGGGCAGGCGCCTGAGACTTTTTTGGATCAGGCGCCTCAGCTGCATGATCTTGTTTACACGCAGGTGATGCGTCATCATGGGTCCATCAGCGCGGAACATGGGCTGGGAAGACTCAAAAAAACCCTGTATCATCATTACGCAGACGCCGGCGTCTTGGCCGCGACCCAGCGGATCAAACAGATCATGGATCCCCATCATCGATTGAATCCAGAGCTTTAAGACATGAAAATTTTCTTTTTGGTTTTGATGGGTTTTTTTCTTGCGCCCCAAGCAGGCAGCACCGCCCCTGAGGGTTTAACTTTTCACGATGCCTGGACCGTGCCCTATCCGGAAAAAGAAAAGCCGGAATATCATATTTATGGGATCATGAGCAATTTAACCCCCCAAAACGATGTGCTGTTACGGGCGGAAACGTCTTTGGGCAAAACAGTTGTTTTTCAGAGCCTGATTTTTGCCCCACAAAAAAACCAAAACCCCCTCCTGACCACCGTTGAAACGCTGGATATTCCCGCAGAGCAGGTGATCTTTTATGATCCTGGGCGCACCCGCCTGACGGTAAAGCAGCCCTTAAAAATCTTAAAAGTGGGGGATACGTTTCCTTTGACGCTGACGTTTCGCCGCGCAGGGATCATAAAAACCACAGTTGAGGTGAAACGTTGCTGTGAAGACCGCCCTGCTTCGGCCCAAAAAGACGGAGATAGATAATACCAATCTGTTTTTTCATAATTTTTTTTAAAAACTCACGCTGAAAAGCGCCCCCTTGCCAGACGTTCATTGTTGCGTTTTTGTGCTGCGCCCTTGTTTTTTCCTTGCGTGCGCCCTATATCATTCGGGGAAAGGATCAAAGTCATGACCACCGTTGTTGCCGTTCGCAAGGGAAAAGACATTGTTATCGCTGCCGATGGGCAGGTGTCTTTGGGGCCGACCATTATTAAAAACAATGCCAAGAAAGTCCGGTTGCTGGCCGATGGCAAAGTGATCGTGGGATTTGCCGGATCCACCGCCGATGCCTTTACGTTGTTTGAGCGTTTGGAGGCCAAACTGGAAAAACATTCCGGCCAACTGATGCGGGCGTGTGTTGAGTTGGCCAAGGATTGGCGCACCGACCGGTATTTGCGCCGGCTAGAGGCCATGATGCTGGTGGCGGATCAGCACACCATGCTTTTGCTCTCTGGTACGGGGGATGTTTTAGAGCCCCAAGACAACGTCATGGCCATTGGATCGGGCGGAAATTATGCTTTGGCCGCGGCTTTGGCCCTGTATGATCTGGATGGGGATGCCAAAAGCATTGCCGAAAAAGCCATGCGCATCGCCGCTGGCATTTGTGTTTATACCAACGATACTGTGACCCTGGAAACCTTGAGTGCCGCATGACCACCGACGCTGATTTAACCCCCAAAGCCATTGTGGCTGAACTGGATCGCTATATTGTGGGACAGGCTGATGCCAAGCGGGCCGTGGCCAATGCCCTGCGGAACCGTTGGCGCCGCAAGCAGTTGGACGAGCCCTTAAAATCCGAGGTTCTGCCCAAAAACATTTTGATGATCGGGCCCACCGGTGTGGGGAAAACAGAAATTGCCCGCCGTTTGGCCAAGCTGGTCAATGCGCCCTTTATCAAAGTGGAGGCCACCAAGTTCACCGAAGTGGGCTATGTCGGCCGCGATGTTGAGCAGATCATTCGGGATTTGGTGGAAATGGCCATTGTTCTGGTCCGTCAAACCAAAAGGGCGGAGATTTTATCCCGCGCCGAAGCCGAGGCCGAAGAGCGGGTTTTGGATGCCCTGGTGGGGGATGCCGCCAGCCATGATACCCGCGAAAAATTTCGCACCATGCTGCGCGAGGGCAAATTAAACGATCGGGACATCGAGATTGATGTCAAAGATATCCCCTCGGCCATGAAAACCTTTGATATCCCGGGCATGCCAGGGGCGCAGATGGGGATGATGAATTTGGGGGATATCCTTGGGAAATCCTTTGGCGCCCAAACCAAAAAGAAAAAAACCACGGTCAGTGATTCGTACGCGTATTTGATTGCCGATGCCTGCGATGCCCTGATGGATGATGATGACATTATCAAAACGGCGATAACATGGGTTGAGCAAAATGGGATCGTGTTTCTGGACGAGGTGGATAAAATCTGCGCCCGCTCGGAAATGCGGGGCGGTGATGTCAGCCGTGAAGGGGTGCAGCGGGATCTTTTGCCCCTGATCGAGGGCACCGTGGTGTCCACCAAGCATGGGCAGGTGAAGACCGATCACATTTTGTTTATTGCCTCTGGCGCGTTTCATTTGGCCAAGCCTTCGGATTTGTTGCCGGAACTTCAGGGCCGTTTGCCCATTCGGGTTGAATTGCAACCCCTGACCCGTCAAGATTTCTGCCGCATCCTGACAGAACCGGAATGCAGCCTGATTAAGCAATACGTGGCCTTGTTGAAAACAGAAACCGTGGATTTGATTTTTACCGAAGAAGCCATAGAGCGTCTGGCGGAACTGGCCACAGAAATCAATGCCTCTGTGGAAAACATCGGGGCGCGGCGCTTGCACACCCTGCTGGAGCGTTTAACGGACGATATCAGCTACAACGCCAACGATCATGCCGGCACGGCCATCACGTTGGATGTCCCCTATGTCAACGAACGCTTGGCATCGCTGGCGAAAAATACGGATCTGAGTCGGTTTGTGCTGTAGGGGGGGTGGTGTCTGATAGGTATAGCCTCTCAAGTTAATAAATATTTGGTTTATCAAAGAAAAATAAAGAAAGTTTAGACGCGCGTCTTGGCTTTGATCATGGTTTGTTTCAAGGAGGCCTGTGATCCCGCCCCCTGACAAAAGCCCCCCGATTTAGGGGGCAAAGCACCCTCAACAGTGCCACGGGTTGCGCCCTACGGTTGACGGCCAACACCCCACAACCCACGGGTGATTGGCTCTTCGATGGCCCTAAGGATGATCCTGTCGGGCCTTTGATCCTGCTGTCTTTGATGCGACGATGTCGCGATGGGTGAGCAGGCAACCTGAGAAGCCCCGAAAGTGGCCCGGGCCACCGAAGGGGTTTTTTTGAGGGGAACCGGTCATCCCCCCGACCATGGATAGAAATATCAGAAAATGAATGTCGACAAAATTGAACTGGTCTTTCTATACCTTCACTGTAAAAAATGCGGATACGAAAGTCAAGGGGCTGTCAAGAAAAAAGTTTTGTTTAAAATCAATAAATTAAATTTTTTCGTTTGATTTCCGTCATCCCAGACCAGCGAGCGACAGCGAGCGCCGAGCTGGGATCCAGCGCAAATGCCAAAACGCGGAGCGTTTTGTTCCTTAGTTTTCACAATACAAAGGCAAAAGGCTGCGCCTTTTGACAGTGGCGCTGGATACCGGATCAGCGGTCGCTGCGCTCCCTTGTCCGGTATGACGATGCATAGACATGAACAGCCTTGGCTGGGTTTGGGGCATCCTTTAGGCATCCCCCTTCATAATCCGTTGTTTGTCCCGTTGCCACGTCCGTTCTTTTTCGCTTTCCCGTTTGTCATGTTTCTTTTTTCCCTGGGCGGTGGCGATTTTGGCTTTGATGAGGCCTTTGTCGTTGCTATAGACCTCAAGCACCACCGCCGTCATTTGGGCGCGGGCCATGGCCCCCATAATTTTGTTGATTTCGCGTTTGTGCAGCAGCAACAGGCGGGGCCGTTCCTCCGCATGATTGCCGTGACGGGCAAAGGGATAGGGGGAAATGTGCATCCCCACGGCATATAGGTTTCCTTGCTTTTCAACCACATAGGCATCCTTCAGTTGCCCCCGTCCCATACGCAGGGATTTGACTTCGGTGCCCATCAGCTGCAGGCCGGCTTCCCACACATCCCCCAAAACATAATCATGACGGGCTTTGCGATTGACGATATGGACGGGGGAAAAGGGGGATGGTTTTTTGGTTTTTGCCATCAGGAAAGCCCAATCATGGCTTGGTTTAAAGCCTTTTCCGTTGCATCTGTGACAGGCACCAACGGCAGGCGCAAGACATTGTCACAGAGTCCCAAACGGGACGCCGCATACTTCACCGGCCCCGGGCTGGTTTCATAAAACAGGGCATCGTGCAGGGGCATTAAGGTTTGCTGGATGGCTCTGGCCTGATCCCATTGCCCCTGCATGGCCAAAGCATAAACGTCCGCGCATCCTTTGGGGGCCACGTTGGCCGTGACGGAAATGGACCCCACCGCCCCCACGGCGTAAAAGGCCAGAGCCGAGGCATCATCCCCAGATAAAAACACAAAATTTTCCCGCAAGCCCCGCGCCCTGAGGCGTAAAATCCGGCCCATATCGCCGGTGGCATCCTTGATGCCCGCCATGCGGGGAAGGTTGGCCAAGGATAAAATCACATCATCCGGCAGCGCCAACCCCGTGCGGCCGGGAACATCATACAAAAACAGGGGCAGAGATGTGGCATCATGAATGGCCTGAAAATGGGCCAACAGTCCGGCCTTTGTGGGTTTGTTGTAATAGGGGGTGATCAAAAGGGCCGCATCGGCCCCCATGGCGGCGGCGGCCTGTGTCAGCTCTATGGCCTCTGTGGTGTTGTTGGATCCTGTGCCGGCTATGACGGGGCAGCGTCCTTTGGCGGTATCGACGCAGTGTTTCATCACAGCCAGATGTTCATCCAGACTCAGCGTTGCCGATTCCCCCGTGGTGCCACAGGGGACAAGGCCCCTGGTCCCCCCCGCGAGTTGGTATTCGATCAGATGGGCAAAGGCAGCAAAGTCCAGATCCCCCTGCAGCGTCATGGGCGTTAAAAGCGCCACCATAGAGCCAGAAAAAGAAGGGTGTGTCATGGTGTTTCAGCGTGTCCTTTGTTCAAAAAAGCCTATAAAATCTTCTGATAATAAACCCCTGTTTGGGGAAACGTTGCACTGACCCAATCTTTTTTGATCACCAGAGCCAACAGCATCACCATACTGATAAAGCTGAGTGTCATAGCCGTTGTCCACAAACGGTTTTTGGGTTTAAAATCCATGGATAGAGAGGGCAACTGCCCCGATACGGGGTTTTGGGTGGGTTGGGGCGCGAAAGAGGGCTCGGTTTCATCGCCAGGCATTTGAAACCAAATGTGCAAACAGCGGGCGCACCGGACGAATCGGCCTGTCACCCCCAGGCTTTCCCGCTGCAGCGCAAAGCGCGACGTACATTCCGAGCAGGTGATGATCATAGGGTTTCCCAACATTCATGTCCTGAATTACGATAAAGGGCTTTTCATCATTTGTGAATGGGGTACATTAAAGGCCTCCTTGAAAAAGACTTTATTTATGCCCGAAATTCTTCATCGTCTCAGTGTTGTTCTGCCGGATCGGTCGTATCCCTTGGTGATTGGTCGTGGACTGGTGGGGGATGGGCTTGCGTGCCTCAACATCCGCCCCCGCCGCTGTGTGGTGGTGAGCGATGAAACGGTTTATCCGCTTTATGGTCCTGCGCTTGTCCGTGCCTTGCCCGAAGCGCCGGCCTTTGTTTTGCCGGCGGGGGAAGCCAGCAAATCTTGGGGTTACCTTCAAAAGCTGACGGCCTTTTGTTTGGATCATCGTGTGGATCGGGACACGCTGATTGTGGCCTTGGGCGGGGGGGTTGTGGGGGACTTGGCGGGCTTTGCGGCCAGCATTCTTCTGCGGGGGCTGCCCATTGTTCATATCCCCACCACGCTCTTATCTCAGGTGGACAGTGCCATTGGGGGGAAAACGGCCATTAACACGCCGCAGGGCAAGAATCTGGTGGGCACCTTTTACCAGCCCAGCGGCGTGATGATGGATATTGATGTGCTTTCCAGCCTGCCCGCGGATCAGATGCTGGCGGGATATGGGGAAATTTTGAAATATGCCCTGCTGGGAAAGGCTGATTTTTTTGATTTTTTAGAGGGGAATGTGCAATCCCTGCTGAACAAAGATCCCAGCGTTCTGGCCCATGTTCTCTCCATCAGTGCCCAGATGAAAGCGGACATTGTGGGTAAGGATGAACGGGAACAGGGTCAGCGGGCCCTTTTGAACTTGGGCCACACCTTTGGCCATGCCATTGAGCAGGTCAGTGGGTTTTCCGTCCTGCATGGTCACGCGGTGCTAAGGGGGCTGTCTTTGGCGGCGGATTTATCACACCGTCTGGGGTTTTTGCCAGAGGATCAGAATGCCCGTATTCAGCGTCATATTTGCAGCCTGCCCCTAACCCTGAATTTGGCAAGCTTTGCCGTTTCTGATGTGATGCAGGCCATGCAGGTGGATAAAAAGAAAAAAGACGATGTTCTGACGTTTATTCTTTTAAACCGTATCGGTGAAGCGTTTATTCACAAACAGCCTGTGCCCCCTGCCGTGATCGAGGATGTCTGGCGTGCGGGAGGGGCGGTGTGAAGACCCTGACCAAACGGGCGCATTTTGTGCAGATGCAAAAAACCGCGCAGTCCTTCGTGACCTCCGGATTGATTGTGCAATATGCGCCGCAGGGGCAAGAGTCTGTTGTGGTGGGCTACACCGCGTCCCGCAAAGTGGGCGGCGCCGTGCAAAGAAATTTTGCCAAACGCCGGATGCGCCATCTGGCCCGTTTGGTTCTGGCCCAGCAAGATCCGGCCTGTTATGTTTTGATTGCGCGAAAGGATTGTCTAACCTTGCCCTTTGATCGGTTGCACCGTGATTTACAGTGGGCTTTGCGCAGATTGAAGGGAGAAAAAAAAGATGTCTGAGATGTATGATTTGATTGTGATTGGGGGGGGATCCGGCGGGGTTGCCTGTGCCCGTCGCTTGGCGGCCCGCGGAAAAACAGTGGCCCTGATTGAATCCCAGCGCGTGGGGGGTACCTGCGTCATGCGGGGATGCGTGCCCAAGAAACTGTTTTGGTATGCGGCCCATGCCAGCGAAGATGTGGCTTTGGCCCAAGATTACGGATGGGATGTGCAGGGCGGCCCCTTTGATTGGCCGCCCTTTATCGAAAAAAAGCGTCAGGAACTGAACCGGCTGGAGGGGATTTATCAGAACCTGCTGACCACCAGCGGCGTGGATGTTTTTAACGGGCATGGCGCCCTAAAGGGGCCCAACGCGGTGGTTCTGACAACGCCGTCAGGTCCATCCCGTACTCTGAAAGGCCATCATATCTTGCTGGCCACGGGGTCCACACCCAAACCCCTGCCCATTCCTGGGGGGGATCAGGCTCTGGTTTCGGATCATATCCTTGATCTGGCGGCCTTGCCCGAATCCATCGCCATCATCGGGGGGGGATTTATTGCGGTGGAAATGGCGTCGATTTTAAATGCCTTCGGCGTGCAGGTTCATTTGGTTTTAAAATATGATTTTGTTTTGCCTGGCTTTGATCGGGAATCGGCGGATGTCTTGCTGTCATGCCTGAAAGAGCGGGGCATTCAGGTCTATCCGTCCTGCCAAGTGCATGAGATTACGCATCAGGGGCAAAGGGTTCATCTGCAGGGGCAGGCTTTACAGGTCAGCTGCACCCTGAACGCCGTAGGGCGGCAGCCTTTGACAGCGGGGCTGGGTTTGGAAACGGTGGGGGTTGCCCTGCATCCGCAGCATGGCGGGATTGTGGTGGATGAACAAAATCGCACATCGGTGCCCTCGATTTTTGCGGTGGGGGATGTGGTGAATGATATCAACCTCACCCCCTTTGCCATTGCGCAGGGGCGAAAGCTGGCGGATCGCCTCTCGGGCCTAAGTCCGGCGCCGCTGGATCGCACAGCCCTGCCCATGGCGGTGTTTACGGACCCCCCCCTGGCCGCGGCAGGATTGTCTGAGGAAGCTGCCCGCAAGGCAGGATATGATGTGGCTGTGTATGTGTCCCGTTTTCGCCCCATGAAGTATGTTTTGACCCAAAAAACCGAAAAAACATTCATGAAACTTTTGGTGGATCGCGCCAGTGATCGGGTTTTGGGGTGCGTGATGGTGGGGCCGGATGCGCCGGAGATTATTCAGGGGTTTGGCGTGGCCCTAACCTGCGGGGCCACCAAAGCGCAGTTTGATGCCACACTCGCCATTCACCCCAGCAGCGCCGAGGAGTTTGTCACCATGGGGGCGCCGAGGGGGTAGGGGTATTAAAAAGAATCTTACCGATTTTCCCAATAGATTAAATCACGCCCTAGTTTTTTCAGATAATACTCTTCAGGAATATCAGGCACATATCGCAAGAAACTATGCGGATAGGGAAAAAAATGAAAATGAGGGTTGAAAGTAAACAGATATTCCCTCTCTAAAGGAACAACAATAATCAAACGTTTGTTGCACACACGGCGCAGTTCACGGATTGCTCCTCCTATATCCAAAATGTGCTCTAATGTGTGAGTACATATGACGGTATCAAAGTGTCCATCTGGAAAGGGGAGATTTTCAATTTTGGCCTCTTGGAAATAAATTTCTGGATACTTATCCCTATCTTTTTGATGAATAATAAAATCCACGGCTGTGTATTTTTTCTTTCCTTGGGTGTTTTTAGATAGCCAATTTGCCGTGTATCCTGTACCACAACCCACGTCGCAGATAGTTTCACCAATGATTATCTGGCTTATTGCTTTTAAACAATCGATAGTGTTGTCTGTATTATCTTGGACTCTGGGGTGAGTTTCGTAAAGATCCTTATATTCTTTGGGAGTTAAAAACGGTGCATTTTTCCGAAACGTCTCTAGTTGATCGATATGTTTTCCCCAAGCGCAGCGAAATAAAAAACGCATGAAGCCGGAGTCACGTAAAATAGGAGGCACAAGCTCTTCTAAAATAAAACGAATACGGTTTGTTGTTTCCCTATTCATTAAATATCTCTCTTATCCCAAAACAATAAACTGGACCGTTTCGGCAATGTTGGTGGCACGGTCCCCCACGCGCTCAAAATTCTTCGCGATAAAGATCAGATGGGTGCACAGTTTAATATCGTCGGGGTGGGTTTGCATATAGGACATGAGTTCTGTCAGCAGGGCGTTATAGGCTTCGTCCAAAACATCATCTTTGGATTCGACACTTTTGGCCAGTTCGATATCCTGATTTTGATAGGCCAGCAGGGCATCCCGCAAAATGGGCTCTGCCAGACGGGCCATGGCCAAAACGGCTTGTGTAGGGCCCAACTCTGCACCGGCATTGATCTTGCTGGCACGTTTGGCGATGTTGGCGGCATAATCCCCCATACGTTCAAGGTCACGGGCGATTTTCATGGTGCCAATCACAAGGCGCAGGTCTGATGCCATGGGTTGGCGCAGGGCCAGCATTTTCAGGCCCTGTTGATTGATGGAATGCTCCAGCGCGTTGACCTCTTGATCGCGTTTTGAGGTTTCGATGGCGATGTCATTGTTGCGGGCCTGCAGGGCTTCGGCAGACAGGCCCAGCTGCTCTTCAACAAGCTTGCCCATGGCCACGCAATCCCCCGTCATTTGAGAGAGGGCCTGATCATAGGATTTAACAGTATGGCTTTCGTACGCGGTCACAGAATCACCCTTGTCTACAAGGTTATTGTTTTCAAACCTCAAACCATCGTTTGGGTCTTTTAACAATCTTATCACGAAAGCTTTAAAAAACCAAAACTTTCTCTGATTGTGCCCATGGTGCTTTCAGCCTTTTCAAGGCATTTGGATGCGTGCTGGGCCAGAAGGGCTTTTAAACCTTCGGGATCGGACAAGCGTTCGTGGATGCCCTGACGAATGGGGGCGATATGGGTGATCAAAACTTGGGTTAAGTCATCCTTTAAAACAGAAAACGTCTGTCCGGCATAACTTTGCAGGGTGTCGGATAAGGTGCGATTTTCCAGAACGGAGAGGATGGTCAGCAAATTTTTGGCCTCTGGCCGATTGTCCAAGCCTGCAACATCGCTGGGCAGGGCATCGCTGTCGGTTTTGGCGCGGCGGATTTTTTGGGCGATGGTGTCATCGTCGTCGGTGAGGTGAATGCGGCTGGCCTCGGACGGGTCAGATTTGCTCATTTTTTTTGTTCCGTCCCGCAGACTCATGATGCGGGGGGCCACTTTGGACACCATGGGCTCAGGAATGACCAAAAGATCTTTGCCATACGCCCGATTCACGGCCGCTGCGATATCGCGGGCCAATTCCAGATGTTGTTTTTGGTCCTCCCCCACGGGGACATGGGTTGCGCCAAACAGGACAATATCGGCGGCCATCAACACGGGATAGGCATACAGACCCAAAACCGCCTGATCCTTATGCTTTCCCGCTTTGTCCTTAAACTGCGTCATGCGGTTCAGCCAACCCATGGGGGTGTGACAGGACAGCAGCCACGCCAGCTCGGCATGTTGGGGCACAGCGCTTTGGGGGTAAATGGTGACACGCTGGGGATCCAGACCACAGGCCAAATACGTGGCTGCCGTCATCAGAACGGACTGGCGCAGGGCCTCTGGATCCTGAAACACGGTAATGGCATGCCAATCGACAATACAAAAGGTGCATTCGGCAATGGCCTGCAGCTCTTTCCAAGCCACAATGGCCCCCAGATGATTCCCCAAATGCAAGGCCCCCGTGGGCTGAATTCCTGAAAAAACACGCATCATGATGGGGGATTACATGGAATCTTCGATAGGGCCATCATCAAACAGGGCGGGGGATTCCAGCGCCTGATCTTCGCTCTCTGAGAGGGAAGACAAGGGGCGGGGTTGGTCGTCATCAAAAGAGGTGCGGGGCTGACGATCCCCCAAAGCCCGATCACAGGCGTTGATCACCCGCTGGTAATGATCCGCGTGTTGAAAATGGTTTTCGGCCCGCGTTTCATCCCCCGAAGACAGGGCATCCCGCGCCAGATCCAAATGACGGTTCAGGGCATTTTGGGCATTGTTGCGGGTTTTGCGATCAAATTGTTCCTGAGAGGCAAAAGACGGCCGTCTGGGGCCACCACTGTTGAAATTTCCATGATTCCCACCAGGACGGCGACGAAATCGTTTCATGGGGTTGTGTTTATTGCCAGGGGTGTTCATGCTTAGGGATTCATCTTCAAAAAATGGGGAGGGGTTACAGAGACACTATAACACAGCGATCCCGATTTTCCAAATCTTTTTCTATGCCGTGGATTTTTAAGCCATTTTTTTGGGCGATGAGGCCCACGGCCCCAGATTGTGTTGCCCCAATTTCTAAAAAGGCTTTGCCTGTGGGGGCCAACAAAGATTTGAGTTGAGGCATCAAGACCCTATAAGGCCCAAGGCCATCCGGCCCCCCATCCAGCGCCATCCAAGGGTCAAACACACGAACGGCAACCTTCAGCGTTTCGCACACCTTTGTGGGAATATAGGGGGGATTGCTGATGATGATATCAAAGGGGCCTTTTAGACTTTCGCCCCAGTTTCCCTGAATCCAGTGGGGAAAACGCCCAAGATTTTCCCCATTGTTTTTGGCCACCCCCAGCGCGGCAGACGAAAGGTCCACCCCCACACCGCAGGCATTCTGATATTCCCCCATCAGGGACAACAGCAGGCACCCACTGCCCGTGCCCAAATCCAAAAGATGATAGGGGGCGTTTTGATCGGGGTAATGGTTTAAAACCGCCGTAATCAGAGTTTCAGAATCGGGGCGGGGGTCCAAAACGTCCGCAGTGGTGATAAAATCATCCTTCCAAAAGGATCTTTGGCCCAGAATTTTGGTGATGGGCTCGCCCATATCCAGACGCCTTTTCAGGGCGTGAAAGCGTTCTGCCTGAGGGGGCGTTAAACAATAATCAGGGTTTTGCAGGCACCACAGGCGAGAGCGGTCCAAACTGTGGGCCAGCAAACGGCAAAGGGCAGGGCCCCGAATATCACGGACACGGATCTGGTCAACGGCGTTCATATGACGTATAAAGGGATAACTAAAGACAATGACCGGATGTGGATTCTATCATGTTTATCCAAACCCAAGATACCCCCAATGCGAATACCATGGCCTTTTTTCCAGGCCGGATCATCCTTGAAAAGGGGACGCGTGATTTTAAACAGGCTGCGGATTGCCAGCATGCGCCGCTGGCCCGTCGTGTGTTGGGGATCGAGGGTGTGGCGGGGGTCATGTATGGCTTTGATTTTATTTCTGTCACTAAGGCAGATGATCAGGATTGGGCGTACTTAAAGCCGCTGGTGCTCTCTGGCATGGTGGATCATTTTTTGGCCGGATTGCTGGTTTTGGAGGGTGATGGGGATGAGCCCCAAGAATCCGATGCCAATGACAGCAGCATTGTCAAAGAAATCAAGCATCTGCTGGATACCCGCGTGCGGCCCTCTGTGGCGCAGGACGGGGGGGATATTTTGTTTGATCGGTTTGATGTGGAAACGGGCGTTCTGTTTTTGCATTTGCGGGGGGCCTGTTCCGGGTGTCCCAGTTCCAGCATGACCCTGAAATCAGGCATTGAAAACATGATGCGGTATTATATTCCTGAGGTTTTGGAAGTCCGCGCGGCCTCTGACCTGTAACCCCTATCCCTCAAAGGATTTTTTATGGCTTTGTCTGTTCCCTTGTCCGATGATGTTTTGGATCATCTGTTTTACAAAGCCCGCTCTCTCGTGGACTGGCAAGACAAACCTGTGTCTTTGGAAACGCTGAAAACCCTGTATGATTTGGTGAAAATGGGCCCCACCAGTGCCAACAGTTGCCCCCTGCGGATTCTGTTTTTAACCACAGAGGCGGCGAAACAGCGGTTGTTGCCCCACCTGCACGAAGGCAACGTTCACCAGACAAAAACCGCCCCTGTTGTGGCCTTGCTGGCCAATGATATGGATTTTCCCCAGCATTTCCCCGCCCTGTTTCCCGTGGCCCAAGCATGGTTTCAGGGCAATGCCCCTTTGATTGAGGAAACGGCCATGCGCAATGCCTCCATGCAGGGGGGGTATTTCATTATGGCGGCCCGCGCTCTGGGACTGGACTGCGGCCCCATTTCGGGGTTTGATGCCGAGGGTGTGAACCGTGACTTTTTTTCCGAAACTCCCTACACGTCTTGGAAAATCAATTTTTTATGCAACATCGGCTACGGCGATGCCCGCACACTCAAGCCCCGCTTGCCAAGGCTGCCGTTTGAAACGGCGTGCCTTGTGGTGTAGGGGGGTGTGGCCTTGGTCTTGGTTATTTCCCTTTTAATATTTTTATTGTATTGTTTAGCATTGAGTAAAAAAATCGGAAAATATCCCTATGATCATCACAAACCTTGAATATGTGCCTAACCGAGACATCATTGAACATTATGGCTTAGTGAACGGCAGTTCTGTGCGTTCAAAGCACGTTGGGCGAGATTTGATTGCAGATTTTAAAAATATGTTTGGCGGTGAACTTAGGGGTTATACAGAGTTGTTGGAAGAAACACGCCAAGAAGCCTTAGAGCGTATGAGAAAACAGGCTGAAAATGTAGGTGCGAATGCCATTTTAAATGTGCGTCTTTCAACATCGTCTGTGGCATCCGGTGCAGCGGAAATTTATGTATATGGGACAGCGGTAAGGATTGCATAGTATGGTCGATATAATGCTTGAGCATCTCGATTGGGTCGTTGGGGGCGCTTTACTGATTTTTACCGCTTTTTCTGGGAAAATCCTTGAAAATAAGCATTTCAAGGATTTGCTGGAAAGAGAAGCTGTTGCCCCAAAAATTCCCCTTGTGAATACGAAAGAAAAAAACCTTTCCTTTGCATCTAATACACGCGCCGAGTTGGTGATTGGTAGCGTGGTGTTATCCTCTGATTTTTTCCGCTCTACTCTTGCCAGTTTCGTGGATATTTTTGGAGGTCGTGTAGGAGTGTTAGAGAATTTAATGGATAGAGGCCGCCGAGAAGCCCTTCTTCGTGTACAAGAAAAAGCACGGGGCGCATCCCACCTCTTAAACGTGCGTTATACAACGGCAACATTAACTGATCCGAATAGAGGAGGTGTTCCTAAGGTTGAGGTTGTTGTTTATGCAACAGCCGTATACCCCTAAAGTACTCCTCTTGAAGCCATGAAGTTTAAACATAAAACGTTTGATCATCAGGTTAATCATAGCACTGAACGTGAATGGGTAATTTTTGTCAGGGGGGGGCTGGGGTTAATCATTCTTGTGGTTATCACGTTAATCACCATCACATTGATTGTCCATCTTGGTGTGCAACATTTACCTAACTCAGTTGAAAGCTTTATATGGCGCCATTTGCAAACAATGGATTTTCAGGAATCTCCTATCGCAACCGAATCGTATCCGGTTGTACAGCGTGTTTTCGCTTCTTTGCCTAAACCAGATATACCGCCTTATCTCACGCTAAAAGTTGCAGTGATGAAGGAAATAGACAGCAATGCCTTTGCTTATCCTAATGGTACCATTGTGATTTTTGAGGGATTGCTAAAGACAATAAAAAGTGAAAATGCTCTTGCTTTTGTGCTCGCCCATGAAGTGGGGCATTATGCACATCGGGATCATTTTAAGACGATGCTTGAATTGGGCCTTTATAGCATTTTAAGCTCTATAGTCGACGGTATGATGACTATCCCCAGCACGGCAGTGCAGGCACGTTTCTCCCAAAATACAGAAACTGCAGCCGATCTGTACGCACTTGACGTGCTTTATAAGCGGTATGGTCATGTGGGCGGTGCAACCGAATTTTTTTCGACCATTCACCATAACGATTTCGAGGGGCTTGCGCTGTTTGCATCACATCCTTTAAGCAAAAAACGGATCGAAGTCTTGCGTGCGCGTATCAAAGAGAAACAGTTCCCTGAAAAGGCGACGATTCTCTTATAGGGTGTATGTCTTCTCCACAGGGAATCCTAACCCGCCTCATGATGGCGCAGCAGTTCGGCTTTGCGTAGGGTGTTGTGGTCTGTGGTCAGGCGGCGGACGGTTCCTGTTTTGGATCGCATGATGATGGAATGGGTTCTGACGCCGCCGGCAATACGCTTAACACCCGTCAGCAGGGGGCCATCGGTGACCCCTGTGGCGGCAAACATCACATCATCGCTGGGCACCAGATCACGCAGGCTGTACACACGATCAAAATCCTTAACCCCCCACCGCAGGGCGCGTTGTTTTTCATCGTCATTGCGAAACAAAAGGCGGCCTTGGATGGTGCCCCCTAAACAGGACAGGGCGGCGGCGGCCAAAACCCCCTCAGGCGCACCCCCTGTGCCTATGTAAACGTCGATGGAGCTTTCGGGTTGCGCCGTGGCAATCACCGCGCTGACATCCCCATCCTGAATCAGGATGATGCGGCATCCCAGCGCCCGAACTTGGGCGATTTGCTCGGCATGGCGGGGGCGATTCAGCAGACACACCACCAAATCTTGGAGGGGAACGCCCTTGGCATCCGCCACGTTGTTCAGGTTGGTGGCGAGGCTGTTTTTCAAAGACAAAGCCTCGGCCGGCACATCGGGGCCTGCGGCCAATTTTTCCATATACACATCCGGCGCCGCCAAAAAGCCCCCCTGGGGCGCCAGCGCAATGACGGTCATGGCGTTAAAATTGCCCTGGGCGGTTAGGGTTGTGCCCTCCAGCGGATCCAGCGCAATGTCCACGGATGTGCCGCCCAAGCCCACCTTTTCCCCGATATACAGCATGGGGGCTTCGTCGCGTTCGCCTTCCCCGATGACCACCGTGCCATCAATGGGCATGGTGTTCAGGGCGGCGCGCATGGCCGCCACGGCGGCAGCATCAGCGGCCTTTTCATCCCCGCGGCCAATCCATCTGGCGGAGGCTAAGGCGGCGTACTCTGTGGCCCTGACGGGCTCGAGGGTTAAAAAACGATCCATGATGCGGTTCCTTTTTTAATGAAAAATTTTAGCAGCGTAGGGACTATCCAAAGAAAACGAGGGGATGTCCACGGTAAAAAGATTCCCGTCGATGTCCATCATGCTGTAATAGCCCTGCATAATCCCCGAGGGGGTTTTTAAGGGGGCCCCGCTGACGTATTCAAAGCGTTCCCCCGAAGAAATAACAGGTTGTTGGCCGACAACGCCGGCACCAGAAACCTCCTCTGTGTGTCCGGTTTCATCCACAATGCGCCAAAAGCGGTTGCATAACTTCACCGGTGATGGGCGTCCATTTTCAATGGCGATGCGGTAAAGCCAAACAAAGGTGTGTTCGTCGGGATCGGAATGCTCTTCGGAATAGGTCAAATCAACGGAAACGGTGACGTCCTCAGTGGTTTTTTGGTACATGAAACATCCAAAGGTTTTTTAGGAGAGGACCCACTTTATCACACAGAATGCAGACAGGGAACGATTGAAAGCGGGATCATGCCCCCATCTTAAACATGAATCGGCTTGGCAAAGCAGGCAAGCGCGGCCTCTTTGACGGCTTCATTCAGGGTGGGATGGGCGTGGCAGGTTCGGGCAATGTCTTCAGAGGAGGCGCCGAATTCTATGGCCAAGGCCAGCTCGGCAATCATGGTGCCCGCATCGGGTCCCAAAATATGGGCCCCCAGCAAACGGTCATGATCCTTATGGGCCAGCAATTTGACAAAACCCACGGTGTTGCCCGTGGCCTTGGCGCGAGAGTTGGCGGCAAAAGGGAACTTTCCAACGGTGTAGGGAATGCCTTTGGCTTTCAGCTCGTCTTCGGTATAGCCCACCGTGGCAGCTTCGGGCCACGTGTACACCACACCAGGAATGGCATTGTAATTGATATGGGGTTTTTGTCCGGCCAGCCTTTCGACGCAGGCCACGCCTTCTTCTTCGGCTTTGTGGGCCAGCATGGGGCCGGCAATAACATCCCCAATGGCATAAACGTTGGGCACAGCGGTGGCAAAATGATCATCAACAGAGATGCGCCCCCGATCATCGGTTTTTAGACCCACGGCGGAGAGATTCAGGCCGTCCGTATAGGCCCGACGTCCCACGGCAATCAGCACCACATCCACCACCAAGCTTTCCCCAGAATCCAAGGTTATGGCGGCATTTTTCCCTGTGTTGTCTATGGCGTTCACGGCGGTTTTGGTCTTCAGGATTAGGCCCTGTTTGCTGAGAATCGTGTGCATATCTTTGCTGATATCATGATCCATGGCGGGCAAAATCCGATCCGAGGCCTCAATCACTGTGACGGTAGCCCCCAATCGCTGCCACACACATCCCAGTTCCAGCCCAATATAGCCCCCCCCGATGACGGCCATGGTTTGGGGGACCTTGGGCAGGTTCAGGGCCCCTGTGGAGGAGACCACAATGGTTTCATCAAAGGGGGCAAAGGGCAGGGCGATGGCCTCGGACCCTGTGGCAATCATAATGTTTTTGGCCGTTATGGGGGATTGCCCCTCAACCGCCAAGGTGTGGGCATCAACGAACGAGGCGGCGCCCTGAACAAAGGTCACGCCATTTTTTTTTAACAAAAAGGCAATCCCTTTGGTCAAATCCCCCACAACTTTATCCTTGCGCCCCAAAAGGGTGGGCAGGTCCAGAGTCACAGATCCCGTCTGAATACCATGGTCACTGAGGCTATGACGCGCCTCATGAAATTTTTCTGAGGATTGGAGCAAAGCTTTTGACGGAATACACCCCACATTCAAACAGGTTCCCCCCAGTGTTGGCCGTTTGTCGATACAGACAACCTTCATACCCAACTGCGTCGCCTTAATGGCCGCCACATACCCCCCAGGGCCTGCTCCAATAATTGCCAGATCGTAATCGTAAGCCATGATACCCTCTGAAAAAACGCTCAAATCTTAGGGCCAGAACCCTATCAGATTTGTTTGGGTTTGCAACCGTCTAAAAAGGGCAGTGTTTTTTTTTAAGACACCAACGTGCAGCGTCCCACGAGGGGGGCGGAGGTTTGGCGTTTGACTTGGGTGCCCACCGTGGGCTGGCGACCCTGGGCTAGGTCATCAAGCAGGGTGATGACGGTGGTTTCCGTCAGATCCTCATAAAAATCATCATTCACTTGCAGGACGGGGGCATTCACACAGGCCCCCAAACATTCCACACGGGACAGGGTGAAGAGGCCATCGGGGGTGGTTTCCCCCATGCGGGCGTTCAGGTGTGTGGAAACGGCGTTTTCGATGGTCTCTGCCCCCCTCAGCCAACACGGCGTGGTGCGGCAAAATTGCAGGTGGTAACGCCCAACAGGTTTCAGGTTGAACATGGTGTAAAAGGATGCGACCTCATACACCTTAATCTCGGGAACCTCTAGCGTTTCAGACAAAAACCGCAAAACCGGCGGGGACAACCACCCCCCATTCTGGCGCTGGGCCAAATCCAAAAATGGCAGCAGGGCACTTTGTTTGCGATTGGCAGGATAGCGGGACAAAATCACACGGGCCGTTTCTGCATTGTCGGGCGTAAAACAAAAAGAATCCGTCATGGTGGGTGACTCTGCCTAAACTTTCCCTTCAGCTATATCAAGACGCGGGGGGTGCCTGCAATGGATTTTTGTTTTGGGTTTGTTGGGCAGTTGGGATGGTGATCCTCTGGCGTCTTTTCACGAGAGGGCACCTCTATTAAGCCCCGAGGTGTTAAAGTCCTATAGTGTTTCCACTTTATTCCCGTACTGGCCTGCGAACGGCGCCTAGCGTCGCTCACCTAGATTCACTAGGCAGCGCTCCGCTAGGCTTGTTCTCGGCTTTAGTCACGAAAATAAATTGAAAACACTATATAGAGGGGAATCCCAACCCACGAGAGGTGGTGTTGACGCGATAACAGGGACCCCTAAAACCGAAACCGTGCCCCGATCAGCGGGCCACTGAAATTCAAATCCTTCAATAGGGCGTTATCCTCAAATTGCCATTCTATGTAACGGTACGTAACGCCAACGTCTACAGACTGATTGATTCGGTAGCCCACGCCGGCCATGACCTGCCAAGTTAAATCGCTGTCCCCCGTGCCGATATCAACGTAATAGGGCAAATGCCAGTTTTCATCAATGCTAACATCGCCTCTGGCCCCCACAATCCCGTCCAAAAGACCCGTGGAATCGGAAAATTCACGGCTTCGGTCATGAACACGAATATCCAATGTGGCATCCAAATTCGCATAACGCGCCCCTGCAAAGGGTTCCAGCTGAAAACGCTCTGTTTCCAAGGCCACATAGCCGATTACAGGGGTTAACACTAAGGATTTAAGATCGACGTTTGCACGGCCACTCAGGGTTTGATCATTGGGCAAAGCAATGTCCTTGCCATTTTCGGCCGATAAATTCAGGTAGAGGGCATCCAGCGAGGCATGCCATTTGTTATAATAAACATGGCCCACCCCCATAAACCCAAGATCCAAATTTTCTATCAAATCAGAAAAGGCCACATCGATGTCACTGCCGCCGGAGGTTTCCCCGCCCACACCCGCCGCCCATAAATAAATATCCGCGCCAAAGCTCCATGCTTTGGCAGGGTCCGTTACAGGATTGTTCGTTTCTTCGGCCCATGCCCCATGGGACAGGATCGCCCCGCCCAAACACGTCACAAAGAGGATATTCAAAAAACGATGGCGAAGGATTGTCATGGCAAAGGAAATTTTAATAACGATGTTAACCCTTAATACGATAGTCTCGCCTTTGGAGCAAGTGCCCACCGCGCGGCTTGGCGCCGCCAACGGTACCAGTCATTCTGGCGATAAGTTCTGTGTGGAAACCTGCGCGGGTCTTTGCTAAGATGATTTTATCTAAAAACCGGTTAGAGAGGGCAAGAATGCGTCACATCGTACTGGATACAGAAACAACCGGTTTGGATCCGGCGCAGGGCCACCGTCTGGTGGAAATTGGCTGTGTGGAGGTTATCCATTATGTGCCAACCGGCAGGGTTTATCATCAATACATCAACCCAGAGCGGGATATTCCCCAAGGGGCCTTTGCGGTGCATGGGTTATCAGAGTCCTTTTTAAAAAAACACCCCCCGTTTCGGGAGATTTCTGAGGATTTTCTGGCGTTTGTGGGGCAGGATCCTTTGGTGATTCATAATGCCAAGTTTGATATGCGTTTTTTGAATGCAGAACTTTCAAGCCATGGCTTAACCCCCTTGCCCATGGAGCGTGCCATTGACACCGTGACCTTGGCGCGAAAAAAATTTCCCGGGGGCCGCGCCAGTTTGGATGCCCTCTGTCAACGCTTTGGGATTGATCTTTCGAAACGTGAAAAACACGGGGCCCTGCTGGATGCCGAGCTGTTGGCGGATGTGTATTTAGAGCTGATGGGGGGGCGCCAACCAGGCTTTGGCATGGCCGCAGAATCGTCCGCAAAAACGCAAGAGGGGCTTTCATCGGGGATTACGGCAGAGCGCCCCTTAAGGCCGGCGCGTCTTTTCAGCCCCACCGAGGTCGAGAAAGAGCGTCATGTTCCCTTTATTCAAAATCTGCGGGGGGCTGCCTGATGTCTTATCTTCTTTATGCGTTTATGGGGTTGACCCTTCTGAGTTTGCTGCTGGGGTTATCGTATTTTGTTCGCCCATCTGAGGCAGCCCGTCTGAAATCCAACAGGATCATGCAGGCCCGTGTTTTGTTTCAGGCGGCGGCTCTGTTGTGTTTGGCCCTTTTGTTAATGCGCTAAGGTTTTATGTCTTCGCCCGATCCTGCTTTGCTGAGTCTTTTGGTGTGCCCTGAAACGCGGGGACCGCTGCGTTATGATGCCGATCATCAAGAACTCATCAGCCTGCAGGCCAAAGTGGCCTATCCCATTCGCCACGGCATCCCCATCATGCTGTGCGATGAAGCCAGAACGCTGACGGATGAAGAGCTGCAACGTTATGCTGTGACGGGCTGATATGTCCGAAGATCAGGACGATTCCCAAAAAACCGAAGACCCCTCGCAGAGGAAGCTGGAGCAGGCGAAGGAAAAAGGACAAACGGTTTCCTCTAAGGAATTGTCCCACTTTTTTATTCTGCTTGGCGGGGCTTTGTCCCTGATGATTGTGTTGCCGGATCTGGGGGTTCAATTAACGGATTTTATGACGCCTTTTTTAGGGCGCGTTCATGACATGGACCTTTCGGCCGAGGGCCTGAGATCCATCTTCCTCGGTATCGTGCTGCGCGTGGGCATGGTTATGGGGCTGTTTGCGGTCCTGATGATGCTGGCCGGATTTTTGGGATCTTTTTTGCAACACGGATTTTTATTCAGCACACAAAGCATCACCCCATCATTGGATCGGATTTCGGTTTTTAAGGGGTTTAAGCGCATTTTCAGCATGAAATCCGTTGTGGAGCTGGCAAAAAATCTGGCCAAGCTTGTGATTATTGGGGCGATTGTCTCCTCTTTGGTGATTCCCCTTTTTGGGGAAGAGATTACCCTTTTGCCGACCCTGTCCTTGGGCGATCAAATGGAGTATTTGCGTTATTATGCCCTGCGGATTCTGGGGGGCGCTATGGGGGCCATGCTGGTGATTGCGGGGGCGGACTATGCCTTTCAATTTTTCCAATTTCGCAAAGAGATGCGAATGACCAAACAAGAGGTTAAGGAAGAATACCGACAAACTGAAGGGGATCCCAAGGTTAAATCGAAGCTCAAACAAGTCCGGCGAGAGCGGGCCCGCAGACGGATGATGGCCAAGGTGAAGGATGCCACGGCCATTATCACCAACCCTACCCACTATTCCATTGCCATTGTGTATGACAAAGAAAGCGCCGCCGCCCCCATTGTCGTGGCCAAAGGGGTTGATGCCGTGGCCATGAAAATCAGGGAGGAAGCCAAAAAATATGACATCCCTCTGGTGGAAAATCCCCCCTTGGCCCGCGCCCTTTATCAGGTGGATCTGGATGAAGAAATCCCCTTTGAACATTACGAAGCCGTGGCCAAAGTGGTTTCCTATGTTTTTGGCCTGAAAAAGAAAAAGTCCTAAGGAGTGTTGACAGGTTCCTTAGGAATCCGCATAAGTACCTTGTGTTTTTTAGGGCGTATAGCTCAGGGGTAGAGCGCTACGTTGACATCGTAGAGGTCCGTGGTTCGAGACCACGTACGCCCACCAGAAAAATCAATGCGCCAGAGGATGTGCCTTCTTGCGAGACACCCCCTGTGCTGCCTATGTGGTATGGTATTTTGCCTTTATTTTTGTACTGAGCCGAGAACAAGCTCAGCGGAGCGATGCCTATGGTTTTTCCTCTTTATTTCCGTACTGGCCCGTTGTTTTCCAGAGCCAAGCGGGGGGGGAGGGGATAGCGTACGCCCTTCGCCCCCCAAGGCAACGATTGTTTTCGTTATTTCAAATCAATGGTCAGTTTTTCCAGTGTCCCCGTGAATTTGTACGGCATGGCATCGGCGTAGTCTTGTAATACAGGGCTTCCCGTGTCTTCCCCTACGTCGAACGTTTCATCAAGAGATAAGCGGTTGGGCAGGGTGCGCGCGATGCGGCCCTCAGCCACTTTTTTATCATCAATGAAGAGCGTTCCCAAGCCGCCTTGACCACGGCCACCGCCATCATAAACAAAGTCAAAGCGGATGGTGTGTTTGCCGCCAGACAGCACTGTATCGGAAACAATACGGGTTTTGTGCTCTGGCTGATTCGACAGAGCATAGGCAAACTCTGGTTTTCCGTCATCGTTGACCAACAGTGCCCAGCCACCAAAATTGCCCCCAGTGGTTGCAAGGATACCCTTGGCCGGACTGTTGGGCAAGGTAACCTCTGCGGTTATGGTGTAGGATCTGTTTTTGGTATTGGGCGCCGTTCCCTCGGAAATGCGCGTCATGCCAGGATAGTATACAAAAGAGGTTCGACCCAAGGTCAGGCTGGGACGAATGGCAGGATCCAACCGTGTGGCCGCCGAGGAATCCAGAGGATAAACGCCAAATTTTTTGGCCTCTTGATCAAAAATGGCCTGCATATCTTTCAGTTTCCCAGGATTGCTGGCCGCCAAATCGTTGGACTCTGAGAAGTCATTGGCAACGTTATAGAGTTCCCATTTAAAGTCATCCGGAGACGTCTCAGCGGCAGCCCCCGTAAGAACCCACGGCAAACGCAGCGGTGTTGTCGCAGCCACCCATCCATCATGATAAATGGCGCGATTGGACATCATTTCAAAATACTGTGTCGTGCGGTGCGAAGGCGCTTTTGGATCATCAAACGTATAAAGCATGCTTTTTCCCTCAACAGGCTTTTGTTTAACGCCGTTGATTTCTTTGGGGAAAGAAAGATTGGCCGCCTGTAAAATGGTGGGCAACACATCAATCACGTGATGAAATTGGGGCCGTATGGCGCCCTGATCCTTAATGGTCTCAGGCCAAGAAATAACCAAACCATTGCGGGTCCCGCCAAAGTGGGAAGCGACCTGCTTGGCCCACTGGAATGGTGTGTTCATGGCATGGGCCCAACCCACGGGGTAATGGTTATAGGTCTGGGGGCTGCCCAAGTTATCCATTTGGGAGAGCAAGTAGTCTAAGCTTTCTGGAATCCCATTAAAGGCCGTGGCGTTTTCGTTGGTGGTGCCTTGCAGGCTACCCTCGGCACTGGCACCGTTGTCACCCTGAATGAAAAGAATCATGGTGTTGTCCAGTTTTCCCATATCAGCCACGGACTGAATGACGCGACCAATTTGGTAATCCGCGTGGGCCAGAGCCGCCGCATAGACTTCCATCATGCGGGAAAACAGGCGTTTTTGATCGGCGCTCAAAGAATCCCACGCGGGGATTTCTTTCGGACGTGGTGTCAAAACGGCATTGGCAGGAATGATGCCCATGGCTTTTTGACGGGCAAAGGTCTCTTCGCGCACTTTGTCCCAACCCTGATCAAACTGCCCTTTGAATTTGGCAATCCAGTCTTTCGGGGCATGATGGGGGGCATGGGCCGTACCAGGGGCATAATACGCGAAGAAAGGCTTGTTTGGGTTCAGGGCATTTTGGGTGCGAATCCAAGTAATGGCCTTATCCGCCATCAGCTGGTCGAAGTGCACGGGGTTTTTGCCTTTCTGCTCCGCAGCCTGAATCGGTTTTGTGCCTTCATAAATGGGGGTGCTCCACTGATCAGCATCGCCGCCAATGAATCCATAAAAATACTCAAATCCCAATCCTGTGGGCCATAAATCGAAAGGACCGGCTTGGCTGTTTTGCCAATCGGGAATGTTATGATTTTTTCCAAACCAAGCGGTGCTGTAACCGTTTTGCTTCAACACCTCGGCAACGGTACCGTTGGCTTTGGACATCAGGGAGTTATAGCCAGGATACCCTGTGCCTGCCTCCATAATCACGCCCGTATTGGCGCTGTGGTGGTTACGACCCGTAATCAGAGCCGCGCGGGTGGGGGAACACAGGGCCGTGGTGTGAAACTGGGTATAGCGCAGACCACGCTTGGCCAAGGCATCCAAGGTTGGCGTAGCAATGGGGCCACCAAAGGGGCTGGACGCGGAAAAACCCACGTCATCGGTCAGAATCAACAGAACGTTGGGGGAGCCTTTCGCGGCCTGAAAAGGCTGAGGGAAATCGGGTGTCGAATCCTTGGCAAGGCGTTCAATTTTTCCCTTAAACGGCTGATCTGGGCGGGGCAGAACCTCCTGCGCCATCGCGGATACCGGCAAAAGAAAGGAGAATAGGACAACAAGGGCCCCAAAAAATTTGCGTTTTATGGACATAAAAACCTCATTTGGTACATGCATACTCCTTTATGGAAACAAAAAACCCAATTGTCACGAAAAAAACATTTGGTTTAGTGCATATTCGCGCTGCGAACACAGCGAAATCCCAAGTGATTTGTGCCGGTGGAGGGTTCACCCTTGCCCCGTGTTCCCACCATATAACGCGAGCAATACTGGTTGGTGCACAAAAAAGATCCGCCCCGATGAACCTTTTTTTCAACGCCCATCTCAACAGGATCAAAAGATTTTTCTGGCCCCTGTGGATTTTTGGCCACCCCACCTGCCGTGACAAGCGTTTGATAATAATCCGGCGTGTACCAATCGCTGACCCATTCCCAAACATTGCCCGCCACATCATACAGGCCATAGCCGTTAGGGGGGAATTGCGCAACGGGGGCCAGTCCATGAAAGCCATCGGTTGCGGTGTCTTTGTTGGGAAAGCTCCCTTGATAGGTATTCGCCATGCCTTTTTTTGTGGGGGGGGCAAACTCATCGCCCCACGCATACAGCTTGCCCGTTAGGCCCCCACGGGCGGCAAATTCCCATTCGGCCTCGGTGGGCAGGCGTTTCCCCGCCCATTTCGCATAGGCCAGCGCATCCTGATAGGCCACGTGCACAACGGGAACATTGTCTTTTCCAACGATGGAACTCTCGGGCCCCGTGGGGTGTTTCCAGTTGGCACCGTGAACATAACGCCACCACTGAAGATGATCGTTAAGGGGCACAGCGTTTTGGGGCGCATAAAAAACAACGGACCCTGCCACCAAATTTTCTGGGGGCGCCCCTGGGAAATCTTCAGCCTTGGGGGCTTTTTCCGCCAAGGTGATATAGCCTGTGGCCTTCACAAAGCGGGCAAAATCCGCATTGGTGACCTCGGTTGTATCCATCCAAAACCCATCGACATAAACGCGGTGAATGGGGCGGGAATCATGTGTGGTCTGCATCCCAACATCATTGTGATCGATGCCGTGGGGATGCGCCGCGCCCATGGAAAATTCGCCGCCCGGAATCCAGACCATACCCTTGGGGGCAGGACCCTCAGGCTTTGTTGTGTTGGGGATGGTGGGTAAAAATTCTGATGGTGCAGCCTTAGCAGGGGGATTTTCCGCCACAGCCAAACCGCTGTTCAAAACAAGGATCACGAAAGCAAAGAGGATTTTCATGGCATGGTTTTCCTTTTTTTTCAGAGTAAGCGTCCCAATATAAACAATTGGGCATCACTCTGCCAGTCGTGTTCTCGGCCTTAGTCACGAAAATAAAGCAGGACTTGCGCACACCCTTTGTCATTGCGAGCGCAGCGAAGCAATCCAGACATGCCGCTACGGGAAAGACTGGATTGCCACGCCTCCTGCGGAGGCTCGCAATGACGATGTGCGTAAGTCCTATAAAGTAAAAATACTTTAAAAAGGATCCCCGCATTATGCGGGGATCTTTTGAGTATGCAAACGATCCGAAAGATTAAACTTTCACCGTCAGGCCCACACCCATGGTGGAAGAAAGGGTCATTTTTTTAATGTATGTGCCCTTCATGTCGGCAGGTTTGGCCCGTTGAATAACATCGTAGAGAGCCTGAAAATTTTCACGAAGTTTCACCAAATCAAAGCTGACTTTTCCGAACGGGGCATGGATAATCCCTGTTTTTTCCGTGCGGTATTCCACCTGACCGGCCTTGGCATCGGCAACAGCTTGGGTCACATTCATGGTCACCGTGCCCAGTTTGGGGTTGGGCATCAGGCCCTTGGTTCCCAGAATTTTTCCCAGACGTCCCACCAAAGCCATCATGTCCGGCGTGGCAATGCACACGTCAAAATCAATGGTGCCGCCCTGGATGATTTCAACCAAATCTTCTGCGCCAATGATATCGGCGCCGGCGGCTTTGGCCTCTTCGGCCTTGGCACCACGGGCAAACACGGCCACACGGGCTTGTTTTCCACCTTTTCCGTGGGGCAGGGTAAGCATCCCGCGGATGTTTTCATTGGCTTTGCGGGGATCCACGCCCAGCATCAAGGCCAATTCGATGGTTTCATCGAATTTGACTTTGCTGTTATCCTTCAGAATCTGCAAGGCTTCGTCCAAACCGTAAACCTTGGCGGTGTCAACAGCCTGTAAAGTGGCGGCCACACGTTTTGCTAGTTTTGCCATAAAAATCCCTTTATGTTTTAATCTTCAATAACTTCTAGGCCCATGGAAACGGCTGAACCGGCAATCATGCGGGCGGCGGCTTCGCGGTCGTGGGCATTCAGGTCCTGCATTTTTTTATCCGCAATGGACAAAATTTGGCTGCGCGTGATTTTTCCCACAAAACCACGGCCGGTGGTTGAGGATCCTTTGGGCAGACCAGACTCTTTTTTCAAAAAATAACTGACAGGCGGCGTTTTGGTCACAAAACTAAAGCTGCGATCCGCATAAACGGTAATGACGACAGGAATGGGGATGCCGGCTTCCAGCTTTTGCGTTTCGGCGTTAAACGCCTTACAAAATTCCATAATGTTGACACCCCGTTGACCCAAAGCGGGACCCACAGGGGGGGCAGGGTTCGCTTTTCCCGAAGGAATTTGCAGTTTAATATAACCTGTAATTTTCTTGGCCATAATCCATCATCCTGATTTAAATTTTTTCAACTTGGCTATAATCCAGTTCCACTGGGGTTTTGCGCCCGAAAATGGACACGGAAACCTTCAGCTTTTGGCGGCTTTCTTCCAAATCCTCCACCGTGGCGGAGAAGTTTTCAAAGGGACCATCAATAATGCGAATGTTTTCCCCGATTTCAAAAATGACACCCCGACGAACCTCTTTAAAGCCCCCTTGGATATGGCCAAGCAAACGGTCTGATTCTGCTTTGCTTAAGGGAACAGGCTTGCTTTTCGCGCCCCCCCCTAAAAAGTTGACCACCCGCTTGTTATCCATAATCATATGCCAAGCGGGATCGGTCATGATCATGTTAATCAGAACGTATCCGGGAAAAAATTTTCGCTCTGTGTGGACTTTTGTGCCTTTTTTCACGTCCTGAGCCTCTTCGACAGGGACAACAACATCGAAAATTTCGCCGTCCAGACCCTTTTCCAGGGCTTGCTCGCGAATGGATTCAGCGACCTTGTTTTCAAAGCCCGAGTGGACCTGAATCACATACCACCGTCCCTTGGGCGCGGGCGTTGTGGTTTTGGGCGTCGTCATAGTATCCTGCATGCTTTCAACAATAAAAAAGAGGGCCGAATCGTCGCAACGATCAGCCAAGGAGGACCTTTATACCATAAGATAAAATTTGGTCCACAAGAAAAAAGAACAAAGACAAAATCGCCACCATCACGAAAACCATCACCGTGGTCATGGTGGTTTCTTTGCGTGTGGGCCATGTAATGCGCCCGATTTCTGAGCGTGTCAGACGGAAAAATTCAGCCACACCGATTTTTTTGGTGTGACTTTTGTCCCCACCCGCTGCGTCGTTGACCCCTGCGGCCACAGCAAGGGGCTTGGCACCTGCCAAAGGATTCGCTGAGATTTTGCCTTTGGGCTTAGGCTTTGATTGTGCCTTTGAGGAGTTATTTTTACGCATACCCGCTACAAAAATCCTTGTTTAGAAAGGAGAGGATTGTACCAAGCTCCCTTTCAAAGGGCAAGGTTTTGGTTTGGATTTGTATCGCGTCTGTTTAAGCGGGTTTTGGCCGCAGCGGGGGGCGTGTTTTTTGGGGCTGGCTTTCTGATGTGGGGACGGATGTTTTTGATGTGGATTTTTTATGGGCTTTTTGGGAAGAGGTTTCTTCGCGCACCAAGGTGCCCCCATCCAAAAGCGTTTTGATTTCGTCACCACTGAGGGTTTCATATTCCAAAAGGGCCTGCGCCAAACGTTCCAGTTGATCGGCGTGTTCCGTTAAAAGGGTTTCCGCGCGTTGATAGGCGCGGTCCACAATCAAGCGGATTTCCGTGTCCACGATTTCTGCCGTGGCATCGGACATATTTTTGGTTTGGGTGACAGAGTGCCCCAAAAAGACCTCTTGCTGGTCGGCGCCGTAGTGAAGGGGGCCTAATTTTTTGCTCATCCCCCATTCCGTGACCATGCGGCGGGCGATGTTGGTGGCCATTTGAATGTCGCCGGAGGCCCCTGTGGTGACCATCTGTTTGCCGAAAATCATGGCCTCGGCAATGCGCCCGCCCATGGCCACGGCCAGATCATCCTCTAATTTGGCTTTGGGCATAGAGTAACGGTCCCCCTCAGGCAGACGCATGACCATCCCGAGGGCGCGTCCCCTTGGGATAATGGTGGCCTTATGAATGGGATCGGAATGGGGACAATGCAGGGCCACGATGGCGTGGCCGGCTTCGTGATAGGCCGTGAGTTTTTTTTCAGATTCGCTCATGGCCATGGACCGACGCTCGGCGCCCATCATGACTTTATCTTTGGCCTCTTCCAATTCCTGCATGCCCACGGCTGTTTTGTTTTTACGTGCGGCCAGCAGAGCCGCTTCGTTGACAAGGTTGGCCAGATCCGCACCGGAAAATCCGGGCGTCCCGCGGGCGATGATGCGGGCTTCAACCCCTTCGGCCAGGGGGACTTTTTTTAAATGAACGCGCAAAATTTTCTCGCGCCCCATGACGTCAGGATTGGGGACCACCACTTGGCGGTCGAAACGGCCCGGGCGAAGCAGGGCAGGATCCAAAACATCAGGGCGGTTGGTGGCGGCAATCAAAATCACGCCTTCGGTGCCCTCGAAGCCATCCATTTCCACCAACAGCTGGTTTAGAGTTTGCTCGCGCTCATCATTTCCCCCGCCCAGCCCTGCGCCGCGGTGACGGCCTACGGCGTCAATTTCGTCAATGAAAATGATACAGGGGGCATTTTTCCGGCCTTGCTCGAACATATCCCGAACGCGGCTGGCGCCCACACCCACGAACATCTCAACAAAGTCGGATCCTGATATGGTGAAAAACGGCACACCCGCTTCCCCCGCAATGGCGCGGGCCAGCAAGGTTTTCCCTGTGCCTGGGGGGCCCACCAGCAAAACCCCCTTGGGGATTTTTCCGCCCAAGCGTTGGAATTTTTGGGGGTCTTTTAAAAAATCGACGACTTCCTCTAACTCTTGCTTGGCTTCATCAATGCCGGCGACATCCTCAAAAGTGATTTTGGTGGTTTTTTCTGTCAACATCTTGGCGCGGGATTTGCCAAAGCCCATGGCTTTACCGCTGCTTTGCTGCATCTGGCGCAAAAAAAACAGCCAAATCCCAATAAAAATCAACCACGGCAGGGCTCCGATGATCATCCCCAAAAGAGACGTTTTCCCTGGTTCCTCTGGCGTGGCACTGACGCGGACTTTGGCCTCCTCCAGCCGGTCCATCAATTTAAAATCCCCTGGGTTATAGGTGATAAATGGGGCTTGGTTTTGATTGCGACGCACGGCGGTGATTTGCTGGCCCTGAACCGTGACCTGCTCAATTTGCCCCTGAGAGAGCAGCTGCGTAAATTCTGAATAATCCATCACAGGAGTTTTGGGGGCGCGGGACTCTTGAAAACTGCCAAAAATGGCAAAAACAACCAGCGCAACAACAACCCAGATGGCAATGTTTTTAAAAAGATTTGGCATAAGACTCTTTCTTGGAAAAGGGATGCAGCACCATAACCATCATGCCCTATAGACCTTAAGTATAAGTATCCGGACCTGAGATTTCAAGGTGCCTGTCACAGTCGCCCACGAAAGGCGTCGTAGCCAAAAGTTTTAACAACCTCATAGTGTCCATTCTCATGCAGGGTGGCAAAATCGGGTAGGGGGGTGCCATTAAAAACGGTGCTTTTGACAAAAGTGTAATGCAAAGCATCCGTGAACAGGATTTTATCCCCTTTTTTCAAAGGATCCGCAAAGCTGTACGTGCCAAAAATATCCCCTGTCATGCAGGTGTTGCCGGCTAGGATATAGTCATGGGGATGCTCCCCCTCCAAACCAGCCCCCACCACGAGGGCGCGATAGCCGGCCTCGATCACATCAGGATGATGACAACTGGCAGAGGCATCCAATATGGCAATGGGCATGCCGTTATGATGCACATCCAAAACGGTGGCCACCAGATATCCCCCGTTGTAGACAATCCCGCCCCCTGGTTCCAAAAGAACCGAAACATCGTGTTTATCCTGAAAACGGTTGATGGCATCCATAAGGGCAGAAAGGTCATAGTCCGGATGATTTAAAAGATGCCCCCCCCCAAAATTGACGGTTTTGACGAATTTCAGATAGGGGGCAAAGGTTTCCGAAACATGCTGAATTAACCCCATGGACCCATCATGACGGGATTCGCACAGGGCATGGACATGAAAAATATCCACCCCATCCCAGTTGACATCCCCCAGCTGATCCGCCGGCGTTCCAAAACGGGAATGGGGGGCGCAGGGATTGTAAAGATCCCCCCCCACGGTGCTGAGGCTATACCCCGGATTCACCCGCAGGCCAATAGGTTTGCCCGCCCCGATGTGGGGGCGAAAATGGTTCAACTGGGCAGGGGAATTAAAATAAATATGATCGGTGTAGCCTAGGATTTCCGGTATATCCTGATCTCTAAAGGCCGGCGCATAAACGTGGACCTGTTTTCCGAAGGTTTCATGGCCCAAGCGGGCCTCGTAAAGGCCGCTGGCCGTTGTGCCATCCAGAACCTCTGCCAGCAGGGGAAACAGATCCACACGGGCAAAGGCCTTGGTGGCCAGCAAGACCTGACAGCCGGTTTTTTCTTTTACATGGGCGATGCGATCCAGATTGCGCCTGAGTGCCGATACATCGGCAACATAGGCAGGCGTATTGATGGATTCATACCAAGGTTGGTTGGGCATTAAGGCAACAGCCCCAAAGGTTGGGCCCCCTCAATGTCCCGCACGTGCCACGGCAGGCCCTGACGGGCAAGCTCTTTTAAGAAGGGCTCCGCTGGCAATTGCTCGACGTTAAAGACCCCCTTGCCCTGCCATTGCCCAGAAAACAGCATCATGGCGCCAACAACGGGGGGGACCCCTGTGGTGTAGGAAACGGCCTGCGCTTTGACCTCTTGGAAAGAGGCCGCATGGTCGCAAATGTTGTAAATGACAATGGTTTTGGGCTTGCCGTCTTTGTGTCCCTGAATGACGCATCCGATGGAGGTTTTGCCCGTATAGTTTTCCGCCAACGACGACGGGGCCGGCAAAAGGTGTTTCAAAAACTGAATGGGCACAATGGGCATGCCGTTATACATCACCGGATCAATACGGGTTAGCCCCACGTTCTGCAGGACCTCCATATGTTTGATATAGTTATCCGAAAACGTCATCCAGAAACGAATTTGTTTTAGGCCCGGGATGTTTTGAACCAAGGATTCTTCTTCTTCGTGATAGATCAAATAGGATTTTCGGGGGCCGACCTCAGGATAATCAATCATGCAGGCAATGCTGACGGGATCAACATCGATCCACTGTCCGTCTTTCCAGTATTTGCCGCGCTGGGTGACTTCCCGCAGGTTGATTTCCGGATTGAAATTGGTGGCAAAGGCTTTGCCGTGGTTTCCATCATTGCAATCAATGATATCAATGCCTTCAATGGTATCAAACAGATGGTCGCGTGCGTAGGCACAAAACACGTTGGTGACACCCGGATCAAAGCCGCAGCCTAAAATGGCCATCAGCCCTTTTTCTTTAAAGCGTTCCTGATAGGCCCATTGCCAGTGATAGGCGAACTTGGCCTCTTCGCGGGGTTCATAGTTGGCGGTGTCCATATAATGCACGCCGGTGGCCAAACAGGCATCCATCAGGGTTAAATCCTGATAGGGCAGGGCCATGTTGATCAGCAAATCTGGCTTTTGTTTTTCAATCAGCGCAATAACCTGCGCCGTATCATCGCCGTCAACCTCAGAAACGGTGATGGGGGATGCACAGTCTTTCTGGACAGCCAGACAACTTTCTAGTCGGCGAGAGGCCAAATGGATGCTCTTAAAAACATCCGTATTCATGGCGCATTTTTTGGCCACAACGGATCCCGCCGCGCCTGCACCGATGATCAAAACACGACCCATGGCGTTCATTTTGTCCTCTATCCTTGGTGTTCATTAAGCAGGGAGCAATTTAAGGCATAAGCCCCAAAAAACCAAAAGGTTATTTTGGGGCGATTAAAAAGGCCTTATCGTGTCGGAACAGGAACTTCACCGCTGTAATCGTAAAAACCTTTGCCTTTTTTGCGGCCCAGCCATCCGGCCTCAACATATTTGGCCAGCAGGGGGCAGGGGCGGTATTTCCCATCGCCCAACCCTTCGTGCAGGACGTGCATAATGGCATAGCAGGTGTCCAGACCGATAAAATCCGCCAGCTCAAAAGGTCCCATGGGGTGATTGGCCCCCAGTTTCATGGCCAGATCAATGGATGTGATATCCCCAACGCCTTCGTGCAGGGCGTAAACGGCCTCGTTAATCATGGGCAGCAGGACACGGTTGACGATAAAGGCGGGAAAATCTTTGGATAGCGCCACCTGTTTTCCCATGTTTTGGGCGATCAAGCGGACGGTTTCGTAACACTCATCGGATGTGGCAATCCCCCGAATGATTTCCACCAGTTTCATCACCGGTACGGGGTTCATGAAATGCATGCCGATAAAACGTTCCGGCCGGTCGGTGACAGAGGCAAGGCGCGTGATGGATAGCGACGATGTGTTGGTGGCCAGAATCGCATCGGGATTCAGGTTGGGCACCAGACGTTCAAAAATGCTTTTTTTCAGGTCTTCCCGTTCTGTTGCGGCCTCAATCACAAAATCGCATTCCACAAAGGCAGCATAATCCGTGGTTGTGGTGATGCGCGAAAGGGCTTCATCGCGAAGGGATTCCGTAATCAGGCCCTTTTTAACCTGACGATCCATGTTTTTGCCAATGCCGTCTATGGCCTTTTGCAAAACATCTTCGGAAATATCCAGCAGGGTCAGATCATAACCGCTCAGCGCTGCCACGTGGGCAATCCCGCTGCCCATTTGTCCCGCACCAATAACACCCATAGCCATTTTCATAAAAAACTCTCAAGATCGTGTTTTTTTCAAACTCTCTTATTTATACACAAAGGATTACCAAAGTCTGTATCTTTTGGAAATAGTACAAATATCCTTTGCGCCTGCCAAAGAGTATGGTATCCCTTGGGTTATCATTTTTTGGCAACAAACAGGACTCAGGGATTTTTTATGAACGTTCGTATTGCTTTGACCAAGACGCTTTTTTTGTCGGGGGTTTTGGCCTCCTCTTTGGCCTTAACAGCCTGTGAAACCACACAATCAGGATCATCCCAAACAGGTCCTGTCACCTCTTCTGCTGCGGATTTCAGCAGCGTTGCCGCCTATCCCAAACCCACGGTGACCCATGTTTATAACGCCCAGTTTGATGTGAACCCTCAGGCCAGCGCGAAACAGCGTCGCCTGTATGTGGATTTGATCAACATTTCCAACGGCAAAGACGGTTATGCCCCCCGTTACTATGTTGTCACCGCAGGGCAGGATGATGTGACCTTGGTGGCTGTGGCCGCCCAGAAAAAATATCTGGAAAACATTTATCAGGCGCGCGCCGGATTGCACCGTTTTGGGGCCAGTGCCCGTTTGTTGCCCTTGATTCAGGGCCATAAAGAAGCCGGCGATTACAACACGCTGGATCTTCTTTACCACTTGGGCTTTCAGCGTTTGGTGATGACCAACGGCAGTGATTTCACGTATCGCATCGACCTGCAAAAAAAATCTTAGGATTGTTGTTGGGATCATTCTGTAACGCAATGAAAGACAGGGGGCCTTTGTGCTGAACGTTCGTGATTATGTGACAGAGGTTCTCAATTTTCCCAAGCGTGGGGTGACATTTTACGATATTTCAGGGATTTTGGCCAATCCTGAGGCTTGGGCCTATACCATTGACAGTCTGGCAGAGGCCATTGCCCCCCATCGCCCCAAGATGTTGGCGGGTATTGAATCACGGGGCTTTTTGCTGGCGGCCCCTTTGGCGTACAAACTGGGCTGTGGCTTTGTTTTGATTCGCAAGCGCGGCCGCCTGCCTGGGCGCACCATTTCTTACACGTACAGTTTAGAATATGGGGCGGATACTTTGGAAATTCAATCTGGTCGCGTTACGGCCGGTGACACTGTTGTGGCCGTGGATGACATTTTGGCCACGGGGGGCACCCTTTCCGCCAGCATCAAACTGCTGCGTCAATGCGGCGCCCATGTCCCCATGGCAGCGGGGATTATGGAACTTTCCGATTTGGGTGGACGCGAAAAAATCGGTCTTCCTTTTCATGCCTTGATGGTGATTTAGGGCGTGCAGCCCTGAAGTGGGTGGGGGAAGCACATTCCCCTTTTTTTGCCCTGTTTTTTGATGTCATGTTTTTTGATGCTGTGGGTTTGTTTTTTTGCTATAGGTCCTTAAGTCAGTGAATCGGACCGCTGCGCCTCTCTGGCATTTGTTATGGGGGGTGAGGAAAGTCCGGGCTCTATGAAAGGACGGCGCCAGAGAAATTCTGGGCACAGCAATGTGACGGCCAGTGCAACAGAAAGCAAACCGCCGATGGCCCCTTTGCGGGGGCACAGGTAAGGGTGAAACGGTGCGGTAAGAGCGCACCGCTGCGGGGGTAACTCATGCAGGCACGGTAAACCCCGCCGAGAGCAAGGGCAAATAGGAACAACCACGGGATAACCAGGCCCAAAGGCCCCCTTTCAGGTCCGTTGTTCGGGTAGCCCGCACGAGGAGGACAGTGATGTTCTTCCCAGAGGAATAGCGGTCTCGTGGCCATCGGCCATAGACAGAACCCGGCTTACAGATTCACTGATGCTTTGACTGATGGGGGGTGTGCCATCGGTCGTTGGAAAGGATTGGGCCGTAAAAAAATGGCCCTTTCTCTTGAAGTTATGGGGATATTTTGTATATAGTGATCCTCCCTTAAAAAAAACCACTACGAAAGATTCAGACATCATGACAGCCAAAACCCTGTTTCAAAAAATTTGGGATGATCACCTGGTGGAGCGCACGGGGGAGGCGTGTTTGCTGTATATCGACCGTCATTTGATTCACGAGGTAACCAGCCCCCAAGCGTTCGAGGGTTTGCGTCAGGCCAAACGGGGCGTGCGTCACCCTGAAATGACGCTGGCGGTGGCGGATCATAACGTTCCCACAGAAAATCGCGCCGCGGGGATTGCCGATGTGGAATCCCGATTGCAGGTGGATACGCTGGAGAAAAATTGTCATGATTTTGGTGTGACCTACTATCCGCTGGATGATGTGCGTCAGGGGATTGTGCATGTGGTGGGCCCTGAACAGGGGTTGACGTTGCCAGGATCAACCATTGTTTGCGGGGATTCCCATACCTCAACGCATGGGGCCTTTGGGGCGCTGGCGTTTGGTATTGGCACATCTGAGGTTGAGCATGTTCTGGCTACGCAAACCCTGATCCAGCGTCCGGCAAAATCCATGCGCGTGACGGTCACGGGCACCTTGAAGGCCGGTGTGGGTCCCAAGGATATTATTCTGGCCATTATTGCCAAAATCGGCACAGCAGGGGGCACGGGTTATGTGATTGAATATGCGGGTGATGCCATCACGTCTCTTTCCATGGAAGGCCGCATGACCATCTGCAATATGTCCATCGAGGCAGGAGCCCGCGCCGGCATGATTGCGCCGGATGAGGTGACATTTGACTATCTGCGGGGTCGTCCTTTGGCCCCCAAGGGCGCCGTGTGGGAGCAAGCCGTGTCCTATTGGAAGACACTCAAAACCGATGACGGCGCGATCTTTGATAAAGAGGTTGTCATCGACGGCGCGTCTCTTGAACCCTTTGTGACGTGGGGCACCAGTCCAGAGGATGCCTTGCCCATCACAGGCCGTGTCCCCACGCTGGATCAGGCCCGAAACGATGCCCACCGTCAGTCGCTGGAAAGAACACTGGCCTATATGGGCCTGAAAGGTGGGGAAGCCATCACCGATATTGCCATTGATACGGTCTTTATTGGATCGTGCACCAATTCCAGAATCGAAGATTTGCGTGATGTGGCCCGTTTGGTTCAGGGCAAAAAGGTTAAGGCAGGACTTCGGGCCATGATCGTCCCGGGTTCAGGGTTGGTGCGAGAGCATGCCGAAGCCGAAGGTCTGGATCAGATTTTTAAAGACGCTGGCTTTGACTGGCGGGAACCAGGATGTTCCATGTGTCTGGCCATGAATGCGGATCGGTTGAGCCCTAAGGAGCGCTGCGCCTCAACATCAAATCGGAATTTTGAGGGACGGCAGGGCAGGGAAGGGCGCACTCATCTCATGAGTCCCATCATGGCCGCTTCAGCCGCTTTGACAGGGCACCTGACGGATGTGCGGAGTTTCCTATAGTGGGTTTGCCGCCGCTGGCTTTGTACATTCACTGGCCGTTTTGCGCCAAAAAATGCCCGTACTGCGATTATAACAGCTATGCTGTGGGCTGGCATGCTCACGAGGCTGCCCTTTGGGGCAAGGCCTATATCCGCGCACTGGAAACCTTGGTCAGCGAGTATTCTCAGCATCGCTTAGATACCGTTTTTTTCGGGGGCGGAACGCCATCCCAAATGCCGCTGTCGGTTTTGGAATCCCTTTTATCCGCCATTCATGATGTGTTTCCCGCGCGGGCGGATGCCGTGGAAATGACGTTGGAGGCCAATCCCCGCGATATCAGCAAAGCATTACTAAAAAGCTATTATAGTTTAGGAATCAACAGGATATCGCTGGGTGTTCAATCTTTTGATGATGATGAATTGATGTTTTTGGGGCGGGATCACAATGCCAAGGTCGCCAGAGACGCACTGGATGCGGTGGCCACGGTGTTTGATCGTTATTCGATAGATCTGATGTATGGTTTGCCCCATCATACTCCGGCGCTATGGGAAGGGCGACTTGAGGACGCTTTATCCCTAGGCACCCGTCACCTTTCGCTCTATCAACTCACCATTGAACCGGAAACAGGGTTTTATCGTCCATTTCAGCGTGGTGACTATAAATTACCAGAAAACAGTGTATTGGCAGATTTATTTAATACAACACATGAATTTTGTGCGGACAGAGGATTGTTGGGATATGAAATTTCCAGCTTTGCGGTTTCGGGTCAGGAATGTCGGCACAATCTTCATTATTGGCATTATAATAGTTATTTTGGGATCGGCCCGGGAAGCCATGGCCGCGTGCATCACAATGGGCAGACCCACGCGCTGGCCAGCATGAAAAATCCGGCGGCGTGGCGGGAGGGGGTTCTCAATGAAGGGATAGGGGTGGTTGAAAAAACCCCGCTGACCCCCCCTGAGGCTGCGCTGGAGCGTTTGTATATGGGACTACGTCTGCGTGACGGCCTAAACCGCTCCGTTTTTCAGGATTTGCAAAACGGGGGCCATATTGATCTGGCGGCTTATCAGGCGTTATGCGCCCAAGGTCTGATGGCTGAAGGTGGAAAAACGGTCTTTTTGACAGAAAAGGGCCGCCTGCGTTTGGATGGGGTGGTGGTGGATTTGCTCAAAGCGTAGCTTTGTTTCATATTCGAAATGGTTTTTGGGTGCGTGTTTTACAAAACCCCACCCAACTGGCGAAATGACGTAAACTGGCTGCCCTTGGTGACAATAATATGGTCATGCAGTTTAATATGAACGGATTTCAGGGCGCGGTTGATATCTTCGGTATATTTGATATCGGCATGGGATGGGGTGGGATCCCCGCCAGGATGATTATGAACCATAATCACGGCACTGGCGGAGAGTTCCAGGGCCCGCTTCACAACCTCACGCGGGAAAATGGGCACACTGTTGACGGTGCCGCGTTGATGCACTTCATCCCGAATGACGTGGTTTTTGTTGTTTAGGAAAATCAGGCGAAACTCTTCTTCGGTTTTATGCCCCATCACAGCGCGGCAATAATTCACAACATGGTCCCAGTGGGACAAAACGGGGGTTTCTTTCATCTCATGCTGTAGAACTTTGATGGATGCCACGTGGACAGCCCGCAGAATGCTTTGGGCGGCGGGCCCTATGCTTTTAAAGGATGAAAAATCTTCAGGCTTAGCCCGAATGACATCCGCAAAGCTGCCAAAATGGGCGATCAGGGATTTGGCCAGTGGCTTAATATCCGATCTAGGCAGGGCGGCGAACAGCAGCAGTTCCAAAAGCTCATAATCGGCCATCCCCTGACCATCGGTATCCAGAAAACGTTGGCGCAGGCGTTGCCGGTGGCCGTGGTAATGGGGGGCAGGGGATTCTGTATCTGGCATGAACAATCCCGTGGTGGTTAAAAGGGTTCAACGCGCAGCAGTTTGGGATCATCACACAAAATGTCCAGAGCGCGAATTTCAGAAAGGGTTTTCTGAATGACAGATTCTTGGCATTCGTGGGTGGTTAAAATCAGGGGGACGATGCCTTGGTGATACTCGGCCTCGGGCTGTTTCAGACTGCGGATGGAAACGTCGTGATCGGCCAAAATCCGCGCGACATGAGACACCGCCCCTGCCACATCCCGCAGCATAAAGCGGACATAATACCGGCAGGTATAGGTGTCCATGGATTCGGGTTTGGCCTGAATCAGATCCCTGACAGAGACTTTAAAGGGATAAACATGCCGATGATTGGCCAAATCAATCAGATCGGCCATAATGGCAGAGGCCGTGGGATCCCCACCCGCACCCCGTCCGGTGACCATGATTTCGCCCAAAAAATCCCCCTTAAACAAAACCCCGTTAAACACATCATCCACGTGGGCCAAGGGAATGTGGTTCGGGATCAGGGCAGGGTAAACAGCCTGATGCAAAATGCCGCGATGGTAACGGGCTTTGGCAATCAGTTTAATGACGTATCCGATGTCTTCGGCGGCGGCAACATCGGCGGCGGATAGGCCGCGGATGCCCTCGACATAAAGGTTATTCACATCGGGCACAACGCCGTAAGCCATGCTGGACAGCAGGGCAAGTTTCTGGGCCGTATCAATGCCGTCAATATCAAAAGAGGGATCGGCTTCGGCGTAGCCGAGACGTTTGGCCTCTTCCAAAACATCCTCAAACGACGCGCCTGTTTTGGCCATGGTGGTTAGGATATAATTGCAGGTGCCATTTAAAATCCCATACAGGGATTCGATGGTGTTGGCACTGGAGCCCTCCCGCAGCATTTTCAAAATGGGGATCCCGCCGGCCACGGCGGCTTCGTAGCATAGGCTCAGACCCTTGGTCTCAGCCTGCATCGCCAAGGCAACGCCGTGGTGGGCCATCATGGCCTTGTTGGCGGTCACAACAGATTTCCCGTTGGCCAGGGCAGTTTGGCAGACATCCAGCGCAATGCCGTTTTGTCCCCCCACCATTTCCACCACAACATCCACGCGAGGGTCTCTGGCCAAAGCCAAAGGATCATCATGCCACGTATAGGCAGAAACATCCGCATGGCGGTGCCGCGTTCGATCTCTGGCAGAAACAGCAATAATTTGAATGGGATGGTCGCAAATTTTTCGCAGCAAATCGGTTTGGGTTTGTAGGATGCTCACCACGCTGCACCCGACAGTTCCCAAGCCGACTAAGCCCACACGAAGGGGGTTTTTCATAAAGGGTTGCCTGAATTTCTCCTTGTCATGCCGTAGAAAAGCATTTTTTGGGGCAATTCGCAAGGCTGAGACGGCAGAACGCAAAACGCGCCCAAACATCAATTCAGATGGGGGCGCGTTTTGGTCATTTTAGATGGGTTTAGGTCTGGTTGATCAATTCTTCCAGCATCTGATCTGCCGTGCTGATGACACGGGTGGCGGCGGAATAGGATCGTTGGGTAACGATCATGTTGGAGAATTCCTCGGCAATATCCACCGTAGAGGCTTCTTTAGACGATGAAACAATCCCCCCTGCTGACGCGGTGCCAGCTTGGCGCAGAATAAATTCCCCCGCCCGTTCCGTTTGGGAATAGGCATTGCCTGCCCGTGGGGCCAACCCGTCCGTGTTGGCAAAAGATACGATGGGAATTTGGTACAAAGGTTGTGTTTGACCGTTATCAAAAATGGCCGTGACAATTCCCCGCGAATCGATATCAACCCCTGTATAGGATCCAAACGTCACCCCGTCCTGATTTAAGAAAGAGGTAAATAAGTTCGCATCATATTGGGTAATCCCTTCTGCGACATTGGGCACAGCGGTGTTGTTGAAACGTCCAAAATCAAAACTGACCACCTGATCGGCATCCGCACCTGAGGCACTGAAATCCATGACGATATCCAGCGTTTGGCTGTTGTTGTTGTAAAGAGACCGGCCCGCAGGGGTGGTTGTGGAATCCCCAGGCTGGGATGGGTCAATGATATCCTGTAATGTTCCATCCGCGTTGAAGTTAAAAATCAGGTAATCAAAATAATCCCCACCCGCAGCATCACTGCTATACTTGGCCGCACTGCTGAGTTTATTGGCCCCCACCGATATGGCTGAGGGTGTGCCGCCGAAAAAAGTCGAAAGATTAGGGGCTGAGGATAAATTCATCCCACTAATGGAATCATTGCGATCGGTTGTATAAAACTCCAGCTGATTGGGGGTGACATCATCATTAATGCGCATCTGGACGCGAGGGTTGACGGCATTAATGCTGGTCATAAGGTTGCTGACATCCCCAGCCCCTAAAGCGGGGATGGTAATGGTTGTGTTGGCCCCCGTTGTGGCGTTGGTGAGGGTGAGGGAGAAGCTTTCCCCCGTCACACCCGCAGGCAATGCTGTTGTTGACGTTAAGGGTGTTGCCGAAGCGGTTCTGAAAATATAGGGGCTTGTTGAGGTCAAATCACCGATATTGGTACCTGTGACATCACGGACATCGACGATGGATCCGCGGGTGGGATCCGTGCTCATGGTCATATGCCATTGGTTGTTGGCGACTTTGGTCCATGCCACCCGTAAACTTTGGGATTGGCCCAAGCTGTCGAATACAACAAAGTCTGTGGCGCTGACGGATCTGGGATCATTGGCCTCCCCTGTGGCGTTAATGGTGGATGAGGAGGGCAGGTTAATCCCCATTTCAACGCTGCTTGTCGCCTTGGGTTGTCCTGTGATCTGGGCAATGTTGATGGTTTCCAAGCTGACCAAGGATGTGTTGTTGGTGGGCAAATCGCCGTCTTGGTCCAGTGGCCATCCCTGCAGATAATATCCCGCTGTGTTGACCAGATTCCCGTTTTTATCGGGTTTGAATTGGCCCGCGCGGGTATACAAATACTCATCACCAACCCCTGGGGTGGGGGTTTCATTGACCACAAACATCCCATTGCCCGATATGGCAATATCGGTTTTGTTCAGGCTGGATTCCAGCAATCCCTGCTGAGAGATTTGATTGGCGATGGATGTTCTGACCCCCCCCGCTGAGTGGCGGGTGGTGGTGGTTTGGGTCACAAAGGTGCTAAACGCTGTTTCCACGCGCTTGTATCCCGTGGTTCCCACGTTGGCAATGTTATCGGCAATGGTGGACAGTCGCTGGGACTGTCCATTTAGACCTGAAACACCGGCAAATAAAGCTCCGAATACACCACTCATAACGTGTTCTCCTTGTTTGGTTTTGGATTTTAAAAGTAAGATATTGAAATGACTTTGTCCTCGGCAATGGGAACGCCATCCACATTCAGCATGATTTTCCCCCCCTCGACCCCCGTACTGTTCACCACCCCTGTGGTGGTGGTTTCCAGATTGGTGCTTGTTTGATCGTTGGGGCCGTTACCCGTTTTGGTGACACCAACCGCCTTGAGGGTATATTGGCCTGCGGGTACGGGCAGACCTTGGGTGTTTTTTCCATCCCAAGTGACGGTTTTTAGGCCTGCCTCCCCCGATAAGGCATCCAGCGTTCGCACCACTTTTCCCTTGTTGTCCAAAATGGTGATTTTGGCGTTGGTGTATTTTTTATCGTTGGTATAGGTAAAGGTGCTGGGGGTTGTGTCATCCCCCCGCACCAATTTGTCGCTTTTGATGGAAACCGTTTGACCGATATAAGACGCGGATTCGCGCAGCAATCCCGATGTCTGGTTTCCGGAAATTTTTTCCAGAAGCGTATTGGATTTGATGTTTTGCTCGATCCCCGCAAACTGGACCAACTGGTTGGTGAATTCGCTGGCATCCATGGGTTCCATGGGGTCTTGGTTTTTCATTTGTGTGACCAGCAATTTTAAAAACTGGTCAAAATTGTTCCCAAAGGTGGTTTTGTCCTTGGCGGTGCCTGATGTTGGCGTGCTGGGTGTGGTATTCGTAAGGGCGGCGGTGGTTGTCATAACAATGTCCTAGGCGTGGATATCAAGGGCTTGATTGGGATTATAGGAGAGGGGCCGCATGGCGACGGTTTTCACGTCGGGGTCGGCCTGAACAGAGCGGCCCTTTAAGTCTGCGACTTTTTGTTCAAACGCTTGGCGTTGGTCGTGATAGGCAAAGGACAATCCCCCCTGTCCCATTTTCAGTCCGGCCTGTTGCAACATATCCTGCAGAGAGGACGCATCGCGGCGCAGCCAGTCATAGGTGTCTTGCCGATCGGTGCCGATGACGGCATTAACGGTGCCATCCTGCGCGATGTCCATGGCGACATCCACGGTGCCGAGGCGCTCGGGGCTCATTTTAATCCGAATTTGGGTGTTTTCATCGTCCATGCCTTTTTTGATGGTCATGGCCAGATTTTCGCGGGCATGTTGGGTTTCCATGGGCGTTAAAGCGGCCGCCTGATGAAATGCCATCATCCGCTGAGAAGACCCTGCCGTGGTGTCCGTCATTGGGGACAGCGGTTGAGACAAAGAGGCCGTTGGCATAGAGAGTGGCCCATTTTCCCCCAAAGGGGTGTCTTGACGATGCGGGGCCCCAAACCCTTCCACTTTCAAGGGGGAGGCATCAGCCACCGTTGAAAACTCAAGCGCCTTGACGGGATCAGCGGTATTTTGGGGAGATCCCTCAAAACTGGCCAAACGCACAGGTGTGGTGTCTTTGGGAGTATCATTCACCGCTGCAATCTCTTTGGTGACAGGCGAAGAGGTTAGAGCGGATTTTTTCTTAGTGTCCGCTGCTGGCAAAGAGGCGAGGGTTTTTATGGGCAGGGATTCAGCTTGGGCCAGAACGGTTGCGGCCTGCTGAGAGGTATTCAGCGCCTCACCCTGATGGGTGGGGGTTAAGTCTGGCAAAGGGGCGGTTAAAGGGCGGTCCGTCCCAGATAATCTTTTGTTGTCGGCCACCTGCATGGGGGCCTTCAGGCTGGCCATGGCATTCAGGGCGGCATCCAAATCCTCTTGAACCGTGGGCATAGAGGCGGCAGGGGCGGAGGTATCAGGTTTTTTAGAGAGAGCAGCAAGAGGGAGCTTGGCAGAACCTGCAGGATCTGCCGGCGCTAAGGATGCTGTTTCATCAATGGGGGCCGGCATTTCTGTCAGGTTATTAGGCTGCGGCGCTTTATACCCCTCAAGAGCAGAAAGAGGGCGCGGCGAAAGACCGCCATCCTGCGTTTCGCCCACCAAGGTTTTCACGTCATTGTGAACTGGGGCAAAACTGGGCAAGGCGGCAGGAACGAAAGGCAATGGGGTCGTTACAGAAAGACCGGCGGTGTTGGTTTGTTTTTTTGCCTCTTTTAGGGGATCCAAATCAGCGCTACCTCCATCCAGAGGGTTTTCAGAGGGCTTATTTTGAAAGGGGAGGCCCAAGGGGATTTGGCCATCCAAAAGGGAAGATTCCATGGGAAGATTTGACCCCTCTGTAGGGGAGTTTTGAAAATCCAGAACCGGCAGGGCCACAGGAAAGAGGAAAGGAAGAAAGGGGGCCGTGCCTTCGGTGGATTCCGATGTGTTTTTTGGAAAATCCATGATGCTTCCATCTCCAGAAAAACCATCCAAAGCCCCCAGAATGGAACCAAAGTTTTCCTTGGCGCTGGCATCCGGCTTTCCAAACACGGATAAAATACCCATGTCTTGGCCGGACAGGCCTTCGGTTGTTAGCGATGAAAAGGGGTTGGTCCCTATCATGATCTGATCATTTCTTGTGTGTTGGTTTCCCATTATGCAAACAGTGGGCCAAAAAAACGCTTGCTTTTTTCGCGCAATACATTTAAAATGTAAAACAATCCAAAGGGCCGCTGACAATGATTTTTGATGAGGATACGCATGCTTTGGCTCTGGCCACAGAGAATCCCCGCTTGGCGCGAGAGCTGCGGTTCCACCTTTTGACATGCAGTTTAGAGGAACTCAGGCATCATTTTGATGCAACGTTCCAAAAAATGGGGGCCCTTGGCGCATGTGGGTACAGTCCTGAAAAAATAGAGCCATTTGAACGTGCCCTTGTGTCCATCCTGCTGGAACTTCGTGTGCGCGGCTACGAATCTGATTACAATGGAAATATTTACAAAAGCGCCTTTATCGTGCCGGTTCCTGAACATTACCCATCAGAGCGGGAACGTCAAAAATATCGTCTGCACAGTTTAGACCCTGATTTCTTTCGTAGCCTTTATAACAAAACCCTGCAGACCTTGCGCTCCAAAGTTAAGCAAGAGAGCAAAGCCTAAGTCTAACAACGACACCAACGGAAGGAAGATTTCATAATGTCCATGGTGGTCCCCCATTTTGCCCCAGAGGGTCAAAAGAGCGCAGCGCGTCACGATGAATCTTTACTGGATAAAGTCTTACAAGATAAGGGTCAAACCATACCTTCCCCCAAAGAGCGTTTGCAGGATGTTTTAAATTTGTTTGAGGAAAAGAATGACGCTCTTTTAGGAAAGCAAGCGCCATAATCCCAAAACATCAGGTCCTAAAGAATCATGGCCAAGGGGGTTGTTTTCGCGTATAAGAACCTCTTTGTTCAATAAAGATTGGATTTTTCATGACGGTACCTCAGGCTTTTTCCTTTATTCCCTTGGGGGGATGTCAGGAAATTGGGATGAATCTTAATGTGTACGCCTACAAGGGGAAACTTTTGGTGGTGGATTGCGGCGTGACGTTCGGTGATGCCAGCACGCCAGGCATTGATTTGATTGTGGCGGATCCTGGGTATCTGCTGGATAACCGCGATAAAATTGTGGGTTTGGTGTGTACGCACGGTCACGAAGATCATATCGGGGCCATTCCCTATGTCTGGCCAGAACTGGAATGTCCCATTTATGCCACGGATTTCACGGCGGCTTTGGTGCGGCAAAAATTGCTGGGTGTGGTGCAAAATCCCCCCATCAAAAAATTGCCCCTTTCGGGCACCTGCACCATTGGCCCTTTTACCATTGAATTGATTACGCTGACCCATTCCATACCCGAGCCCAACGCCGTTTTGATCACCACAAAGGCCGGATCGGTGCTGCACACGGGGGACTGGAAACTGGATCCGGATCCACGGGTGGGCCAGACCTCTGACGAAGCCAGACTGCGGTCTCTGGGCCAAGAGGGCGTGCTGGCCATGGTGTGTGATTCCACCAACGTGTTTTGTGAAGGCAGCACGGGGTCAGAGGCCGATGTGGCCAAAAACCTGATTGATGTCATGAAATCATGCGAAAAAACGGTGTTTGTCGGATGTTTTGCCACCAACGTGGCCCGTGTGCAAAGCATTGCTGAGGCCGCCTTGGCCTGTGATCGCGCGGTGGCCTTGGTTGGGAAATCCATGTGGCGCATTGACAAAGCGGCGCGGGATACTGGGTATTTGAAACACATCCCCCCGTTTTTGGACAGCGAGCAAGCCCGTTTGGCCCCCCGTCACAAGTTGGTTTACATCGCCACAGGGTCCCAAGGGGAATCGCGGGCGGCTTTGGGGAAAATTGCCCGCGGGGAACATCCCGATGTGGCGGTTCAAAAGGGCGATACGGTGATTTTTTCATCCCGCGTGATTCCGGGGAATGAAAAATCCATTTATGCCCTGCAAAATCAACTCTCAGAGCGCGGCGCAAAAATCATCACGGAAAAAGACGCCATGATTCACGTGTCAGGGCACCCGTCACGGGATGATTTAAAAACGCTGTACGATTGGGTTCGCCCCAAAAGCTCCATTCCGGTCCACGGAGAGCCCCGTCATATCCGCGAACATGCGGCTTTTGCCAAAACCTGCGGCGTGCCCCACAGTCTGGTGGCCCACAACGGCGCCATCATCAAGCTGGAGGGCGATCACCCCACCATCACCAGTCAAATCGACGTCACCCGCATGGGGGTTCATGGATCCCGCCTGATGCCCCTGTTTGGTCAGCGTCACAAGCGTTTGCATCAGGTGTTGCAGGATGGGTATCTGGCGGTGTGTGTTCCGTTTCACACGAAAAAACAAACCATCAGCAAAACACCCGTATTTTTTCATGTCAACCTGCTGGATGATGATGAATTTCAGGAGATGGAGGCCGATTTTCACGGCTGCCTGATGGAAGCCTGTTTGGATTTGGAAGAGGGCGCCAAAAAACCCCACATCATCGCCATGATGAAAAAGGCCCTGCGGCAAATGCTGCGCGAAGAAATCGGCAGAAACCCCCGTATTGATGTGGTTTTGATGGAGGGGTAGGGGGCCTTCCCCCCCCCTACATCTTCACCACCGGTGCGCCCTGCGTGCGTTTTAATTTGTGTTCGCGGCGGATGATGTAGAGGTTTGAGAGGAAAATGATGGCCGCGCCGATCCAGGTGGTGGGGCTGACGACCTCGTGAAAAAAAATGTATCCAAAGGCGGCGGCAAAGGGCAGGCGGAAAAAATCCAGCGGCGAGGCCTCTGACGATTCCATGGTTTCAAAGGCCCGAATCACGCCGTATTGACCGATTTGCGCCGTCACCCCCATCAGGGCAATCAGGCCGATTTGGTATGCGGAGGGGGTTTGCAGCCCCAGCAGCAAAAGGGGCATGGAAAACATCAACATAAACGCGGCAATCAGGCTGAGCATCAAAATGGGGGGGTGCCGTAACGACAGATGCTTGATCAGGGTGATGGAAATGGCGGCCAAAACGGCGGAGGCAAGGCCGCTAACGACGCCCAGCCAAGGCAGCAGATGCGGCCCCTGAGGGTTGATGATGATCAAAACCCCGATAAACCCAAAACCAATGGCGGCCCAGCGGTGCCAGCGGACCACTTCGCCCAAAAACAAAACGGCGGCCAAGGTGGCAAACATGGGGGTGGTAAAGCTGATGACCACGGCATCGGCCATGGGCAGCATGGCGATGGTATAAAACCACAGCAGCATGGCCACCACCCCGCATAGCGAGCGATAGGCATGGATGCGCACGCGGATGGTTTTGGCATAATGCCATGTTGGGGCGGCCCAGGGCAGCATGGCCAGCAGGGCGGCAAAGTTACGCCAGAACACCACTTGGGTGACGGGCATATCCGCGCTCAGCCAGCGCACGCACGAGGCCACGATGCTCATCATAAAGCAAAACAGCAGGATCCACAGGGGACCCCGCCAAGCGTGCCAGCGCGTCATGAAAACGACTCCTACAAAAAGCGGTGCATGATGTGCGTATCCACCCACCCCAGCGTGTGGTGGCGATAGGCACGGGGAACCGTTCCAATGATGCGAAAGCCCAAGGATTGCCAAAGATGCAGCGCCCGTTGGTTCGTGCTGACCACGGAATTGAACAGCATGGCGGTATAGCCTTGGCGGCGGGCCTCATCCAGCGCAAACTGGCCGATTGTCCGGCCATAACCGCGTCCGTGATGGGCGGGATCAATGATAAAGGTGGCGTTGGCAACCTGATGACGTCCCGGGCCCCCAAAGTTAGGGCGCAGCATGATGGTGCCGATGATGGTGTCCCCCAAAACCAGTTTGAAAATCTGGTGGTGTTTGGAAAACCAGATGGCCTTGGCGGTGTCAAAGTCTAAGCCATCAGGCATGCAAAAGGCATTGTCGTCACGGGTGATGGGCTTAAAGAAAGACCAGATGGCGTGAAAATCCTCCGGCGTGGCCGGTTTGATATGGGGTGTGTCCATAATGGGCAGGCCCTAAAACGGGATTTCGTCATCAAGCTCTTTTTCCAAATGGACCGCAGGGGCGGAGGACCGCGTTTCGGGGCTGTCATAATACAAAGCCCCGTCACCCGGGCCGGCCAGAGAGGATCCCCCCTCGTACCCACTGCCGCCGCGGGCGCCGCCGCCGTCGGATTTGGTATCCAGCAGGGTCAGCTCGCCTTTAAAGCGGGAAATGACAATTTCTGTTGTGTATTTTTCAACGTTGCTTTGGTCGGTCCATTTGCGGGTTTGCAGTTGGCCCTCGATAAAAATGCGGCTGCCTTTTTTGACATAGCGCTCGGCGATATCCGCCAGTTTGTCGTTAAAAATCACCACGCGGTGCCATTCGGTGCGGTCTTTGCGCTCCCCCGATTGTTTGTCGCGCCATGTTTCGGATGTGGCCAAGGTAAGCGTCGCCAATTTGGTCCCATCCTGGGAGGTGCGAATTTCAGGGTCTTTGCCCACGTTGCCAATCAGCATGACTTTGTTTAAACTTCCGGCCATAAAAGAATCCCCATCACTGTGTTGTCATCAATCAAAAACCGAATCATAATCCCCGCAGGGGTTGGAGGCAATAAAAAATAGAGGGTGACTTGCGCACAACCTTTGTCATTGCGAGCGCAGCGAAGCAATCCAGACATGCCGCCACGGGAAAGACTGGATTGCCACGCCTCCTGCGGAGGCTCGCAATGTGCGTAAGTCTTAAAACCTTTTAAGCATCAGAGGCGAGAATCTCTGACAGGATTTCAGGGGTTAGGCCGCGCTGGGCTGCTTTTTCGGCAAGGTCATGGCGCAAAGACAGGAAATTTTGGGATTTTAACGCCTGCCACTGGGCAAAATCTTGCATGGAAATGACGGCCACGCAATCGCGCTTGTGCCGCTTGATAATCACAGGCGCATGCTGGGCCCGATCCAAAAGAGCCCCAAAATGGTTTTGCGCGTCTCGAGAGGACATAATGTCAGTCATGATGAACATCACAGTCTATGGGATGATTGGTTATAAGTGTAGCGATAATAGAGATTTTTGTCAAGATTTTGATCCCAAAACATCACTTCCCCCCAAAAAAATTTTTTGGGTTTGGCGGGAAAATGTGATATTTGTTATAGTTGTGAAAAGTGAGATTTGTTATATTTTTTCTCTAAAATAACTTAAGAAGCCAAAGCATTCTAGAAAAGGTTTTTATACGTTTATGGCGAATCATCCTATTTTTTCTGATGAAAAGAAAGATCTCTTTGTTTATTTGTTAGATAAACAAAGAGAAGTTGCCGGAGATGAGCAAGAGGATTTTCAGACAGCCTTGGCTATTTATCAGGGAACCTTTGAGGGCCAGAGAGAGGGTGCACACAATCCTGTTTTAAATCCTAAAGTGGCCAAATATTTACTAACGATTATTGAAATCGAAAGGATTGCGGGAGAGGTTTCCACCTTTCGTTATAAAGAGGATAATAGATCAGAGAGCGTGACACCTGTTGAGGGTACCCCTAGATTTTTGATAAAAAATATGAGGGATGCTGGTGTACCTTATAAGGAAGCTTTGGAAATTCTTGCGACCATTCAAGATCACCCTGTTTTAACAGCCCACCCGACCAATACCCTTGATTCACAACGGCTTATTGTTCATCAAAACTATAAAAACGACCTTGTAAGGCTGGACCCCCGCACAAATCCCGAGGCCATAGATAACATAGTCATAGGGTATTTAACATCTTTGAATGGACAGCGTTTGGTTGCAGATAATAAGAGTGTTGAAGAAGAGGTTCGAGATGCACTAACGCATGCTGGAAACCGTTGGGAAGGCATAGAATTTATTTATGGAGCCTTTGAAAAAGCTTTGAAGGAATATTATCCGGCAGAGTATCGTGACGGAGATCTTAAGCTCAATTTAAAGATCAGTTCTTGGGTCGGTGGCGATAAAGATGGCAATAAATCGATTGATGAACAAACAACAAGGAAGACTATCCTTGCCCATGATGCTGAGGCTCGTCTTAAATTTACAGCAGCGATAGATCGTATCGCCGGAGATTTGACACTAAAGACATCCGGTGATGATCCTTTTCTGAAGCGTATCATGGATATTGTGCGTGATGATAAGCAGCCCGATGAGGGTCGGGATCTCAATCTTATGGATGTTGCGCCTATCCAAGAAGCTTTGGCATCTATGTTGGAAGATCTTTCCTATCAGTTTGCCAACAATTCCATCAGGCTTTTTCAACGTCAAATCGATTGTTTTGGGGGGACTGCAGGGAAACTGGAATATCGTGAAAATAGTGTACTATTAATGGAAGCCTTGGACGTTTTGCTGAAAGAATCCGTCCCTGGTTATGAAGCATACGAAACTCCAGCAGACAAAGAAGAGCTTTATACCCAAATTTTGATGGGGGAACGTCCTGATATCAATTTAAATCATCACCTAAGAGTTCAGTTAAAAAAGCTGGAGGATAAAAAGGCTAGGGGAGAGAGTCTAGAAAAGAAGGAAAATGCCTTTGTGACGACCTTTGGTCGTTTTGAATTGGCCTTGTTGAATCCAGAAATTATTGAAAATCATGTTATTGCTGAGGCCACAGACAATTTTCAAATCTTAGGGGTCGAAGTTATAAAAAAGGCAGTGTCCCAAAAATTAAACGATGAAGGAAAGACATCAACGCCACATTCTTTGCGGTTAACGCCCCTTTATGAAAGCCCAGAGGATATGGCCGCTATACCAGCAAGAATGGATGCACTTTTGGATAATCCTGCTTATCAGGATAGTTTAGAAGGGCAAAGAGTCCATTTTGGCTTTAAAAAGCTCTTTCAAGCGATTAAGGTGGCCATGAGCGATACCATGCGCCGTGGAAGCTTAGTGGGGGCTCGCATTGCTATACATCGGGCCATCAAGAAAACCCAAGAGGTCATGGTCAAATGCGGTGTCAGTCCACAGATCGATTTTGGGGGTAGTCAAACAGACCCGATGCGTGATGGCGGAAGAGCCATGGGATTCAAAGTCAAGTTGTACAAATTGTTATCGCATGGGTTAAAATATACATCGCAAGGAATTGATCTGGTTCATTTTATGGGTGGTCCAGCAACAGGTCCTTTTTGCTTGGCCAATCTTGTGGCTTTGGGGCAGGGGCTTTTTAAAGACCGCTACACCCCAGAAAATCCCCCTTTGTCTCGTCTTAGCGATCAAGTTGACGATATTCTTTATGAGGCTTTGCCGGATATTGTTAAAAATTATGAAGACACCTTTTTTAACGATCCCTTAACAAACGAGTTGCTTGAGGCACTTGATTATAATGGTATCACAACAGCTGGCAATTCATCGAGTCGTGCAAAAGGCCGCAGTGATAAGATTCGTATTCAAGATGTGCGCTCGATTAGCTTAACGGAAACTTTTCAACATAGTCAACTTGTTCCTGGGTACTTGGGATGTTCGGTGTTGAAAAGAAATATTTATGAAAAAATAAACACTATTTTGGATGATTCAGCCAATCAGACAGAGTTGGCCAAATGCCTGCGTGTGATTGCATCCAATCATAATCATAGCAAAGATGAGGCGTTTTATAGCGCTGCTCTTAATTTTATGTTTAACCGTAGCCCTTTAATGAGGGATACTATGGATCGAGTTGGGCATTCTGTTGCTTGTACAAATTTTGAAACAGTTTGGAAAAGTCTTTTTAATGAACCTTTGCCTGCAGAGGAAAAGATTAATGCGCTAAAAGGGGAAAATTCGCTTCGGGGGCATCTGGTTCGGATTATGCAGGACTATAGAGCAGGGGCTGCCGTATCCTATGCTGCTCAATCAGGCGAACCCCTTCAAGAAGTTTCCATTATAAGTACAGAAAAAAAGCTAGAAACAATGTACCCTCATTTTCAAGGTTATTTTGTGGCAAATGATAATGTGTTTCCTTTTTTGGTTGAGGCACGAAAAACATTTGAAGAATTACGACAATCTGAAAATCAGGGCTCTTCACAGTCAAAGTTAACTGAAGAGAGGGTCGTTCATGCTATCGGTGATGGTTTGATTTTTTCGAACCCAGATGCAGCGAAATACCTACTTTCTTGGGCTAATTTTTTAGCGGATCATCCGGAAATACAAGATCAAATCCAAAATAACGTCGGCAAAGCTAAAGAAATTTTAGTAGAGGCAGGTTTAACAGACCATCAAAGCGGACATGAATGGTATAATACCATTTCAAAGTTTCTTAGAGTGGGGCGCACTGTTTAACCCTACCTCCACAACCCCCGCAACCCCTCAAGAAGTTCCTTCTTATTCACCGGCGGAACTGGCTGTTGTTGTTCAGAGGGCGGCTGGGGGGTTAAACTCTTAACCCCCCGCACCTCAAACCGCCCATCCTTCAGCGGGATTAGGGCCTTGGCGCAGATGTCGTCGTTGGCGGGCAGAGGATTGGCGGGCAGTTTGCCTTTGTTTTGAATCAGGGACAACACGGTGTTTGTCAGGGTTTCCACCCCTTGCTTGCCCAAAGAGGCGCGGGGCGCATCCAAAGGTCCCGTAACCGATACCGGCACCGCCAAGGTCGCCAGCAGGGGGTCTTTGGGCGTGGGGGTTAAGGTCATGGCCACGGTGCTGGAGCCCAGAGTGATGGTGCCCGTTCCCCATACCTGCACGGCGGGGCTTTCCAGCAGCGTCACGGGGGTGGTGGCCACACCCTGAACAAAGGGCCACTTTGTGGCAATGCAAGAGAGGGGCAGCGTTTTTTGATCCCCCAGCAAAGCCCGCGCCAAATCACCGGACACAAAGGAGGAAAGCAGGGCTTCGCTTTGAACCGTGGCCGGCCCCATGCCCAAGGTGACATCCCCAGAAAGGGTGGCCAGCACCGTCTGAGGGGTGTGGCCGGTGCCCTGGACATTGGCCAAAAGGTGACTGCCCCCCCCCTGCATCGCAGAGGTCAGGCCGGTTGTTTTCAGCAAGGCCCCCACATTGGGATGGGTGACATTCAGCAGCATGGCCAAGGTTGCCTTGGGTGGGGTTGTGGGTTTGGGGCCCTGCGGCTGCGGCGTTAAAGAGGCCGAAAAGGTCATCCCCCCATCCTGATAAAAACGCCCCCGACCCTCCATGGCCAAGGCGTCCTGTTGGGTGGCGCGTAGGGTGACTTGGGTCAACAGATCCCCTGCCTCTGCCGTTTCCCGAACATGATCCAGACTGACCGTGATCACACCGCGCAGACCAGACCACGGGGTGGGATACAGGGTGATCTGCCGCCAAGAGGCGAGGGCAGGCTTGGGTGTTGGGGCGGGGGCGTCGTTTTGCGCGGCATTTTCAGACAACGCCGATGCCCCAGAGGGCGCAGCAGGGGCAGGGGCCGGTGTTTGCAGATCCGCCAACACCACCAGAGGGCTGCGTATATCCGCCTGCACCAACGTGGGGACGGCGGCCCCCTGTGGCCAGCGCAGGGTCCCGTCGCTTTCAACCGTCGTGGCGGTGCCCAGTGTGCCTTTCACTTTGCCCCACGTGATGACGTCACCTTTTTTCTGAAGGCGGCCTTTGACAGACAGGGGCTTTTGCAACAAAGGCACCTGAAATCGTGTGGCCAGATCGGCAGATCCCGAAGACACCACCTGAATGGCCCCATCAAAGGATCCCTCTTTCAAACGGTACGTGCCGTTGCTGGTGACGGTGGCCCCCAGGCTGGTGATCTCCCCTTGCGTCCATGTCACGGATTCCGGCGTATACAAAATCCCCATTTTCATGGTCATGGGCGGCAGATCCGGCGACGGAAACGCCTTGGGCCAAGCGGATGCGTTCAGGCTCAGGGTGCCCTCGGCTTTGCTGAGTGCCCCCAGATGTTTTGTGATGATGCCCGCGGCCGTAAATCCCACATCGGCCAGTGTGCCTTTCAGGGTGAGGGGGCTTTGTCCCGTGGGGGATAACAGGGCCAGACTGTCTTGAATCGTCCCCGAAAGACTCAGCGGGGTTTGGCGCAATCCCCCTGTCAGAGAGAAACGGTGCCCTTTGGTCTGGCCCTCTAGGGTCAGGTTGGCAATGTCCAGCGTTTCCTGTGTCGTTGTGTTGGTCCGTTGATCGGTGAAAAGAATAACGCTGTCCCGAATGGACAGATTGCGGATCACCAGATGGGGGGCTGCGGGGGGTTTTGCAGAGGATGCGGGGGCTTGGGCATCGGTATTTGGGGTCTGTTGCGGGGCAGGGGGGGAGAGTGTCCAGTTGGTGTTGCCTTTGGGATCAATGGTCAGGCGCACAGTCATGCCGCCCACATCCAGCCCATCAACGACCACATCCCCAAAAATTAAAGGAAGAAAGGCAATGTTCAGGTCGATTGTTTTGGCCTGCACCATCGGGCCGGTGGTGTCAAAGGGGGCATTGCTCAGGCTTATGCCATTCAGGCTCAGGCGTGGGGACAGTCCCCAATGAATGGCCATGTCGCCGTTTATGGTCAGGGTGCGTCCGGTGGCTTTTTGGACCTGCGCCACAATTTGATCGCGCATATAGGGGGCTTTGATCACATCGTTTATGCTGTAAAGCCCGATGCCAAGCAGGACAACAATCCCGAGCAATGCCCATGCCAAAACCCGTAAAACCATGGATAACCTCTTGCTGATGGATGAATTTCCGGTATAGTTGGGATCCAAGGACAAAAAGTCAAGGATATCCATAATGACCATGAAACGCACATCCCTAGAAGGATATGATCCTAAAAAGGGATATGAGATGCTCATGGATTTTTGTCAAGGTCTGGAGCCTGTACGCACGGCGGTTTGCCATCCTTGCAGTGAAACCTCTTTGCAGGGGGCGATCGAGGCAGCCGAGGTCGGCCTGATTATTCCCATCTTAATTGGTCCCAAAGCAAAAATTCAGCAGGTGGCCAAGGCGTGCGATATTGACCTGACCCCCTATGAAATCGTGGATACGTCCCACAGCCATGAATCGGCCAAAAAAACCGTTGAAATGGTACGCGCCGGCAAAGCCGATGCCATCATGAAGGGCAGCCTGCACACCGACGAATTGATGGGCGAGGTTGTGAAAAAAGAAACCGGCCTGCGCACCGAACGCCGCATCAGTCACGTTTTTTTGATGTCTGTGGATGGGTATCACCGTCCCTTTATCGTGACCGACGCCGCCGTGAACATTTATCCAGACCTGATGACAAAGCGGGATATTTGTCAAAACGCCATTGATTTTGCGCATATTATGCGGCATTATTATCATCCTAAGAGCCATCATACAAACCCTGTGAAGGTGGCCATTCTTTCCGCCATTGAAACCGTGAATCCCAGCATTCAATCCACATTGGATGCTGCCGCCCTGTGCAAAATGGCGGATCGTGGACAAATCACGGGGGCTTTGTTGGATGGCCCTTTGGCCTATGACAACGCCATGAATCTGGAGGCCGCCAAAACCAAAGGCATTCTCTCCCCCGTGGCCGGTGATGCCAGCATTTTGCTGGTGCCGGATCTTGAGGCCGGAAATATCTTGGCCAAGCAATTGATTTATCTTTCCGGCGCCTACGCCGTGGGCATGATCGTGGGGGCGCGGGTTCCGATTATTTTAACGTCCCGTGCGGATGGGGTGGAATCCCGCATTGGATCCTGCGCTGTGGCGGCCATGATAGCCCATTACCATAAGCACCATAGGGACAGCAGCAAAACGGTTTACGCCGCTGATCTGGCATGAGTGAAGGTTCCTATTTTCAGCGCATAACGGACAACCTGACGCAGGCGTTTCAGCCCACCTATCTGCTGGTGCGGGATGATTCCCACAACCACGCTGGCCACAGCGGTGCCCATGCCTTGGGGGAGACCCATTTTCATATTGCCATCAACGCCCCCGCCTTTGACGGTTTATCCCGTATCGCCCAACATCGTTTAATTTATGATGCCCTAGCACAAGAGCTGAAAGAGCGTGTGCATGCGTTGTCTATTGAGATTAAGGGCGTGCCATGACATCCGCCCCCGCCCGCAACCCCCTGTTGGATCCTCAGATTCCCGATGAAGTATCGTCCTTGCGCCCCAAGCGTTTGTCGGATTTTATCGGTCAGGATCAGTTGTGCCATAACCTGAAGGTTTGCATTGATGCATCGAAGGCGCGGGGGGATGTGCTGGATCATTTGTTGTTTTATGGCCCCCCGGGTTTGGGCAAAACCACGCTGGCCCAGATTGTCGCGCACGAGCGCGAAGTGGGGTTTAAAGCCACCTCCGGCCCCCTGCTGACCAAAAGTGGGGATTTGGCGGCGATTTTGACGAATCTGCAGGCCCATGATGTGTTGTTCATTGATGAAATCCACCGCCTGCCGGTTCAGGTGGAGGAGGTTTTATACGCCGCCATGGAGGATTTTCAGCTGGATATTGTTTTGGGTGAGGGTCCCTCTGCGCGGACGTTGCGTATTGATCTGCAGCCCTTTACTTTGGTGGGGGCTACGACGCGCTCTGGCCTGCTGACCAATCCGCTGCGGGATCGTTTTGGTATTTTGTGCCGGTTGGAATTTTACGAACCCCAAGATTTATGCCGCATTGTGCAGCGTGCCGCATCCAAGTGGGATTTGTCCATGCATCCTGAGGCCGCCATGGCCGTGGCCCGACGTTCACGCGGGACGCCGCGGATTGCGGGACGGTTAATGCGGCGGATTCGGGATTTTTATACCCTGTCCGGACAGCCGCATTTGACGGCGGATCATGTGGATGAAACGTTGCGGGCGTTGGATGTGGATGATTTGGGACTGGATGCCTTTGATCGTCGGTATTTATCCACCATCGCCGTGCATTATCAGGGGGGACCGGTGGGGATTGAAACGTTGGCGGCCGCCTTGGGCGAAGCCAAAGACACTCTGGAGGATGTCATAGAACCCTTTTTAATTCAACAGGGCCTGATCCATCGCACTCCTCGCGGGCGGATGTTGGCAGAGGCCGCGTTTCGGCATTTAGGGCTGGGGCCGGTTTGAAAAAGGGCAGGGGATTAAAACCCCGCCGCACCAGAACGGGCGTAAGATCCGCCGCCCAGACGCTCTACCTTGGCCCCGCAGGCCTGCAACTTTTCAGGCAGACGAACATACCCGCGGTACAGGTGGTGAAGGCCCCCCACGGTGGTTGTGCCCTTTGCCATTAAACCTGCCAGCACCAAAGAGGATGAAGCCCGTAAATCCGTGGCCTCAACATCCGCCCCATGCAGGGGAAAGCCACCGTGAATGGTGCAGGTTTCCCCGTTCTGTGTGATGTGTGCGCCCATGGCCTTTAGCGCGGATACATGTTGAAAGCGGTTTTCAAAAATGGTTTCGGTGATGTGGGATTCGCCGGCAATGCTGGTCATCAGAACCATCATTTGCGCCTGAATATCCGTGGGAAACCCTGGATAGGGGGCGGTGGTTAATTGTGCCGGCTTGGGCTGGACCTCTGCCGCATTCAGGCGAAGGGTGGTGGCATTGATGGCCTGAACGTCAAAGCCCATGGCATGAAGACAGGCGATTTCCCCCTGAATATGATCTTTGTTGGCCCCTGTTAACGTGACATCCCCCCGCGTCAGGGCGGCGGCGATCAGATAGGTCATGGCCTCGATCCGATCCGGAATGATGGTGTGGGTGGCGCCGTGCAGGCGGGGCACTCCGTGGATGGTCAGGGTATCCGTGCCCGCCCCCTCAACCTTCGCCCCCATGGCATTCAGGCAATCTGCCAAATCAACAATTTCAGGCTCCTTCGCCACGTTGTGAAAAATACTGGTGCCACTCGCCAAAGAGGCGGCCATCATGGCATTTTCCGTGGCGCCGACGGAGGGCACGCGCAGGCGGTGTGTGGCGCCTTTCAGACCCCCCTCACAAAACGCATGAAGGGCGTTGTCTTTGTACTGGATGACGGCCCCCAAAGCCTGCAGAGCATCTTCGTGAACGTCCAGAGGGCGGGCCCCGATGGGGCAGCCCCCAGGCAAAGGCACGGTGGCCCGACCAAGGCGTGCCAGCAAAGGCCCCAGCACAATCACAGAGGCACGCATTTTTCGGGCGGCCGCCATAGGGGATTCGGCATTCAGGGCGTTTTGGGGGGATTCCAAAGACAGAGACAGCTCCCCGTCCTGAGGTTCCCTCAAGACAATGTGGGCCCCAATATCCCGCAGCAAGTCCATCATGACGCGGGTGTCGTTCAAATCGGGGACATTGTGTAAATTCAGGGGCTCTTCACTCAGCAAGCTGGCCGCCATAATGGGCAGGGCGGCGTTTTTGGACCCGCTGATGGACACCTGACCCCGCAAAGGGGTTCCCGTGCCCTGAATCATCATACGGTCCATGGTCATGGGGGGTGAAGTTCCTTTTGATTCTTTTGTGAATGCACACTACACTCTTGCAGCAAAAGCGCAAGGCATAACCATGATCATCTCAGAGTCCGACTGTCCCTTTACCCTGTTTCAAAACTGGTATCAACACGCCGAAGCGGCGGAAATCAACGATCCCAATGCGGCCAATCTCTGCACGGTGGATCATCAGGGGCGCCCCAGCAGTCGGATTATTCTGGTGAAACAGGTGGACAACGATGGTTTTGCCTTTTTCACCAATTACAACAGCGCCAAAGCCCAGAATCTGGTGGCTAGGCCCTTTGCCAGCCTATGTTTTCACTGGAAAAGCCTGCGTCTGCAGGTTCGGATCGAGGGGATGGTCAGGAAAACAGATGCCGCCGTATCCGATGCCTATTTTGCAACACGGTCCAGAGAAAGCCAAATGGGGGCGCATGCGTCTTTGCAGTCGCAAGGTTTGCCGGATTGGGATGTTCTGAATCAACGTTTTGCCGAAGTTGTCCAAACCTTTCAGGATAAAGATGTGCCCCGTCCACCCCACTGGGGGGGATTTTTGTTGATGCCAGAGAGGATGGAATTCTGGCAGGATCAACCCCACCGTCTTCATCGTCGTTTGGTTTATGACAAATGTCGCAGCCCAACGTGGGAAACGCGTTTACTTTATCCCTAAAGAATCTTGTAGGTACATCCATGCACACGTCAGACACCATGAGGGATTTCTTGAAAAATCCCTCTCATTATGAAGGTGGGGGCACCGTTACCCTTCACGAAACCCATGGGGCTTGGGTGGGTGTGGGGGGAAACATCGCCATAAAGGTCAAAAAGCCGGTTCTGTTCCCGTACATGGATTACAGCACACCAGAAAAACGCCGTGATCTATGTTTTCGGGAAATGGCGCTGAATCAACGCACGGCCCCCCATCTGTATCGGGAAATCCGGATGATTGCCCAGCACCCTGACGGGACGTTGTTTTTTACGACGGATCCCAGTAATGCCGTTGTGGATTATGCCATTGTGATGAATCGTTTTGATGATCATCGTTTGTTGTCAGAACAGTCCTCTTTTTCTGAGGATGTGTGTGAACGTTTGGCTGCCCGCATTGCCGCGTTTCACAAAAACGAAGTGCCCCTTTCGGGCATTGATGGTTACGCCATGATGGTGGGGGTGGTTCAGGGGAATGATGGGTGTTTTTCTCCCTATCCCAACGCATTGCCCCAAAATCAAACACGCGCTTTGACAGCACACTGCCTAAAAGCCTTAGAGGAGCATAAGGGACTTTTGCAGGATCGTTCCGCCCGTTTTTTAAAGCAGTGTCACGGGGATTTGTATTTAAAAAACATCTATGTGGACACGGATGGCCAGCCTGTTTTGTTTGATTGTATCGAATTTAATGATGCCTTTGCCCAGATTGATACGGCCTATGATTTGGCTTTTTTGCTGATGGATGTGAAATTTCGGGGGATGGCGCGGGAGGGATTTTGGATTCAGCATACCTATGTTCAGCAAACAGGGGATATCGAGGGTTTGTTGCTGATGCCCGTGTTTATGGCCATACGGGCGGCCATTCGCTCTCATGTGTCTTTGGCTATCGCCCAAGGCATTACGGATGCAGGGGCGAAAGATGGATTTTTGGGGGATGCCAAGGCCTATTTGGATCTAGCGCTGTCTTTGGTGGCCCAGAAAAAGGGATCGGTGACGGCCTTTGGGGGGTATGCGGGCAGTGGAAAAACAACACTGGCCCGAGCGTTTTCCCAAAAAACGGGGGCGGTTTTGGTATCCAGCGATGATGTGCGTAAACAGATGCATGGGGCGGCGGTGACGGAGACTCTGCCACAGACGGCCTATACCGATGAAAAAAACAGGGCTGTTTATAATCGTCTGCAGACCTTGGCCCTGGGGCTGGCGCAAACGGGCCAAGATGTTGTTTTGGATGCGACCTTTTTGCAGCAAGAGGGCAGGGAGGCTTTGGTAGACCAGCTAACAAAAGAAGGCATTGCTTTCCGCGGATTCTGGGTGCAAGCCCCCGATGATTTGGCAGAGGCCAGAATGGATCAACGCGTAGGGGATGCATCGGATGCCACATCAGAGGTGCGTCGCCGGCAGAAACAAAGCGATGTCGGTGCGATCACGTGGCCCCGTTTGTGGGGGCATACATCCACCGAGACTGTTTTGCAGGAGATTGCGGCATGACCGCCCGCGTGACTTTTTGGGGTGTGCGTGGATCCATTCCCTGTCCAGAGCCGGATTTTATGGGCTATGGGGGGCATACCTCGTGCGTCACTGTGGAGTTGGGGGAGGATTTGCTGATTTTGGATGCCGGATCCGGTTTGCAAAAACTGGGACGCTCGGATTTGGTGAAGCGTCACAAAACCCTGCATCTTTTGTTATCGCACGCCCATTTGGACCATATCATGGGGCTACCTTTTTTTGCCCCGCTTTATGATCCGGACTATACGGTGCATTTTTATGCCAGACCTGCCACGGGGGAAACGGTGGATGGGGTACTCAAAAAAATGCTGATGCCCCCGTTTTCCCCTGTGACCACAGAGACCTTTCGGGCCACGTTGCATTTTCATGCTTTTGAGGACGGGGAAAGCCTGAGAATCAGCAATCATACCATCGCAACCCATCCCCTAAACCACCCTGGGGGTAGCATGGGGTATCGTATGGCTTCAGATACAGGATCATTGTGTTACATCACCGACACCGAACACACGGTTGGGAAAACCGATGAAGGTTTGGTGCGTTTTATCAAAAACAGTGATTGTTTGATTTATGACAGCATGTTTTGTGATACCAACTTTACCCCTTATATCGGATGGGGCCATTCGACCTGGCAAGAGGGAGTCCGCTTGCAAGAAAAAGCGGGCGTAAAAACGTTTTTCCTGTTTCATTATAGTCCCGATGCCGTGGATGGTGTCCTGAGGGATTTGGAGGTAGGTTTGGAAAAATCCTACGGATCACACGTTCGTCTTGCCAAAGAAGGCGTATGCGTTTATGTTTAAAGGACAATTTTTTGATCCTTTTTCAAAGCATAAGCGCATCAGAGCCCCAAAATTCAACCATAGGTTGAATTTTGCTTTTGGAAATCAGGACATTATCCTGTTGCACTACCCTGTTTTTTGGGTAATATCTGCCAAGTTTTGACAGCTTTAAAAAAACAATCAAAAGTTGAAATTCATGAAAATCATGCATGCTATCGGCGGTGAGACTTTTGGAGGGGCGGAAAGTCACTTTGTTCGTCTGGTTTGCGCCCTTCATCACAGTGGTTTGGCGCAGCATGTTGTGATGCGTCATCATCCCCAGCGCATGGCTACGCTCAGGGCCGCAGGGGTAACGGTGACCGAGGCCCCGTTTCAGGGATTTTTGGATGCAAAAACCAGGGATATCTTGAAACAAGAAGCCAAGACTTTTGCCCCTGATATTGTCCAAAGTTGGATGTTTCAGGCCAGCCGTATGATGCCCGTGGGGGATTATATGCGTCTGGGGTGGTTACGGGGGTTTCACCATTTGGAAGATTATCGGTATTGCGATCACTTGTGCGCTTTGACCAAAGGCATTGTGTCCTCGATTGTTGCCCAAGGATGGCCTTCGGAGCGGATCCATCAGGTCCGCCCGTTTGCGGAGGCCAAGTTGGGTAAAAAAATTCCCAAATCCACCTATAAAACCCCCGAAGATGCCCCCGTGATTTTGGGTCTGGGGCGTTTGCACTGGCATAAATCGTTTGACACGGTGATTCAGGTGCTTACCCAGATTCCGGAGGCCTATTTCTGGTTAGCCGGCGAGGGGGAGCAGAGAACAGATTTGGAAAATTTTGCAAAATCCATAGGGGTTTTTGATCGTGTGCGGTTTTTGGGATGGCACGAGGATCAGGCGGATCTTTATGCCACTGCGGATGTTTGCGTTTTGCCCTCACGCTACGAGCCCTTTGGGTTGGTGATGATCGAGGCATGGGCGCACAAAATCCCCTTGGTGGCGACGCGGGCGGCCGGACCCCGTGCCACGGCCCAGGATATGGTGGATGCGCTTTTGGTGCCCATTGATGATATTGATGCCTTTGGTGAGGCCATTCGCCGCATTCTAACCGATGATATTTTACGGGCGTCCCTAGTGGCTAACGGTTTTAACCACTACAAGCAGGATTATACGGTGGATTCTACGGTGGCCCAATATCATCGTCTTTATCAAGATATTTTGGATCAGGGACCCATGATCCATCGTGGATTATCTCGTTTGGGGCAAATTAAAGATTCCCTTTTGGCGTTGTTTCTTTCAAAGTAGAGTCTTTGCCGTTTCGCCCTTATTATTTTTGGAGGCTTTGTGACTGTTCCATCTTTTCAAATGACCATTAAAACGCAGTATCTGAAGGATTTTTCTGTGGAAAATCCCAAAGCGCCGCATATTTTCAGCGCCCTGAAGGCCCAGCCCCAAGTGACCATTCAGGGGGATGTTTTGGCCCAAGCGTTGGATGCGGAGCATCATGAAGTGGCCCTGCGCCTGACGCTGCAAATGATGGACGAAGCCGCCCAGCCCATCTGCATCATGGACACCCTGTATGCAGGGGTTTTTCATTTTACCCCCGCCCTGAATGATCCGGAACATCCCATTTTGTTTATTGAGGCCCCGCGTTATCTGTTTCCCTTTACGCGCCAGATTCTGGTGGATGCGACGTTGCATTGTGGGTTTCCTCCTGTTTTTATCCAGCCCATTGATTTTGCCGCTTTGTATCATCAGCGGCAAGAGCAAGGCCAACAAACCAAGGCCGCATCTTAACAGGGTTGTTTCGTTGATCGCATCGTCATAAACCTTTTTTAGGGGAAGCCCACCATGACCGTGACCGAAGTGACCGACATCATGCGAGAGGCTCTTTGGGTCACCATCAAGCTATCCTTGCCCATTTTGCTTGTGGCTTTGATCGTGGGGCTTGTGGTGTCGCTGTTTCAGGCCCTGACCCAGATTCAGGAAATGACCCTATCGTTTATTCCCAAAATTCTGTCTGTGTTTACGGCTTTGGTGTTCCTGTTTCCTTTTATGCTCACCACCTTGATGGACTATACGATCAAGCTGTTTGATCGTCTGCAAACGGTGGGGGCCTCTTAGAAGGATATCACATGCGGCTGCCCCGTGTTCATATTGATGCGGAATCCCTGATTTATAACCACCGCACCATGCAGGGGCTGGCCCCTGCATCCCTGTGCGGAGCTGTGGTGAAGGCCAATGCCTATGGTTTGGGTTTGACGCCCGTGGTGCCGCTTTTGGCGGGGGCAGGGTGCTCTCTTTTTTACGTGGCCAGTTTGGATGAGGGGGTTGCGGTGCGGCGTCTGCTGCACGACCATGGGTTTTTGACCCCAGAGATTGTGGTGTTTCATGGGTATTTGGCAGAAGAAATGCCGGTTTATCAGCAGCATGGCATCATTCCGGTGTTAAAAACGTCGCAGGCGTTATCCTCTTGGTTTTCCGGGGATCATGGGCCCGCCGTGGTGGAGTGGGACACGGGGATGCATCGCTGTGGTTTATCCCCCGCGCTGGCGGAGGAGGTTTCCCGTCTGGACCCCAAACGTTTGCATCATATCATGACGCATCTGGCGGCGGCGGATGTGCCGGATCATCCCCTGAACGTTCAGCAAAAAGATGTTTTTGATGCCATCACCCGCTTTTTCCCAGGTATTCCTACCAGCATCGGGGCCAGTCATGGGGTACTTCTGGGGCCGTCCTATCATGGAACATATGTTCGTATAGGGATTGCCCTTTATGGGGGGGTTCCGCACCCTGATTTGCGTCCTGTGGTGCAGGTTCGCGCCCCCATTTTAGAGGTACGCTCCATCGCCGCCGGCGAGAGTGTTGGTTACGGGGCCAGCTATATCGCCCCCCGTCCCCGTCAGATCATGACCGTGGGGTTTGGGTATGCGGATGGGTATTTACGGTCCTTTTCCAATGTGGGGCAGGCCATCATCAGAGCCAAAGATGGGTCTGTGTTCCCTTTGCCCGTGGTGGGCCGCGTTTCCATGGATGTCACCACGTTGGATGGGACAGATGTTCCGGAGTCTGTGGTATCAGAGGCCAACGAGGTTATGTTTTACGCCCCTGAACAAGGGGGCATCATCGCCGCCGCCCACAGTGCGGGGACCATTCCCTATGAACTGTTGACCAGTTTAAAGCCAACGTTGGCGCGGTGGGTGGGGGCAGAGGGCAGGTGAGGGGGCAAAAAGCCCATTTAGACGTTTTCTTGCAGAAAGGCGTGCGCCATGCGGTTACCGGCCACGATCTGGCCAGAATCGAGCATGGTGTCTTTGCCCCCAAAGTCGGTGACCAGACCGCCAGCCTCTGTCACCATCAGCAAGCCGGCCGCGATGTCCCAAGATTTCAGGTGATCCTCAAAATACCCATCATAGCGCCCCGCCGCCACATAGCATAAATCCAGCGCGGCCGACCCAAAACGACGAATCCCCGCCACCTTGCCCATAATTTGGTTCAGGCTTTTTAAAAAAGGGGCTGTTTGACCATGTCCGGCAAAGGGACAGCCGGTGGCAATCACACAGTCCATAAGATGACTGCGACTGGACACACGCAAGCGACGTTGATTGCAAAACGCGCCCCCGCCCTTGCTGGCCCAAAACACCTCTTGTTTAATGGGATCATGCACCAGACCCGCCACAATCTGGCCGCGATCCTCCACGGCGATGGAAATGCAAAAATGGGGGATGCCGTGAATAAAGTTGGTCGTTCCGTCAATGGGATCCACGATCCAGTTGATGTCACGGGGATCGGGCTCGGATTCTTCGCCAATAAAACCATAATCAGGACGGGCATGCATAAGCTCTTCATAAAGCAAAGCCTGGGTCCGATGGTCCGCCACCGTGACAAAATCGGCGGGACCCTTGCGGGAGGGTTGCAGGTTTTCAACCTCCCCAAAATCCCTCTGTAAACGACGGGCGGCTTTATCGGCAGCCCGCTGCATCACATAAATCAAAGCATCGTAGCGTCCCATCTTAGGCCGGACCTACGATCATGCTCATTTGTCGGCCTTCCATTTTGGATTCGGACTCAATGGTGGCTAGGTCTTTCAGCTCTTCTTTAAAGCGATTCAAAACGGTGACGGCAAAATCCTGTCTTTGGATCTCTCGACCCCGAAAACGCACGGTGAATTTGACTTTGTCGCCTTCTTCCAGAAACTCTTTGGCTTTCCGCAGCTTCACTTGGAAATCATTTTCCTCGATGTGGGGCCGCATTTTAATTTCTTTCAGCTCCACCACTTTTTGCTTTTTCTTGGCTTCGGCTTTCTTTTTCTGCTGTTCATAGCGGAATTTGCCGTAATTCAAAAATTTACAGACAGGGGGGCGGGCTTGGGGGGCGATTTCCACCAAATCCAGGCCCACAGCTTCGGCTTTCCGCAAGGCATCCTGCAGGGGCAAGACCCCAATATCCTGACCCTCTTCATCAATGGCCCGAACGGGACTGATGGTAATTTGGTGATTGATGCGCAGTTCGTCAGCCACAGGCCGGGTTCCTTTGTGTCATAAGAGGATGAATCCTTGGGTTAAAAGAAAAAAATAGCATGGGAGTGTTAAAAATGGCTTGCGTCATTCTAAACAGCCTCTTCCAGACGCTGGGCGAGGGTGAGAAGGGGGCCTTCTTCAAACGGGCGCCCAATCAGTTGCCATCCCAGCGGCAGACCTTGGCTATCCAGCCCCGCCGGCACCGATAATGCGGGCAGGCCGGCCATGCTGGCGGGAACCGTTAAAACGTCATTCAGATACATGGCCACAGGGTCCGACTGATTTTCCCCGATTTTAAAGGCGCTGGACGGCACCGTTGGGGCCAAAAGGGCATCAACCCCCTCAAAAACCGAAATAAAATCGTTATAAATCAAACGGCGGACGCGTTGGGCGTGCTTATAGTACGCATCGTAATAGCCCGCAGAAAGAACATAGGTCCCCATCAAAATCCGGCGCTTGACCTCTGCCCCGAATCCTGCGGAGCGGGTGGCGGCATACATGGCCTCTAGCGTTTCGGCGTCTTCACGATCTCCATAGCGCACCCCATCATAACGGGCGAGGTTGCTGGAGGCCTCTGCCGGCGCAATGATATAGTAACAGGGCAGCGCGTAAGCCGTGTGGGGCAACGATACATCCACCAAGCGACACCCCGCATCCCGCAGAATGGTTTTGGCCCGTTCCCATGATGCCAAAATATCGGGATGGATGCCTTCTGGGGCATATTCCTTGGGAATCCCAATGACTTTTCCTTGAACAGAATCCCCTAAGCCGGCGGACCAATCGGGAACAGGACGCTGCACGGATGTGCTGTCTTTGGGATCATGGCCGGCCATGACTTGCAACATCAGGGCGGCGTCTGCCACGGTTTTGGTCATGGGGCCAGCCTGATCCAAGCTGGAGGCAAAGGCCACAATTCCATACCGCGAACACCGGCCATAGGTGGGTTTAATCCCCACAATGCCGCAAAAGGCGGCGGGTTGACGGATGCTGCCCCCTGTGTCTGTTCCGGTGGCCGCCAAACATAAATCCGCCGCCACAGCCGCCGCGGACCCCCCAGAGGATCCCCCGGGAACGCGGCATAATGTCGTATCCCCAATGGCTTTTTTCGGGTTTTTCACAGGGCCAAAGGCCGATGTGATGTTGGCCGAACCCATGGCAAATTCATCCAAATTTGTTTTTCCCAGCATCAGAGCGCCCTGCGCAAACAGCTTCGCGGTTACCGTGGATTCATAGGGGGGGACAAAAGAGGATAAAATGTTCGATGCCGCCGTGGTTTTCACCCCTTGGGTGCAAAACAAATCCTTAACCCCAATGGGCAGGCCAGGCAATAATCCATCCCGTTTGTTCTGGGCATCCATAGCAGCGGCCTGCTGACGGGCTTGCTCTAGGGTTAGGGTGATGAAGGCATTCAATTCCGGCTGCTGTTTTTCGATGGCCGCCGAAAAGGCATCTACCAAATCGGTGGCGGAAACCTCACCGCGTACGCGCAGGGTTTTGGCTTGCGTTAACGTCAGATGTGTCAGATCAGTCATGATGCGGAAACAACTTTGGGAACCACGAAAAATCCGTGACGGGCCTGCGGGGCGTTGGCCACCACTTGGGCTTGTTGATTGCCATCAGTGACCTGATCAGGGCGCAGGGCCTGAATTTCGGATAGGGGGGTAATCATGGGGCTGATGCCGTCAACATTAACGGGGGCCAATTGTTCAATCAGGCCCATAATTTTCTGGACATCCAGTGTTAAGGCATCACACTCAGCATCATCCAAGTGGATCTTGGCAAGTTTTTTGGCAAGGCGCTGAATATCCGAACGTTGAAGGGTCATGCGAAACACGGTAGGAAAGAGTCTCTATCCATACCCCAAACCTGCCCACGGTGCAACCCATGATTTTCTCCACCCTTTCGGATTTTAAAGAGCGTCTGCCCCAGCAAGGTCGCCTTATGGGACTGGATGTGGGCACAAAGTGGGTTGGTGTGGCGTTGTCCGATCCCACGCAAACGGTGGCCACCCCTGAAACCAAGGTGGCCCGCAGCCCCACAGCGGCGTGCCTAAATACCCTTTTAACCTATGCCAAAACACACGCCGCGGTGGGGGTTGTTGTGGGCTTGCCTCTTTCTCTGGACGGGCGGGTGACCCCCATGGCCCAATCCACAAAGGCCTTTGCGCATCTTTTCATCAAAGCCGGATACACAGGCCCAATTTTGCTCTGGGACGAGCGGTTCAGCACATCTGTCATGCAGCGCAGCCTCATCCACGCCGATGTGTCCCGTCAAAAGCGGGCGCAGGTTGTGGATCAACTGGCCGCGTCGTACGTTTTGCAGGGGATTCTAGAGTCCCTTAGGCCCTGAGTCTAAGCCTGCTGCTTAGCGCCCCATTTGTTCCCCTGCCAGCGTCATGGCGGCGATGCCTTTTCCGCCCCCGCTGCGGCGGTTGTTGTCTTTAATGACAATTTTATAACCTTGGGTGGGGGTGTTTTCGTCGGCGTTTTCGTCCTCTACAGCAATCACCCGCATAACCACTTTGCGCACAGGGCCGCGGCTTTTGTCGCTGCGATCATAAAGGATGATATACAGCTTTTCAGGGCTGGCAGGAATGGAAACATCGGGAAATTCAGCGTGTAAAGCGGCCAAATCGTGCAGGGCTTCGTCTTCGGTGGGGTAGATGTATCCTTTGTTGATGCGCCGCATGATGGGGTGGGCACCGTTGGGATGGGGTTGTTTGGGACGTTTTTTGTGGGGATGGTCGGAAAGGGGCATGGGCACTTTGGTGATGCTCAGCGTTAAGCCCCCCTCGGGCAAGGATTTTCCGGAAATGCAGGCAAAATGCCCAACAAAGCCCTGCGTGTCTTCGTTGCTGGTGATTTGAAAACCGTGGACCCAGAGGATCAGGTTGTCATGTTCATCCCCATCAACACAGATAAATTGACGGCGAAGGCTGCGCAGACGGGTATCAATCTGACTGGGGGAGGAAAACCGAAACAATTCCCCCAAACAGGCCTGAACAATGGGATTGTCAGAACGCATGATCCGCTTGGTTTTGGCCGGCGTTTCTGTGGGGGCGGGGGTAGGGGATGATGAAGTGTCTTCAGGAAGAGGTGTTGAAGGGATTTCGTCAAAATGGGTATCGTCTTGTAGATTCATAAATAAGATCTCCTGATAAAAAACCCGAAGGTTAGGGGGAAAGATTGTATAGTGTTTCCACTTTATTCCCGTACTGGCCTGCGAACGGCGCCTAGCGTCGCTCACCTAGATTCACTAGGCATCGCTCCGCTAGGCTTGTTCTCGGCTCAGTACGAAAATAAATTGAAAACACTATAGCAATCTTAGAATAGCAAAGACTATACATGTATTTTTCAGGAAATTCAAGTTCAAAATGAATTTGAAATTAAATCTGGGCAACGGTTCTGATTTTGACTTTGGGATGAATTTCAAATTGAGAGAGCACGGGGGTTGAGGGGCTGAGGCGTTCCAACACCATCCGCACATAGGGCCGGATACCGGCAGAGGTCATCAGGACCGCATAGTTGCCTTTGCGCATCTGATCTTCGAATGTTTCATTGACCACTTTGACAAATTTTTGCATCTGGCTGGGGGCCATGCCCAGAGTGCGCATATCGCCTTGGCCCACCAGACTTTCTTCGAAGGTTTGCTCCCACTGGGGTCCTACGGCGACGATGGATAACGTGCCATCCTCTTGGATGTGGGACTGGCAAAGGGTTCGGGAAAGGGCCTGCCGCACGTGTTCCACCAGCAGAACAATGTTGCGGGTCTGTCCTGCGGCTTCGGCCAGCGCCTCTAAAATGGCAGGCAGATCCCGAATGCTGACGCGTTCTTTCAGCAGGGCCTGAAGAATCCGCTGCAAAATGGTGACGGAAAGTTTTTCGGGAATGATATCCTCGATCAGTTTTTTGTGATCTTCCCGAATCTGATCCAACAGTTTCTGGGTTTCGCCGTAGGAAAGAAGGTCCGGCATATGGTCTTTGACAACTTCGGTTAAATGGGTCATCAGCACGGCAGAGGGCTCGACGACCGTGTAGCCTTTTAGGGCGGCGGCATCTCTTTCGGATTGGGTGATCCACATGGCCGGCAAACCAAAAGCCGGATCGGTGGTGGTTTCACCGGTTAGGGTTATGGACTCTCCGCTGGGACTTAGGGCCATGACGCAGTTGGGGCGCAGGGTGCCCCGCCCGACCTCAATATCCTTAACGTAAATGACATAGGCTTCGCTGGCCAGTTGCAGGTTGTCCTGAATCCGGATGCTGGGGGCGATAAAGCCCATTTCGGAAACCAGGGTTTTGCGCAGTGTGCGGATTTGCTCTGGCAATTTGACCACAGATTGTCCGGCAAAGCTGCCCTTGACCAAGGGGATCAATCCATACCCCAATTCCAAACGAACTGCGTCAATATGCAGGGCGTTGCTGATGATTTGATCTTCGGTCAGCGGAGGGGCCTCTTCCTCATCCGAATCCGCCCCCGCGGGCAAGGCCACAGGACGGCCATCGCTGCCCAGGGCTCTTGGGGTTTTTTTGCCCTTATCGCCCTTCGTTAAGGCATCTTTGCGGGTTTTGTAAATGTAAAAACTAACCCCGCCCAGCATCAGGGCGATGGTTAGGAAAGGAAGTTTTGGGACGCCTGGCATGGCGGCAAAGCACAGGATCATAACGGCACTCAGCCCGATGGATTTGGGGTAATTCCCCAGCTGTTGCAAAACGGCTTTGTCAACCGATCCCTCAACCCCAGCTTTGGTGACCAAGATACCCGCCGCAATCGCGATTAACAGGGCCGGAATCTGGGTGACGAGTCCATCCCCTACGGTTAGAAAAACATAGGTTTTTCCAGCCTCTGCCATGGTCAAACCATGTTCCATTGTGCCAATAATGATCCCAAAAATAATGTTGATAAACGTGATGATTAACCCCGCAATGGCGTCCCCGCGCACGAATTTGGCCGCACCGTCCATGGATCCGTAAAAGGTGCTTTCGTCTTCCAGCTCTTTCCGGCGTTTTTTGGCGGTGTCTTCATCAATCATGCCCGCAGACAGGTCCGCATCAATGGCCATTTGTTTCCCTGGCATGGCGTCCAAACTAAACCGCGCGGAAACCTCGGCGATACGGCCGGAACCTTTGGTCACGACAATAAAATTCACAATCAGCAAAATGGCAAAAACGACGATCCCGATGAGGGCATTGCCCTGCATCAAAAAACTTCCGAAGGCCTCAATCACGTGTCCCGCGGCGTGGGGGCCCTGATGCCCCTCGTTTAAAATCACGCGGGTTGAGGCCACATTCAGCGAAAGACGAATAAATGTGGCAAACAGCAGCAGGGTGGGGAAGCTGCTGAGTTCCAAAGGTTTTTTGATAAACATCGTGGTCATCAAAATCAAAACGGCCAGTGAAAAGGATAGCGTTAGCCCCAAATCCAAAATCCATACGGGCAGGGGCAAAATCAGCACCAGCATCAGTGCAATCAACGCCACCGCCATCATCAGGTCGGTGTGCTGCATCAACGTTTTGATGTTCCAAAAAGACAGGGTGTTGGTGGACATAATAGAGCGGGCGCGTTGATGGGCGTTCTTGTTTTGCTTTCCCTTCAGTGTGGGGGTAAAATGTTAAGAGGGCGTTAAGGGTGAATGCGAACGCTGTGGCGGACAAAACGTCAGGACACCATTGACACAACGGGCATCCCAACTATACTAACCCCATTGTTTTTTCGGACACCGCCATTTAGAGCCATTATGAAAAAAAATCGTCCTCTTTCCCCGCATTTGCAGGTGTACCGCCTGCCTCTTGCGGCTGTTTTGTCTATATCGCACCGGATTTCGGGGGTGGTTCTGTCTTTGGCCACGGTGGGGATTGTTTTGATGTTGGCGCTGTTGACGTTTGAGCCCTTTGTGTATGATCGCATGATGGCCTGTTTGAAAACCACTCTGGGCAATGTTGTGGTGGTGGGGTTTGTTTTGGCCTTTTGGTATCATTTTTGCGCGGGATTGCGCCATTTGATCTGGGATATGGGGTACGGGTATGATTTGTCCGTGGTCAGGACGTCAAATGTTTTGATTCTTTTGGGCACCATTGTTTTGACGCTGGGAACGCTTTGCAGGTTGTATTATGTCTGATACGCAACGATCATCTTTGGGACGCGCTAAGGGTTTGGGCTCTGCCCGTTCGGGAACGGCCCATTGGTGGGCCATGAAGGTTTCCTCTATCGTTTTGTTGCTGCTGTCGCCTTTTTTTATGGTGGGGTTTGTTTATCTCTCCAGCATGCCCTTTGATGCGGCGCGGGTGTGGCTGGCCCATCCTGTGCGGGGGTTGGTTTTGATGGCGTATCTGTTGGTGTCTCTGTGGTACAGTTATTTGAGTTTGCATGTGGTGATCGAGGATTATGTCCATTGCCCCAAGGTCAAATTGTTCAGTTTGCTGTCCCTGAAAATTGTGCACGGGGCCTTGATGTTGGTTGCGGCCTATAGTGTGATTGTTCTGGCGGCTAAGTTTTAGGAAAAGAAGGAAATCGTTCATGGCCCAAGCTTATCCTTTGGTGGATCATTATTATGATGTTGTTGTTGTGGGGGCGGGCGGGGCCGGCCTGCGTGCCACCATGGGTATGGCGGCGGCGGGTTTGAAAACTGCCTGTGTCACCAAAGTGTTTCCCACGCGCAGTCACACCGTGGCCGCCCAAGGGGGTGTTGCTGCCGCGCTGGGCAATCTTGACGAGGACAGCTGGCAAAACCATATGTATGACACCATCAAGGGGTCCGATTGGTTGGGCGATCAGGACGCCATCGAATACATGTGCCGTGAAGCCATTCCCGCCATTTTAGAGCTGGAACATTTTGGGGTGCCGTTTTCCCGTACGGATGATGGAAAAATCTACCAGCGTCCTTTCGGGGGCCATACGGTGAATAAGGGCGAAAAAATGGCCCGCCGCGCTTGTGCAGCGGCAGACCGCACGGGGCATGCCATTTTGCATACGCTGTATCAGCAATGTCTGAAACACAATGCCGAGTTTTTTATCGAATACTTCGCCATTGATTTGCTCTTTGATGAAGAGGGTGCGTGCCGCGGCATTCTGGCCCTGTGTATGGAAGATGGGACGCTGCACCGGTTTTTTGGCCACAAGACCGTTTTGGCCACAGGGGGATATGGGCGTGTGTTTTTCTCGTGCACCTCGGCCCACACCTGTACGGGCGATGGCGGGGGGATGGTGCTGCGGGCGGGATTGCCTTTGCAGGATTTGGAATTTATTCAGTTTCACCCCACGGGGATTTATGGGGCGGGTTGTTTGGTCACTGAGGGTGCTCGGGGAGAGGGAGGCTATCTCACCAACAGCAAAGGCGAGCGGTTCATGGAACGGTATGCCCCCAATGCCAAGGATCTGGCGTCCCGTGATGTGGTCAGTCGCTCGATGACGTTGGAGGTCCGCGAGGGACGGGGCGTCGGGGCAGAGAATGATCATATTTTCCTGCATTTGGAACATTTGGGTGCTGATGTTCTGCATGAACGTTTGCCTGGCATTTCCGAAACAGCCAAAATTTTTGCCGGTGTGGATGTCACCAAGGCCCCCATTCCTGTTTTGCCCACGGTTCACTATAATATGGGCGGGATCCCTACGAATTATCATGGTGAGGTTTTGAATCCTACGGCGTCGGACCCCGATGCCGTTTGTCATGGCTTGATGGCCATTGGTGAAGCCGCCTGTGTGTCGGTGCACGGGGCCAACCGTTTGGGCTGCAACTCGCTGCTGGATATTGTTGTGTTTGGCCGTGCTGCCGCGCAAAAGGCGGCGGAAGACCTAAAGGGATCGCGGGCGCAAAAAACGGCGAAGGCCCATCTGTCTGAGGCTGCCCTAGACCGTTTTGACCGTTTGCGTCATGCCAAGGGGGAAACTTTGCCGGCCTCCGTCCGCTTAGAGATGCAAAAAATCATGCAAAACAACTGCGCGGTTTTCCGCACCACCGAGGTTTTGCAGGAAGGGGTGCAGAAAATCACCGCCGCAGCCCATAAAATGTCAGACCTCAAGGTGACCGATCCCTCATTAATTTGGAACACGGATTTGGTGGAGGTTTTGGAGCTGGAAAACCTGATGCCCCAAGCCGTCACCACCATTCATTCCGCCAATGCACGGAAAGAAAGCCGCGGCGCCCACGCGCACGAGGATTTCCCCGAACGGGATGACGCCAACTGGATGAAACACACCCTGTCATGGATCAATGACGCCGGTGATGTGCGCGTTGATTATCGCCCTGTTCATATGAACACCCTAACCCCCGAAGCCGAAGTCATTCCGCCGCAGAAGCGGGTGTATTAGTCCGGCAGGAGGAATTCTTGATTGAAAAGCTGGGTTTAAGAACCAGTCACGTAAAAACCTTGCCATAAATAATTATGTGTTGCAGGGTGCTCAGAAAAGGTTTTTATGGGCGCAGGCTACAGCAGTGATTTGACGGACCGAGCGTGGTCGATTATTGAGAA
>JBILMD010000035.1:0-7085 GCA_044375675.1 Alphaproteobacteria bacterium
TCTTTAGATTCTTGTATTTCTTTTCGAACGCGAACCGTCGTCTTGGCGTTAGCATGGTGTACACTGCCCATAAATCAACCTCCTTGATAGATTCATACAGTATACCACAAGATTGTGGGACTAAACAGTTAAGGATATTTTAGAAAACAATCCATCTATCAAAGATATGTGGCACCAAGAAACAGGCATTACTCCCGAAACCTTGGCCCTTGCTGCTGAGCAAACCCAATGGCCCATGTTTGAATCGGATATTGTAAACCAGCAAAATAGGGAACGTTTAGAAAAATTCCGCAATGAAGGACGATGAAAGAACATTAGCCTAATGGCCTCACAGTCTTCCCTCGCAATTCCCCCTCACAATCCCCTTGCTTCTTTTCTGGCTTTGGTCTAAGGAACGGGGACATTTGTTTTTTCCGCGCCCGTAGCTCAACTGGATAGAGCGCCAGACTACGAATCTGGAGGTTATGGGTTCGATTCCTGTCGGGCGCGCCACTTTTTTTTCAGGGCATTGGTTTTGAAAAATCCTGATTTTGAAAAATCTTGCGCGGACCATAAAAAGCCATTATAGATGATGCGTTTTTGTCCCCTTTCAACAAAAAAATAAAGGACCAGACCTATGGCGGCATCATCAGGATCAGATCGGGGTATTTTCGGCTTTGCCCTTTGGAAAGAAGTCTTGGCGGGTCTTTTTTTGGGTGTTCTGGCGGGTCTTTTTTTCAAAGATTACGCCGAATCTATGAAGGTTCTGGGGAAAATTTTTATTAACCTGATTAAAATGGTGGTCACGCCGCTGATCTTTTTGGCCCTGGTGTCCGGCATCACCAGCCTGAGCGGGGCGGGCAGTGCCGCCCGCGTGGGGATGAAGGGGGTTGTGGCCTATTCCTGCACATCTCTGTTCGCGGTGGTTTTGGGTCTTGTCATGGCCAATATTTTTAACCCTGGCATCGGGATTTCTATTGATCCCGCCATTTTTGGGGATGCCAGCGCCAGTTCGCAGAATGTCCCCAGTCTGGGTGCGTTTTTTATGTCCTTGGTGCCCACCAACGCCGTGCGGATGTTTACTGAGGATCATTATCTGCAAATCGTTTTGTTTTCGGTGTTTACCGGCATTGTGATTAACATGCTGGGGCCCAAGGGCCACCACGCCCGCGATGTTTTGCAGGGGTTTTCCGCCGTCACGTTTAAGATGATCGAGCTGATTGTTCGTCTGGCCCCCATTGCCGTGTTTGGCTTTATCGCATGGATGGTGGGCACACAGGGTATGGATATCATTCACACGCTGATTTGGCTGGTTGTGTGTTTTTTGGCGGCTTGTTTGTTGCAGATGATTGTTTTTGGGGTTTTGATTGCGGTTTTTGGGCGCCTTTCGCCCATGCCGTTTTTTAAAAAAATGGGATCAACGCAGCTTTTGGCCTTTTCCACCAGCAGCAGCAAGGCCACCTTGGCCACCGCTATGACCAACGTTGAAACCAAACTGGGCGTTTCCGAACAAACGGTCAAATTCATGATGCCCCTCGGCGCGTCCATGAACATGGATGGAACGGCCATTTATTTGGGCATTTGCGCGGTGTTTTTCGCCCAGGTGTTTGGCGTTCATTTGGAATTGCATGATTATTTGATTCTGGTATTAACCTGCACGTTGGGCTCTATCGGCGCCGCGGGGATTCCCAGTGGGTCCATCATTTTCATGGGGATGGTTTTGAATTCTGTGGGTCTGCCATTAGAGGGCATTGGGATCCTGCTGGGGATTGATCGGTTGCTGGACATGGTGCGCACCACGATCAATATCACAGGGGATGCCGCCATCACGTTGATCGTGGATGCCAGCGAAGGCACACTGGATCACACCACGTACAACGCCTAATGACAAAGAAGGGCAAACCTAGGTTATGCTGCAATCCATAGGTCGCGCCCTTCTTTCTTTTTTTCAAAAAGCCGGTCATTTTTCCCTGTTTGCCTTAACGGCGCTCAGCCATATTGTGCGTCCCCCTTTTTATGCCCCCACGGTGGGGCGGTTGTTTCTGGATATTGGGTTTTATTCGTTGCCTGTGGTGGGCTTAACGGCGGCCTTTTCGGGAATGGTGCTGGCCCTGCAAAGTTACTCTGGCTTTTCGTCGTTTAATTCGGAATCCACCATTGCCGCCATTGTGGTGCTGTCCATCACGCGAGAGCTGGGCCCCGTCATGGCCGGCCTGATGGTCGCCGGCCGTGTGGGCGCCGCCATAGCGGCCGAGCTGGGCACCATGCGGGTGACCGAGCAGATTGACGCTCTGCAGATGCTCTCCACCCATCCTATGAAATATCTGGTGGCCCCGCGTTTGCTGGCGGCGACCCTGATGATGCCCTTGCTGGTGATTGTGGCGGATATCATCGGCGTGATGGGCGGGTTTGTGATTGGGGTGTCGCAGCTGGGGTTTAATGCGGGGTCGTATTTAAAAAGCACCTTTGAAACGCTGGCGTTCATGGATGTGTTTTCGGGGTTGGTGAAGGCCGCCACGTTTGGCCTGCTCATCGCCATTTGCGGGTGTTATCATGGGTATTATTCCCGCGGTGGGGCGCAGGGAGTGGGGGCCGCCACCACCTATGCGGTCGTGGCAGCATCCATTCTGATTTTGGTGGCCAACTTTGTGATCACAGCCCTGTTTTTTGGAGTGTAGGTCTATGGCTTCTCAAATGCCGCCACGCCTTGCGATTCGGGGATTAACAAAGGCCTTTGGAAAAAACGTTGTTCTTTCTGGCATTGATCTGGATGTTGCCCCGCGGGACTCTTTGGTTATCATTGGGGGGTCGGGTACGGGAAAATCGGTTTTGATCAAAACCATCTGCGCCCTGTTGCATCCCGATGGGGGGTCGGTTTTGGTGGATGATCAGGATTTGTTTCGCCTGTCCCGCGGTGATCAGCAGGACATACTCCGTCGTTTTAGTATGCTGTTTCAGGGGGCGGCGCTTTTTGACAGTTTAACGATCTGGGAAAACGTGGCTTTTGGCCTGATTTACGGCCAGAAAATGGACCGCAAAGCCGCCCGCCGCGTGGCGCTCGAGAAATTGCAGGATGTTGGCCTGTCCGAGCGGTTGGCCGAGGCCTATCCCGCGGAACTCTCTGGGGGCATGAAAAAGCGCGTGGGTCTGGCCAGAGCCATCGCGGGTAATCCCGATGTGATCTTTTTTGACGAACCCACAACGGGTTTGGATCCCATTATGTCCAACGTGATTAACGATTTGATTGTGTCTTGTGTGCAAAAGGTGGGCGCCACCGCCATCACCATCACCCACGATATGACCTCTGTGCGCCATATCGCCAGCCGTGTGGCCATGCTGCATCAGGGCAAAGTCATTTGGCAGGGGGATATCGCCGCCATGGACACAACGGACAATCCCTATGTTCAGCAGTTTGTGCATGGGCTAACCAAGGGCCCCATGACGTCCGAAAAGCCATGATCAGCCGCGTTGCCGAAGCCTTGGCCCTATCGGATCTGCTGGTTCCTGCGTTTATGCCGCTCAGTCATCAGCCCCGTCCTTGGCAGGGGGCGGCCCCCCGTCAGCGTCGGGGGCGGGGAACAGAATTCTGGCAATTTCGCCCCTATACTGCGGGGGATGATGCCGCCCGCATTGCGTGGCGGGCCTCGGCCCGTTATCGCCAGCCCTTGACCAAAGAGCACGAAGACGCCGTGCCCAGCAGCCTGACCCTGTGGGTGGATCGTCGCCCCACCATGGGCTTTACCACCACCGCCCGCACAAAGCAGCATCAGGCCGATGTCATGGCCCTGGCATGGGGATGGGCCATGGCGCGGCAGGGGGATTGGCTCATCAGCCTGCAGGGCGGCCCCCATCAGCGCTATCACGATATCTTGGCTATGGAGCAGGATCTGGACAAACAGGTTCTTTTTTCCCAAGGCCCCCTGCCCCCCGCGGATAAGGTCCTGCTGTGTTCGGATTTTTTGTACCCACAGGAAACCTTGGCGGCCTTGCTATCCACCATTGCCGGTGATGATGTGCATCTGTGCGTGCTGTATGATTCGGCGGAGGCCTCTTTTCCCTATCAGGGCCCCATTCGGTTTCGGGATTTGGCGGGGGGCGGCGATTGTCTGGTTGAGGATGCACAGGCCCTGCGCACATCCTATCAAGCCCGTTATGCAGAGCATACGCGGGCGCTTGAGGCCCTTGCCCTTCCGCGCGGCTGGCTGGTGACCCGTTATAGCACAGAGGGGCCGTTGGCGGATGGGGTGTTGTGAGGAAAAAATTTTTTGACAACAAGGAAAAAATACATTAAATATACCTTTTTTTATAAGGGGTATTTTATGTCATCTTTTCCTAGCCTTTCTCAAAAATTAGATGAGGTAGCCACCGCTTGCGCATTCGCCGCAGCTTATTCTCCCCGTGAAATTCTCGATGTTCTAGAGAGTAGAGAGCCTCGTCCAAAAAGAAATCTGTTATTAACCATCCTCCGAGATCGCGATAGCGCATTAGAATCCAATCCTGTAACTATTGATCCCATGGTAGAATATGCTGTTGAACAAGCAGAAATAACACGTGATGGAGCAATAAAAGATAATAGAACTTTTTTGTTGGCCTTTAAGCCCATCCTAACGATTGCCGCTGAGATTAATGACCGTATCCGTCAGTTAGAATCCCCCAATTCATCGGATATGGAGACTCTTTTAAGCATTATTGTAAAATCTTCTTGCAGAGATCCTGAAGATCCTAAGACTATAGAGTTCCATCATGTCCATCATGCTATAGCGTTATTTGCACGCCACCCCCAATCTGGGCGTTTGATCGGAAGCCTTGGTCAAGATGGTTTAGAATCATTAATAGCCGAAATAAATAAAGCGACGGTTGGTGGTGATAGTGACTTATTTTCTAATTCAATAAGGGCGGCCTTTGAAAACTTTGCTGATACGAGCATGGGCTAATCACCACTCCCTAAGAGGGGGGCCGAGAATCAGGGATATTGCTAAGGGGCTTCTTTTTCCGGTTGTTTTTTATCGCATTTGCGGTAGGGTAGGGTCCTTTTCAACAAAAGCCATGTTTGCCCCATGCAACCGTTTCACAGTCTCCAAGGCATCGCCGCCCCGTTTCAACGCATCAACATTGATACCGATTTGATCATCCCCAAACAGTTCCTGAAAACCATTCAGCGCACGGGATTGGGCAAGCATCTGTTCGAGGAAGTCCGCTATGATGACCATGGACAGGAAAATCCCTCTTTCATTTTAAACCAGCCGGATTTTCGCCGTGCCAGCATTTTGATTGCGGGGGATAATTTTGGGTGTGGGTCCTCGCGGGAACATGCGCCTTGGGCCCTGCTGGATTTTGGGATCCGCTGTATCATTGCCCCCAGTTTTGCGGATATTTTCTATAACAACTGCTTTAAAAACGGCATTTTGCCCATCGTTTTGCCAAACGCGCAGGTTCAAAGTTTGATGAAGGATGCCGACACCTGCCGCGCCCAGACCTTCACCATTGATTTGCCCAGACAGGTTGTGATGTCGGCCTCGGGGGCCACATACACCTTTGATATCGATGCGGGGCTGAAAACCTGCCTGCTGGAGGGGCTGGATGATATCGCCCTGACCCTGAAAAAACATGACGCCATCACGGCCTTTGAGGCGCGGGATCAGATGCGGCGGCCGTGGGTGTATGGCTTGGCAAAGGGGGCGTAATCATGACCCGTGTTCCCACACTTTTGATTCTGGCGGGCGATGGTATTGGCCCCGAAGTCATGGCCGCCACAGAGGTGGTGATCGAGGCCCTGCGGACCAAAGCCGGCTTTAACGTCACCATCACCCACGATTTGGTGGGCGGCGCCGCCATTGATGCCCACGGGGTGCCCGTGACCGATGCTGTGGTTGAGAAAGCCCAGCAGGTTGATGCGGTCTTGCTGGGGGCTGTGGGGGGTCCGAAATGGGACGCTTTGCCCACCGATGTGCGCCCTGAAAAGGGACTGCTGCGCCTGCGCAAGGATTTGGATGTGTTTGCCAATTTGCGGCCGGCCTTTGTGTTTCCTTCTTTGGTGGGTGCGTCCAGTTTAAAGCCCGATCTGGTGTCCGGACTGGATTTGCTGATTGTGCGGGAACTCACCAGCGGCGTGTATTTTGGTCAGCCTCGGGGCATCCACACCACCCCCACCGGCGAAAAAATCGCCATCAACACCCAAAGCTATACTGAGGGCGAAATTGCCCGCGTTGTGGATGTGGCCTTTGATGCGGCCCGCGGCCGTGACAAACGGTTGTGCGTGGTGGACAAGGCCAACGTCATGGAAACGGGCGTTTTGTGGCGCGAAGTGGCCCATCGTGTGCACCAGAATGGTCATCAGGACATCGACCTGTCGTTTATGTACGCCGACAACTGCGCCATGCAGCTGGTGCGCCAGCCCAAGCAATTTGACGTCATCGTCACCGATAACCTGTTTGGGGACCTGTTGTCCGATTGCGCGGCGATGTTGACGGGGTCTTTGGGGATGCTGCCCAGTGCGTCCTTGGGGGCCAAAACCAACGACCGCCAAATGGCCCTGTACGAGCCCGTTCACGGCAGCGCCCCCGACATTGCCGGTCAGAACAAAGCCAATCCCATGGCCACCATTCTCAGCTTTTCCATGGCCCTGCGTTACAGCTTTCATCGCCCAGATCTGGCTGATCGTGTGGATCATGCGGTGGCCAGCACCTTGGCCGAGGGTTATGTTACCGCCGATCTGACGCTGGAGGTCCCCCCCAAAGCCGTTTTGGGCACGCGAGAAATGGCCAAAAAAATCGCGGATGCGCTGTAACTTCCCCTTGAAATCTGTCCGCGTCTTGATAGTATGCGTCTTCCTTTGGGGCGTAGCCAAGCGGTAAGGCAACGGTTTTTGGTACCGTCACGCGTAGGTTCGAATCCTTCCGCCCCAGCCACCCCTCCCCAAAAGGGAGATGGTGTATATTTAATAAAACTTATTTACTTTTTTTGTTGTATATAGTGTAATTGTTTAGCCCCACAATCTTGTGGTATACTGTATGGATCTATTAGGGAGGTTGATTTATGGGCAGTGTACACCATGCTAACGCCAAGACGACGGTTCGCGTTCGAAAAGAAATACAAGAATCTAAAGA
>JBILMD010000006.1:0-77611 GCA_044375675.1 Alphaproteobacteria bacterium
AAATACAACACTTACCGCCCACATTATGCCTTGAAAGGATCCACACCCTCCGCGTATACAAAAACCATCCTCCTCAAGGACGCCGCTTGATCACCATATCTGTCTCAAATGAGGTGAACTCATACAATTCCTTTTGATTTTTTCCCTTCCTTATGGGAAAGTCTTAAGGTGTTTTTGTGTTTCAAGAGGTGTTTATGGGCCTTGTTTACGCCCCCCTTACCCTGAGCAATCCCAGAGATCCGGCCTTGCGCCCCCTTGAGGTGTCCGCGTTGGTGGATACAGGGGCGTTGCATTTGTGTTTGCCGCCCCATGTGGTATCGCAGTTGCAACTGGAAACGTTGGAATACCGCGAAGCCCGCATTGCCGATGGGTCTGTGCACCGCGTTCCCTATGTGGGGCCTGTGAAGGTGGCGTTTGATAATCGTCAGTGCTACGTTGGCGCCTTGGTTTTGGGCAATGAAGTTCTTTTGGGGGCCGTTCCCATGGAGGACATGGACGTGCTGATTTCCCCCGCACGGCAGGAATTGATCGTCAATCCCGCCAACCCCAATATGGCCGTGTCTGTGGTGAAGTAACCCTTTTGACACAGTCAAGGATAATCCCCCCCTAACTCACCCGCTTCTTCGCCTGAGTGCGTTCGTTGGGGGTGAGGTGTTTTTTCCGCAGGCGCAGGGATTGGGGGGTGACCTCCAGCAATTCATCATCGTTGATATAGCTGATCATGTCCTCCATGCTCATTTTCCGTGGCGGGGTCAGGATCAGGGCATCATCCTTGCCGGCGGCGCGGATGTTGGTCAGCTGTTTGCCCTTCAGCACGTTGATATCCAAATCATTATCGCGGCTGTGTTCCCCAACGATCATGCCCTGATAGACTTTATCGCCCGGGTTAATGAACATCGTCCCCCGATCTTGCAGGTTGAAAATGGCATAGGCCACGGCTTCCCCTTTGTCGGTGGAAATCAGGGCGCCATTACGGCGGCCGGCAATCTCGCCTTTGTAGGGGCCATAGCTGTGAAACAAACGGTTCAAAACACCGGTGCCCCGCGTATCCGTTAAAAACTGCCCCTGATACCCAATCAATCCCCGAGACGGCGCAATAAAGGTAATGCGGGTTTTTCCGCCCCCACTGGGACGCATATCCACCATTTCGGCCTTGCGCACGGACATTTTTTCCACCACCACGCCGGTGAATTCTTCATCAACGTCGGCGATGACTTCTTCATAGGGCTCTTCGGTTTGTCCATCCTCGGTTTTGCGCAGCAAAACGCGGGGGCGGGACACAGACATTTCAAAGCCCTCGCGCCGCATGGTTTCAATCAGAACGCCCAGCTGCAATTCCCCCCGTCCGGCGACTTCAAAGGCATCTTTGCCGGCGGTTTCGGAAACGCGAATGGCTACGTTCCCCTCGTTTTCCGCCATCAAACGTTCACGAATCATGGTGGAGGTCAGCTTTTTTCCCTCTGTCCCTGCCAAGGGGGAATCATTCACGCTGAGGGTGATGGCCATGGTTGGGGGGTCAATGGGGGTGGTTTGAATGGGCTGGCTCACCGATGGGTCCGCCACCGTATCGGCCACTGTGGCCACGGTCATGCCCGCGATACAGACGATATCGCCGGCCTCAGCTGACTCAACGGGTGCGCGTTCCAGACCTTTGTAGCTAAAAAGTTTGGTCAGGCGGAAACGATCCGTCACGTTGCCCTTTAAATCCAGCGCATGAACTTGGGCATTGATTTTGGCTGTTCCGCTGACAACACGCCCTGTCAGGACACGGCCCAAATACGGGTCATAATCCAGCAACGTGGCCAACATGGAAAACGGCGCATCAAAATCCACCGTGGGGGCCGGCACATGGCGCAGCACCAAATCCAGCAGGGGGTGCAGGTTTTCACGGGGTGCATCCAAACTCTCGGCGCACCAGCCCGCACGGCCCGATGCATACAGCACAGGAAAATCCAGCTGGTCTTCATTGGCATCCAGCGCCACGAACAGATCAAAAATTTCGTTTAAAACCTCGTCCGGACGGGCATCGGGTCGGTCAATTTTGTTGATTAACACGACGGGACGCATGCCCTGTTTCAGGGCCTTGGTTAACACAAACTTGGTCTGGGGCAGGGTGCCCTCCGCCGCATCCACCAACAGGATTACACCATCGGCCATATGCAAAATGCGCTCAACCTCACCCCCAAAATCCGCGTGGCCGGGGGTGTCAATGATGTTGATGCGGTGTCCGTCCCAATCAATGGCCGTGCATTTGGCCAAAATGGTGATCCCGCGCTCTTTTTCCAGATCCCCTTTATCCATGGCCCGTTCCACCACAGCTTGGTTGGTGCGAAAGGTTCCACTTTGGCGCAAAATTGCATCCACCAAAGTTGTTTTTCCATGGTCAACGTGGGCAATAATGGCAATGTTGCGCAGGCGAGTGTTTTGCGGCATAAAAAAAATCCAAAAGGGCTTTGAAAATGAAGGATCGTTCTTTACCATAGTTTTGGAAAAAAAAGAAATTAAAAACACGTTGTTACACGCATAACGTTGACCAGATAACTTTGGGGGTTGCCGCGGCTTTATGGTTTCATCACGGATCCCTTCTTTGACCCTTTCCCGCCCCCTATCCCTCGTGGGGTTTATGGGGTGCGGCAAATCCACGGTGGGCAAGGTTTTGGCGCAGGCCCTGAATGTTCCCTTTGTGGATCTGGATGATGACATTGCCCAGATGGCCAAGGCCCTCATCCCCCAGATTTTTTCCACGTTGGGGGAGGTTGGCTTTCGGGATTATGAATATAACGCCCTGCGCATGCTGCCACCAAAGTGTGTTGTGGCCACGGGCGGGGGGGCGTTTGCATGGCCCAAAACCCATAACCGGCTGCAAGAGGAAACCACAACAGTCTGGCTTAATGTGCCCACGCCTGTGTTGTGGGCGCGGCTGGGGAAAGAACGGGCCCATCGCCCCCTGCTGCAATCCCCCACGTGGCAACAGGACGCTGAAACGCTATACGCCCAGCGACAGTCATGGTATGAAAAGGCCCAAGTCACCATTCCTGCGGATGGGGATGATGTTTTCACGTTGGTGCAGAAAATTTTAACATGCCCCGCCCTGTCCCCACAACCGTAACGGAACAAACCCTTTATGATCAGGATTATCTGGCTTTTATGGCCAGTTTGTTGATCAGCGATCCCCATCGGCGCCATCGTTTTCAGTCCGGTATGGCTTTGCTGGCCACGTGGTTTGCCATGACGGGCAAACAGGGGGGGGAGGATCATGATACCCTGCTCACCCATATCAAACTGCAATGGTGGGCCGATACTTTGGCCGGTGGGCACCACGCGGATCACCCGTTGTTGCAAGAGGCCCCGCGGGATCTGATCACCCATCCAGTCCTACCTTTGATCATCGCGTCCTTTCGGGCGGTTTTGGACACGAAACCCAGCACGCCACAGGACTGGACAGATTATTTACAGCAAACCTTTGGTGCCATGGGCGCCGTGATTTATGGGGACAGTGTCCCCAGTTTTTCCCTGTGGGGATGGCAAAAACACATGATGCGGGGGGATGCCCCCCCTAACCTTTGGCGGGGGGGGCCAGAAAAGGGTCAGGAGGATACCGGAATCATGGCGCGGGCCGTGCGGGCCCTAGGCCCAAGGCCTAAAAATCCCAAAAGTCCATGGGTGGTGATGAAGTTATGGGCGGGGGTTTAAGCCCACAAAGGATGCAAATCCCCCATTTCGCGGGCAACATCCATAGCCTGTTCATCGGTGCCCCACAGAATTTCTTCATAGGCATCTGGGGTGGCAAACAGCTCTGTCAGCAGGCGATAGTTTAAAAAATGGCCCGAGCAATACCCGTAAAAATCCCCCACCAACGGCAAACCCGCCAGATAAAGATCCCCGATGGCGTCCAGAACTTTGTGACGCACACATTCGTTTTCATAGCGCATGCCTTCGGGATTTAAAACGCGGGTATCCCCGAAAACAATGGCATTATCCAGACTGCCGCCCTTGGCCAATCCCATTTTGCGTAAAGTCGCAATGTCTTTTTCAAATCCAAAGGTACGGGCGCGGGCGATGAGATCACCAAAATCATCCAAAGAGGCCAGCGTAAAGGTCTGGGCCCCAATGGCCGCATGATGAAAATCAATGCGGCAGGTGATGGACAAATCGGGGGAGATGCTGGGCAAAAGAGACGCCGTTTTGTCACCATCATGAACATGGACTGCCCGCAGAATGCGATAGGCGCGACGGTGGGCCGCTTGGGGCATCAGCCCCGCTGAAATGATGGCCTGAACAAAGGGGGCGGCGCTGCCGTCCATAATGGGCATCTCGGCCCCGTTGATTTCCACAACCAGATTGTCCACACGGCATCCAGCCAAGGCGGAGAGCAGGTGCTCCACCGTGGACACACGGGCGCGGCCGCAAAGACTGACCAAGGTGGTGCACAGCGGAGAAGGCTCCACCAAAGCATGATGGGCAGGAATAGAAATGTTCAGATCCGTGCGATGAAAAACAATGCCGTGGTTCACAGGGGCAGGTTTTAATGTCAATGTGACCTGATCACCCGTGTGCAAGCCAACACCAGAAAAAGAGATCGCCTTGGCAAGGGTTTTTTGTTTTTTCATGCGGAAATAGCCTTTTTTATTGCTCAGGGTATTCGTTCACCATGCATGGTAACGGATAGGGCCCAGGCAAAACAACGATGGATATGTTACGAAATGTAACCAAAGGCGGAGGGGGAAACACCATTTGAAGGCCCCCCATAATCCTGATACAATGGATTTTTCCATCATGTTTTTCAGGCTTTTATGATTTTAGAATGCAAAACCCCCGATGCCATCAGGGCCACGTTTTTGACCATGCAACAGCTCAGGCCTCATTTAACAGACCCAGAGGCTTATGGGGCATTGGTTCAACAGATGCAAACGGACCATGGTTTTCGTTTGATTGGCTTTTTTCAGGACAACGATTGTTTGGGCGTGGCGGGATTCAAGGTGGAAACGATGCTTTTTAACGGTAAAATGCTTTATCTTGCGGATTTGGTCGTCAAAGAACACAAACGGTCCACAGGGGTTGGAAAGGCCCTGATTGATTGGTTGGAAACAGAAGCCAAAAGATTGGATTGTCAGGACTTTATTCTAGATTCAGATGTTGACAGAATTGCAGCTCACAAATTTTATTTCCGTGAGGGCTTTCACATTACAGCGTTTAATTTTCGGCGGGCTGTTTTGTGATGGACGCCCCATCACCCACGGAAGGCTCCTCATCCCCAGGACGCTCTACCGGCGTGGGACTGGGCCGCTCTAGGGGGATTTTGCGGCCACAGGCGGAAAGGGAGAGCGCCGCCACCACCAGCGCCACAACCAAAAAAACACGACACCGGCGCATGGACACAATCAATGTTGGCGTTCCACCATCTTCTTTTTGATATTCCCAATGGCTTTGGCGGGGTTCAGGCCCTTGGGACAGGCGTTGGTGCAGTTCATGATGGTGTGACAACGGTACAGTTTAAAGGGATCCTCCAGCGCATCCAGACGCTCGCCCGTGGCTTCATCGCGGCTGTCGGCAATCCAGCGATAGGCCTGCAGCAGCACCGCAGGGCCCAGATAACGGTCCCCGTTCCACCAATAACTGGGGCAGCTGGTGGAGCAGCAGAAACACAAAATGCACTCCCACAATCCATCCAATTCCTTGCGCTCTTCGATGCTTTGCAGACGTTCGCTGCCAGAGGCAGGGGCCGTATCGCTTTGCAGCCAAGGCTTGATGGATTGATACTGGGCGTAAGGCTGGGAAAGATCGGGAACCAGATCCTTAATCACCGGCATATGGGGCAGGGGAAAAACACGCACTTCCCCATCAATATCGGCAATGGGTTTCAAACAGGCCAGCGTGTTGCCCCCGTCGATGTTCATAGAGCAGCTGCCGCAAATCCCCTCGCGGCAGGAACGGCGAAAGGTCAATGTGGGATCAATTTCGTTTTTAATTTTAATCAGGGCATCCAGAACCATGGGACCGCAGGTGTCCAAATCAACCTCGTACGCATCCACGCGGGGATTGCTTTCCCCATCGGGATCATACCGGTAAATCCGGAAAATCTTGGTGCGACGGGCCGTTTTGGCCGCCGGAAAAAAATGCCCAACGGTGTAGGTTGAATTTTTAGGCAGAGTAAAGGCAACCATGAATAAAACCTCGGGTAAGATCATTGTTGTGGGGTTTGTCTTTTTCTCACACCCACGCAAAAATCACAATCAAATTGTGGGGGCGGGCAGGGGAGTGTTCATTCTAAAAAAAATCGGGAAAAAGTGTGGAAATCGGGGATAAAAAAAACCTTTGTGGATCACGGCGTGGTGGTGGTTGTGTTTTTTTCAAAAACGCCCTGTTTAATGGGGGTGACGGGCTGGCTTCGTCTGTCTGTTTCAGGGGCCTGCATATAGGAAAGCAAAATCCCGATGCGGCGATTGATGGGTGCATCCGGAACATCAGGCAGTAGGGGGTCCGTATCCGCCTTGCCCACCACTTTTTCAAAACGCTCTGGCTTTAATCCATAACGCTGCAACAAACGACGCGTTGTGTTGGCACGATCCGCAGACAGTTCCCAGTTGCCATAATCGGCATTAACGGATCCTTTGTTGTCCGTGTGTCCCGTGATTTGAACGGGGTTGGGGACGCGGTCCAAAATGGGGCGGATGCGTTTTAACAGCATGGCGGTGTGGGGCATGGCGGTGGATTTTCCGGCCTCGAACATGGGGCGTTTTTTGCTGTCCACCAGTTGAACCAGCAGGCCATCTTTGGTCATTTCCAGAATGATGTTTTCCGAAAGCTCTTTTAACTCAGGGGTTTTTTGGATTTCTTTCTGAAAGTTTTCCAGAACCTTTTTCATTGTTTTTTCCTGCGCCATGCGAAAAGCTTCAGCTTCCTCCTCATTTTTTTCTGAGGATTTTTGCGGGCTGGTTGTTTCAGACTGTTGCTGCTCGGCGCCGGGATTTGTTGCTTCGGTGGGGTTATAGGCGGGAATTTCTTCCTCTTTGCTGGCGGTGACATCAGAAACGGTGACACCATCCAAAATGCTGCCCGCCCCGCTGGTGCTCTCGGAAATGGTGGTGGGGGAAAAATAGTTGGAAATGCCCTTTTTCTGCTCTGCTGTTGTGGCATTCAGCAGCCACAGCAGCAGGAAAAACGCCATCATGGCCGTCACAAAATCCGCATAGGCCACTTTCCATGCTCCGCCATGGTGCCCGCCCCCTTGGATTTTCTTGATTTTCTTAATGATAATAACGGGTTGATCGGCCATGGTTATTTGGGCAACTGATCAATGGCCTGCTCGACCTCAGCAAAGCTGGGACGTACGTGGGATGGCAGGATTTTACGCGCAAATTCAATGGATATCGCAGGTGCGCCCCCCTGCAGGTGGGCCAACAGGCCGGCCTTAATGCACTCCAAATACGCGCCGTCTTCGCTGTAGGTGGATCCGATCATGCTGGCCAAAGGGGCGCAATATCCGTAGGAAACCCACACCCCCAAAAAGGTTCCCACCAAAGCGCCCCCAATGAGTTTTCCCAAAACCTCAGGGGGTTCCGTAATGGCCCCCATGGTTTTAATGACCCCCAAAACCGCGGCCACAATCCCCAGCGCAGGCATACCATCGGCCATGCCCTGAATGGCGTGGGCGACATTGTGCTGCTCTTGGTGGTGCACTTCCAGTTCACGGTTCATCAAATCCTCCATCAGGGAGGCATTTTCACTGCCCAAAGACACCATGCGCAAATAATCACAGAAAAAATCCACCGCGTGATGATCGTGATGAAACAATGGGAATTTTTGAAACAATTCACTGTCGTGGGGATTTTCAATGTCGGATTCCAGCTTTAAAATCCCTTTGGACCGGATGGTTTTAAACACCAAAAACAACAGGGACAACAGTTCGACATAATGGGCTTTTTTGTATTTGGGCCCCTTCATGGCCGCCTTGACCCCAGGCATGACCTTTTTCAGTACGGATTTCGTGTTGGCCGTCACAAACGCCCCAATGGCCGCCCCAACGATAATCACAACCTCAAACGGTTGCCACAAAACAGCCAAATGCCCCCCCATGGCGACGTACCCACCCAAGGTGCATGCAATAACGATGATAAACCCAACAATAACTTTCATGCAAACTCCGAATCCTGCTAGACTATAAAAGCAAAACTCTATTAAAATTCTGTTGTCATGACGCTAAAACGTGTTTTTATTACAGGGGCTGCCAAACGTATCGGGGCCGACTTGGTTCATCGCTTGGCCCGCGATGGGTACGATATTGTGTTGCATTATGGTGCGTCCCAAACCGAGGCACAGGCGATCCAAAAAACCCTAGAGGCCCAAGGCCGATCCTGTGTTCTGATCCAAGGGAACCTGACAAACCCTGAGGACGTCCAAAATGTGATTCATGCGGTTCGGGCTGTGGGGCCTTTAAATCTGATGATCCACAATGCTTCTTTGTTTTTACCCGATACCTTGGCAACCGTCACGTGGCAGGGGTTGCAGGATCATCTGGCGGTGAATGCCATGGCCCCCCTGATGCTGATTCAGGGGTTGTGGAAACAAACTGACCATATCGTCACCCTTTTGGATGCCCATATCCATTGGCATCATCAGGATTTTCTCAGTTATACGTTGGGCAAGCATCTGTTGTGGCGCTTAACACTGGATTTGGCGCCCGTCATGGCCCAGAAAACCCGCATAAACGGCATTGCACTGGGCCCGACACTTAAGGGTGTTCGGCAAAGCGATGCCCATTTTCAGGCTGTGGTTGATGCCTCCCCCTTGAAAAAAGCCCCGTCTATGGATGAAGTCTACGGTGCTTTGATGTTTTTGCACCAAAGCCCTGCCATCACGGGGGAAATCATTAATATGGATGGGGGGTATGCCACCCAGATGCGTCTATAGCGTTTAAGGCAAGTTGGGCCTTTCTTTTCAAGAAAGGGAAAAACCATCCCAAACAACCCCCTAATCCCGATGATACGGATGATGGGTGCGGATGCACTGGGCGCGGTAAAGCTGTTCCAGCAAAACCAAATAGGCCAGCCCATGGGCCAGCGTCATTGGCCCCAAAGACAAAACATGGTGGGCGGTTTTGATCCATTCAGGATCATGGCCTTCGGCCCCGCCGATCACAAAGGTGGGCTGCGGCCAACGGGCCAAGGCAGCCGCGAATTCAGCGGTTCCCAATGTGACGCCGCCCCTGTCCAGCGCAATCACGGTGCCTTTGGCGGGCAGAATTTTGCGGATGCGATCCCCTTCATCCCGCAGTCCCGCGGGGCCTTTATGCACACTGGGGGGCAGGGTCAGGATACTGGGGGCAGGGCGCAACCGTTTGCACAAATCATCGCACAGGGATTGATACGCCGCCGGCAGAGCATGCCCAACGCGAATCACCGTAGGGCCCTTACCCGACAATGTGGTATCCACCGTCAATATAAATCACGTCCCCCGTAATGCTGGGGGCCAGATCCGACGCCAAAAAGGTCGTCGTGCGTCCCACATCCTCCAGCGTCACCAAATGATGGGTGGGGGCCCGCTCTGCCGCCAAGGACAACAGATGTTCAAATTTCTTCAATCCCGAAGCCGCCCGCGTCATCATGGGGCCTGGGGAAATGGCATTGACACGAATGCGTTTTTCCCCCAGCTCCAGCGCCAGATACCGCACGGTGCTCTCCAGGGCCGCCTTCACAGGGCCCATCATATTGTAATTGGGCACAGCTTTTTCAGACCCGTAATAGGTCATGGTGAACATGGATCCGCCGTCTTTCATCAGGGGCTCGGCCAGTTTGGCCATACGGATAAACGAATGGCACGACACATCCATGGCATTCAAAAAGCCGTTTAAGGAACAATCCACCACACGACCGTGCAAATCCTCCCGCGGGGCAAAGGCGATGGCATGCACCAAAACATCCAAACGGCCCCATGTTTTTTCAATGGCGTCAAAAACCGCCTCCAAAGATCCCGGCTGCGTCACATCACAGGGCATGAACAGGGGCACCCGCAAATCGGATAAACAGGGTTCAACAAAGGTTTTGGTTTTTTCCGTTTGATAGGTAATCGCCAATTCCGCCCCCGCCCGTGACAGGGAACGGGCAATGCCATAGGCGATGGAATGTTCATTGGCCACGCCGACAATCAGGGCCTTTTTGCCCTTCATCAGCTCGCCAATGCGAATGTCTGAAATGTCTGTCATGTTACGAAAAATCCTCGTCAGCCTTGGGGGATGAAGGCGTTAAAAGACGCGCCAGAACATCAGACAGGCTCAGCTCGTTGTCCCCGTCTTTCAGGGCATGTTCATCAAAATCATCACAGCGTTGACACATGGCAAAACCCAAATCTGACATTCCTTTAACAGCATTCAATGTGATGGATCTTGGGGAAAAAAGCAAGTCACTCTCAAAATCTGGTGGGGATAGCCAGAGTCGAACTGGCACGGCTGTTAAAAGCCGACGGATTTTAAGTCCGTTGCGTCTACCGGTTCCGCCATATCCCCCTTAGATCTTTTTGATGAAGGATGGAGCGGGTGAAGGGGATCGAACCCTCACAGCCAGCTTGGAAGGCTGGAACTCTACCATTGAGCTACACCCGCATCATGCAAAGATGCTTTTATTTGCGGCATACAGGGGGGTGGCGTCAAGGATTTTCTTTGGATCACGGATCGGGCCGTGTGTCTTTGCTGTTTATCACGACCATCCTAAACGGCAGAATGATCCAGCCCTGCCAGCAGTTTTTCAGCCAAACCCACGTCTTCCGCCACAACCACGCTGGCCCCTAGGGCATAGAGATCGTCGATGGATTCTTTGTTGTGGGCCCGTACAATCAGGGGCAACGTGGGGTAGTGCCGGTGAATCGTTTCCACCACATCCCGTGTTAAGGGCAGGGAATCCACCGCCAGAATGATAACAGAGGCACCGGCATTAACGGCATGATGGACATGCTGCACGTTGCGTATATCGCCGTAAAAAGCAGATATGCCCTCTTTTTGGGCATGATGAACGGCGCTTAAATGCCGGTCCATGGCCAAATGCGGGTGGTGATTGTCCTTTAGGGATTGGGCAATGCATCGCCCCACCCGCCCCAGTCCCACCACCAGAATAAAGGGGGATGGGGGATGATACGTCGCCCCCTCAGGGGCTTTGGGATCCAGAAAAGCCCTAATGTGGGGTGCCCAATGAAACACCAAGGGGGAGGTCATCATGGAAAGGGCCACCACCAGCAAAAAAAACTGACCATCAGCAAAATTCAACAATCCCCCCGTCATCATCATCCCCAGCAAAACAAAGGCAAATTCCCCCGCTTGGGCTAAAATCAAGGCCCCCTCCACGGCCATGCCATGGGCAACCCCCCACAGACGAGCCAAGGGATAAAACACAACAGCCTTGATCAAAAAAAGACCCACCACCGATCCCATTAACCAAAGGGGATGATCAAAAACAGCCCCAACATCAATCGCCATTCCCACAGACAGAAAAAAAATACCCAGCAAAAGCCCCTTTAAGGGCTCTAAAATCACATGAACTTCGTGGCGATAGGCTGTCTCTGCCACCACAAGGCCCGCCAAAAAAGCCCCAAGCGCAGGGGAAAGGCCAGCTTTGTGGGTGATTAACGCGGCGGCAGACACACTCAGCAGCACAAATGCCATTAACCATTCGCTGTTACGCGCAGCGGAAACACTGCGCATCAGCGGACGTAATAACCAGCGACCCAGCACCATCATACTCACCAACACCAATCCAGCCCCCAGCAGGGATTCCACAATCAAAGGTCCCAAATCCTGATGGCTTGTGGAGCCTGTGGTTAAGGCCCCCACCAAAATCAACAGGGGAACCACCGCCAGATCCTGCATCAACAGAACTGAAAAACACAGAACCCCCAGCGGCTTGGCGGTAAGATTATTTTCCCCCATCGTTTGCATCACCATAGCTGTTGATGATAGGGCCAGACAGACCCCCAGCAGCACTGACGTTGAAATAGGATTTCCAAACATCATGGATATGCCCCCAATCATGGCCCCCGTGGCCAAGATTTGCGTATTGCCCAGCCCCAAAACCAGACGCCGCATATCCCGTAATCGATCCAGCGACAGTTCCAGGCCGATCATAAACAAAAGGGCCATAATTCCCAACTCTGCCAGCAGAGACATGATGTTTCCCTGATGCAGAGCAACGCCTGTAAATCCCTCTGGTGCTAAGCGAATCAATCCAAAGGGACCCAAAAGGATACCCGCCAGCACGTAACCTAAGGTGGGGGGAATGCGCATTTTCTGAAAAACAGGGACCATGACGCCTGCCACCATAAAAACCATGGCGGTGCTGGATAAAAACGGAGAAAGGGTATCGTTGGTCACCATGACCCATAAAGGGTATCAAGAAACGGCAAGAAAAGCACCGCTTTTTAAAAAAGACAGAGAATCAAAAAAAGCCCCGCTCTTTTCGCAAAGAGCGGGGCAAGTTGGGCTCCATCATCTGAGCCTTATCCCTGCAACATCTGCAGGAATAACTGGGGAATCTTGTTGGCCTGCGCGGACATGGACGCGGCGGCCTGGGAGAGGGTCTGTCTCGATGTAAAGATCGTTACCTCCGCCCCAAAATCCACATCGGTAAAGGTTGCGCGAGAGGCTTTCGTGTTTTCCAAAGTGATCTGCGCATTCTGAATCACAAAGCCCATCCGGGACTGAATGGCCCCCAATTGGGCTTGGGCCTCTCCCACCCGTTTGATGGCTTTGTCGATTGCTCCCGAGGCATCTTTGCCCCCTTCTGCTGTTTCGACATTCAATCCCTTAATTCCTAAACTTTCCGTGTTCATGGACACAAATTTGACGGTGATTAAATCGTTGGCTTCGATGCCCACCTGAAAATCCATGGTGGTCACGTTGCCTGGATCAATGGTGAACACCAGGGCATCCAGATCCTGACCAGGGTGGGGAAATGTTCCCGTCAGCCCATCGGGATCCACGCCATCTTGCAGGCGGGCCACAGCCTCTTTGTTCATGTTCAAAACCAAACCGTTGGTAAAGCTAATGTTGTATTCGTCCTTTGTGCCCGACCATACTTGGTCCAAATCGCTTAAAGTTTGGGTAAAGACAGTGCCGTTCTCATGTTCCAGATACAGGGTTGTTTCGTTGTTGGTGCTGTCATAGCGCGAGGTCAGGGTATAGGTTCCCACGTCCGCCGAACCCGTGGCCTTAATCACATCATTGATAGATGTTGCGGTGGAGGCGGTGTTTAGGCGATTGATAATGGTGTCTTCACCCATCCGTTTGGCGGTAAAGTTCACCGGCGGGTTGGTGGCCGTGGCCGTTAAATTAAACACCGTGTCCAAATCGCTTTGCAAGGCCGCCGCCGTAACGGGGGGAAAGTTCGCGTTAGTGTTGATTTGAAAGCTGTTTTGTGGATTTGTCGTGCTGGTTAACAAAATCACAGATCCCGAAGACGCATTGTTGGCCACAATCCCCTGAAAGGTTTGATTGCCCACATCCACAGTCACCTGCAGCAGGCCTGTGGATCCAATGTCCTGAACGCGAACATCGGATAAGGTTCCTTCAACCCGACCCCGGGTCAGGCTGTTGGTGATGGGTGTGGCGGAAAAATACGTCCCTGCAGCGGCGGTGGAATAGCCGGCGGGAACACTGCTGGCGTCAAAGACAACGTTGTTTCCTGACGTCACACCAAAAAGCCCACGAAGGTCCGTCTGCACGGCGCCACTTTGATCTGTATTGACGTCAATGAGAGCAGAACTTGTGAGGGTGATCGAATTTGCCGCATTGGTTGTGCTCACCAACGTAATGGTACCACCGGAAGCAATATCCGTGGTTGTCTCGGCACTAAAGGTCTGGGATCCAATATCAACCTCGATGGTCAGGGTGTCTGCAGGGGTATTGGTCCAGGTTGAGCGAGCATCATGAACCATTCCATCCACAAAGCCAGAGATAGCAATAGCCACACTGCCTTCGTCAAAACGGGTTCCCGTGATGGTCGTCAGGGCTGTCCTCGTCGCATTAGAATCCGGCGCAAATGGGTTTTTCGGTGAAATTCCCCGATCCCCCCCATCAAACAGGTTGATCCCGTTCCAGTTCGTTTGATCCACCGTGGCATCGACCTGTTCCACCAACTGGCTAACTTCCTGTTGGACAATCTGGCGTTCGTTGGTGCCCAGGGTTCCGTTGACCACCTGTGTGGCCAAAACCTTCAGACGCAGCAGAATTTGGCTGATTTGATCCAGCGCCCCGTTGGCCACCTGCAGGGTGGAGGCCCCTTGGGATGCGTTCCGAATGGCCTGATCTAAGGCCCCCTCGTCGGAGCGGAGTTTATTAGAAATCGCCAAGCCGGCGGCATCGTCCGAGGCCTGAACAATCCGTAAGCCCGAAGACAAACGGGAAATGGACTGTGACGTGTCGCTGACGTTTTTGTTCAAATAGCGATTCGATGTTAACGACGCCACGTTGGTTGAAACGGTAATCTGGACCATAGCATGTTTCCTTTGTCTTTGGGTCTTCCCTAGATGTTTTTGCCTTTTCTTTACGTGAAAAGGCTTGTCATCACCCATGCAAAGGTCGTGCCAAAGTTTAGATCAAGGATACGCGGCCAAGGTCCCCAGTCCCAGCGCAGGGTCCAGACCAAAGCGGATGTTGGCGTTTTGAACGGCCTGACCGGCGGCGCCCTTACCCAGATTGTCAATCACCGAAACCAAAATCACATCCCCCAAATGATACCCCGCAAAGGCCCCCACATGGCACCGATTGGTGCCGGATACATATTTTGTGGCCAAATGTTCGGCTTTGTGGGTCACATGGACAAACGGGGCATCGCCGTAGGCCTCTTCAAGGGTTTTTTGAATCACCCCCAAATCCCCCCCGCGGACATAGATGGTGGCCAGCATTCCCCGCACCATGGGCACCAAATGGGGCGTAAATGTCAAACGGATAGGCTTTCCCGCCGCTGCCTGACATTCCTGCACAATTTCAGGATAGTGGCGATGATGCCCCAGACCATAGGCGGAAAAATTTTCCATGCGCTCAGACGCCAGCAGGGTGACATTGGCCTTTCGCCCCGCACCGCTGATGCCGGATTTGGCATCAATGATCACATCGCTGTCAATCAATCCCCCCCGCAGCAGGGGAATCAGGGGCAGCAAACTGGCCGTGGGATAACATCCCGGGTTGGCAATCAGGCGGGCGGTGCGGATATCGTCTTCGTACCATTCGGATAAACCATAAACCGCCTGTTTTTGTAAATCCTTGGCCAAATGGGGCCCATACCACTGTTCGTAGGTGGCCACATCCCGCAGGCGAAAATCCGCCGATAAATCCACAATGACGCAGGATGCCGGCAAAGACGCCATGACCCCTTGCCCCGCCGCATGGGGCAGACAGGAAAACACAACATCAATATCCTGAAACGACACATCCTCCAGCTTCACCAACGTCAATGGGGATCCCAGATGGGGAAATACATCCCTTAGCGACGCCCCCGCGTGGCTTTCCCCCGTCACGGCCACAACGTGAAAGGCAGGATGGGGCAACAGCAGCCGCAAAACCTCCGCCCCCGTGTAACCACTGCCCCCCAGAACAACAGTGCGAAGGGGCTTTGAGGGGTGAGTGGGGATCGAAACGGTCATGGGTGGGCTCCTTAGGCACGGTGGCAAAACAAAACCCAAAATATCAGGCAGCGCACAACAGGCAACAGGAAATCGTCCGCGCCCTCTTGACAGAGCGTCCCGTAGCCTCAAATATCCCCAGTATGAAATTAACGCCCATTGCTTTGCCCAAAATCACCCCCCGTCTGGGCAGGGATCTGCTCACCCTCGTGTTTCACGGCGATAACGAAGGCAGCATCCGCAAAGGGGTGGATCAGATCAAGGCCGCCCTGCCAACACACACCCACACCACCCTATATGCCGATGATATCAGGGATACCACCGGCACGCTGTATGATCTGATGCTGACGCCGTCGTTGATGGGGGGGGATCCTTGTGTGGTGATTCGCGCGGAATCGGGGTTTTCGGATATCAGTGACACGCTGCTGGATTTGGGAAAGCAAATCCGTTATGGCGTGATGATTGTTGTGACGTCGGGCACGTTAAAGGCCACCCATGCCTTAAGAAAATGGGCCGAGGCCGATGATCGCGCCGCCATCATCGCATGTTACGACGATACCCCCGCCGCCTGCGCCGCCGCCCTGCGTCAGGGGTTGTCTGCTTATACCATTGATCCGGATGCGTGGCTGTTTGCGGAAACTAAGGTGGCCCTAACCATGGGTTCAGTGGCATCGGCGCTGCAGACCCTGCCCCTGTTGGTGTATCCCCGCACCACCATCACGCTGGGGGATATGCGGGCGCTGGCTTTGGATCATGATGATTACGCGCGGGATTTGGCTTTTGCGTATTTGCTGCGCCCCAAAACCTATCCGCAGGATTTGGCCAATTTTGTCAAAGGCCACGCCTCGGCCCAGCCCACCCCCTATATTATTGTCATTCGGGCCGTGATGGATATTTTAAAAACCCTCAATACCTTGCATCTGAATCTGAAAACCTCCCCCACATCGCTGGATGCCGCCATCGCCGCCCTGCGCCCCCCGTTGTTTTTCAAAGACAAACCCAACATCATCGCTCTGATGAAAAAATACAACCACGCCGCCGTCCTGCGCGGCCTCGATCACAGCCTAGGTTTAGAAAAAGCCCTGAAATCCAAACCTGTCCATGTGGCGTGCTTGATGTTTGAGCATGGGTAGGGGGGATCATGAGGGCACAAAAGAAAACACCCCGCGCCGCTCGTGAAGAGCGGGTTGGGGTGTATTCAATCGCCAGCTGTTACCAGCTGAAAGTCGCACGGGGGCTCGGTGAAGGATTGGGAATGCGAACATGCCCAGATTGTTCTGCAACAACTTTAAGCCGAAGCTTGATCACTGGAGCAGACTCATCTTCTTCCCGTTGTACATTGCGAGGACTCATAGAGCTTGCACCCGCAGTGGCGACGATGGCCTCATCAAACTGGGCACCCGTAGAGGAGGCCCCGAGAGATCCTCCACGCATTGTACCAAAATCGCCCATCCCACCAACATTGTGTAAAACATGATCGTTTGTTAGGCGAATAGAAGCATACGGTTTAGCAACGAGTGGACGAAATTCCAAGTCAATTAGTGAGAGGGGGCCTGTCACCCCCGCTTCTGCATATGCCTCGACAAGATCATGACGACCCTCTCGACGGACAATACAGAACCTAGACTTGTCCCCACCAGGCTGGTGGTCAAAGCTTAGTTCACGACCTTGATCAAGGACCCAAGAAGACTGGGAGTTGATGCCGTTTAGAGCGACATAAGCACAAGCGTCACCAAACAAAGAGTGCACCGAAATCCAAAAAAACTCTTCTCCGTTTGGGTTTGGAACAGTAAGAGCAAATTGGTTATTGGAAATACGCCTAGCAAACTCTTTGGTGCGGTCGCTCTTAATAGCAACCTGATAACCGTCAACCAGAACGGAGTTCGCAGTGGTGAGGTTAGAATAGTTAGACATGAACAAGACTCCTTGTTTTGGCATGGGTTTTGGACATGACGTAATTCTGCACTCCCCTCGGTTTTGATTCGAAGGTGTTGCAAAAATTTACGGCTTGAACGCAAATCAGCGCAAGCCTCCAAATTTTGTTCCGAGGAGGGGACAAAATTACATCATGAAACTTTAGCCTAATATATATATATATATATATGTCAAGCATTTTATTTAAAGGACAGAAAAAATAAAATACCAACATTTTCAAGTTTTTATGGGACCGCAAGGCTCTCTTATCGGCCTAACCCCCATCACCCCCCCCGCCCCAAATGCCCATAATCATCATAGGCTGGGGGGAAATCGGGGTGGGGGATGGACAGATAGGGTTGCTGGGGATTGGCAAAGGCCGTGATCATGGCCACCATCCAGGTTTCGGTGTTTTCCATCAGGGATGCCAGATCCCCGGATAGGGTTTTGCTGATCAGGGGGCTGCCGTCCTCGATCCCGCGCAGGTGGGTATAGGTTATGGCGCGGATGGTTTTGTCGTTGGAAAACCCATCAAACCCCCCGTTTTTCAGAATCACCCCCTCCAGCGGCAGGGCCGGAACCAGCCCGCGCAGGATCTCCCCCGTGGGGGGCGGGGTTCCCGTTTTGTAATCCACGATACGCACATCCCCCCCCGCGTCCTCATCCAGACGATCCGCCCGTGCGGTCAGGGTATAGGTTTGCCCGTTCAGGGTCCAATGGCACTGCCCCTTATGCTCCAACGCCACCGGCTGCCAAGGGCTTGTTTGTTCCTGCTGGTGAAAGGCCCTGAGCAAGGTCATGGCCTTGGTGGTCCAGAACAACACCAAAAAAGGATGATGCCGAATGTCCGAAAAAATCCGGCTGCACAGCGCAAGGGCCTTGGTGTCGTCATAGGGCAGGCTTAGGTTCCCCTGAATGACATACGCATGCAGCAGTTGGTGCATCAATGTCCCGTACAGGGCGGGCGTGCTGGTGCCCTGCAAAGGCCGCAGGGGCCGCAGGTTTAAAAGTTTTGCGGCATAAAAGGCATAGGGGTTGCGCTGCCAGAGTTCCATATCCGAAACCGAAAATCGGGTGGGCCGTGCGCACAGCGGGGGGCAGGGGGCCGGCAAGGGGGCCGCAGAAAAGGGGCGATCCCCTTCGGGATCCAGTCCGGCCTCGGGGCTGAGGCGTAAACAATCGGGATAAAACCATAACACCCGTTGCATCAGACGGCCTGGGGCGCCTGTGTAACTCAGGGTTACATCCGGTTGATGCATCAAAAACGCCATAATGGCATCGCGGGGATCGTCATCGTCCACGGGAAAGCCCATGGCCCGTAAAACATGCATGGGGGCCAGACGCTCCCCCGTTGGCTGAGATACCGTTTCCACACACACCGGCACCATCAGGACATCGTGTGTCAAACCATAGGCATCATACACCCCCATCAGGCGAATGTGCGTGTCCTGATCCTGGGCCGTGGGCAGGATGGTTTCGGCAATACGGCTGCGCAAAACCGACGCCAGAAAAGACGGGGATAAAGGGGCCGCAACAGAGGAAAGCCCCCGCGTCACATCCATGACAATCTCTTGCCAGGGTCCGTCATGGGCCAGAACATCTGCGGAAAAAAGCGCCAGTGTGCTTTGAAAACAATCCCAAGCTGCCAGACTGTGGGGGGCCTTGCGATAGGCGGCATGGGCCTGTGCTATGGCCTGCAAAACGGGGGTATCCCGATAAAACGGCAGATCGTCAAATGTTTGGGACGGCAGGGTCAGGGGATTGCGGTGATGGGCCAGCAGGGCACGTCCCAAACGGCGCAGGGATCCTTTCTCATCGTGCCACACCATCAGGGGATGCAGCAACAGATCCGCCGTGCTCAGCAACGACAACGGCTGGGACAGAACATCCAGCCACAGCAGCACAAAGCGCCCCTCGGGGCTGGTGCGCCAGAACGTTCCCACGGGATCATCGGGAATCAGGCCATACCGCTGCAATTCCGATTTCAAATGCTGCAAAAAAACCGCATCGGTGCACACCACACTCACCGCGCGATCCGGCTGCTGCGTGCGGATTTTTTTGATGCTCAGGGCAGTGGTGCGGATTTCCTGCAGGGCGTGATCATAACGGTGAACCTTCAGGGTTTTGGGCGCCTCCGGCTGCGGGCACAGGGAAAACCCAAACACGTCGGCCTGCGGCGTTGGAAAGGCCGCCGCCCCCGCCAAAACATCCGGCGCCAGCACACTCAACATCCGGCGGACTGTGGCATCACAGCGTTTGTCGTCCCCGCCGGACCAGGGAACGATCAGATGCAGATGGGATCCCAAATCCTTCAGGGTTTCCAAAAATGGCGGGCTGTCGTTTAAAAAGCCCACCACGTGCAGCGTATAGCCGCCCGCCATCACAAACGCCGCCACATCCTGCAGCCAAAACCGCTGGGCCAGCGTGGGGGTAATGATGCTGTTGTCCTGAGTATGCTGGGGCCAGTGGCGCAAAACCACCTCCATCAGGGCCCGATTCTGGTGCCAATGTTTGGCCAGCGGGTATTGGGAAAGAACCTCAAGGGCCCCCTCGCATACGCCGTAGGTTTCCGCATCCCGCAGAAAATCCCGCGCCATGGGGGCGATGCGGGCGGGGTCATCGTGGGCGCGGTGCTGGTGAATCAGGTGGCTCAGGCGCAGCAGGGTTTCGGCCTCCCCCAAAACCCGCGGGGCATCCGGTTGATGCAGGCGCCATATACAGGGCAAAGGGGATTCCTCATCCCCAAACGTCAGGATATGGGGCAAAAAGCACGTTTCCGGCGCCTGATCCTGAAAAAAACGCGCCGCCCGATGGGTGGGCAGCAGCACCACATGACGCCGCAAAATCAGAGGATCTCCCCCCGCCACGCCCTGCAAATCCCCCATACATCGCATCAGGGGATTGTCCGTAAAGGGCATCAGGGTCACGCGGGGCTGGGTCATGAATCAGCCATCACAAACACGTGCCCCAAGGAATCCCATGGTCATAAATATGGCTTTTTAAGGGGTCTTTGATGGTGTTCATGTCCACCACATCAACGGTAAAAGGCAAAGCGCTTTCTTCAAACGCATCCCCCAGAACCGCGCACAGGGATAAAGGCAGACGCTGCCCAGCCTCCACCGCCAGATCCAAATCGGAATAGGGTCGATGTTTGCCGGTAACACGACTGCCAAAGACCCATATTTTGGTTTCTGGCGATAAATGTGTGGTCAAAATGGCCTGCACAATGGCTTTTTCCTCGGGGGACAATGCAGGGGTTGGTATCATCCTTGCGTCCCTTTTTTCAGGGCTGTCAGCAAAAAATCAACCTCTTGTAAAAATGGGGGGATGCTTCGCAAAACCTCTTCGGATATTTCAACGTCATAGGTGTGACTGGTTAGGGATCGGGTATGACGGTACCCATGCCACGCTGGCCATCCGCCCATGATCAGGCCACGATCACTGCCAAGGCGAATTAAATCTTGGAAAGAGAGGCGTTGGGTACCCTCAGGGTTGGGTTCTGTGGCCTGTAAAAAACGTCGAAGGGTTTTATGGGACAGCTCGTAGGTATACTCAAAACGCTGAATACAGGCATCGGGCAGAAAAGGATTGGTGGGATCATCTTGCTTGGCCTGCCATGCGGCCTTTAGGGATGTTAGGGCCCTGCTGAGGGAATCAAAGTCTATCATCACCCACCTATCCCGCCAGACATCCAATGCGCTGGACCTTGGCTTGCAGTTTGTTCAGGGCTTGCAAATAGGCCTCGGCACTGGCCGCCAGTGTGTCGATGTTGGCGCCGGATCCGTGGGCGGTGGTGCCCTGTTGTTCCAGACGAACGGTCACTTCGGCCTGTGCATCGGTGCCCTGGGTCACGGCGTGGACCTGATACAGTTGCAGGGTCGCCTGATGCGGCACCAGTTGCCCAATGGCGCGAAACGTTGCATCCACGGGGCCCGTGCCTGTGCTTTGGGTTTCCCTGATCTGGCCGTTGATGGACAGGGCCAGACGAACCTCTGGCCGATCCGTGGTGCCGCAGGTGACGTGCAAACTGTGCAAGCGAATGGCCTCGTCCGCCTGCCCCCTTTGGGTGTCCACCAAGGCAATCAGATCTTCATCAAAAATCTGTTTTTTCTTATCGGCGATGGCTTTAAAACGGGCGAAGGCCTCTGTCAATTCCTCATCCGACAAACGATAGCCCAGCGCGGTGAGCTTATCACGCAGCGCCGCCCGTCCCGAATGTTTGCCCATGACCAAGGAAGAGCGCGACAACCCCACAGATTCCGGCGTCATAATTTCGTAGGTTTGGGCGTTTTTTAACATGCCATCCTGATGGATGCCCGATTCATGGGCAAAGGCGTTTGCGCCCACAATGGCCTTATTGGGTTGCACCACAAATCCGGTGACGCCGGACACCAAGCGGGACGCCCCCATAATATGCGTGGTCTCAACGTTGGTGCGATAGGGCAGCAAATCCGGACGGGTTTTGATGGCCATGACAATTTCCTCCATCGCGGCATTCCCAGCACGCTCGCCCAGACCGTTGATGGTGCATTCCACCTGCCGCGCACCGTTTTGAACGCCGGACAAGGTGTTGGCCACCGCCAGCCCCAAATCGTTGTGACAATGCGTGGATAACACCGCCAGATCAATGTTGGGTACGGTGTTTTTGATGGCCGCGATGAGATCCCCATATTCCAGTGGCATGGCATAGCCCACAGTATCGGGGATGTTGATGGTGCGGGCGCCGGCCTTAATGGCGGTTTCCACAGCGCGAAACAAAAAATCACGCTCGCTGCGCACGGCATCTTCAGCGGACCATTCCACATCCTCAACCAAGGACCGTGCCAACGTCACACTTTCCGTGATGGCGGATAAAACCTGATCAGGGGTCATGTTTAATTTGTATTTCATATGCAGGGGGCTGGTGGCCAAAAAGGTATGAATCCGCGTGGGACACGTGGCCCCGCGCAGGGCCGCCCCTGCCGATTCAATGTCAACGGTTTTGGCCCGTGCCAGCGCGGCCACGCGGCTGGTTTTCACGGTGTGGGCGATGGTGGAAACGGACTCGAAATCCCCTGCGCTGGCGGCGGGAAAGCCAGCCTCGATAATATCCACCCCCATGGCCTCTAGGGCGAGGGCAATACGAACCTTCTCCCCCAAGGTCATGGAGGCCCCAGGGGATTGTTCCCCATCCCTGAGGGTGGTATCAAAAATCAAAATGGTGTCTGCCATGGCTTATCCTTGAAAAATCATGCGTTTTAAGTATCTCATAAATTGCCAAGAGAGAGAAGGGGGTTTGCGGCGGTGTTTTGTTTGAAAACGTATAGAAAAGGCGGTATTGGGGCAGCAGGATTTGCGCCCAAAGAAAACCGTTCCGCCTCCCCCCCCCTGTTTCCCGCTACTTAGGCGTGGGAACAATGAAATCCGCTGACGTCAGATAATTAAAGTCTAGGCCAAAGCTGTTTTTCTGACGAAAGAACCCCTCTGAGTTCATGCAGGTATCCATAATGTACATCCGAATACGCATCTTTTCCAAAATGCCCCGATTCTGATCCCCTGGGGGGGCCGTCCGAAACGATTCAAATTTGCACCGATAAAACGATTGTTCCAGATTACGACCGTTGTATCCACGGTATTCTTGGGACGTTGCCAAGGGTGTGTCCTGGTAAGAAGGTGCCGCTGTGGCTTGCTGCTGTTTCTGGTAATCCCCTCCTAGGGTTGCAGAAGAGGCTTGAGATCCCTTTGCCGTGCCATCAAAAGACTGAACGGACAGCCCCTGCGCCCAAGCTAAGGAGGAAAAAAAACACGAAACAACAAAAAAAGCGAGGATTTTCATAAACAACCTGCGGCTTTTCATTTTTAAGAAAAGAAGGGCATGGTTAAAACGGCCCCTTGATTTTTAGTATACCTTGAATACGACTAAAAATAAAGTGACAATGATCACATCCAGCCCCCATAAAAACTATTTCGTCCCTGCCCGAGCATGATATGGTGAGGGCGTTTTTTTTAGACGGACTTGGTCATGCGTCGCGCTTTTTACTATTCGCTGGGATTGCATCTTTTGGTGTTGCTGGTGATTTTTTTAAATCCCTCTTTGCAGGTGATGCCGCCTAAGCCCTTGACCCTTCAAGGTGAGATCATTTCCGAAGCCGCTTTTCAAAAAGCCACCACCCGTCCTGGCCGCCCAAAAACCCAAACCAAACCAGAGTCGAAGCCTGAACCCAAACCAGAGCCAGAGCCCAAACCAGAACCGAAGCCAGAGCCCAAACCAGAACCAGAGCCCAAACCAGAACCAGAGCCCAAACCAGAACCTAAGCCAGAGCCGAAGCCAGAGCCGAAGCCAGAGCCTAAGCCCATCCCTAAACCCGATCTGAAACCCATTCCCAAGCCCGAAGCAAAGCCCGAGCCCAAGCCGGAACCCAAACCTGAGGCTGCCCCGAGGCCTGAGCGTTTGCTGCGGGATGTTTCCCCTGAAAAAGACGAAACGCCGGCCCCCAAGCCGGAAAAACCCAAAAGGCCGGAAAAAAAAGAGGCAAAAAAAACACCGTCTAAGCCTAAGGAACTTTCCTTTGCCGAAAGCATGAAGCAGGCGTTAAACGACGTGAAAACCGAAGATCCCCCCTCTGAATTGATGCGCCCCACCGCCGATTCATCACCGGATGCGGCGGATTCCGAGGAACTGGCCCAGGCTGTGGGACAAGACGTGCTGTCTAAATTTCAAAGCCAGCTTTCAGGATGCTGGAATGTTCAGGCCGGATCTCAGGATGCGGCCAGCCTGATTGTGTCTGTTCGGGTGGATATGAACCGCGATGGAACCGTTGAGCAAGCCAAAGTTATCGATTCTAAGGCCGGCGGGAATCGCGCCATCCGGGTGGCGGAGGAAAATGCCCTCAGGGCTGTTTTGGATCCGCGCTGCCAACCCTTCCCGTTTCCGCAGGATCAATACAAAACGTGGAAAACCATTCTGTTGCGTTTTGACCCTCGCGGCTTAGTGGGCCCCTAAAGCTGGACCTTTATCAACACATGGATCTCGTGTCCGGAATCCTCTGGATGATCCCGCAGATGAAAGGCAATCACATCATGGGTCAACGCGGTTGCGTCATGATAATAAATGGCTTTTTTCTCAGCAAACATTTCCGCCGTCAGCGTGTCGCCCTTGCGCGGCACAATGTTATCCATAACCAAGATCCCTTGTTCCCCTTGCCGGACTAAAGTAATCAGAACATCTTTATCCGAAGGTTCCAGAAGAAAATGTGCGGGCTCAATGCAAACTTGCCCCCCCATAGGAACATCGACAGCCTTTTTGATATGGGCAATGCTCTGTTTGTACCGGTTCAGGGCTTCCTTGATGTCTGCCAAAAATTCCAAACTTGCCTTGCGGCATAGGGATAAAATGGCCAGAGGAGAAATTTCCACATTCCCCTTGCCCACCAAAACGGCGGGGGGATTCATGCGGTAATAATTTTGCAGCCAAATGGCCCGTTTTCCATCTTCATCCACAGCAAAAAGATCATGTTTATGAATGAAAAAGCGGGACGATAACAGGTCCGATAACCCATCCATGGACAGTGTCCCCTGCTGTTGGCATTCAATAATTTTGACCTGCATAGTGGATCGGGCTTTTGCTGGCGGTTGTGCACATTGTTTACTATAGGGCCCAATTCTTTACGAAAACCTAAAACACCCCCTTAAAGGGTAGAGTGAGGCAGAGAACCACCATTTTCTGTGACCCCAAAACACGCTATGCTAAAACACCCTATCGACATTTTGCAGCAAATGGGGGATAAGATTCCCTGTAACCTTCCAGCGGTGATGTCATGATGCAGGAAAAGAAAACCACGACCCTTAACTTTGGACCCCAGCATCCTGCTGCCCATGGGGTGTTGCGTTTGGTTTTGGAAATGGATGGGGAAGTCATCGAACGCGCCGATCCCCATATCGGACTGCTGCATCGGGGTACAGAAAAACTGATTGAATACAAAACGTATTTGCAATCCGTTCCCTATTTCGACCGTTTGGATTATGTCTCCCCCATGGGGCAGGAACACACCTTTGCCTTGGCGGTGGAGCGTTTGCTGGGCATCACCCCACCCCCCCGCGGGCAGTACATTCGCGTGCTTTACGCGGAACTGACCCGCATCATGAATCATTTGCTGAACATTGCCACGTTTGCGCTGGATGTTGGGGCCATGACCCCGTTTTTGTGGGCCTTTGAGGAACGCGAAAAGATCATGGGCTTTTATGAACGGGTTTGCGGCGCCCGTTTGCATGCGGCCTATTTCCGCCCTGGCGGCGTGCATCGGGATTTGCCCGTTGGTTTGCTGGAGGATATCAAAACCTTTACGGAATCCCTGCCCAAAACCATTCAGGATATGGAGGGCCTGCTGACCGAAAACCGTATCTTTAAACAGCGCACGGTGGATATCGGGGTGTTCTCTCGGGATGATGCTTTGGCATGGGGGATGACGGGCCCTGTGCTGCGGGCCAGCGGCGTGCCGTGGGATCTGCGCAAAGCCCAGCCCTATGACGTCTACGATCAAATGGATTTTGATGTGCCCATTGGCAAACATGGGGACTGTTATGATCGCTATCTTGTGCGGATTCAGGAAATGTATCAGTCTTTGCGCATCATTGACCAGTGTATAGAGGCCATGCCCGAAGGGCCCGTGCATTTTGAAAACCACAAAATCAGCCCGCCCCCCCGCGCCCTGATGAAATCCTCGATGGAGGCCCTGATTCATCATTTTAAACTCTACACCGAAGGTTACCACGTTCCTGCCGGAGAGACCTACACCGCCACCGAAGCCCCCAAAGGGGAATTCGGCGTTTACCTGATTGCGGATGGCAGCAACAAACCCTACCGCTGCAAAATTCGCGCCCCGGGGTTTGCGTTTCTTCAGGCTCTGGATTTCCTCAGTCGGGGCCATATGCTGGCGGACGTTGTGGCGATTATCGGATCTTTGGATATTGTTTTTGGGGAAATTGATCGTTAACCTTCCCCCCAGAGTCTTTATCAACCAAACTTAGGACAGCATAATGACCGCCCAAGACACCCCACCTTCTGCCGAAACCCCTTCAGAAGATCAAACCTCTGAGCCCCAAGTCCCAGAGGAGCAGGCAGAGCTTATTCTGCTGCGCGAGCGTCTGGAAAAAGCCGAAATGGATTTGCTCCGCGCCCTCGCGGACCGCGAAAACACCATCAAACGGATGGATCGGGAAAAATCAGAGGCCATCAAATTCGCCGTCTCTGGCTTTGTCAAAGACCTGCTGACGGTGGCGGATAGTTTTGATCAGGCCCTTGGCCATGTTCCTGAGTCCGAGGCGGGATCTGCCGTGGAAACCTTTGTCACCGGCATCACCTTAACCGCGAAACAGTTGCTTTCCACCTTGGAAAAACATGGGGTCAGCAAATACAATCCGGTGGGGGAGGCCTTTGATCACAATCTGCACCAAGCCATGCTGCAAGAGCCCAGCGATACCGTGCCGGAAGGGCATGTGGTGCGGGTGATTCAGGCCGGATATCGCATGCATGATCGCATTGTGCGCCCCGCGCTGGTGACGGTGTCGGGATAGGCTTAGGGTGAGAACAGCGGCGAAGAGTGTGACAAAAAAACAACTCTTTGCAGAAAGTGGTGGAAACGTTCCGGCGTTTGTGTGGCAGGTCTTGAGGAGTTAACCAGTTTTTGGCATGTATGATGCCATGACATCTTTTTATCATCGCAAAGGAATTTTTTATGGGGAACAAGGTTTTTGATCTGATTCAGGAACATGACATTCAGTATATCGACGTACGCTTTTCGGACATGAAGGGTGTCTGGCACCATATGGCCATGGATGTGTCTGCGGTGGATCAAAAAATGTTTGACGAGGGGATTATGTTCGATGGCTCCTCCATCCCCGGGTGGAAAGCCATTCATGAATCCGATATGAAATTGATGCCCGATGCCCAAAGCGTTGTGGTGGACCCCTTCACGGCCCAGCCCAGCTTGGTTGTCATTTGTGATGTTGTGGATCCCATCACCAGCAAGCCCTATGACCGCGATCCCCGCTCTATCGCTAAGGCCGCGGAGGCGTATGTGAGATCCTCTCACGTAGCGGAAACCGCCTATTTTGGACCCGAAGCGGAATTTTTCATTTTTGATGACGTACGTTTTGCCCACAATCAGGATCATGTGTTTTATAAAATCGATTCCGAAGAGCTGCCCAACAACTCTGGCCGCGATTACGAAGGCGGCAATTTGGGGCACCGTCCCAGCGCCAAGGGCGGATACTTCCCCTGCGCCCCCGTGGATGCCTTGGTGGATATCCGCGCGGAAATGCTGTCCCGTATGAAGGAAATGGGCATCCCCGTGGAAAAACACCACCACGAAGTGGCCCCCGCCCAGTGCGAACTTGGGATTCTTTACGGGACATTGGTGGAAACGGCGGACAGGATGCAGCTGTATAAATATGTGGTGCGCAACGTGGCCCAGTCCTATAACAAAACGGCTACCTTTATGGCCAAGCCCATGGCGGGGGATAACGGATCGGGGATGCACGTTCACCAGTCCCTGTGGAAAAATGGCCAGCCCATGTTTGCTGGTTCTGAGTATGCCGGATTGTCCCAAGAAGCCCTATGGTACATCGGGGGCATCATCAAACATGGCCGCGCCATCAACGCCTTTACCAACCCCACCACCAACAGTTACAAACGCTTAATACCCGGATTCGAGGCGCCTGTGGTGCTCGGCTATTCGTCCCGTAACCGTTCGGTATCGTGCCGGATTCCCCACTATGAATCCCCCAAAGCCAAGCGGGTTGAGGTGCGTTTCCCTGACCCCACCGCCAACCCCTATCTGGCCTTTGCGGCCATGGTGATGGCCGGACTGGATGGCATCCAAAACAAAATCGATCCTGGCGCCGCCATGGACCGCAACCTGTACGATGCCTCGGACGAGGAAATGAAATCCCTGCCCACCGTCTGCAGCTCTCTGCGTCAGGCTTTGGATGCGCTGGAAAAAGATCACGCCTTCCTAACCCAGGGCGATGTGTTTTCCAAAGGCATGATCGAATCCTATATCGCCATGAAAATGGATGAAGTGAAAATGTACGAAACCAGCCCGCACCCTGTGGAATACAAACTCTACTTTAGTGCGTAATCCTCACGTTTTGTAAACACGCCTTCGCCCCCCCAAAAAGTGGGGGGGGGCTATTTTTCAAGGTTTTGGCGGGGACAGAGAACGATCATCGGATGGACGCTGTGTTGTTTTCAAAACACGTCTTTTCCGTTGGTACAGCCACAGGCCAATTCCGCTCATCATAATCATCAGCATGGCAACCACCGCCAGCAGGCTATCCCTCTGGGTGTGTGTGATTCCCAGAAGGTTATCCAGAAATTGACCTTTGTGCAGGTTGCGGAAACTCCACAATTCTGCCTTGTCTAAGGCAGACACTTGTGCGGCCATGATGCCGGCTTTGGCATCCACAAACATCACCCCTTTAGGGGTTTCCACGCGCCAGACGGGCAGGCGTTTGTTGGCAAAACCATACTCAGGGCTGAACATGGGCACCAGCGTGGGAACGGGGCCAGTATTCTGCCCTGCGATGGCCAGCGCGATATCCCCATCATTCAAGGGGACTCTCATCCCATCTTGCACCCTGAAATAGGCTGTGGTTGTTTTTGGCATCCGTTGTGTATGGTGAGCATGCGCGGTTGGGATTGTTTTGGGGGCGTCAGGCAAAGCCCTTTCTACGCGCCATAAAATCCCTTTTGGGGTTATGCTCAGGCGGATATCACCGGCCTGATGAATCCCCTGAGGCAAAGATTGGATGCTGGCCATGGCAACAGGGTACATTTGTGGGGTTTTCGGGGCTTCAGACGTTGTCTGCATCCACAAATGAAATAACCCACTGCCAGAAAACGCCAGAATAGGCAGCCATACCACCCATGCCAGACGGCGATGCAGACCCCGCCCGCCTTTTGGCATTTTGGGGCGTTTTAATGTCCACAGCAACCCAATGCCCAAACCGGCCATGGCAACAATCCCCAGCATGGCGCAGGTGATGATCCCCAGCCGAATGCCCTCAAATCGGCCTTCCAGAAACTTTAGTGTGTGGATATGTTGAAACAGCCAAAGCAGGGTTTCTTTGTAGGGGGTATTGAGGCTGCCCAATGTGTCTTCGCCGGTATCCACATACACAACCAAACCATCGGGGCGGTCAAATGCCACCCGCCATACCGGCAGATATTTGTTGATGGATGGATAATTCTGATCAAACGTGGTTTGCAGGGTTGCGGAAAGAATACCTGCCTTTTTTTCACCGCTGTAATGCCGTGCCAGCCCCTTTGCGCGGGCAGCATCGGCATTGGGCAGCCATGCCGCCGTGATGGCGTTGTAATAAAGGCGCTCTGCCTGATGGGGCATGGTGATCTGATAATGCGGCTGCCCCTCGGCCATCACCAGTCTTAGCCCCGTGATGGCTTGCGCAGGCAGCAAAGCGGAGGGGGCTTTCGTACCCTCCACCCCCACCGATTCCACCGGCGGCGTAAAGGCAACCGGTTGAATCCCCGTTAACGACAACAAGGGGTGAATCAGACCCGATGCCGCCCACACAATCAGAAAAATGCCCGCGATAACCCCAAGGCGTAGGTGCCATTGATAAAGCTTTGCCAACATCAGAACCTCACCACAATACCTGCATACACACTTCGCCCTTCGCCCGGGTAAAACACTTGGCTGTTGCTGGGCGTGGCTTTGCTCAGGGTGCTGAAATTGCTGATATAGGCTTCATCCGTCAGGTTGCGGACATCCACAAAAACGTTAACGTTTTCGCTGATTTTATAACCGGCCTCCGCCCCTAAGACCGTATACCCTGGGGCATCCAGCGTATTGGCAAAGTCCACATCCGCCCCCACCGGTACCCATTCCACATTGGGGGCCACATACCAACCCGCAGGGTCAGTATAGCGCAGGGCTGTTTTATAAACATGCGGCGGCACACCGGCCAGACGATTATCCCCATACTGGGCATCCCCCCGAAAGGTAAAATCACTGAACGTATAGGCGTTTTGCCATGTAACCGTTTCTGTGAGGGAGACATCAAGCCCCAGCTCCAGCCCCTGATGCAGGGTCTTGTCCGCATTAAAGGTGCTGGCGGGAATGCCCGCGCTGGGGTCGATGCTGAATTGCAGAAGCTCGTCTTTCACCCAAGAGCGATACACGCTGACATCCCAATCGTACCGATCATGCTGGCCGCGGGTGCCGATTTCTGCCGTCCAAGCCTGCTGGGCATTAACGGGGGTAAAGGTTGCCGTGCCGCCTTGGGTTAGCTCGGTAAACGTGGGGGCTTCGTTGCTTTTGCTGATGTTGGCAAAAACTTGGTTGCCCTCTACGGGTTCATACAAAACCCCCAGCTTGGGGTTAAAGGATCGATAAATCACCGAATCCGTGTTGCTGGTCCCTTTTTTGTTAACGCTTTCCCGCTGGGCCCACGTCAACTGGCTGCCGGTGACCAAGGCCACCGTGGGTACGACATAAAAATGGTTTTCTGCAAACGCATTGTGCGTTTGGGCCTGTTGATCGGCATCCCCGATTAAGGTGCCCCGACTGCCCCGAACGTTGGTATAAAGCCGCGCATCCACCGTGCCCGCTTGGGCCGTAAAGCCAGCCCGATAACGGTTGGCATAATCCCCCAGAGTATAGGATCCCTTCAGGGTGCCAAACCCCCCATAATCTGTGCTTTCCTGATCCACCACCGCAAAAATCGGGTGAAACAGGTCTTTGCGGTTTAAAAACACCCCGCCCTCCACCGTTTGCGTGTTGGAAAGGGTGTAGGCGGTTTTGTTGGACAGGCGCAGCGAACGGATATCCCGCTTCTGATCCCCCTTAACCTGCGCAGGGTTGGCTTTACCAGGGTTGTTGAGGGCATCATCACGGCTAAGGGTCCCAGGCAGGTCCTGTTCAATAATGTTCCCGCTCAGGTAAAACCGTGTTTCCAGATCATCACGGACCTTGATGCCGTAATTGCTGTTCAGTTTGACGCTGCCCTGATCGCTGTGCTGGCGAAACCCATTGCTGGTGGTGCTGGTTAGGCTCAGGAACACATCCTGATCATCGAACACAGCCCCGCTGCTGGCATGGGCGCGAAGGGTGCTTTCGGATCCAGCCTCAAGGCGCACTTGGTTGCCGCTGGCGGTGTAACCCGTGGGGGAAACCATATTGATGGCCCCGCCCAGACTGTTGCCGCCGTAGGCTAGGGCGTTGCCGCCCTTATAAACCTCGATATGCTGCAGGGCCAGGGGATCAGCCTCTTGAAAATCCCCCCCACCATCGGCCAAGTTAAAGGGAATCCCATCTTGCAGCAGGGTAATCCCCCGCATATGAAAACCACGGGACAGGCCAGAGCCCCGAATGGACAGGCGCACTTCCTCCCCAAACCGTTTCTGGGCATACACCCCGGGGACAAAGGACAGGGTATCCTGAAAATTCTGGATATAGCGGTTTTCAATGGCCTCTAGCGGCACAACCTCAACGCCCCCCGGGGTTTGCTGGATGGTGCGGGTGGCCTCCTTAACGGTGGGAACCGTATTGCTTTTGATCAGGTTGCCTTTGGTAATGTTCACAGAAAGGGGTTTGTTTTTTGTCTCTTGGGCAAACGCCGACAAAGACAGGGTGATTAAAAAAAGGGTGAGCCAAAAGCCACCGCTTTTGATGCGGAAAGACAAAGATGTCGTCATGGAAAATCTCCTGAAACGTTAAAAAATGCACGGCCACACCCCAAGGGCGCAGCAGATGCAGAAAAAACAACGAAAAATCAGGAAAACAGGGGCGGGGCGCGGGGCGGCGCCGTTTTGCGCAGCACCGCCATGGCAGGATGCGACGCGGGCGCCGCAAACACAGGCGCCGCATACCCCTGCAGCACCATCAAGGGGGCAGTGACATGGGCAGACAAAAGGACAGAGGCATGGACAGCAAACAGACACGGGGCTTTATGACCGGTATGCTTTTGATTCCCGTTGCTGTCGTTTTTGGCAGGCTGACCATGGTTATCCACGGTGATGGTTTGCGATCCCGCGGCGGTACAAATGACGATGTTGAAAAGGTGCTTTTCCCCACCAGCCTGCGGCATATACCCCGCAGGGATCAACCCGCGAAACAAAACAGCCCCAACCAACAGCCACGTGAACAAACGCATCAAGCCCCCGCAAGCTCACGCACTTTTTCCGCAATGGCCTGTGCGGACAGGCCGCAGGCCTCCCACTGGGCCTCGGGCGTGTCGTGATCCAAAAACCGATCCGGCAAAATCAGGGGGGTGATGGTGGACAGGCCGCGGTGCAAAGACTGCCGCACCAGAAAATCCAAAACATGACTGGCAAAGCCCCCCACACTGGCATCTTCCACGATGATCAAATGCTTATGATGGCGGGCCATTTGGGTGATTAGGGCTGTATCCAGCGGCTTTTGAAAACGCGCATCCGCTACGGTGATGCTTAGGTTATCTTGCTGTTTCAGAGCGTGCGCGGCCTCCAGACACGCCGCCAGACGGGTGCCATAACTCAGAATCGCCACCCTGTCCCCCGATTGCAAAACCCGTCCGTGGCCAAGGGGCAGGGGGGTTGCTTCGGGCAGGGGGACCCCTGTGCCTGATCCTCTGGGATAGCGCACTGCGCTGGGGGCATCGTCGATGGCGGCGGCGGTGGCGATCATGCGCACCAATTCGCCCTCATCCGCGGGGGCCATCAGAACAAAATGGGGCAGGGTGCCCAAAAACACGGGATCAAAACTGCCCGCATGGGTGGCCCCATCGGCCCCCACCAATCCCGCACGGTCAATCATAAAGCGTACGGGCAGTTTTTGAATGGCCACATCATGCACCACCTGATCATATCCCCGCTGCAGGAATGTGGAATACAGGGCCACAAAGGGCTTGATCCCCTCACAGGCCAAGCCTGCGGCAAAGGTGACCGCATGCTGCTCTGCAATGCCCACATCAAAACACCGATCCGGAAAGGCCTTGGCCAACATATCCAGTCCCGTTCCGCTGGGCATGGCGGCGGTGATGCCCACAATGCTGGGATCCTTTTCCGCCAAGCCCACCAAGGTTTTTCCAAAAACAGAGGTATAACTGGGCGCGGCAGGCTTGGCAGGGGCCGCCTGACCCGTGGTGACATCAAAACGGGTGACCCCGTGGAATTTATCGGCAGACGCCTCAGCGGGGGCATATCCCTTGCCCTTTTGCGTGACCACGTGCAGCAACACGGGACGATCAATCACGCTGTCACGGATATTGTTCAGCAGGGGAATCAGGGCATCCAGCCGGTGCCCATCCACGGGGCCGACGTAGTAAAATCCCAGCTCCTCAAACAACGTGCCGCCCACCATCAGGCCGCGGGTGAATTCCTCGGCCCGCTTGGCCGCCACCATGACGGATTTGGGCAGTTTTTCGCCAAAGCCCTTCACAACCTCCCGCAGCGAGCGATAGGATTTTGACGAAATCAGCCGCGACAGATAATGACTCATGGCCCCCACCGGCGGGGCGATGGACATATCGTTGTCGTTTAATACCACCAGCATCTTATGTCTCAGCGCCCCTGCATTGTTCATGGCTTCATAGGCCATGCCGGCACTCATGGCCCCATCACCAATGACGGCAATGACGTTGTCATGGTTTTTGTGTTGCAAGATCTGCCCAACACGCATCCCCAGCGCGGCGGAAATGGATGTTGAACTGTGTCCCGCGCCAAAGGGATCGCAGGGGCTTTCCGAGCGTTTGGTAAATCCCGACAGCCCCCCTCCCTGACGCAGGGTGGACATCAGGGCCCGTCGCCCCGTGAGCATTTTATGGGGATAAGCCTGATGCCCCACATCCCAAATCAATCTATCCTCAGGCGTGTGAAACACAAAGTGCAGGGCCAGCGTCAGTTCCACCACACCAAGATTCGCCCCCAAATGCCCCCCCGTCTGGGACACCGTTTCAATCATTTCAGCGCGGATTTCATCGGCCAGGTGGGGTAAATCTTCTTCTCCTAGGGTCCTAAGATCCGAAGGCCCATGAATGAGATCCAAAAAAGGGGTTGCTAAGGTCATGAAAGCCGGTATAACACACAACAAAAAAAATCCCCATCGTTAAATTTTGGCAAATCTGCTGCCAATCCATGGTTCATCGCAGGATGGGGGATGTGTATTTTCTTTCCTGACCGTTTTCCGAATTCCCCCTTGCTGTTTCCCCAAAAATCTTGTATGAGAAAGGCCATCACGCGCACAAGAGCTTTTCTGGTGCCCTCAGGCGGCCCCTCTTTGGGGGGTGTTTTTTGGGTCACGTCTTGTGCCAGGTTTAACTGGAAAAAAGGAACTTTAGTTTTATGTCACGTCCCCACATCAATTTGCGTCAACTGATTAATGCCGGTGTCCATTTTGGCCACACCACCCGTCGCTGGAATCCCCACATGGCCCCCTATATTTTTGGTGTGCGGGCAGGGGTCCACATTCTGGATTTGGAACAAACTGTACCCCTGCTGGAACAGGCTATGGTGGCCGTGGAATCCACAGCCGCGAAAGGGGGCCGGATTCTGTTTGTGGGCACCAAAAAACAGGCCAGTGAAATTGTATCCGAATCGGCCAAAAAATGTGGCCAGTATTACATCAACCACCGCTGGTTGGGCGGAACGCTGACCAACTGGAAAACCGTATCAAACTCCATTCAGTCTTTGGCCCAGATGGAGAAATACATTCAGGATCACGGCACCACCCTGACCAAAAAAGAACGTTTGGATCTGGACCGCAAGCGCGAGAAGCTGGAGCGCGTTCTGGGGGGAATCCGCCAAATGAACGCAGCCCCCGATTTGATTATCGTTCTGGACGTCAACCGCGAGCGCATTGCCGTTCAAGAAGCCAACAAACTGGGTATTCCCATCGTGGGCATTCTGGACACCAACGCCGATCCTGCGGGCATCACGTATCCCGTGCCTGGCAATGATGATGCGCGAAAGGCCCTGAGATTGTACTGTGACGCCTTTGCCGCCGCTGTTTTGTCGGGTTTGCGCGTGGATGTGGCGGATTACCGCTCTGACACCACAGAGGAAGAAGCCCCTGCCGATACCGCCGCGGCCTGATTTTTATTGTATTAAGACGTGCATCGTTGAACAGGAGATAACACAATGGCAACAATTACCGCCGAAATGGTTCGTGACTTGCGTGAAAAAAGTGGCGCAGGCATGATGGATTGCAAAAAAGCCCTCACCGAAACCAACGGGGATTTTGAAGAGGCCCAGCAGTGGCTGCGTAAAAAAGGTCTGGCCGCTGCGGCCAAAAAATCATCCCGCGCCGCCGCCGATGGTCTGGTGGCCGTGGCCGTGGATGGTCCCCGCGGCGTGGTGCTAGAGGTCAATGCGGAAACCGACTTTGTGGCCCGTAATGAATCGTTCCAAAATTTTGTCAAAACCTTGGCCCAGCTGGCGCTTCAGCAAAACATCACCGATGTGGACGCCCTGAAAACCCAGCCCTATCCCGAAACGGGACGCACGGTTGAGGAAGAACTGACCCACCTGATTGCCACCATTGGGGAACAAATGACCCTGCGTCGTTTGACGGCTCTGTCCGTTCCCGCCGGCGCTGTGGTGTCTTACGTTCATAACGAATTGGCCCCAGGTTTGGGAAAAATTGGTGTTTTGGTGGCGCTCTCCTCTGGTGCCAAAGCAGACGCCCTGAAAGATTTAGGCCGCAAATTGGCCATGCATGTTGCGGCGGCTTTTCCCCAGTCTCTTTCGGTTTCTGATTTGGATCCCATCGCCATTCAAAAAGAGCGCGATGTGTTTTCCGACCAAGCCCGTGCCAGTGGCAAGCCCGAGTCCATCATTGAAAAAATGATCGAGGGACGACTGAAAAAATTCTACCAAGAGGTTGTCCTGCTGGAGCAAACCTTTGTTATGGACAACGAAACCCGCATTGCCGATGTTGTGGAAGGTGTGGCCAAAGCCGAAGGCTCCCCCATCACCCTAACCGGATATGCCCGTTATCAGCTGGGCGAGGGCATCGAAATTGAGAAAAAAGACTTCGCCGAAGAGGTCCGTCAAGCTGTGGGCTAAGGTTGGGGCGGTGTTTCTTCGCCGCCTTGTCTTTGAAATCACCACTCCGCGTCAAACTCTTTACCCCTCGTCAATCATACGCTGGTAAACTGTTTTTTGAACTGTTTATCAGGTGTTTTTCATGGGGAAATCTTTTCAGGAAACCGAAAAGTTACGGATTTTGATCATTGAGGATGATCTGCGCTATCGTTCCATTGTTTCGCAGTCCCTGCCAGAGTGTGACAAGAGCTTTGCCAACGATCCAGAGGCGGCTTGGTCTCTCTTTACCCAAGGGGCCCCCGATATTATTTTTTTGGATTTGACGTTTCCGGGGGGGCTGTCGGGATTAACGTTATTAAAAAAAATCAGAGATTTTGATCCCAAAAGCTATGTGGTGATCATCACAGCATCCCAAGTCAGTGCGGATTTCAACACGGCCATGCGCCTTGGGGCCTCGGGGTATATTACCAAGCCCTTCAGCACCAAATCCTTGTCAGATTATGTCAAAAAATACATGGCGTTAAACCCTGGCAATGCCTTGGGCGTCACCCGACGGAGACTTTATGACGAACATCTAGAAAAGCTAAAGCTTGAATCCAGAAATCAAACCACAGATGAATCAGGGGCGGCCTTGGCACGCTTTGACCAAGAGGCGGATCAAAGGTTTTCTCTGGGACGAGAAGAGGCCGCACTCTCAAGGCTCTATGATGCTCCTCTTGCGGAAGAATCCCTGATTGATAAGCGCCTTCATCTGCCGGATCTGGTGTCCAAATGGCGGGTTCTGGTGGCGGCGGGGGATGATGGCACCATCAAAAAGGTTACCGATCTTTTGGAAAAATCTTTTCTTATTAAACCTGATGTTGCCCAGAATAGTGATGATGCCCTTCAGATGCTTTTGAATGGGCGCTATCATTTGGCCATGATCAGTCTGAAATTTCATCCCAAAAGCGGCTATCACGTGGTGAATGAATACATCAAAGCCGACAGCCGAAACCCCAACGGGACCTATCTTGTTGGGTTAAGGGGTGACTCTCTGCTGGATGATACGGAAAAATGGCAACAAGCCGGCCTGAATGCCATTATTAATTTTGAAGAAAACGACTGGACGGAAGAAATGAAGCGTCTGGTGATCTATTACACGCGGGAAAAAGCCATTTTTTTGACGGAACATCTGGGCACCTTTGATGGCAACAGCAATCATGACGCTTTGGTTCGTATGCAGCAGCAGTATCAAACCCTGTCCCATAGCTTGACCCATGTTTTTTCCGATCCTTTGCGGGCCATTTTGCAAAGCACAGTGGCGCTGGAGGAATCGGAAAGACGCGAGGCCGCCCTAAAAAAACTGGCCGAAGTCAAACGATGGACAACGCTGAGTTTAAAGCGTTTGCAGGGTCTTTCAGAGTACGATCACATTCAGATTGCTCCTCCTTTTCCTGAAACGTCTTTGCATAAAATGATGCAGGCCGCTTTGAAAGATCTGCTGCCCCTGATTAAAAAACGCGGCGCCCGCATCAAAACGTTCGGGTTGTTTCCCGATGTGTTTTGTCATTATGGGTCTTTCAAAAAAGCCCTGTATCACTTGATTAAAAATGGGATTGACCATAACCCCAGCATTCCCCCCATTGTGGGATTATCCTGTCAAGATCTGGAAACAGAATGGGTGATTAAGGTTCAGGACAATGGGACCGGTATTGAAAAACTTTATACGGATCATATTTTTTCTCTTTTCGAATCGCTTAATGCCCAAACGGAAAATGCGGGCGTTGGTTTGCCTATGGCAAAAAAAATTATTGAACTGCATGGGGGCAGCATTTGGTTTGAATCGACCAGAAAGGGAACGGTTTTTTATATGAGCGTGCCCAAGGACAACGCCCTTGCGGGTGAAGGTCATCTTAGGGCGCAAGCCAAAGCCTAATGGGGGGCAGGAACACGCCAGAGGGTTTCAGGTGAAATTGACCCTTGCCGTTACTGAACCCACACAGCCGGACCGTCTCTGGGGATGATCTTGCCCACCAAGGTGGCTTCGGGCAGGGCTTTCAGGGTGGCCTCGATGTGCTCCGGCGCCACAATCAGGATATAGCCCAAACCACAGTTAAAGGTGGTGTGTATCTCATCCTCAGACAGGTTGCCCCGCGCCCGCAGCCAGTCAAATACAGCCGGAACCTCCCACGTGCCATGACGCAAAACCGCAGTGCAATTTTCAGGCACAATGCGGGGGATATTGCCATGAAAGCCCCCCCCTGTGATATGCACCATCCCCTTGACAGGGGTGGTTTTCAGCAGATCCAAAACAGGTTTGACATACAGCTTTGTTGGGGTCAGCAACGCTTGGCCCAACAATTGATCCGGATCAAAGGGGGCAGGATCATGATAGGACAGCCCCTCTCTCTCAACAATAGCCCGCACCAAAGAAAACCCAGTGGCATGCAAACCACAGGACGGAAGCCCCACAATCCCATCCCCAGGTACAATGGATTTTCCAGTGATGATTTTGTCTTTTTCCGCCACACCCAACGCAAAACCCGCAATATCAAAATCCCCCTGCCCATAAAGGCCCGGCATTTCGGCGGTTTCCCCCCCAACCAAGGCGCATCCCACCTCTTGGCAGGCTGACGCAATCCCCGCCACAATCGCTGTCAGGGTGTCGGATTCCAGTTTGCCAGTGGCAAGGTAATCCAGAAAAAACAGGGGCTCCCCCCCATGGACCAACAGATCATTGACGCACATGGCCACGGCATCCACCCCAATGCCGTGATACTGCCCCATGGCTTTGGCCACCAACAGCTTGGTGCCCACGCCGTCTGTGGCCGACAGCAAAACCGGTTTTTTGTAATTCAGGGCGGACAGATCAAAAAACCCGCTAAACCCGCCCAGCCCCTCCATGGATCCCAGACGGGCCGTGGCTTTGGCCAGCGGGGCAATGCGGGATACAAAGGCATCGCCAGCCTCAACATCCACACCGGCAGATTTATAGGACAAGGTTTGCGTCATAATGATTTATCCCCTATAGTCAACAGCACTTTTTTCCTATACCACATGCACAGCCCCCATGAAACGCTTTTTTCCCCTTTTTTTTCTGATGGTTTTTTGGCTTGGGATCCCGCCAGCATGGGCCGTGGATTTGATGAGCATTGACAACCTGTCTTTGGATGCCTCTGCCGATAAAGCCACAGACGCCCGCGCTCTGGCCCAAAAACAGGGGACGCAACAGGCCGTCAAGCAAGCCCTCAAGCAAATCGCCAGCGACCCTGCGGCCGTGACGGATGCCGCCGTGGCCTCTGCCAATATCGACAGCCGGTATGTTTATGCCACGGATATTGTGTGGGAAAAGGTATCCGCCCACCGTTATAGGGCCATGGTGACTATGCACCTGTATACCGCAAAGGTCCGCGATCTCGCCGGCCGTCTGGGCCTGAATCCTAAGGGACAGTCACGTGCCACCACCCTTGTGATTCCCTTTTGGCAGGATGCATCCGAGGCTTGGCACACAACGTTCCCCCCCGACCAAGATTCAGCCATTCAACAGGCTGCCGCCCAGTCGGGTGTGATTTTGCCAAGAGGGCAGGACCCTTCGCAGGCCAAACTGAAAACTTTAACCACGCTTCCTCTTTCCACCCATCCGGTGATCACAGACCTAAAGGCCCGTTATCCCAGCGCCGATATACGGTATGTGGCATTTCAGCCCCAAGATACGGCCCTTCATGTCAGCGTGTTTGTTCCGGAATCTGGTGGCATGCGCACCTTGGGGGAATTTGATCAACCTCTGAATGCGGGGGAGGCTCCCTCAGCCCCCACCTACAAAGCGGCCATGACCCAAGCCATGACCCTTTTGGATGGATCTCCTCAATCTGCCCCCGTAACGGGGCAGGCCGCCCTAATCCTTGATATCACAATCCCTGATGTTAAGGCCCGTTTTCAAGCCCTGAGCACCGTGCGCAGCATCGCCAACGTCGCTTTTGCCAACGTGCAAGACATCACCCCGAATGGACTGCGCCTGAGCGTGGGGTTTAAGGGGGAGGCCGCAGCCCTTCAAGAGGCCCTGATCTCTTCAGGCTATACCCTCAAAGCGGTGGATGACAGCACGTGGGAACTGGGGCAGGAATAAATCTGGTACACAATCCACAACAGCCTTGCCTTTGCGTCATAGCCATGCAAAGAGGGTAGTCACTAGGGTTCACCCTGTTTTCGTCAATTTTTTTTGGAGTTTTTGCAATGATGACACGTCCGTTACTGGCAGAATTTATAGGAACCTTTTGGTTGGTTTTTGGGGGATGTGGCAGTGCCGTTCTGGCCGCTGGGTTCCCAGAGCTGGGCATTGGGTTTGCAGGGGTTTCTTTGGCTTTCGGCCTTACCGTTGTGACCATGGCCTATGCCCTTGGACACATTTCCGGTGGACATTTTAATCCGGCGGTCACCATTGGCCTTTGGACTGTGGGGCGTTGTCCTGCGTCTCGTGTTGTGCCTTATATCGTTGTTCAGGTTCTCGGTGCTGTGGCTGCCGCTTGGATTCTGTATCTCATCGCATCAGGTGCCCCTGGCTTTAATACGGACGGTGGATTTGCATCCAATGGATTTGGGGCCCACTCTCCTGGGGGATATGGCTTGGTTTCGGCTGTGCTGATCGAGGTCGTTCTCACCGCAGGCTTTTTGATTGTGATCTTGGGATCCACCCGTGAAGGCGCCCCCTCTGGTTTTGCGCCTTTGACCATTGGTTTGGCACTGACGTTGATTCACCTCATCAGCATTCCCGTGACCAACACCTCTGTCAACCCCGCGCGGAGCACAGGGCAGGCCTTGTTCACAGGGGACTGGGCCATCCAGCAGCTTCCTATCTTTTGGATTGCCCCCATCGCTGGGGCCATTTTGGGATCGTTCCTTTATCGCCTGATGGATCAAAAAGACTAAAGCCACGATCCTGTTGGCTTAAGAGGGGGCCTTAGGCCCCTTCTGTTTTTTTGATTCGCGTTCCATTTTTTGTGTGACGCAGCCTTGACAAGCACACCCATGCCCCCATAATCAGGGGCATGAGCGACGCCCCCAGCCTAACCCCCATGATGGCCCAGTATCAGGCCTTTCAAAAACAGCACCCCGATTGCATTGTGTTGTTTCGCATGGGGGATTTTTATGAGGTTTTTTTTGAAAACGCCAAGCGGGTCGCAGACTGTTTAAAAATTCAGCTGACAGAACGCAACAAAAACCGTGACAACGCCGCGGCCATGTGCGGCATTCCATGGCATCAACTGTACGCCTATGTTCCCCTGCTGCTGGAGGCCGGATACAAGGTCGCCATCGCCGAGCAAATGGAAACCCCAGAAGAGGCCGCCCTACGCACCGGTGGCAAAGACAAAGTTCTGCTGCGGCGCGAGGTTGTTCGTGTCCTAACCCCCGGCACGGTGATTGAAGAAACGCTGTTGTCCCCGCAGGCCCCCCATTTTTTGTGCGCCTTGGCCTTTGATCAGGATCACGTGTCCGTGGCTTGGTGCGATGTGTCCACGCGGGATGCGTTTGTTCAAACCTTGCCCACGGCGCAATTGAGCAATCTGCTGTATTTTCTGGATCCCAAAGAAATTTTGATTCGGGATCAGGATCTGCGGGATCGTCTGGACCCCTTTTTCAGGGATGCCCGCAAAACCAGCCTGAGCCCCCAGCCCGCCAGTTTGTTTTTTCTGCCCCGCGCCCAACGCGCCTGGCAGGCCCTTTACAAAACCCAAGACCTATCTGTCTTTGCCCCGTTTCAGGACGCCGAAATCATCGCCTTTGGTGTCATTCTGCAATACCTTGGCACCACAGGGTGCGGGGTGGCCCTAAATCCCCCCCAGCAGATCCGGCGGGATGATGCCCTGCGCTATGACATGGCCACGGCCAGAAATCTGGAGCTGTTTTATACCCAAAATGGCGGAAAATCTGGAAGCTTGCTATCCGTTTTGGATCATTGCCAAACGGCGGCGGGGCACCGGTTGTTGCGGGAACACCTGATGCGCCCTTTGGTGCAGACAGATGGGATCACCGCGCGTTGGGATGCTGTGGATTACGGCGTGTCCCATCCGGATTTTACCCGTCAGGTTTCGGAAACCATGACGCCGCTGGCGGATGTTCGCCGTCTTTTGACCCGTTTAACGGCGGGGGCGGGCCAGCCGCGGGACCTAATCGCCCTGATGCAAACCTTGGCGGGGTGTGAACATATCAAGGCCTTTGCGGCCCAGTATCCTCCTCCGCCCCCTTTGCTGGCAGACGCCTTGGCGAATTTGCCCAGCCATAGTCCCTTGGGCCAGACCCTCAGTGATGCCCTAAACCCCGATCCCACCAAAACGCTGCGGGATGGGGGGATGATCCGCACAGGTTATCACGGGAAGTTGGATGCGCTGCGAACCTTCGCGGCGCAGGGAGAGCGCCATCTGCACGACATCGAGGCCCGCTATCAAGCCCTGTATCCCAAAGCGGGCCTGCGCTACAAAACCAACAACCTGTTGGGTGCGTTTTTGGAATGTGCGCCCAAAAATGCGGACGGCCTTCCCAGGGATCTTTTCATTCATCGGCAATCGCTGGCCAACGCCATCCGCTATACCACGACCGAGATGCAAGAGGTTGAGGCACGCCTGTCCCGCAGCACCGCAGAGGCACTGGCGCTGGAAAAAGACTTGTTTGCCGCGCTAACAGCGCAGGTGTTAACCGAAGCCCCCCGCTTAATCGCCATGGCCGATGCGGTGGCGTTGCTGGATGTGCTGCTGACCCACGCCCGCAATGCCCTGAATGAACAGTGGTGCCGTCCTGTGGTGGTGCCGGAGCCCTCTTTGCTGATCACCGCAGGCCGTCATCCTGTTATCGAGGCACGGCAGCGGCAACAGCGCTTTGTGCCCAACGATACCCAGCTTAAACCTGGCAGCGCCATGGTCATTTTAACCGGTCCTAACATGGCGGGAAAAAGCACCTATCTTCGGCAAAATGCCCTGATGGTCATCATGGCGCAAATGGGGTCCTTTGTGCCGGCGCAGGCCATGACCTTTGGTTTGTGCGATCGGGTATTCTGCCGCGTGGGGGCGGCGGATGATCTTGCCAGCGGCAAATCCACCTTTATGGTGGAAATGACAGAAACGGCCACCATTTTGCATCAGGCCACCCCGTCATCGCTGGTGATTATGGATGAAATGGGGCGGGGAACAGCCACCTTTGATGGATTGTCGCTGGCATGGTCAACCTTGGAATATCTGCACGATGGGCGGCGGCCCCGCACGTTGTTTGCCACGCATTATCATGAACTCAGCGAACTGTCCCAAACCCACCGCGGCCTACGCTGTATGCAAATGGATGTGGCAACCATGGGGGAGGATATCCAGTTTCTGCACAGTTTGTCCCCGGGGGCTGCCGCCCATTCTTACGGCCTTCACGTGGCCCAGTTGGCGGGCGTGCCAAAGGCCGTCATTGCCCGCGCCCGTGTTATTCTGAACAATCTGGAACGCCTGCGGGAACAGGCCCAAACCCAACCCACCTTTTTGGCCCCAGAACCCGCGCCCTCGTCCCCAGAAAAAGTCCATCCCGTCCTTGCGGCCCTGTCCCAGACGGACCCTGATACCCTCACCCCGCTGCAGGCCCTTGGGTTGATCAGTCAGTGGCGGGGGATGATTGAGGGTATGTTCACCCCAAAGCGTTAGCCAAATCCCCAATCAAATCGTCGGGGTGTTCTAATCCTGCATGAATTCTCAGAACGGGGCCCTCGGTCCATGGCTGGGCGGTACGCGCGCGGCGCATATCAAAGGGAACGGCCAGCGATTCAAACCCGCCCCAGCTATAGCCCAGCCCAAACAGGGTCAAACGATCCACCGCTTGGCACAGGTCCGGATAGTCCATATGCATCACACAGGAAAACAAGCCACTGGCCCCTGAAAAATCCCGTTTCCAAAGGGCGTGACCCTCATGCTCAGGATAGGCAGGGGACAAAATCCGCGCCACCAAGGGATGATCCGCCAGCCATGTCATCAAACGCAGGGCGGTGTCCTGATGGCGGGCCAATCTGACGGCAAGGGTACGCATCCCCCGCAGCGCCAAAAAAAGATCATCCGGCGCAGCATGATGACCATGACGCGCAGCATTTGTTTTCAGCGTATGATACATCGCCTCGTTTCTGGCCACCATCACCCCCAGCAGGGCGTCGGAATGGCCCACCAGATATTTTGTGGCCGCATGGGTGACCACATCAACCCCCACCGAGCATCCCTGAAAATACAGGGGGGTGGCCCAGGTGTTGTCCAGAACGGTGATCACGCCTCGGCTTTGGGCCAGGGCAGACAGGGCGGGAATGTCCTGCATGTCAAAGGTAATGGACCCGGGGGCCTCCAGATGCAAAACGCGGGTATGGGGGCGGATCAGGGCGGCAATATCCTGATTGGGGTGATAATACGTCACCTCCACCCCAAAGCGCCGCAACACATCATCACAATAATGCCGCACAGGGCCATAGGCCGCATCATGAATCAAAACATGATCTCCGCTTTTTAAAAAGGCAGACAACGCGCACGTCAGGGCGGCCAGACCGGATTCCACGGCAATGGCTTTGTATCCCCCCTCCAGCTGCGCGATGGCCTCTTCAAAGGCAAAGGTCGGGGTTAAGCCATGGCGACCATAATAGGGTTTTTCCCACCATGTTTTTTCGGTGGCTTTCAGATGCTGCGTATCCTCGAACAACACGGTGGAGGCCCGCATCACAGGCAAATTGACAGCCCCATCAAAACGACGGGCATCGCGGGCCATATGGGCCAGACGGGTTTCATGGTGCATCACGGTCGATCCTCTTTTACAAAACGATAAAAAACAGATAGGGTCCAAAGAAAAAACAATGACCAGAGGGGGGGTGTGGTCTACCAAGGTCAACCCCTTTTCATCAATCCATAAAATAATACACTTGGTCCAAACAGGAAACAAGAATCAGACGGGGATTGTGGTCTATCAAGGTCGATCCTCACTCATAAAACGATAAAAATAAACACGGTCCAAAACACGAATGATGAACAGAACAAAAAAGGTCATCAGCAAATACAAACACGCCGCAATCATGTAAAAGGTAAAAGGATTCTTGGCGGTGGCAATGCTCAGATGCGTCATACGAATCAATTCCGGCACGCTGATGACAGACAGCAGGGCCGTGTCCTTCATCAAAGACAAAAACAGATTTGTCAGCCCTTTAAGGGATCGAAAGGTCGCCTGCGGCAGAATGATTCTCAGGAAACGGCGTTTGGCAGAAAGGGCGAAGGCCTCCGCGGCCTCGATCTGTTGGGGGGGGATGGTGATGATGGCATAACGGATCACTTCGTTGGCATAGGCCCCATAACACAGGGACAGCGCCAAAATACCCGATGCAAAAGACGACAACTGGCTGATGCGCCCCCACGTTAAAATCTCCAGAATCGGCCCATGCAGATAGTACACGGCCAGAATGATCAGCAGCTCTGGCATGCCCCGAAAAAACAACGATAAACTTTTCGCCGCCTTGGCCACAACAGGATGCCCATAAAGGCACATCATCGCCCACACAAGACCGATGAGCAAGCTCAGGCCAAAAGACACCAAGGTTAATTGCAGGGTGGTCACGGCCCCTACCATCACACTGGGCAGGTGAACCGTTAAAAACTCAGGCAAAAAAGACACTGCGCGATGGGCCTCTGGCTTTTGATGGCTTTTCTTGCTTTGGCCTGAATGAGAGTAATCAGGCTAAGCACCATGATTAAAGCGGTTTTGGTATTAGGGTGCAAGGGGTTCGCGTTTAGACGGTTTTTTTTGTGTTTCATAAACCAACGTCTCCCCCGACAGGCGCACTGAAACATCGCCCTGCTGAATGGAACGCAGCAGGTTTCCCGCAACCTCAGCCCGCCATCCCTGATCCAAGGGGCTTGGGGCTTTGCCAAATACCCGCAGGGCTTCGCGGTTGGCCAGCAAAGATTCCGGCAGATTGCTTTTCTGGGCCACGTCTTTCAATGCAGCGGAGAGCAGGAAAAAACGCACGGCTTCTTCGTCTTGGGCTTTTGACGGGGGTGCTTTTTTGAACAGGGCGCACAGGGCATCAAAATCCTGCCAGAAATCAGTATGCTCGGGAAAAAGCTGCATGGCAGCCTCTGCCCCGCGAGATGCCGCTGCCAGCAGCCCCTCATCCGACAGCAACCGCCGCCGCGCCATGTTTTTATGACGGGCGATTCGGTCTCGCACCACCACCAAGGCCCGCGCTGTGGGAACGTGGGGATAGGGCAAATGCCCGACTTTGAATTTTTCCCCCATGTCGTGTTCGCAAAGGGGCGTTTGGAACGATCGCTCAAGGGCCGCCATGTCCTCATCAAACCAAGCGCGGCGTCCTGTTTGGTTCAGCCGTTCTGTTAAGCCCTGATAAATGGTATTGAGGTAATGCACATCCTCCGCCGCATAATGCAAATGCCCCGTGGGCAGGGGGCGGCGTTTCCAATCCAGCGGCGTTTTAATCTGGGAAAAGGAAGAATCGCACAGCGTCCTAACCAGCTTTTCATAGCGGATCTGGGACCCCATGCCGCAAAAGGCCGCCGCCAGCTGGGCATCAAACAACGGTGCCGGCACAACAGACAAGGCATAACGCAGGGCCTCAACATCCTGTTTCCCATCATGCACAATTTTCAGCACATTCGGGTTGGTCAGCAGGGGCCCCAACACCGTTACATCACACGAAAAGGGGTCAATCAAAACGGGATCCTGATTCGCAAAAGCCATTTGGATCAAACACAAATGGGGGTAATAGGTTGTCTGGCGCACAAATTCCACATCCAGAGCCACCTGCGTTTCATCCGAAAACCGGTCCAAATACGCCGCCAAGGCAGAGGTTTCCGTCAACAAAACAGGATTCATAAAGAGAGCAATGGCAAAAGGATAGGTTATAGAGTCTTGAAGTTTTTTGGTCTATCCTTTATGAAATGTTTTGATGATGATGGCAATGATGACGTTTTCCCATGACCGAAAAACTCTCCCACGTTGAAGATGTTAAGGCCGGCAGCGAGCAGCTGCGCGGCACGATCAAGGGGGATTTGGGCGATGCCCAAACCCCGTTTTCTGAGGATATGTATAACCTTTTGAAATTCCACGGGGTTTATCAGGGATACAACCGCGACACGGCCACCGAGCGGAAAAAAATGAAACTGGATAAAGAATACGAAATGATGATTCGTGTTCGCATCCCCGGCGGGCGTATGAATCGGGCGCAGTACCTGCATTTTGATACTTTGGCCGATCAATACGGCGGCGGGAAATTGCGTTTCACCACCCGCCAAGCCATTCAGTATCACAACATCTTAAAGGGCGATTTGCACGCCACCATTGCGGGCATTAACGAAAGCCTTTTCACCACCGAGGCCGCCTGCGGCGATGTGGTGCGGAATGTTACCACCATCGCGGCCCCCATTCAGGACCCCATCCATCAATGCCTTTTTCAGGATGCCGACATGTTGTCCGCATCGTTGTTGCCCCGCTCCAACGCTTACGCCGAAATCTGGTTGGATAACGAAAAGTTCGCCGACGTCCATAACCCCTCTGTGAACAAAGATGGGGGGCAGGTTGAGGATCTGTACAGCGCCACCTATCTGCCCCGCAAATTCAAAATTGGCATCACGGTGCCCCAGGACAATTCGGTGGATGTTCTCACCAACGATCTGGCCATTGTTGCATTGTTTGACGATCAGAAGACGTTGTTGGGGTACAACATTCACGTGGGCGGGGGCCTTGGCATCACCCACAACAAAGCCGAAACCTATCCCCGTCTGGCCACCCCCATCTGTTTTGTGGGGCCGCAGGATTTGCTGGCCGCCGCCCGCGCCGTGGTCACCGTTCACCGTGATTGGGGCGATCGCACCAACCGCAAACATGCCCGCATCAAATACGTGGTTCAGGAACAGGGCGAGGCCTGGGTCAAAGCCCAAATGGAAACCATAATGGGCCGCCCCCTAGAGAATCCCAGACCCCAAGCCCCCTATACCATCGTGGATCATTTGGGTTGGCATGAACAGGGGGATGGGTTGTTATACCTTGGTTTGCCCGTCCTCAGTGGCCGCGTTCATGACGTGGGCGCGTTGCGCCTGCGCTCGGCGCTGCGCCGTGTGGTGACGGATTATGCCCCTGTGGTGGTGATCAGTCCGACGCAGGATGTCATTTTGGGGGACATTCGCCCCCAAGATCGCCCCGCGGTGGAGGCTGTGTTTCAAGAGCACGGTGTGAAATTGCGGGATGATCTTTCCAACGTGCGGCGTTGGTCCATGGCCTGTCCGGCCTTGCCCACGTGCGGGTTGGCCTTGACGGAGGCCGAGCGGATCCATGATCCCCTGATGACGGATATTGAAACCATGCTGGCGGACATTGGCCTCAGCCAAGACCTGTTCACCCTGCGCATCACGGGCTGCCCCAACGGCTGCGCCCGTCCCTATGCTGGGGATATTGGGTTGGTGGGCCGCACCCCTGGGGTGTATGCCCTGTATTTGGGGGGGGATTTTTTGGGCACGCGGCTCAGTGAAAAAGTGCTTGATAAACTTCCCTACGAAGCCATCACCGGCACCCTGAAAAAGGCCTTTGTGGATTTTCGGGATCACCGGACGGACAAACACGCCACCTTTGGCGATTATTGCCATGATCGCGGGGTGGACTATATGAAGGCCCTGCTGGCGGACGCCGCCTGATGCTGCCCCTGATGCTGGATGTGGACCGTCTGCCCATCGCCTTGGCGGGGCGGGGGGAGGCCTATGACAAACGCCTGACCCTGCTGACCGAGGCAGGGGCGGGGGCTTTGGATCTTTATCCCTTGCCGCAAGAGGGGGAGGGGGGTCCATCCCTGTTGCCCCACTTATCCGCTGGCACGTACCGCATTGTTTATATTGCGGGCCTTGGCGAAGACGAAGCCCGTCCCTATTACACCGCCGCCAAGGCCGGCGGGGCCTTTGTGAATGTGGAGGACGTTAAGCCCCTGTGTGATTTTCACGTCCCCTCCCTCATGCGGCGGGGGCCGGTGATGATCACGGTGTCCAGCGACGGCCAAGCGGCGGGCCTGTCCAAAGCCATCACGCAGCATCTGGGACAAGCCGTCTTTCCTGACCCCTGGGCCCAGCATTTCACAGACCTCGTGGCCCTTCGCGCCCGCATGAAGGCCGAAGGGGCGAGTTTTTATGAGGTGGCCAAGGCTCTGAGGGAGGGGTTTTCGGGGTTGGTGGGGCATGGGTAACATTTTGCAGGGGGGCGCATGACCGAAACGCACGGGGCTATTGTTTTATTCAACGCACAAAAAATCCGCCGTACTTGGTATCAGGGTGCATGGTGGTTTTCGGTGGTGGACGTGGCAGGCGCACTCACCGAAAGCCCAGACCCTGGGGCCTATTGGCGCAAGCTGAAACAGCGGCTAAGCGAGGAAGAGAGTGAAGTCGTGACATTTTGTCACGGGTTTCCCTGCCGTCCAGCCCTTATATGCTGCGGAAACACCGTAGCGCGTGCGCCCTTGTTCTGGGTTGGCGTGCACGCGGTTAATCGTCAGCCTGACCTAGCACTGTTTTTTATGTTCAGCATCTCAAATGCCTGCTGTGTATCAACGAGTACTTGTTGGTGTTCGGGCAACAACACGCCACGCGCTGTAACAACCGATGTTAGAACCTCTGCAACATATTTCATGTTATCCTCATTAGGACAAACTTCTTTTTCTAAATCTGGCACACCATCGACCATGCTTACGACGCGGTTAAAAACCTCCCTTGTCATGTTAGGCAAGTGTTTAAAGTATTCATAGGCATCAACACATCGCGTATCATCAGGAGATAAATCAGATTGTCTAGTCGGACGTATTTGCTTTGTTTCTGGGTCTTCCCGCAATCCGAGATTCCTTGTTTTCAAGTGTCTTTCGTATTGTTCAAAAGAGTCGCGGAGTTTATCAACTGCTTTGTAAAACTCATTTTTTACTACAAAAGGAGACCGCATGTCTTCAAAAGTACCCCTTAGTTCGCCTTGTATAGCAGTGTTCTCAAGAAACCTCTCACATAACTTGCATACACCGCTTTCTGTTATATACGGTGAATATTCTTTGAATTCTATGAGTTGCGTAACATCTTTATCTGGAAGATTTAAAGATTCAAGCTGCTGGGTAACAAGATGAATTGCCTTATCTACCTTCTGCATCACAAAGCTTTTCCCAGCATCATCTAACATCTCATCAAATTTAGCGTCTCGAATGTCGACCAATTTCAACCACAAATTAAGCGCTCTATCACTACGCCCTTTATGATATTCTTCAACAGCGAGTGCAATGTGTTTAACGCCATAATCGGTCATGGTCACTTTATTGCTGGGCGCATCACGGGTATATGTGATGTAATTATGTGTTGCTGCTTTGCAAAATAAATCAGCAGCACCAGCGTTCTCACCAAAATCGATGACAAGAGCAAAAGGATCATTCTCAACACGTTCAGCACCAACAGTACCTGTTACATCAATAAGATATTCTTTTGCAATAGCATCCCTATAAAAACGCCTTGCATTTGCAATTACATCCGCTCCCCCGTCTTTTGCACCTAAATTGCATAATACATCTCTATCAGCAGCATTAAACGAGTGTTCGTAAGAAGGGGGGGGCTGGAAAGGAACTGTATACGTATATCCCAGCTCGCTACACAATTCTTTGCATTCATTGGTAATTCTAGGGAAAACTGTTTCACAGTAGAGCGCACTATACATACGTGGAAAGAGCTGTGCTGTTTTTTTTAAACCATACTTCTGCGTCATGGATGCAAAGTTCGCCACAGCCTCTTTGTGAATCGTTTGCTGCGTTTTATCTTCTTGCCCTCTTTGTTGGTACACCGTTTCTTCTCTTGCAATGGCTTCTAATGCATCATTGCATATCGCTCGATAACGCGACCAAACATCATCCTCTAATGCTCTAGCAACTGAAGGGTTTTTTTCTCCAAGAATCTTTAGAGTATCATATAGCGATTCGCGATGTTCTATTACATAGTCTGTCAGATCAGAGACCGACATTTCCATAAGCATCGTGTACGTTTCATAATTACAGCCGTATTTGGGAAGATTCAGGCGTGCTATTTCTGTGGAGTATAGTAGGTCATCCTTACTGTCTTTCGCACGCCCTTTCAAAAAAGCAAGCGCCATAAAAACCTTGAAACGTTCCACACTGGTTTTTGTATCCGCATCAATGGCATTTCGCACCTCTGGAAGCGCACTATAAGATTCTTCTCCTCGGTTAAAATCTGCACCATGATTGCGCTCATGGGACATTGTTAAGTAGAGTCTTTCTATTGCTTTTGGATTGGCTTTTGGATTTTCAAGATCGTCAGACCAGTCAAACAGAGGAAACTCTGTCGCTGTGGTATAAATGTTCAAATCCCATTCAGGATAAAGAATAAGTTGCCCCATTATCTTCTCGCCGAGTGCATTAGGCTTATCACCCATCCGAACAATCTCATTTAACCCGAGAGGGATATCGGGGTTTATTTCAAAGATACCTCTGCCATCGGCGATGTGCTCTCTATCGGTAATAAAAAATAGATCGTCTTTTCTAATGCTGTTAATCAAGAGTATAGGATGGTTTGCATCCTCTAATACAGCAGCAATAAGATTTTCGGCATTTTCCATCAAAGGGCTTGGGCGACTTGCATTGCCACGCATTTCTTCAATAGCTGTATCAATATATTCTTCTTTGAATGGTTCATTGCCTATGGTCTGATTATTGTAAGCGCACTCAAACTGGCGTCTCACAGATTCTCTAGCGTTTTGGCGTGCCGTTTCTATTTCATTTTCAGTGCCATACACATCTTCAGGAAACAGCTCCTTGCTGTGAAGTGTGATTAACGGACCTTTGTAGAAAAAAATACCAGGTTGCGCGTATCCATAATTACGCACAGTCTCCCCTGCTTGATTTTTAAAATCAAGCCTCAGAAGGTGCGCATCTTTGAGGAGCTTGGTTAGGTCAGACATATAAAAAAATTGATTAACACGTTAAGATATTGTTAACCCTTACACAGACACCCACAATTTTGCCATACCTGTGTGTAGTGGGGGGCCCCTAACCCCCCCCTACCATGTCAACCGATAAACCGCCAGCGCATGGGCTTCCTCTTGGCCGGCGATGTTGGCGTAATCTTGGCTGCCGCCGAGGGTGAAGGTCACGCTTTGGGCCTCGCCCACGGGGGTGCTATAGGCGAATTCCAAGGTTTGCTCGCGCCCGCTGGGGGTCAGGTCATAGGTGGTGGTGCGGGATGCATACCCGCCGTCATCCTGATACCCACTGATGCTGGAGAGCGATCCGCTGCCCGAACGATTGCGCAGGGGCTGGCGCAGGGACACCATGGCGGCATCGCCCGTGCTGGCCACATCGGTGGACACCAGACCCAGCATGGTGCTGTCCGACGACAGATCCTGCATGGAAAATGCCTGATTCTGGGTGGATGCATCGCTGGTGGCGTACATGTAACTTCCCGTCAAAAAGGTCGATGGGGCAAGGCTGTAGGTGGCACTGACCCCCGCAAAGGTGGTGTTGGTGTCCTCCACCGCAAACGCGCCGTTGAACAAAGAGCCCAAAACCTGCCCCTTTTCCCGCATCACACCGGTAAAGGCCGCCACATCAACATCATCCGCAATGCGCTGGGCGTATTCCAGATCATACCCCATGGTTTTGTTATCGTTCACCAAGGGCACGGTGCCTTCCGCGCTGTAATTTTTGGAAAACGCGGACCCTACGCGCAGGGCAGAGGCCTCGGACACAGGCACGCTGATTTGCATCCGGTTCACGTCCTGATTCGCATACACCGCGGGATTCATGGCAAAGCCCGCCCGCAACGTGTCGCTGCTTTGATAGGAAAACAGGGGGGAAATGCCGCCGCCCTTGACGTATCCCAAAGAGGATGCGGCCACACCCACCGTGTCGTCGCGGTTATCGGATGATGCAGACCAGTTGTAAATGCTGCCCGCCTGTCCCCGATCATCGCGGCTGGCAAAGGCCGAGGCCGACTGCCACAACGCCCCAAATTTATCCGTCAAATCCGCGGGGTTCATGTCATCCACCAAGGTTTTCACAGGCGCGTTATAAACCCGCCCGTACCCATCCAAAAACGCCACATTGCCGGCCTGAAGGCTGTCCCCAAAAGCCGAAGACAGCAAGCCCGAGGGCACCGGCGCCGTCAAACCGCCGGCCGTGGCCACGGATGTGGTGCCTTGGGGCTTCGTGGCCTCATCCAAATTCACCAAACCACGGCCATAAACATCATCCACACCGGCGGCCCCCAAATCCGTGGCGGTGGTCAGCAACAAATCCACCACCTGCTCGGGCGTTAAATTGGGAAACGCACTCATCAGAACAGCCACAGCCCCAGAAACGTGGGGGGCGGCGAAGGAGGTGCCGCTCACTGTCTGATAACTTCCATTGTTGCCCGTGGTGACGATATTCACACCAGGGGCCGCCAAACAGAAATCTTTTGTGTCACCGCAACCATTGCTGAAACTGGCAATGGTGTTGTTTTGATCCGTGGCCACGACATTTAGCCATGTTCCCGTGCCAACGGGGGAGCCACTGATCACGGGCAAGCGGGCGTCAAAAGAGGATTGATTCCGATCAAAAAACTCCGTGGCCCCCGAAATAGTAAAAAAAGCATTGGCAGAAAGACTTCCCACGGGGTTGGCATTGAGATCATCGTAAAATAAAATTTCCCCATTCACACTGTTAAATCCTTCATTTCCTGCCGCGAAGACAACCACCTTGCTGGCGGCCTCGGCATTGGCCAAAGCTGTGATGTATGCAGAATCAATAGCCCCTATCGTCCGGGTTTTTGGAAGTGTTGTTTCATAAAACACTCTACCGACATCATCACGGGGATCCGGCCCCTCAACAAACGTTCTGGTTCCTAAACTCAGATTAATGACATCCACATCGGAGCTATTTCTGGCCACATCAACGGCAGAAGCCACATCAACAAGATCAAAGACTCTGTTTTCACCCGCCCGAATGGGCAGAATTTTGGCATCATAGGCCACACCATGCGTGCCCACCCCACTGCGAACGCCGGCCACAACACCAGAAACCCAATTCCCATGATAAAGGGTATCGGGATTGTTAATATTGGTGTCACCATCGACAACATCAATCCCAGCCAGCATATTCCCAGCCAAATCCGGATGGGTTGTGTCAAATCCGGAATCAATAACAGCCACCGTCACACCAGCACCAGTATACCCACGGACGTAAGCGGAAGAAGCATTGATCTTCCCCAAACCATATTGATTGTTGTATTCCAACGTTTCAAAATCGTTAGGAGGCGTTGGCGTAGGGTCCGGCGTTGGGTCCGGCGTTGGGGTTGGGACAACAGGCGCTGGATCACCACCGCCGCCTCCCCCGCCACCACCCGCAGCAAGGGCCACAATACCCCCAACCGCAAGACCCCCCAAGACATAGTAGGTAAGATCTGAAGAAAGCTGTTGGGGGGCAGGCTTCTTAGACTGTTTCTGCTGCTTTTGTTTTTTGTTCTGTTTTTTAGAGGCTGTTTTTTTCTCTGATTTTTTAGAGGCTGTTTTTTTCTCGGATGGTTTGGGCTTTTCAGGGGTTGTTGACTGCGCCTGAGTCACGGGTTGAGGCGCTGGCTGAGAGACTGGCCGTTGCTGCGGCAGAGAGACAGGGGAAGAATTCTGTTCAATCACAATCGTATCATCCGCCATAATGGTTGACGACGCGGCGTAGGCAGACATAACCGATTGGGCGCTCAGAATAAAACTTAAAAAAATGATAGTGCTTTGACGCATAAAAATTTCCACTAACTCTATGAATTTTTATAACATGCCCCAACTTGGGAAACAAGGCAAATATAAACACAAAACCCTTAAAATAAAACTAACCGCCATGATGGCTTCCCAATCCCCACCACAGTCTTGCCATGGTCCCGCATTGCCCTTATAAAGAAGGCGTGAGACAACAGCAGAGGAATGTATGCCCAAACGAAAGGATATTTCGTCGATTCTGATCATTGGGGCGGGGCCCATTGTGATTGGTCAGGCGTGCGAATTTGATTATTCGGGAACGCAGGCCTGCCGCGCCCTGCGGGAAGAAGGATACCGCGTGATCCTGATCAATTCCAACCCCGCCACCATCATGACGGACCCGTCATCGGCCGATGCGGTGTATATCGAACCCATCACCCCTGACTTTGTCACCCAGATCATTGCCAAAGAGCGCCCTGATGCTTTGCTGCCCACCATGGGGGGTCAGACGGCCCTGAACACGGCGCTGGCCTTGGAAAAAGCCGGTGTTTTAAAACAGTATAATGTGGAACTGATCGGGGCCAATGCCGATAGCATTGAACGCGCCGAAGATCGCCTGAAATTCCGCAATATCATGGACGGCTTGGGTCTGGAAAGCCCCAAAAGCCAACTGGTTCGCTCGCTCAGCGAGGCCCGTGATGCGCTGTCCATGGTGGGACTGCCCGCCATCATCCGCCCCTCCTTCACCTTGGCCGGAACGGGCGGGGGCATTGCGTACAACAGCGAAGAGTTCGAGGCCATTGTGGGCAACGGTCTGAAACTCTCCCCCGTGGGGGAGGTGTTGGTTGAGGAATCCGTTTTGGGCTGGAAAGAATATGAAATGGAGGTCGTGCGCGACCGCGCCGACAATGCCATTATTGTCTGTTCCATCGAAAACATCGACCCCATGGGCATTCACACGGGGGACAGCATCACGGTGGCGCCGGCCTTGACCCTGACGGATAAAGAATATCAGCAAATGCGCGATGCCTCCATCGCCGTTTTGCGGGCCATTGGGGTGGAAACGGGGGGGTCCAACGTTCAGTTTGCGGTGAATCCCGAAACGGGCCGTCAGGTGGTCATTGAAATGAACCCCCGTGTGTCGCGCTCGTCCGCCTTGGCTTCCAAAGCCACAGGATTCCCCATTGCCAAAATCGCGGCCAAGCTGGCCGTGGGCTATACCTTGGATGAACTGCAAAACGACATCACCCGCACCACACCCGCGGCGTTTGAGCCCACCATTGATTATGTGGTCACCAAAATCCCCCGCTTTGCCTTTGAAAAGTTTCCAGGTACCACCCACCATTTGACCACCGCCATGAAATCCGTGGGTGAGGTCATGGGGCTGGGCCGTAATTTCAAAGAATCTTTTCAAAAAGCCTTGGCCTCTTTGGAAACGGGTCTTACCGGTTTGAACGCCCCCAAAGGCGCTGAATCTGTGGATATCGAGGCCCTGCGGCGCAAGCTGGCCGAGCCCCTGCCTGAGCGTTTGCTGTGGGTGGCCGAGGGCCTGCGGCGTGGCCTGACGCCTGAGGATATCTATGCCATCACAAAAATTGATCTGTGGTACCTGCGCCAGATCGCCGAGATTGTGGATACAGAAAACACATTAAAAACCATGACACCAGACAGCCTGTCCCCCGAGGACTGGTTATCCCTGAAACAGGACGGGTTTACCGATGCCCGTTTGGGGGACGTGCTGGGGGTTTCCCCTGATGCTGTGAAACACCATCGCTTGGGCCTTCCCGTGGTTTACAAACGGGTGGATACCTGCGCGGCGGAATTTGCCGCCAGCACGGCCTATATGTACAGCACCCACGAAGCGGCTGGGCAGGGGCGTGAAGCCCTAACCTGCGAAGCCAACGTTTCTGACAAAACCAAAATCGTGATTTTGGGCGGCGGTCCCAACCGCATCGGTCAGGGGATTGAATTTGATTATTGCTGCGTTCATGCGGTTCTGGCCACGCGGGCCTTGGGTCACGAGGCCATTATGGTCAACTGTAACCCCGAAACTGTGTCCACCGATTATGATTTGTCGGATCGCCTCTATTTTGAACCCTTAACGGCCGAACACGTCATTCAGATTTGCCAAAAGGAACAGGAAAAGGGAACCCTGCTGGGCGTCATCGTGCAATTCGGCGGGCAAACCCCCCTGAAACTGGCCCACGCGCTAGAGACCGCTGGCATTCCCATTTTGGGCACATCCCCCGATGCCATTGATCTGGCAGAGGATCGCGAGCGTTTTCAGAAATTGCTGCACACCCTGAATTTGAAACAACCGGCCAACGCCATTGCGCTGGGGGCGGAGGACGCTCTGCGGCACGGGCAGGACCTTGGCTTTCCGCTGGTGGTGCGCCCCAGTTACGTTCTGGGCGGCCGCGCCATGGCGGTGGTGCATGATGCGGATGAACTGCGGGCCTATCTGGACCGCGAAGCGGCCATACTGGGGGATAAACCCATTTTGCTGGATTCCTTCCTGAATGACGCCTACGAAGTTGACGTGGATGCCCTGTGCGATGGCCAAGACGTCTTTGTGGCCGGCATCATGGAACACATCGAAGAGGCCGGCATTCACTCTGGCGATTCCGCCTGCTCTCTGCCGCCCCATTCTCTGCCCGATCCTTTGTGCGATGAATTGAAACGTCAAACCCTCGCCTTGGCCTTGGCCCTGAAGGTGCGGGGCCTGATGAACATCCAATTCGCCATTCGTGACAACGTGGTGTATGTGCTGGAGGTCAACCCCCGCGCATCCCGAACCGTCCCCTTTGTGGCCAAAGCCACGGGCCTGCCGCTGGCGGCCATGGCCACGCGCTTGATGGCGGGGCAGACATTGGCCGATTTGCCTGAACTGAAAACCTATACCCCGCCGCTGTCCTTTGCGGTGAAGGAATCCGTGTTTCCGTTTTCCCGCTTCCCAGGGGTGGATGTTCTGCTGGGCCCTGAAATGAAATCCACGGGGGAGGTCATGGGGCGCGATGCCACATTCGCCCGCGCCTATGCCAAGGCCCAGATTGCGGCCGGCACCCCGCTGCCCCTGTCGGGGCGTGTGTTCCTTTCGGTGCGGGATGCGGACAAAGCCGCCATTGTGACGCTGGCGAAGGATCTGGAATCCATGGGCTTTGCCCTGCTGGCCACCCAAGGTACCGCCGCCATCATTCGCAGCGCCGGCAGCACAGTGGAAACTGTGCTGAAGGTTGGCGAAGGCCGCCCCGACATCGTCGATGCCCTGATCAGCAAAACCGTGGATCTTGTCATCAACACCACATCGGGATCAAAGGCCATTAAGGACAGCTTTTCCATCCGCCGCACCGCTGTGACCAACAGCATCCCCTATGTCACAACCTTGGCCGCCGCCCGCGCCACCGTTTCGGCCATGCGGGCCATGAAGGAAGAGGGGTTGAGGATTTTTGGGTAGGGTCTGAAAACCCAAGGTTATAACGCGGCGGGGCAGCAGAATTTGCCCCCGCCTCAAGGACGCCGCCGGATCAGCATATCTGTCTCAAATGAGGTGAACTCATACACTGTAAAAAAACCCCTTGCGGCTAAAAAAGAATGTGTTATTATTGTTGGTAATAATAACACAAATTGTATTTTTAAAACCCTGATCCTTCAAGGTCCATTGTATTCCTATGGCAACACTGGCAAAAAAGCAAAATGTGGCGTATGGCCCGATCCCCGATCAACAGTTGCGGCAGGGTTGGCCAATGCCCGTGGGCGATGCTGTTGTCAGTGGCGCCGTTGAGGCCCTAGGCGATTATATGAAAACCCAACAGGGCGACACGCCCCCCCAAGTGCAAATCAAGGTCGGTCTGAAAACCGCAGTGGCGTTTTTGGATCAATGTCAGGGAAATGTTTCCGATGCCATGACCTCGTTTTTTCAGGATGTTCGCGCATTTTTCAGGGCCATGATGCCCTCGGACGGCGATGATGTAACCCACAATTACGGCATCATCGTTGGATTTTTTGCGGGATTGTTTTTTTGCACCCGTCAGGGTGTGGCGTGGGGACGGTCTCTGCTGGAACAATGCCTGCACGAGGCCCTGGAAATGACCAAAAAAGTCCTGCAATGGCTGCAAAACGAGGAATTGCAACAAAGCCAAGCTATAAACCAAGATCGCCGCACACGGTTTCAGGGGGCATAAGGGGTTTTATCACACCCATCGCAAATCCAACGTACAGGGAAATGCCGGATGGTGCAGGGCGGGTTTGGGGACAAAGGCCCCTGTGGTGTGGCCACTTTTTTCAAAGCGGGACAGGCGGCGGCCTTCGGCTTCATTTTCATTGATGGGCAGGCGTTCGTAATTGCGGCCCCCCGGGTGCATCACGTGATACGTGCATCCCCCCAACGACCGAGAATACCGCGTATCCACCACATCAAACACCAATGGGGTATGAATGGGGATGGTGGGGTGCAGGGACGACGCGGGGGCCCAAGCCTTGTACCGTACCCCCGCAACAAAGGTATCCATGGCCTCTGTGGCCACCAACGGCAGGGGGTAACGGTTGCATGTCACGATATGGCGCCCGGGGATCAGGCCGTGGGCGGCCACCTGCAGACGCTCCAGCGATGAATCCACCCCCCGCGATGTGCCTCCACCAAAGGAAGAGTCCTCCCCCATCACCGGCCAAGGCTCTAGGGCCATGCGCAGCTCTAGCCGCACATCCCCCACCTGAACGGTGCCATACAGGGGAAAACGAAAATCCAAAAACGGCAAAAACCAAGCGGGATCAAATGTATAGCCATGATGTTTCAGGGTGCCCAAAACATCCGTAAAATCCTGCCACACACAATGGGGCAACATAAATTGATCATGCAACCGCGTACCCCACGCCACCAAGGGGGCCTGATACGGTTTATGCCAAAAGGCCGCAATGCATGCGCGAATCAACAACGCCTGCAGCAAATTCATCTGCGGATGCGGCGTCATTTCAAACCCGCGCATCTCGAGCAAGCCCAACCGCCCCCGCGGGCTGTCGGGGCTATAGAGTTTATCAATACAAAATTCAGATCGGTGGGTGTTGCCCGTTAAATCCACCAACAGATTCCGCAGCATCCGGTCCAGCAACCAGTGGGGCATGTCTCCGCTGCCCCTTTGGGGAATATGGGACAGGGCAATGTCCAGTTCATACAAACTGTCCAAACGGGCCTCATCCACGCGGGGGGCTTGGCTGGTGGGACCAATAAACTGCCCCGAAAACAAATACGACAACGACGGATGATTTTGCCAGAACGTCAGCAAACTTTTCAGCAAATCAGGACGACGTAAAAACGGGCTATCCTGCGGCGTGGCGGCCCCCGTGACAATATGATTGCCCCCGCCGGTGCCCACACGCCGGCCATCCAGCAAAAATTTATCGGCAGTCAGGCGGCATTGTCTGGCCGTTTCATAAACCCCCTCGGTGATGGTTTTTAAATCATCCCAGGAATGGGCCGGTTGAATGTTTACCTCAATGACTCCGGGATCGGGGGTGACGCTAAAATGCTGCAATCGTAAATCGGGGGGCAGAGGATACCCCTCCAACACCACCGCCACATTTTTGGCCTCCGCCACACGTTCAATGGCCGCCAGCAAAGCCAGCGCATGCTCGGCGTAGGACAACGGCGGTAAAAACAAATGCAGCGTGCCGCCCCGAACCTCAGCACACAGGGCCGTGCGAACGGTGCTGTCCCAGCGAGGGGCTTCAGACTTGGCCGGCAATAAATCCTCAAAGGAGGGCAGGGGATCCCGTTGATCCTCAGGGCTGCGCTCGGGCAAAAGTTCAACGGGGGGTTCATGGGGCAAACTGGACAGCGGCAAGCGTAATCCCACCGGTGAATCCCCCGTCAACAACACCAAACGATCCCGCCGAAACGCCCATAACGCGCTGGTCCACCCCCCCTGCGCCATACTGTAAAACAGGGGCAGGACATAGCCCGCGGGGCTGTTATAGGTTTTTTCAAACAGACGTTGCAGACGCTTGCGCTCGGCGGCCTCAAACGGGTCATCGTGGCGAATGTCCCCATCCAGCGGCAACGTTCCCTCTTTCCACAGGGCGTAGGGGATATCTTCAAAGGCCGGCAGAATCCCGTCCCCCGACACCCCCAAAACCTTCACCAAATCCTGCAAAAACGCCTTGGCCGTTTCAGGGGTATGCCCTTCGGACTTTTCCGGATCCGCCAGACGGGCCCTGTTTTTCCAGATGGGCAATCCATCTTTACGGCCATAGGACGCCATGGACCATCGGGGCAAAATTTCCCCCGGGTACCATTTCCCATGGGAAAATTGCTGCACGGATCCTGCGGGACAAAGGGGCTGAAACAGGGTATAGGCCAATGCCTTTTTCTGTCCGCCCAGCGCGGCGGTTTCCCATGCGGGATGATCCCGCTCATCCAGTGACACAAACGTGGGCTCCCCGCCCATGGTCAGGCGCACATCACCGGCGATTAAATCCTGATCCACCTTTTGGCCCAAATCATCGATGGCCTGCCACAGCAACGGGGGATAGGGTTTGCTGACGCGGTGGTCTTCGTGAATGCGTGTCACCGTCATGCTGTGATGCAACGTGCTTTCGCACGGGTCCAGAACCCCACTGATGGGGGCCGCGCTGGAGGGGTTGGGGGTGCAGCATAACGGAATATGCCCCTCGCCCGCAAACAGGCCCGATGTGGGATCCAGCCCCACCCATCCGGCCCCGGGCAGGTAAACCTCGCACCATGCATGCAGATCCGTAAAATCCTCTTTCGGCCCATCCGGCCCATCCAAAGCGGCCACATCCGCCTTCAGCTGGATCAAATAGCCAGAGGCAAAGCGGCTGGCCAGACCCAAATGCCGCAGCATCTGGCACAGCAGCCACGCCATATCGCGGCAGGATCCACTGCCTTTGTCCATGGTCTCTTCGCAGGATTGCACACCAGGTTCCAAACGAATGCCATAGGCCAGATGATGATGCACCCGCTGGTTCAGGGCCACCAGAAAATCAATGGTGGGGGTTTTGGTGCGGGGGACGTCTGATAAAAAAGCCGACAGCAGCGGCCCGCGTTCTTTGATTTCCAAATAGGGGATCAGCTCTTCGGCGGTGCTGGCATCATAAACAAAGGGAATGTGCTCCGCGGTGTCTTCCAGGAAAAAATCAAAGGGATTAAACACACGAATGTCGGTGACCAGATCCACCGCAACCTGCAAAAAACGGGTGGGCTCCGGAAACACAACGCGGGCCAAGTGGTTTCCAAAAGGATCCTGCTGCCAGTTTAAAAAATGGGGCTTGGGCGTGACCTGCAAGCTATAGGATTCAACCAACGCCCGCGCATGGGGGGCCGGACGCAGCCGAATGGTCTGAGGCCCCAGCATAATCGGGCGATCATAATCATATCGGGTAACGTGGTGCAGGGCCGTCAACAAAGTCATACGCCACCATAGCGAAGGGAAGGGCAGGCGGCAAGGGGAAGGTTGGGATGCATCAAACCGACAACGCCATCAAAAATCAAGGCATATCCCCGCCCGAGAAGGAGGCGCTGCCTCTGAAAGAATCCCGCGACGCCAGCAAGGTCGGCGCCGAACGTTGCTGTGTGGCCACAGGCAGCCACGCCGTCATCTGTTGACCCACAACGGGTTTCATATCGGGAAAATACAGCTGCTGCAGGCTGCTCAGGCGCTCGGGTCTGGTCAGATAGGCCATTTCTGCTTTTAAAACATGCAGATTTTCCTGACGTTGGGCAATCTGGCTGTCCAGATCCGCAATCTGATCCTGCATATCTTTGACGTTTAATTTCAACGTGTAAAGGCCCAGCATGGCAAACACAAGAAGCCCCCAAGAGAAAACGCGCAGCCAAGAGATCATAAAACCATCCTTTTTTTATTGTGCTTGCATTACAGGTGATAAACGCTCCAAAGCCCGCAATTTTGCGGATCTGGCCCGTGGATTTTTTGACACTTCGTCATCGCTGGGCGTGATGGCCCGCGGTGTCAGGACCTTGGCCGCCAAAGAGACCACGGGGGAAAACAGGGCCGGATCATGGCGGTTGGTGGCGGGCGCTTTGCCATGCTGCGCAAAAAAGGTCTTCACAATCCGGTCTTCTAGGGAATGAAACGTCACCACCACCAACCGCCCGCCGGCTTTCAGCAGGGTATAGGCCACATCCAGCGCCTCTTCCAAACGCTCTAATTCTTGATTCACATACAGGCGCAGAGCCTGAAAAACCCGAGTTGCCGGATGGGTGCGGGTGGGCACGGGGCACAGGGCGGCGATGCATTCCGCCAGCTGGGTTGTGGTGACAAAGGGGGTCAGGGTCCGCTTTTTCACAATCTCACGGGCAAAGGCTTTGGCCCGAGGTTCCTCGCCCAAGGTGCGAAACACGTGGGTCAGCTCGGCGGGGGACATACTGTTGACAACGTCGGCGGCGGATATCCCCTCGGTGGGATTCATGCGCATATCCAGGGGGCCCTCGCGCATAAAGGAAAAGCCACGTTCGGCCTGATCCACCTGCATGCTGGATATGCCCAAATCAAAAACGATGCCATCAATGGCGCCCTTAAACCCCTGTAAGGTTTGACCCATGGCGCTGTAACATTCAGAATGCATCCTCATGTTGGGATAGGAGGCTTGCAGCGATTCTGCCACCGGCACAACAAAGGGATCCCGATCAAAGGCATCCAAACGCAAAACCCCCGATTTCAAAATGGCGCGGCTGTACCCCCCCGCCCCGAATGTCGCATCCACATAATGTCCGGTTGGCTTGGGATCCAAATGCGCCATCACCTCAGTCAACATTACGGGGATATGCATGATTAATCCCCGCGGCGCAGCGATAGGTTCTGGCTTTTGGCGCGGGCGCGGGCGTCGGCCTGATGGGTGGCAAAAGCCTCAGGCGACCATAACTGAAACATGCGCCCTTTGCCCACAAAGGCCACGGATTCGGATAAACCCGCATGATCCCGCAAATCATCGGTCAGGGTGATGCGCCCCTCTGGATCAAAGGCCAGCGGTACGGCATCGGCAAAAATGCTGTCCGTTAGGGCATCCCGCTCATCGGAAAACAGGGGCAAATGGTCCACTTGGGCGCACATGGCCTCCATCTGGTCCATGCCACAGCCCTCCAGGGCCGAATGTTTATAGGAACGAAACAAAACCACCCCCTGAAACGATGTGCCCGAAATCGCCGCGCGAAAAGGGGAAGGCACGGACACGCGGCCTTTTTTATCAACTTTATTGATAAACGTTGATAAAAACAGCATAAAACCCAAAATTAAGACCCGCTTTTTTTAAAAAGACACGCGCCCTATCCCAAGGACAAGACGCGCAGTTGAAAAAGCAGAGTATCGTTATTGTTGTGGACCATGATGGGATAGCATGGGATAATATGGGTGTCAATGGGAAAATTGAGTCCATAGAGAAGAAAAAATAGGATCCGCACGATAAATCCCTCAGCGCCCTTCCCCTTAAGGGGAAAGGGTTGGAATTCACAGAGAGCAGAGAACAAGAAATAAATCCCCGACCTTGCTATGGGCAGGAGGGGGGGACGTTCAGGGCGCTTTGATATCCTCAATAATCACCTGAACGCTGGGGGTTTGGCCCCAGGTGTCTTTTTTCAGGGTGCCCGCCACCGAAAGCCGTTTTCCCCGATGGTTTAACAGGGTCTGACCCATGGGATGATCGGCGCAGCGAAAGGCAATGGCCTTGGTTGACCATGATCGATCAGGGTCTTTCAGCTGGCATCGCACGTGCGCCCCCCCCACAACATCGGCAAAGGATACCACCACATTGGGGAAGGCAAAACGCGGCTGCGGATTCCCCACACCAAAGGGGGAAAGACGTTCAATCTGATCCACCAAGCCCATATTGGCCGCCGTCAGGGGCAGGGACAAATCCAAATCCAGCAGGGGGCGGATGTTCTCCCGCGCAACCACATCACCGATGCGGGATTCAAAAAAGGCCTCAGCTTGAGGCATAGCCTTTTCTTCCACGCTAAACCCGCCTGCCATGGCATGACCCCCGCCGGCCAGCAGAATCCCCCCTTGCCGCGCCGCCAAAATCATTTGCCCCAGATGCACCCCCCGAATGGACCGACAGGATGCCTTGGCCCCGCCCTTGCCATCCCCCGCCAGAACGATGGCGGGTTTGTGATACCGATCTTTCAAACGGCTGGCCACAATCCCAATGACCCCCGGATGCCAAGTGGGGCCGTAAACCCAAATCAGGCTGCCGGTGCTGCCCTCGGCCTGACGAATGGCTTGATCCAGAATGTCAGCCTCGATGGCTTTGCGTTCGTTGTTGTGCAGGGCCAGAGCTTGGGCGTACAGCAAAGCCTCCTGCGCATCGTCACAGCTCAGCAGTTTGGATCCCATATCTGACTGCCCCACACGCCCACCGGCGTTGATGTGGGGGCCCAGAATAAAGCCCAGATGATAGGGGCTGGGGGCCTCGTCCAGACGGGCCACATCAGACAGGACCTTCAGCCCCGTGTTCATGCGCCGCCCCAAAATTTTTAACCCCTGCGCCACAAAGGCGCGGTTGATCCCATGCAGCGGCACCACATCACACACCGTGCCCAGCGCCACAATGTCCAGCAGCAGCAGCAAATTGGGCTCGGGCTGGGTTTCAAAAAACCCTTGTTGTTTCAGGGTTTGATTCAGCGCCACCAAAACCAAAAACGTCACCCCCACCGCCGCCAGATGGCCGCAGGGGCTGGTTTCATCCAGACGGTTGGGATTCACCACAGCCACCGCCGGCGGCAAAGCGCTTTCCCCCACGTGGTGATCAATAACCACAACATCCAGCCCCAAATCCCGCGCATAGCCCAGTGCATCATGGGCCACAATGCCGCAGTCCACCGTTATAACCAGTTTGACCCCCCGTGCCTTCAATGTATCGAACGCCCCGCGGTTGGGGCCATACCCCTCGGCCATGCGGTCAGGAATGTAAACGATCAACGATCGCCCCAGCATAGCCATATACCGTTTTAACAACGCCGAAGACGTGGCCCCATCCACATCATAATCCCCAAAAACGGCGATGGATTCCCCGCTCTTTAGGGCCGCCACCATCCGGTCTACGGCGCGGTCCATATCCATCAGGTGAAAGGGATCGGGCAGCAGCTCTTTCAGCCGCGGATTCAAAAAAACCTCCGCCGTGTCCAGCGCAATGCCCCGAATGGCCAGCAATTTCCCCACAACCTCGTGAACCCCATGCCGCTGGGCCAACGCCAAGGCCGTGCGATCCGAAAACGGCTTAAACGACCACAGTCGGCCCGTCAACGACAGGGTTTCATCCAAAAGATCCATAGAACGTTCCCCAAAAGAAAGGTATCATAGCAAAGTTTACAGGAAGGAACAGGGGGGAACGTTTTGTGACAGTCAAGGGGACACACCAACCATGACCAACCGCTACGCACGCCAAACCGTGTTGCCGGAATTGGGGGCTGATGGGCAGGACCGCCTGAATCAGGCCTCGGTGCTGTGCGTGGGGGCGGGGGGCCTTGGCTCGCCGGCGTTGCTGTATCTGGCCGCCGCAGGTATCGGCCGCATCGGGATTGTGGATGATGACAGGGTGGACATCAGCAATTTACAGCGGCAAATTCTGTTTACCGAGGCCGATACCCACAAAAACAAAGCCGAAACGGCGGCCCAAAAACTCTCGCAGATCAACAGCCACACCCGCGTGGATGCCTATCCTGTGCGTTTAACGGCCGCCAACGCGTTGTCGTTGATGGCAGAGTATGACGTGATTCTGGATGGCACCGATACGGTGGCCAGCAAATTTTTGCTCAACGATGCCTGCCTGCGCCTTGGCAAGCCCTTGGTTCATGCCTCCATCTTGGGGTTTCAGGCGCAGGTGTCTGTGTTTTGGGGACGTCATGGCCCCTGCTATCGCTGCCTTTACCCCCACCCCCCAAAAGGGTATGTTGCCAACTGCGCCGAAGCCGGCGTCATAGGGGCCATGGCGGGAATGGTGGGGGCCGTGCAGGGGCTAGAGGCTTTAAAAATGGCCCTCGGGTTGGCGTGGTGCCACAGCCACGGTCTGGACCCCCTGCTGGGGCGGGTGTGGTTGCTGGATGCCCGCAGCATGAACAGCCGTCTATTGACACTCACCAAAAACCCCTCTTGCCCCGTGTGTGCGGGGGATACAGCGTCCATTGTTTTGGATGATGGACATGATGCAGTCTGCCAGAGTCGTGACGTTCAGGGCATTGCTGCGGATGATGCGCAGCACTGTTCCCCAGATACCGTGTTTCTGGATGTCAGGGAAGATGCTGAATGGCGCAGCGGCCACATCACGGGGGCCCGTCACCTGCCGCTGGGGCAGTTGCTGGCCGAGGGGGAGGGTCTGGACGATTTGCCCATGAATGCCCCCATCGTGGTGTATTGCCAGCATGGCATCCGCAGCCTAACCGGTGCCAGCCATTTGCAGCGTCTGGGGTATACCAACGTTTCCCATCTAGAGGGCGGATTTGTGCGCTGGCCCCAAAGCGCCTAAGCCCCCGTCACCAGATGCAGGATCTTTAACAGCGGATCATCCGCCGGCAAAATGTTGTGTCCCTGCAGTTCGGATAAATGCAGCCACATCAGGGGTTGTCCCTCTAACCCCTCAGGCGTTCCCGACCATTGATGACAGCGATAGGCCAACATCAGAATGTTGCCGTCCTGATAGGTGTGCTCAATAAATGTCAGGGGTTTCAAATCCTCAGGGTCCACGGTGATGCCCAGTTCCTCTTTCAGTTCCCGCACCAGACCGGCGCGGGGGGATTCCCCCTCATGAATCTTTCCCCCTGGGAATTCCAGATAGCCTTCCCATGACTTGCCCGCCGGACGCTGGGCAAACAAGAAGCGTTTATGGCTATCCATCAGAATGGCGGCCCCCACCAATGTCAGGCCCCCGCCCAAGGTCTGATGCATGATGTTAACTCCGGTAACTGGCGTTAATGTCGATATAGGCATGGGTCAAATCACACCCCCATGCATGGCCGCGGGCCGATCCCATCCCCAAATCAATGTCAATGCGGATCTCGTCTTCTTTCAAATGCTGCGCAAAAGGGGATTCGTCAAAGGGGGTGATGCGCCCCTCTGATACCACCAACGGGTGCCCCCCCATTTGTACGGTCAAGCGGGCGGGATCCAGCGCCACGCCGCTTTTGCCAATGGCCATAACAATACGGCCCCAGTTGGCATCCTCAGCGGCGATGGCGGTTTTCACCAAGGGGGATTCGGCCACCGCCATGGCCACGGCTTTGGCATCAAGGGTGCTGGCGGCCCCCGTAACGGTGACGGTGATCAGCTTGCGGGCGCCCTCGCCATCCCGAATGACTTGCAGGGCCAAATCTTGGCAGACGTGGGTCAGGGCCGCTTCAAACGCCAAATGATCCTCCGGTGTTAAGGGCACCACCCCCGTGGCCGCCAGCATCAAACTGTCGCTGGTGGAGGTATCCGTATCCACAGAAATGCAGTTAAACGTCTGATCCGCCGCCCGTGTCAGCATGTGCTGCAGAATATCAGGATCAACGGCCGCATCGGTGACAACGTAACTCAGCATGGTGGCCATGTTGGGTTTGATCATGCCCGATCCCTTGGCAATGCCATTGAACGTCACAATGGCCCCGCTGGGCAAATGCACCTGATGTGTGGCCCGTTTGGGATAGGTATCGGTGGTGGCGATGGCATCGCTGGCGGCGTTCCATCCATCGGGGCGGGCCGTTTCAATTAAGGCGGCATGGTGGGGCAGGATGCGGGCTACGGGGAAGGGCTCCCCAATGATCCCCGTGGCGCTGTGGGCAATCTGATCAGGGGAGCAGTGCAGGTGATGGGCCAAATCCGCCGCGATGGCATCCACCGCATCATAGCCAGCTTTTCCCGTAAACACGTTGGCATTCCCCGCCACAATGGATATGGCGCGGACGATGCCGCCAGCGGCCACGCGGCGGCTGTGTTTCACTGACGGCGCGGCCGTGGCAGACAGGGTAAACACACCGGCAAAACTGGCCGGACGATCAAACACAAACAGGGTCACATCGTCGCGCCCCTGATACCGCACCCCCGCGGCGGCCGTGGCCACACGCACCCCCGCCATGGGGGGCAGAGAGATTATGCTTTTGGGGGCAAGGGGAGAACGCGTCAACGCCATAATGGTTCTTTCGTTTTTGCAGATCCGTTGTTAAGATGGAAAACATTGAAAAACGTTTTGCCCGTCATGTCCACAGAAAAATCCAAAGACACCCACCCCACGCGCCGCGCTGTTGCCGATGGGATCGAGCCCTTGCTCTATGAAGCCATCCCCGTTTTGGATCATGGCTTTGTGCGGGTGATTGATTATATGGGCAATGATGCCGCCATCACGCAGGCCGCCCGCGTGTCTTACGGCAGCGGCACAAAACAGGTGCAGCAGGATCGGGGGTTGATTCGGTATTTAATGCGCCACTGGCACACCACCCCGTTTGAAATGTGTGAAATCAAACTGCACGTCAAACTGCCCATCTTTGTGGCCCGTCAATGGATTCGTCACCGTACGGCCAATGTGAACGAGTATTCCGCCCGCTATTCCATCATGGATAAAGAATTTTATCTGCCCAGTCCCGAACACTGCGCCCCCCAATCCCAAAACAACAAACAGGGGCGTCAGCCCCAGCCCCTGTCCCCCCAGCGCACGGCGGAGGTTCTGGAGATCTTAAAACAGGACGCCACGCGCTGTTATGATGATTACATCGCCCTGATGAACACCGATGAAACAGGTCAAATCCTGAACGAAGGCACCGAGGGTCTGGCGCGAGAGCTGGCCCGCATGAACCTGACCCTGAATTATTATACCCAGTGGTACTGGAAAATTGATCTGCACAATCTGTTTCATTTCCTGTATTTGCGGGCCGACCGTCATGCGCAGTACGAAATTCGGGTCTATGCGGATGTGATTTATGACATTGTCAAACAGTGGGTGCCGGTGGCGGCAGAGGCCTTTGAGGAATACCGCCTGCACGGCGCCCACCTGTCCAAAACCATGGTCACCATGGTGCAAAAACTCTGGCGCGGCGAGCCCGTGGATCAAGCCACATCCGGCCTATCCGCCCGCGAGTGGGACGATTTTATGGCGGTGGTGGAGCCGTAACGGGGGACAGAGGGGGAGCTTCTGTCCCCCCCTCATCCCCCAAACACAGGGCGCACAATCTCTACCGAATCGCCGGATTTTAAAACGGTTTTTGACCAATCAGAACGGGGAACCACAACGCCTTGGTGGGCCATGGCTAGGCTTTGGGCGGGATCATGGCCCAGATGGGTTAAAAGGGCCTCCAGCGTATCCACGCCCTTGGGCACTGTGACGGATTCACCGGAAACGGTCAGACAAACCGGCATGGCTAAGCCACCAAAATATCGGTCCACAATTCGGCTTCGTCGGGCTCGGGGCTTTCTTTGGCAAAGGTCACGGCCTCGGCCATGATCTCTTTGATGTCTTTATCAATGGCGCCCAAATCGGCCTCGGTGATGCCCTGTCCCAGAATCAGGGAACGCAGGGTTTCAATCACATCATGCTTTTCTTTCATGCTTTCCAGTTCTTCTTTGGTGCGGTATTTGGCGGGATCCGACATGGAATGGCCGCGGTAACGATAGGTTTTCATCTCCAAAATGACGGGGCCCTTGCCGCTTTTGCAGTGGGCCACGGCCTCTTTGGCGGCTTCATAGACGGTTAGGACGTTCATACCATCCACAGCCCACCCAGGAATATCAAAACCAGCGCCGCGACGGTACAAATCGGTGGTGCTGCTGGCCCGCGCCACAGAGGTTCCCATACCGTACTGGTTGTTTTCAATGACATAAATTACGGGCAGTTTCCACAGGCTGGCCATGTTAAAGGACTCATAAACCTGTCCCTGATTCACCGCCCCATCCCCCAGATAGGTCACACACACATTGTTTTGTTTGCGGTATTGGTAATTAAAGGCAATGCCCGTGCCCAAAGGCACCTGAGCGCCCACAATCCCGTGGCCCCCAAAAAAATTCTTTTCCCGCGAAAACATATGCATGGACCCGCCTTTACCGCGGGAATAGCCATCACGCCGTCCGGTCAGCTCCGCCATGACCCCTTTGGGATCCATACCACAGGCCAACATATGTCCATGATCGCGGTAACTGGTGATGATGGCATCATCAGGGGTCAGCGCCGCCTGCATCCCCACAACCACACCCTCTTGGCCGATATACAGGTGGCAGAATCCGCCGATCAAACCCATACCATACAGCTGGCCGGCCCGTTCTTCAAAACGCCGGATGGACACCATATCCCTGTAAAACGACAACAACACATCGCGGCTGTAGGGGAGTTTTTTTGCCATAACGGGATCCTTTGTCTATTGTTCTGCCCCTTGTTTTAATCCCACCAGAATGTTTTGGCAAGGGCAGAGACAGAAGGGAGACACAGAGGACAGAAGGATGGGTTTACCCCCCATACGAAAGGGCTGGGGGGGCTGAAGTCAAACCACAGAAAGCGTTAATCGGCGTCCTCTTCGGATCGTGTGGTGCGGCGAAATTCATAGGCGACTTCTTCAATGCGCTCAAAGAGTTTTTTCATGCGCTGTTCTTTGTCCTCTAAAAACGCTTTTTTCTCTTCGTAATCGGCATGAAAGACCTTGCGCTCTTCGTAAAGACGCTCTTCCATATCTTGAACATCTTTCTGGCGCAGGCGCAGAACTTTTTCGCGGGCGGCCAGGGTGGACTCTCGCTCTTCCAGGACCTGTTCCCAGCTGCTGAGATCTCCAAAATTTCTGCTTTCTTTGGCTTGGTTTTGGTCTTGGTTCATGGAGGCATCCTTTGGGTTATGAGGGGATTCTGATTGTGGGGTGAAAGAGTCTTCGGTCTCGTCTTCCTTGTTGGCAGGGGAAGAAAGAAAAGATCGGATAGCGTCTGTCGGCTCGTGGGTGTCGTCTTGGGAAACAAAGGCCGCGTTGGTTTGCTCGGCCAAAGCGTGAAGGGCTTTTTCCATATCCTGTTCCTCTTCATCGGCCATTTGGGATTCTGCAGTCATAAGAACCTCCTCGGCCTTAGGGGCCAAATCATCATCGTTCGTCCCATTGAACCGATAATAGCGGACTTTGGTTTCTGTGGTGTCCTCTTGTTTTTCAACAGAGGTTTCTGCATCAATGGACTCAGACGAATGGATGTTCATGGTGGCCTCTTGGGATGGGGGTTCAGAAGGGTAATCTGCTGCGGGTGGTAAGATAGAGGTGTGTTCCCGATCCTCGTTTGTAATGTCAGCGGTGTCGGGATCATCGTTCTGGATATTTTGGTAGGGTACGCTAAGCTTTTCAAACGCCTTCATAACCTTGAACACCCGTTTTTTTAAAGGGGTTTCTGTATCTATAGACTCAGACGGGGTGGTTTTCATGATGACCTCTTGGGATGGCGGCTCAGAAGAAGAATCTGTCAAAAGCGGTAAAACAAAAATACGTTCCCAATCTTCATCTTCGATTTCAACGGTGTTTGGATCATCTTTTGGGACATTCCGGCAGGGGACATTGAGCTTTGCACAAGCGGCCATAACCTTGAACACCTGATCGTCGTGGTTGTAAATCCAGACGTGGCGCTCTTTGTCATAAAAAAACAAACGCCAAAGAAGATCGCGGTCATTAGAAAAAGAAGAAGGCTGATAAGGATTCATTTTGAGTATTTATTTATAATATTTTAACGTTTTACCACAAACAAATGCAGAAAGCAATAGCTTTTTAACCAAATAAAAACAAAAAAAGAAAACCTTGGGGGGATTCAATGATCCAATCCCAAACCTTGGCGCGCTCGATTGGACTTGAACCAACGACCCTCAGATTCGGAATCTGATACTCTATCCAGCTGAGCTACGAGCGCTTTTTCCAAAAGAACAAAACAATAAGGATAGAGGTATATAAGATCTTTCCCCCCAGAGCAACATTTTGTATCATGGGCTATGATGCGGGCTTTTTTTTCTTATTGTGCGGCGTTTCTCAGCCACCTGATGACGTTTTTTGTGGTGGGGATTGTCTCTCTTGCAGTCCATGTGGACCATAGGGAACACGCCAGTGTTTTTTTGGAATCCCTGTTGCGCCAGGCGGCCCCCCTGCTGATTCAGGCGGATGTTTCCGCACAAACCATGAATGTGGCGTGGGATCCACGGGCCAACACCATCCGGATTCGATTGGATCACGTCACGGTGATTGGGCATGATGTCCCTGTTTATGGCGATGTTCGGCGTGTGGTTCTGGATATGTCGTATGGTTTTCATTATCCCCGCCGGTTTATGGTGGATCGTCTGCTGTTGGATGTGCCCCAGATTCACGGGACTGTGGATGAAAAAACGGGGGGTGATGGGGGATTGTCCCCGTCCCCTCTACCCCTTGGCGGTATCCCCTTGCGGGAGATGCATATCACGCAGGGATCGGTTGTTGTGAAGAGCGCTGAGCGCGAAACACATCTGGATGATTTTTCTGCCACATACCACGTGATCCACCCCGAAGAAAGCCGCTTGACAGCCCAGGGAATCTTTCGGCAGGGACAGGCCACGGTGCCCTTTGTCGTGCAGGGCAGGGGCACGCTTAACAATCAAATGCTGGAAACTTTGGCGGTGTCTGTGACGACGGATCAGGCCGTTGTTCCGGCCCCCTCGGGCACCAGCGCGGCACCGTTGACCCTCAGCGGGGCAGGGGCCTTGATGCTGGATTTGAAAGCCAAAACGGCCACCGTGACCCAGCCCCTGACCCTGAACATGGCGGACACCACCCTGACCATAACTGGGCATGCCACGCCGCAGGCTGTGGATGTTCGGGCGCGATTGCAACGTTTGCCCATTGCCCACTTGGCGCCCCTATGGCCCGATGATCTGGCGTCGGGGGGAAAGGCTTGGGTGATCGCCCATATCCCAGAGGGGACTGTACCCGATGCCAACTTGCAGGTATCCCTAAAAACCAACGAAAAAAAAGCGTTTGACGTTAAGACGCTTAAGGCCACCGTGGCCCTAAGCGGGGCCAAGATTGCCTATCTGCCGCAAATGACCCCGATAACAGGTTTGCAGGCCACCCTTCAGTTTGATCTTTTGGGGATGCAGGGCACCATAAAACAGGCCATGATGGGCAAAACACCCTTAACCGGCGGAAGTGTCGATATCACCGGATTTGACAAAGATCTGCAAAACATCCTGATTAGGGCCCAACTGACAGGCCCGCTGAAGGAACAAACGGCGGAAATCATGCGGGCTATCCCCAAGGATTTTAAAGACGCAGGCCTAACGCAGAAAACCTTTGCCGGCGATGCGGTGACAAAACTTTCCGTGGGCTTTCCGTTAATTGATGAACTGGCGTTTTCGGATGTAACATTGTCCGCCGAATCCCAGGTTAAGCGCTTTGTTATGACCCACGCCGATCTGCCCCTGCCCATTCGGGATGGGAATTTAAAGGTTATTTTTAAAAACAACATGCTGGATGTTCAGGGTCAGGTTTTGGCCAAAGGCATCCCCGCCGATGTGGTGTTTAAGGGAGATTTTCGGGGCGAAAAAGCCAAAACAGCCATCACCGTGGATGCCGTTGTTCCCGCCTCGTTTGTTGTTCCCCATCTGCCCTCTATGGCCATGGTGACGGGGGCAGGACGGTTGCATTTGGAACAACAGCAGGACAGGGGTAAGCCCACCTCTGTCATGACATTCGATGCCAAAGATATGGGCATCAGCCTGACCACGCCCACGTTTGTCAAGCCCAAGGGCGTGCCCTTAACCGCCACCTTAACAGGAAACCCCGCTCAGCGGACCTTTGACGTTCAGGGGGAAAAGGGGACAAAAGCCACCGGCATGATTCAAAACACGGATGACGGAATCACCCAGGTGCGCATCGATGCCTTTACGTTGGGGGGCAATGATTTTCGCGCCCTCATCACAGACAACAAGGGACATCTTGAGGTTGATGCCACCGGCCAGATCGTGGATTTGAAAAACTTCGGCACAGGACACCCCGAGGGATTTAACCCCCCCGAAGACAAAGTCGATGTGTTTGATTTGCCAGAATTAACATTGCGGGCACAAAGCAAGGTCGTGCATTTGGCGGACCATGATGTTTTAAACGTGGTGTTGGACACCAAAATGCGTAACGATGCCATTGAACGTCTTTCCCTGTCCGGCCAATCGAGGGCCAAAAAGCCGTTTAAAATTGCCCTAAACCCAGAGGGAACCTCTGTGGATGTGAACTCAGAGGACACAACGTTTTTAACCGAGGCCCTCGGCCTTCAGTCCCGTCTGGAAGGGGGAACCTTGAAAGCGACTATGGCCCCCCTAACGAAGGGGCGCCTGACCCCCCAAACCAAAATTCATCTGGAAATGAACCAAGTCACCCTGAAACGCGCCCCAGTTTTTAGTCGTATTCTCTCTCTGGCCTCCCTTTCTGGTCCGCTGGAGCTGCTAACGGGACAGGGGATGCTGATGCATAAAATCAATATGGACGCCCGATTGGGGAAAGAGACGTTTTTCATCGACAATCTGGAAATGAAAAACGCATCCCTTGGGGTGTTCTTTACAGGAAAGATGGGCCTGAATGATGACAGCATCGTGGGCAAGGGGGCTTTGGTTCCCGCCTATGCTCTCTCTCGGATTGTGTCGTCCATTCCCCTGTTGGGGGGGCTTTTGACCAATTCCGATAACGGCATCATTTCCATTTCCTTTGGCCTGAGTGGCAAAATGGATGATCCTACCGTTACGGTGAATCCCCTGACCTCTGTCACCCCAGGGGTCTTGCAAGATCTGTTTGGCATGGGCCGGCGAGAGTGATGGGCGTTTAGCCCCCAATCCCCATCCCTGTGGGCGGAACAAACAACCGCTCCACAGGCACAGGGTGATAGGGAATCTCTGAGGGTTTTGCCGCAGACACCCGCTGTTCATACAGATGCTGAATCAACGACCATCGGGCCGCCAGCGCCGTCTGACACCCCGCATCCCACGTGATGATGGCGTTTTTGGGCAGGCTGTCTGCAACAGACACCAACGGCCCATGAAACAGGGGCAACCAGTGTTCCATCCCGTGAAAGGACTGTCCGGCGTCGATGGCCTGATACAGGGGGTCCTTGGCATATAACCCCTCAGAGAGAACGCGGTAATCCTCCTTAAACTGCTGAATGGTGGCATTTGTCAGGATGACTTCGCTGACGGGGGACAGGGTGACGCTTTTTAAGGATCGCACGGTGCATTGGGATAAAGGATCAAAGGCCCGCAAACTTTCCAGCGTATCTCCAAACCGATCCAAACGCACAGGATGGGCGGAAAAAGGGGGGAACACATCCACAATCCCCCCGCGAAAACAGAATTCCCCCCGCTGGCGAACGGTGCTGGCGCGTTTATAGCCGCCCTCTCTCAACCAATCCTGCAGGGCCGGATCCGGCAACGTATCCCCCACGCGCAGGGTATGGATTTGACCTGTAAAAAACGACGCCGGCGCAACCTTTTGCAGCAGAGCCCCCGCCGCAATGACCAGCAGTGTAGGATGATCCGCAAAGCCCAAATGCAAACGGGACAGGGTTGCCAGACGCTCGGCCATGATGTCACTGTCGGGGCTGATGCGAGAATACGGATCGGTATCCCACGGCGGCAGGCGCAACACACGCAGATCCGGATCAAAAAACCGAAAAACCCGATGGGCATAATCCATCTGGTTTTCATCGCGGGCAACATACACCAGCAACGTTTCCGCGGGGGTTTGCCCTCTGGCTTGCACAACATCATAAAGGGGACGGTCACTGTCCAGAGACATGGGGGAGGGGGCCTTCGTTACAAAAGCCAGAATCTATCCCATTGTCTTAGAAAGTAAAGGCTTAGAAAGTTAAAAACTATTCATGTGTAGCTACAAGGCCTTGTCCTGAAAAAATTGCACTAAATTCACTTCCTTGCTCAACATGTCCTTCTTGCTCAACATGTCCTTGAAGCTCAAAAAATTTGCTAAGTGCTAATTTTTCAGCAACCTCAGGATCCATACCCTCTGTAAGAACAAGATGATTGGCGTATTCTGCTTGTGCATCTAGGACCCGTTGAGCGATTTCTGGAGACACCTGAGGATCAGGGCTATCATCAGCGCGTGTTGCCCAATAATGTTCTGAAGTAGCATATAGCAGTTGACGTGTCAGTTGTTCCAGTGTTGGGGTTTCACCCATAATTATACCTTTCTAAAATTTAATGGCCAATACTACTATAAAAATAATAAAAAAGTCAATATTAAAAAATTGTTCTGTAGGAGCAACTTGATAATGTCCTCCTTAGCAAATTAGGAATGTCCGCTTTAGGTTTTTGTTTTGTCATGAAACAGGAGCTTGGAGATGGTAAATTTTGGGGTTCGGGAGATGGATCGTTGGGCGG
>JBILMD010000018.1:0-26010 GCA_044375675.1 Alphaproteobacteria bacterium
TCTTTAGATTCTTGTATTTCTTTTCGAACGCGAACCGTCGTCTTGGCGTTAGCATGGTGTACACTGCCCATAAATCAACCTCCTTGATAGATTCATACAGTATACCACAAGATTGTGGGACTAAACACTTAGTGAGTATAACTCAAGCTGGTTTTGTCATTTTAGTGGTAATACCCGTTTTGATTTCACTGCTGCTGGCGGCACGCTAAGCCAGCAGTCCCCCTATCGCCCCTTGCCCTAAAAAAGCAGGGGGCGATTTCTTTATAGGGCATTTCTGATAATCGGGTCATCCCCCCCCCCCCCCGCAAGCGGGATAGCAAAGCACCCCCCCCCGTTGGAGAGGGCCTAGGTCCATTCCCCTCCTTTGGAGGGGTGTCAGGCGCAGCCTGACGGGGTGGTTTTGTGTGGCACCAACCACCCCGCCCCTACGAGGCACCCCTCCCCAGAGGAGGGGAACAAGGATTTCTCCCCACTGCCCCCCCCACAAAAAGAAGACACCAAAAGCGGGCAAAGCCAATCCACAACAAAAACATGGATTCCCACGTTCGCAGGGATGACACGGTTACAGTGATATGCCCTTAGGGGTGGCCGCCGACCTTAGGCCGCCAGAGCAGGGGATGTGCGGATCAAATGAATCTCGTCACGCAGCTTTAGTTTTTCTCGCTTCAAAAACTGAAGCCGCATGGGATCCGGTGAAGGACGATTTTGCTCGGCCTCTAACGATGTTTCGATTTGGGAGATTTTTTTTAATAGGGACTCTAAACGCGGATGGGTCATAAATACGCCTCCTTAGTGTTGTTGATGTTGACCTACTTAGGGAAACATTCTACAACATAAAAAGGGGATCAACAACAGATTCCTGATTCTTGGTTTTCACCTTCAGGCACGGAAAATCCTTATGTCCCTTTTGTCATCCCATGTGGTTTATAAGCCTTTTGCGTATCCTTGGGCCTATGATGCTTGGCTGATGCAACAACGCATTCACTGGTTGCCAGAGGAAGTGCCGCTGGCCGATGATGTCAAAGATTGGCAACGTGTCCTCAACCCCCAAGAGCGCAACCTGTTAACCCAGATTTTCCGCTTTTTCACCCAGGCGGATGTTGAGGTGAATAACTGTTACATGCGTCACTATTCCCGCGTGTTCAAACCCACAGAAATTCAAATGATGCTGGCGGCGTTTTCCAACATGGAAACCATTCATATTGCCGCGTATTCCTACCTGTTGGACACGGTGGGGATGCCGGAAATTGAATACAGTGCCTTTTTGCATTACAAAGAAATGAAGGACAAATACGATTACATGCAGCAGTTTGGGGTGGATACACCCCGTGATATTGCCCTGACCATGGCTGTTTTTGGGGCCTTTACGGAAGGGTTGCAGCTGTTTGCCAGTTTTGCCATGCTGTTGAATTTCCCCCGCTTTAACAAAATGAAGGGGATGGGCCAGATTGTATCATGGTCTGTGCGGGACGAAAGTTTGCACTGCGCGTCCATCATCCGTCTGTTTCAGACCTTTTTGTCTGAAAACCCCAACATTGACAGCGATGCCTTTCGGGCGGAAATTACCACCGCCTGCCGCACCATTGTGCATCACGAGGATGCGTTTATTGATCTGGCCTTTGAACTGGGCGGGATCGAGGGCATGACCGCCGAGGATATCAAACGCTACATCCGCTATATTGCCGATATGCGCCTGAGCCAACTGGGTATGGCCCCCCTGTATAACATTGCCAGCAACCCCCTGCCGTGGATTGATGAAATCATGAACGGGGTGGAACATGCCAACTTTTTTGAAAGCCGCGCCACCGAATACACCAAAGCCGCCACCGTGGGCACGTGGGAAGAGGCCTTTGCCTAAACACACCAAACGCCATGTCCCGCATTCTCTTTGTCATCGAGCCCATCGCCACCATCAATCCTAACAAGGATACCACCTATCTGTTCATGCATGAGGCGCAGCGGCGGGGCCATGAATCCTTTGCCTGCACACCGGAGGATCTGTGTTTGGAAAACGGGGTTGTCTCGGCCTTTGTCACCGATATTTCTGTTCCCGCTTTGGGGCAGCCCGTACAGGGGGGCAGCACCACTCGCCGCCCCGTCACCGATTTTGCCGCGGTGTTCATGCGGCACGATCCGCCCTATGACATGCGGTATCTCAGCGCGGGGTATGTGTTAAATCGTGTTCATCCCCACCCCCCCGTTCTGAATACCCCCGCCAGCGTATTGACATTGCCGGAAAAAATTTATCCCACGCTGTTTGCCGATCTGATGCCCCCCACGCTGGTATCGCGCCATCCGGTTGCCATCGCTGATTTTCACAAGGCCCACGGCGATATTGTCCTAAAGCCCCTGTATTCCTGCGGAGGGGAGGGGGTGTTTCACCTGAAACCCGCAGACCCCAACCTGAAAACCCTGATCGAGCTGTTTGATACCCGCTACCCGGGCCCTTGGGTGGCGCAGAAATTCCTGCCGGAGGTATCCAAAGGGGATAAACGCATTTTGTTTTGCAACGGCGAAGTTTTGGGGGCGGTCCTGCGTGTGCCCCAAATCGGCAGCGTTCGGGCCAACTTTCACAGCGGTGGCAGCGGTGCCGCCACAGACCTAAGCCCCGCCGAGCAAGCCCTGTGCGCCCGCATCGGGCAATCCCTGAAAGACAACGATTTGTTTTTTGTGGGCATTGATTTGATTGGTCCGTGGTTGACGGAAATCAATGTGACCTCCCCCACCGGTATGCAGGAAATGAACGCCCTGTACGGCGTGCGATTGCAGGAAACGGTTTGGGATCAGGTGGAAAAAACGTATCTTTAATCCACGCTAACCCCTTCCCCTACTGCGCCAGGCGATACAAAACGTATTGATTCAGACTGACGCCCTGACGCTGGGCGGCGTGGGATAGGTGGGCGTGAAGATCCTTTGGGACACGCACCAAAAATTTGCCGCTGAATTTATGGGTTTCCGCCGGCAAAGGTATGGGGTTGCCGGCAGCGTTTTGGGCTGCGATCCATGCCTCTTTGGCCTTCTGGGCGGCGGAGAGGGCGTCTTTTTCAGTCTCCCCAAACGCCGAACATCCTGGCAAATCAGGGAATGTTGCGATATACCCCGCATCCTCTTTACTGTAAAAAATCTCTATGGGATAGGTTTGGTTCATAAACACCATAATACCTCATACCCCATAAAAATCAAGGACCTTACCACCCCTGTTACCTGTCACCTGTTACCTGATCCGCAACACCGCCACCACCTCTGGGTTGGCCAGCGTGGAAATATCCCCAAAATCCGATTCCCCTGCGGCGATTTTGCGCAGAATGCGGCGCATGATTTTCCCCGAACGGGTTTTGGGCAATCCATCACAAAACTGGATATGATCCGGCTTGGCAATGGGGCTGATATAGGTGCGCACATGGTCCATCAGATCTTTTTTCAGGGCGTCAGAGGCAATCACGCCTGATGCCAACACCACAAAGGCATAAATCCCCTGACCCTTCAGGGGATCGGGACTGCCCACCACGGCGGATTCGATGACGCCGTGGGCATCGTCCAATGCGGCCTCGATCTCGGCGGTGCTCAGGCGGTGGCCAGAGACGTTAATGACATCATCCACGCGGCCCGTGATGCGGTAATCGCCGTTGGCATCCCGCTTGGCCCCATCGCCGCTGACATAAAACCCAGGGAAATCCCCAAAATAGGTTTTTTCAAAACGGGCGTGATCCCCATACAACGTGCGGGCTTGGCCGGGCCATGATGTGGCAAAGCACAAATTCCCCTCATCCTGCGTGGGTTGACCGTGGGTATCCAGCAATACAGGCTGAATATGGGGCAAAGCCTTAGCGGCAAATCCGGGTTTTTGATTGTTTTGATCCAGAGGGGCCATCAGAATGCCCCCCGTTTCCGTCTGCCACCATGTATCCATAATGGGGCAGCGGCCGCCGCCGATGTGGGTGTGATACCAGTGCCAAGCTTCCGGATCAATGGGCTCCCCCACGGATCCCAGCAAGCGCAGCGTGCTTCGGTGGGTTGTGTTTAAGGGATCCAGCCCCAAGCGCATCAGGGTACGGATGGCCGTGGGGGCGGTATAAAATATGGTCACGCCGTAACGATCCACCATTTGCCACCAGCGGGACGCGTTGGGCCATGTGGGCACCCCCTCAAACAAAACCTGCGTTGTTCCCATGGACAGGGGGCCGTAAACGATATAGCTGTGCCCCGTGATCCACCCCACATCAGCGGTGCACCAGAAAACATCCGTCTCTTTGGCCCCAAAGACCGTTTGCATCGTATGGGCCGCATACACCAAATACCCGCCGCAGGTGTGCAAAACCCCCTTGGGCGTTCCGGTGGAGCCAGAGGTATAGAGGATAAACAGGGGATCCTCTGCCTGCATAGGTTCGGGGTCACAGATGGGGGAGGCTGCTTTTTGCAAATCCGCATAATCATGATCCCGCCCCGCCGCCCAAGGGATATCCTGCCCCAGATGCCGCACCACCACCACGTGCTGGACAGAGGTTTCGGGGATGGCTTCATCCACAGCGGCCTTTAGCGCAATACCCTTTCCCCCCCGCATCCCCCCGTCGGCGGTGATGATAACCTTGGCGCCGCAGTCCATGATGCGCGTGTGCAGCGCGTGGGCGGAAAATCCCCCAAACACAACCGAATGCACCGCCCCGATGCGGGCGCAGGCCAACATGGCATACACCGCCTGCGGGATCATGGGCATATAAATAACAACGCGGTCCCCTTTGGCCACGCCGAGGGCTTTTAAACTGTTGGCAAAACGACAAACCTCGTCCTTTAATTGGCGATAGGTGATGGTTTGACGCTGGGTTTCATCCTCCCCCTCGTAAAAAAAGGCCACCCGATTCGGGGTTGCGGCGGCGTGACGGTCCACACAGGTGGTGGTGACATTCAAAATCCCATCCTGAAACCAGCGAATGGATACGGGGGCATGAAACGAAAACACGCCCCCTTGCGTTGGAGCCTTGATCCAATCCACCAAATCTGTGGCACGGTCCAACCAATAGGCATCAACGGGGGAAAATGTGGTCATGGCGGGATCCTCTTAATCCTGATTCTGACCTCCATTGTAGAAAGGGGCGGGGGTGGTGTCAAAAAAAGTTTAAAAAACCCACGGGGGGGCGTGACGAAATTCACCTGATTCGCACCAGCACCCCTCTGGCGGCCTAACGGTCCCGAAAATCAAAACCCCACCCCCCTCACAGGGCCCCCCATGGTGTGTGGGGGGCTTTGGGGGGGGATTAGCGTTGGGTATGTCAAGGCACAATCATAGTTTCAGTGTATTTAACTTTTTAAAATCAGCCTCTTGATGATCCATTTGATGGGAAAACGTGCGCCAGCCAAGCATTAACAAAATCCTGACCTGTTTTGTGTCCATTTTCTTCCAAAAAATTCGTTCTATTAGAGCTTGTCGGTTGTCCTTCGGTTCCTTCTCGGAGATAGCGTGCACATCTTTTTGCTCTTCTTGTCAATTCATCTGGGTTGAGTTCTTCTAAATGCGCCATCCCAAACCTCCCTTTCAATCCTTAAAACACTAAAGTCATACCCCCATCATCCGCCAAAAACGGGGCGTGGTCTGTAACAAAAGTCACAGGTGTGTTTGTTTAGGACACAATGTCCTGTTGTCTGTCTTTACCTTCTCTTAACCCTGTCCTGATACAAAGGAAAAAACACGCTATGGTGGTACTTTAAAAAAGAAATAAGGATTAGGAGCTTCCCTCCCATGCGCAAAGAATGGACTTTCGTGACACAGTACCTTCCCGTTATTCTGTGGGGGGTCGCGGTTTTGGTGGTGGGCAGTTTGCTCGTCATGGTTTTGTCTCTGGACGGCATGCTGGGGGTGGAATTGCAAAAACAACAGGCCCGCGCGGATTATGCGTCGTTGCAGAGTGTGTTTGAATCCCTGTCTTCATGGTCATGGATGATGGTCAACCTTTCCATCGTGGCCATGGCGTTATGCGCTGCGGGATCATGGGTCGTGTGGCAACGCCAGCGGGATTTGTTGAAAGATGTTTCGGATATTTGCGATTCCTTTGTGTATCACCGTCCCCACACCCCGCAAAATCGGGCCGTTGCTGAGATTTTAAAGGCCTATTTTCAAAAGGACACTCAGCCCTCAAAATCATCCTCGTCCTTTGACGTGCTTCGCGATTGGCCTGCGGCGTGCATTCTGTTTGACGCGCAAACAGGGGCCATGGTTTACGCCAACGATGCGGCGCAACAGGGATTATCGGCCATGGGCCTTTCGGGGGATGGTTTGAGTGTTTCAGAATTTCTCAGCACCCTTTTGCCAGAGCAGGCAAACCCTACGTCTTCGGCCATGTTTTTCTTAGGTGAGGATTGTTACACCCTTCACATCGCCACCACAGGGACCCAAACGGTTGCATTGTGGGTGCCCTGTGCCCAGCCTGAGGTATCCGCCGCGCCGTTGCCTGCTGTCCCTCAGGATTATGGTTTTGTTGCCGATCGCTTGCGTCGGGAACTGATGGACCTTTCCGCCCATTTGGGTCAGCGTCAAGAGGCCCAGTCGGTCTATGATCAGACCACCCTGATTCACAGAACATCCCAGAATTCCTTGATGACGGTTTCCGCTGTCTCTCTGATGGCCCAGCGGATGAGCGACACCGCCCGTCATATTGCCCAGCACATCGATGCCTCTCAGCAATCCATTCAGGGGGCCAACATGCTGACCAAGGATGCCATGCAAACCATCGAACGTCTAGCCTTTGCCGCCAAAGAGGTGGGTGATGTTGTGAACCTGATTAACGATATTGCTGAGCAAACCAGCCTGTTGGCCCTCAATGCCTCCATCGAGGCCGCCTCAGCCGGTGAAGCCGGCCGCGGCTTTGCCGTTGTGGCGCACGAGGTGAAAAATCTGGCCAACGAAACCGCCAAAGCCACTGACGCCATCGCCACCAAAATTCGCGATATTCAGGCCGTCACCCAAACCGTCGTGGGGGCCATTGGCGCGATTAGCCGCAGCATGCAAACCATCATCGGATCCAGCAACGCCATTGCCAGCACACTGGACCAGCAAAATGAATCTGCCAAATCCATCGTCAAACATATTCACGAGATTGACAGGACCATGAAAACCTTGGAAAAAGAAAGCCAAACGGCTGAAAATTATGCGGGGGCTGCTGTGGATACCTTAATCTCTCTGGCGGATCGCACGCGGCAATTGTCCCAAAGTGCGGCTTGATGACAAAACGGTTGCCCATTCTTGGGGTGATGACCACAGGCGGGGATTGCCCAGGCCTGAATGCGGCCTTGGCCGCGTTGGGGAAAATGGCCCCATCCTTTGGCTATGACATTCTGGCCATTCGCGGGGGGGCGGCGGGCCTTCTTGCGGTGCCCCCTGATGTGTTTCCCTTGGGGCCAGAAACTCTGCAGGAAAACGTCATTGGTCAAGGCGGCAGCATTTTGGGCAGCATCAACGCCGATACCCCCAAACCCGAGACCGAAGAGGCCGCCCTTGCCCTGCAGGATGCCATGAATCGGGCCGTTCACCAGTTGGGTCTGGCGGGGGTGATTGTGATTGGGGGGGATGGCAGTTTTCGCATTGCAAACGCATGGCACCAAAGCAGCGGCATTCCCATCATCGGCATTCCCAAAACCATTGATCGGGACGTGGGGGGCACCCATTATACCTTGGGCTTTGACAGCGCCACCGCAGAAAATGTGCGGGGGTTATCCCTGCTGCGGGCCACCGCCGACAGCCACCACCGCTTGATTTTGGTTGAGGTCATGGGACGTGCTCACGGTCATTTGGCCCTTTCCAGCGGATTGGCCGCCATGGTGGATGGGATTCTGATTCCGGAATGTCATCCGGATATGGATACGTTTTGTGCCCAGCTGGACACAAAACAACACCAAAAAAGCCTGATTGTTGTGGTGGCCGAGGGGTTGCAATCCCTTTCTGGTTTGCCTGGTGGGCGGTTTATGGAAACCTTGGCCGATTCTTTGCAAACCCGCCTGAATCGTCCCGCCCGAACCATGGTCATGGGATATTTGCAGCGCGGGGCTCCGCCCACGGCGTTTGAACGTCAAAAGGCCATCCAGATGGCCCACGCTGCCCTGTCTCTGGCCAAGGCCGGAGCAAAACAAGCGGTTGTCACCGTCGATCAGCATGGTAACATAGGCCACATGAACCTAAACACCATCATCACCACCCCCGTTTCTGTGAATCCGGATCATTTGATTCTGGCGCAGGCCATGGGGATTGCCTTGGGGCGGACCCGTTGACATGATCCAAACCCAAAATCCCGCCACGGGTGTTGTTGAACGCCATTTCACCCCCTTAACGCCCCATCAGGTCTCTGCCGCTTTGGGCATGGCCGACGCCGCCCAGCGGGCCCACAAAACCACATCGTTTGCCCAGCGCGGCGCGTGTTTAACCCAACTGGCCGCCCTGTTGCTGGCAGACAAAAACCACTACGCCGCCTTGATCACCCGCGAAATGGGCAAGCCCCTGTCGCAGGCCATAGCCGAGGTTGAAAAATGCGCCGCTGCCTGTACCTATTACGCGGCTGAGGGGGAATCCCTGCTGGCCCCCCGTCGCGAAAAAAACGCCCTGATCCGGTATGATCCCTTGGGCCTGATTCTGGGTGTGATGCCGTGGAATTTTCCGTTTTGGCAGGTCATCCGCTGCGCCGCACCGGTGTTGATGGCGGGCAATGGGTTTTTTCTGAAACATGCCTCGAACGTTCCGCAGTGTGCTTTGGCCATTCAGGATCTTTTTGCGGCGGCAGGCTTTATCCCCAACCTATTTCAAACGGTGTTGGTGGATAAGGACGCGGTGGCCGCAATCATCGCCGATGATCGCATTCGCGGGGCAACCTTAACGGGCAGCGAAGCCGCGGGGGCGTCTTTGGCCAGTCTGGCTGGTGCGGCCCTGAAACCCACCGTTTTGGAATTGGGGGGCAGTGATCCCTTGATCATCATGCCCAGCGCGGATTTGGATCGGGCGGCTGAGGCCGCCGTTCAGGCCCGTATGCTCAACACCGGCCAATCCTGCATTGCGGCCAAGCGGTTTGTGATTCACAGCGATATTTACGATGCGGTGGTGCAGCGCATTCTGGCCCACGTGGATGCCCTAAGGCTCGGGGATCCCCTGGATCCCCGCCATAATTTGGGCCCCTTGGCCACACAGGGGATACGCGCGGGCCTCACCCAAGACGTCAAGGACACGCTGGCGGCGGGGGCGAAGGCCCTGAGAACCGGTGGCCCCACGGACGGCCCAGGCTTTTTTTATGCCCCCACCGTGTTGGCCGAGATCCCCATGACCTCGCCGGCCGCCCGCAAAGAGTTATTTGGCCCCGTGGTCAGTCTTTATCGCATCCAAAACAAAGACGAGGCCCTAAACGTGGCCAACAGCACCCCCTACGGTCTGGGGGCATCGGTATGGTCTGAGGAAGAGACAGAAAAAAACTTTTTTGCCGATGGGCTGGATGCCGGTAGTATCACCTTTAATGGTATGGTGCGATCAGATCCTGCGTTGCCGTTTGGGGGGGTGAAGGCCTCAGGCTATGGCCGCGAATTGGGGCCAGAGGGAATCCGATCGTTCACCAATATGAAAACACTGCGGGGGATAGTATGATTTTGCTGACAGGGGGCGTTGGGTTTATTGCGTCCAACGTTTTGGCCACGCTGAATGCACGGGGGCGGGATGATGTTCTGCTGGTTGATGTTTTGGGCGATGATGGGCGTTACCGCAACATTGCCAAGCATGGCTTTGCCGATGTTTTGCATCCCAACGCGCTGGAGAGCTTTTTGGACAAAGGACGTCACAGCATCAGCGCCGTCATTCATCTGGGGGCCATTTCCTCAACGCTGGAGCAGGATGCCGATAAAATCTACACCCAAAATGTCCGCTGTTCCCGCCTGCTTTGGGATTGGTGTACCAAACATCTGGTGCCCTTTGTTTACGCCTCTTCAGCGGCGACCTACGGCGATGGGGGTTTGGGCTTTCGGGATAATGTGAATTATCAGGAAAACCGGCAGTATCGCCCCTTAAACCCATATGGCTGGAGCAAGCATGTTTTCGATCAGTTTTGCCTGAAAACTTACGAAGCCTCTCACCCTTGTCCGCCCCAGTGGTTTGGGCTGAAGTTTTTTAACGTTTACGGCCCCAACGAATATCACAAAACCGGCCAGCACAGCGTGGTTCATAATCTGTTTCATCAAATTCGTTCTGGGGAATCGGCCCGTTTGTTCAAATCCTATCGCCCTGAGTATGATCATGGGGGACAACTGCGGGATTTTGTTTGGGTTCAGGATTGTGTGGATGTTATCCTGTGGTTGCTGGATCATCCCAATTTGTCGGGTATGCTGCTGAACGTGGGCAGTGGTCACGCTCGCAGCTTTAATGATCTGGCCCGCTCTGTCTTTGCTGCCATGGATGAACAGGCCCGCATTGAATACATCGACATGCCTGTGACGTTACAAGGGGCCTATCAATATGAAACCTGCGCGGATCTTTCAACCCTCAGGGCCCTTGGCTATACAAGCCCCATGACGTCTTTGGAACAGGGCGTGCGGATGTATGTCCAAGAGTATATGATGCAACCCGATCAATACCGCTAAAAACGTGTTTCTTCTTGCCTATAGGGTGGTGCGGGTGATAAGTGTGATTTTGGTGGTCCATGGTCTTCATGGCCTCTCTTTCTTAAAAAATCTAAAATCTTAAAAGGAAAACAACCATGAAAACATTGGCATTAGTGTTTATTTTCGCGGCAACTTTGGCCGTGTCCGCGTGCAACACCGTTGAGGGCGTGGGCAAAGATGTTTCCTCTGCTGGCGAAGGCATCAGCAGCGGCTCCAACGCCACCAAAGACAAAATCAACGAGACTGAAAAAAAGATGTAAGGCATGTTTAACCCCCTCCCCGCTAGGAGAGGGGGTTAAATCCCCGCTAAAACCGTTGAATGCGGGTTTTCAAGTTGGCCGGAAACGTCACCAGCGACACTTCCCACAAAACGGCTTCCTGAATCAGGCGGTTGCCCGTGCGGGGATCTTTGGTGGATTTGGCCACCTGAAAGCCGATGGATAGACCATCCAGCGCCCGCTCTTTCACCAAAGTGCTGGCTTCAAACCCCTGTTTCAGGGCAAAAAACAACACCCCCTCAATCAACAAGCCCTTGGCATTGTCCACAATACGATTGATGCGGCCAATGGGCTGGGTGGTGTCGTGCTGCCACAACAGGCTGGGCAGACGCTTGCGGGCCTGCCAATCCCGCAAACTGGCCGCAAAGGCCCCGGGCAAAACCACGTCATTTTGCTGATCCGCAACAGTGTATAAACTGGCGTACCCCGCAAAGGCAAAGGTCGCAGGGGTGTTTTCTTTGGCTGTGTAAGTCATAAATATTCTCCTTTAGGTTGTTTTTTTAAGATGGTATGGGTAATACGATTGTTTTCTTGGTTTAATCTCGTTGCTTGTTGATCTCTTTACTTCTGATTTACGGGACGTATACTATCCTTTGATGTGATGCAAAGGAGACTGTCATGGCTTCCGTTTTCGATGTGGCCCAGTATATCTTGACAAAACAAGAGACTATGACGGCCATGAAGTTGCAAAAGCTGTGTTATTATGCCCAAGCATGGTCCTTGGTTTGGGATGAAGCTCCCCTATTTCAGGAGGATATCCAAGCATGGGTTAATGGTCCTGTGATTCCCGATTTATACGCGGCGCATAAAGGGATGTATTCTGTTACGAAGGGGTCTTTCCCCCAAGGAAAGGCAGACCATTTATCGCCTAATCAACGGGAAACTGTGGATAAAATCATTGATTTTTATGGGCAATACAATCCCCAACAGCTCAGCAGTTTAACACACCAAGAACAACCGTGGGTAACAGCCCGCCAAGGTCTGTACCCCACCGAGCGAGGCTGTAGCCCCATTTCCCATGCCAGCATGATGGAATACTATTCGGGGCTTTAGGATATGGCTAAGAAAGCCAAAAGGCCCACGTTTGCAGAAACCATAAAGCATGTAAAAGAGGCCAAGCGGGCTTCTCGTGAAAATGATTCCGACGCCTACAAACAAATGGCGCCCTCTTGGCGCATCAAAAGTATCGACGATGGTTGGGATTATGGGTGGAGCAAAATCGGGCAAAAGAGATGGAAAGAGGATGTTTTGCCAAGATTGGCCGACTGGGAAACAATGACGTGGAGCGAGATCCTAAGTGCCACTTATGGGGAAAACAATAAATCAAGCAATCACTTTATTTCAAAAGAAAATTTTATCCCAGTTGCCCAAAACCGTCTGGAAGACATTGGCCTTGGCGATTTGGATGCTTTGTTGTCCTTAAGACTTCAGGGAAAATATCGTATTTACAGATTTTTACAGGGCCATACCATGCACATTCTTTGGTTTGATTTTGATCATGCTTTGGTTAAATCCGAAAAAAAACATACCTGAAACCGCCCCATTCATCATGGTTGGCCCCAAGATTCCCCCTCACCGTTTCGGATGCGCCATTTCAATCAGGCGGGATGCGGTGCGGGAAAAGTCTTTGGACAGCAATGTTCCCTGATACAGCAAACGGGGGGCCGCCGCTGCCCGCATGGTCAGGGTGATGCCGCGATCATACAGGCAATCAATCAACAGAATCAAACGTTTGACCTGATCCAAATCCTGATCGCCCATACAGGGGACGTGATCGATGAAGATATGCGTAAAGGCATCGCACAAACGTTGATAATCCCGCGTCCCGCGGGGTTCCCCGCACAAGTGCATAAACGTCGTCCATGCCACGCGGGGGGAGGCCTTTTCCAGAATCAGCGACCGCTCTTCCCCAAACACAACGGCCGCTGTGGCCAGATCATGGCCGATGGCGGTCTCAAACGTTTTGGCAAAGATGGTCTGTGTCTCTTCGGTCAGGGGATACAGATAATGGGCCCCCATTTGGGGCCCATGCCGCAGGCGGTAATCCTGATCATGATTCAGCGATAAAACCTGACAATGGGCCTGCAACAGGGGGATGAAGGGCACAAAACGCTCTCTTTGCAGGCCATGTTTGTAAAGGTCCTCTGGCAACGTGTTGGATGTGGTGACCAAAACAAGGCCCCTATGAAACAAATGGGAAAACAGCTCCTTTAAAATCATGGCATCGGCAATGTCCTGCACCAGAAATTCATCCAAACACACAATGGGCTTTTCCCAGGATTGGGCCACGGTTTTCAGCGGGTCTTTTTGATCGGATAAACAACGCAGCCGATCATGAATATCATGCATAAAGGCATGAAAATGCTGGCGATACACGGTTTTTTTGGGCAAAGACTGGCAAAACAAATCCATCATGGCGGTTTTGCCCGTTCCCACATCCCCCACCACATAAACCCCCCGTGGGGGCATGGGACGCTTTTTCCAAAATTGCCAGGGGGCATAACGGCTTTGTTTGGCCAAGTAAGCCTTGATATCATCACAAAGACGCGCAAAATGCTCCACCACGCGCTTTTGGTCCGCATTGGGGAACAAAACGCCTTTGGCAATCTGGTCGTGGTAAAGATCAAGGGGCATAGCGGCCCTTTTACACCGTCGACAGGGCTGGCGCAACGTCATTGACAGGGTTTCGGGGGAAAGTTTATGCTCCCCTTTTTCAGACGGTCTTTAGTATGTGCGGCATCATCGGGATCATTCGGGAATCGGCCAACGTCACATCCGACATGGTTGCGGCCCTGCAGCGTTTGGAATATCGGGGCTATGATTCCGCCGGATTGTCCGTTCTGGATGCGGCGGGACAGATTGAACGTCGCCGCACCTCGGGCAAGGTTTCCGCGCTTTTGGATTTAACCTTAAAACAGCCCCTGTCGGGCACGGTGGGCATTGCCCACACCCGCTGGGCCACCCATGGCAAACCCGTGGAACAGAACGCCCACCCGCACAGCAGTGCCTCGGTTAGTATTGTTCATAACGGGATCATCGAAAATTACATGGCATTAAAGCAAACCCTGATGGATCAGGGTCATGTTTTTGCCTCAGAAACAGATTCCGAGGTTATTGTGCATTTGCTCGAGGAAGCTCTGCGCCAAGGCCGCACCCCTTCGCAGGCTTTGGCATGGGCCATGCCCCAGTTGCAGGGGGCCTTTGCCATTGTGGCCCTGTTTGCGGGGGATGCCCAGCATCTCTACGCGGCGGTGAAGGGCAGCCCCTTGGTGGTGGGTCTTTCGGATGGGGCGGGCTATGTGGCCTCAGACGCCTTGGCCTTTGCGTCCTATGCCACGCGGGCCATGTATCTTCAGGATGGGGATCTGGTGACCCTCAGCGCGGGGCACGTCAGCATCACCGATGATACGGGCGCCCTCGTATCGCGCCCCGTTGTCATTTTGCCCCCCAGTGTGGCGGCCTTGGATCGGGGCCCTTACCGGCACTTTATGGCCAAGGAAATGGACGAACAACCCATCGTGACCGCCAGCACCCTGCGGTCCTTTTGGGATCCTGTCCATGAAACGGTGATTATGGAGGACGCCCCGCCCCGCCCCCACAGTGTGGACATCATCGCCTGCGGCACATCCTATTTCGCCGGCATGGTGGGGCAGACATGGCTGGAGCGTGTGGGGATTCCCACGCAGGTGCATATTGCCTCAGAGTTCCGCTATCGCCCATATTTTCCAGATCCAAACAAACTGTCGCTGTTCATTTCCCAATCGGGGGAAACGGCGGATACGCTGGCGGCGTTGAAACATATTCACGCGCAAGGCGGGCGCAGTTTGGCCATTGTCAATGTGGCGGGCAGCAGTTTAAACCGACTCGCCCATCATACCCTGCTCACCAAGGCCGGTCCGGAAATCGGTGTGGCCTCCACCAAGGCCTTTACCACGCAGCTGATGACCTTGGCGGCCCTGTCTCTGTTTTGGAAAGGGGGCGATGCTGAGGGAACGGCGGAGTTGCTTTCTGTCCCGGGCCACCTGCGGCATGTTTTGAATGTCACCGCGCCCTATCATGATTTGGCCCACGGGATTTTCCGTTACGCCCAAAGCGCCCTGTTCATCGGGCGCGGCCCCAGTTATGCGGTGGCGCTGGAGGGGGCGCTGAAGCTCAAAGAGCTGTCCTATATCCACGCCGAAGCCTTGGCCGCCGGTGAATTGAAACACGGATCCATTGCGCTGGTGGATGAACATTTGCCCGTGGTGGCCTTGGCCCCCACCGATGCCCTGTTTGAAAAAACCGCCAGCAATATCGAGGAAATCGCCGCCCGCCAAGGGCAGCTGATCATCCTCACGGACCGAGAAGGCGCCCCGCGTTTGCAGCGCTTTGCCCATACCCTGATCACTTTGCCGGAAACCACCGCGCTGAGTATGCCTTTGATTTATACCCTGCCGTTGCAACTGCTGGCCTATCACGTGGCGCTGGCGCGGGGCACGGATATTGACCAGCCCCGTAATCTGGCGAAATCAGTGACGGTGGAGTAGGGGGCTAAAACTTCCATACCCCTTTCACACGGGCGGGCACATACAACCGATCGGCATTGTCGTTGCTGTTGGTGGCACCGTTTGCAAAGGAACTGTCGTCATCTTTCAGTTTAAAACTGTAATAAAGACCCGTTTCAAATCCCACGGCGAAATTTCGGCTGAGGGGGTATAAAAATCCTAAATCCAGACCCAAAGTCGGCACAAAGCTGTCATCAAACAGATTCAGCGTGCCCAGATCTGATTGTGCGGTGTTTAAAGATGCCCCAAACCCAGGCACATACCGCATACCCGCCGCCGCACCCAAATAGGGGGTAAAGCCCGTGTTTTCCATATCGAAGAAATAACGGTATCCCAAATCCACGCCGTAGGCTTTGTAATCATCAAAAGACGCCATCAGATCGGCAGTGCCGATTTTTCCTAAAGTCACCGTATCCCCGCTGGCGGTACTGTACGATAAACGCCCGAAAACCTCTGAAAAACGGGTTACTGCGTAAGAGGCCTCAAAACCGCCGGTCATCGTGCTGCCATAAACATCATTAAAGGTGGTTTTTTCCACCATCACATCCGACGTTGTGCCGCCGGATTGATACTGCCAGCGGCCAGAACTGATCAGGTCGCTGCTAATATCCGTATCCAGTCCGGCCGTGATGGACCCGCGCCAGTTTCCGGGATCAGGCATTTGCACCGGAGGCTCGGCCCCAGCCGTCTGCGCAAAAAGACCAAACAGACAAAGCGCCAAAAGGCGCACGGAAGAATCCTTCATAATCTCAACCCCACGTTTTATGGTTTTCCTTTAGACTTTACCCCAAAGAAGACTAAAAAAGCGTTTAAGGGCAGCCTCATTAAGGTGATCGTGAAGGGAAGAGAGGCTAATGCACCCCCAAAACATGGCGTAGGGCACCATTTAAGCGGTTTTGCCAATCAGGTCCTATTTTTTCCAGAGCCGTCACAATATCGGCATCCAGAGCAATCATGCGTTGTCCGTGACGACGGGCCAAGAGTTCCTCCGCAACATCATGGGAAAATAAAGTGGGTAGGATTTCAGATGCGGGCTTTGCTTGGCTCCAAAAGGCTTCTGTTAAATCCGGAATGTCATCAAAGTCGGGTGTGGTTTTCATAGCATCGAATCTCCTTTGCGTTGGCTTTTCTTAGGCTGATCATCCGAATGCCATCGGGTCGTGGGGTAAAGATGGCGGCATGCAAACGATTATTGAGGAAACCAAGGACATAGTATCGTTTTTCTCCGTAATCTTTTCGGGTGTCCTCTTGATAAAATGCCGAGCCCCAGCAAAAGTCATCCGCAGCATTCAAAAAAATTCCATGCTTTTCAAAATTGGCCTGATTTTTGGTGGGATCAAAAGTCACCTTCATAATCATGATGGTACCACACAATACGATAACAAAAGACTCTTTTTTGGGGATTAAAATATCCCCACCTTCCCTTTTAAAAACCCCGCAATCCCCTCAGGGTCATCCCACACCACTTGGACAGGGATAGGCAGGGAAAAGCCAGAGGGCAGGCGAACGGCGTCCTTGCCGGTGGTGACGCGGATGGCTCCCTCGGGGGTGCATTGGTTTAAAAGGGTCAGGTCTTCCGGCGTATAAGCATGATGATCGGGAAAACTCAGGGTTTCCACCAGATGGGCACCGGCACGCCCCAGCCCCTCAAAAAACTTTTCCGGTCGACCGATACCGGCAAAAGCCACCAGAGGCTTGCCCCTCAGCGCATCCGGCAACAGGGATACCAGATGCCCCCGAAACAGGGGCTTGGTGGTCAAGGGCGCGGGGCCTTGCCCCAGCAGGATCACGGCATCGGCCTGATTCAGGGCATCTTTCTGGGTCATGCGCAGCGGTCCCGCCGGCAAAACCCGATCATTCCCAAACCCATACGTGGCATCCACCACCAAAAACGTCAGATCCTTGATCAGCGTGGGATTTTGAAGGCCATCATCCAAAATCAAAAGGTCCGCCCCAGAATCCGCCGCGGCCTGCGCCGCCATCAGGCGGGTTTTGGCCACAAACGTGGGGGCAAAAGCTGCCGCCATCAGGGGTTCATCCCCCACATCCGCCAAAGTGTGCTGGTTAAGGTCCACCCGCAAGGTTTCGTGGTTGGTGCGTTTATACCCCTTGTAAACCAGGGCCGGATGATATCCTTGGTTTTTCAGAAGTTCCGCCAACGCCAGCGTCACGGGGGTTTTCCCCGCCCCGCCCACCACCGCATTGCCCACACAGATCACGGGTTTGTTCAAACGCTTGGGCCGATGCACAGACGCCCGCAGGATCCCGCCAAAACGATACAGCCAAGAAAGCGGCACCAAAAACCGCGAAAGAGGGCTGGCCCAAATACGATCCTTCAGGGCCATTGGGTATGGGTTCTTTCGTAAATCATGGCGGCCGCCCCGCGCAGGTGGGCGGCGTTGCGGCGGGCTTTTTCCTGTTGCTGGGCTAAGGCTTCGGGATTGAGTAGCAGATCACGCAGGCGTGCATACAAATCTTGTTGATCAGAAACGGCCAACAATCCATCCCCCAAATCTGTGCACATACGGGGGAAATTGTCCATATGGGGGCCGTGCAACACGGCGCAGCCCCAGCGGGCGGGTTCAAAAACATTCTGTCCCCCATGGGGAATCAGGCTGCCCCCCACAAAAACCAGGGGGCACAGGCTGTAAAACACATCCATCTCCCCCATGGTGTCGATGAGATAAATGTCTTTGTCTGTAAAATCCTCATTTTTTGAGCGCAGGGCCACGCGGAAACCTTGGGATTCGGCCAAACCTTTGACGCTTTCCCGCCTGCGGGGGTGACGCGGGGCCAGAATCAGGCGCAGGGTGGGGACATCTTGCCGCAGGCGCTCATGCACCGACAGGATCATGGCCTCTTCCGGATCGTGGGTCGAGGCTGCCATCCAAAGGGGGGATGTGCCCAACAGATGCCTTAAATTCTGCTGCTGGCTTTCTGAAAACGGGGGCGGGGGGGTATCATATTTTAAATCGGGTGTTAAGAAAACCGGTTGCCCCGACAGGGTTTCAAAACGCCCCTGATACACCGGATCACAGGCAATAATCACGGAAAAGGTGGACAGGATGCGGTGAATGCATGTTGGCACTTTGCGCCAGTGGTGATAGGAGGCCTCTGACATGCGGGCATTGGTCAGGAACGCGGGCAGGGCATGTTTTTTGACCTCCCCCAGCATGCCCAGCCACAAATCAGATTCTGTCCAATACACCGCATCCGGTCGCCAATGATTTAAAAAACGACGATAAAACAGGGGGTGATCCAGCGGCAGAAACTGATGGATCACGGTGGATCCCAACCGCTCTTCCATCAACGCGGCGGAGGTTACCGTTCCTGAGGTCACCAGCACAGACATGTCCGGATGATGTTCTTTCAGGGTGGTGATCAGGGGCAGCAGCGATAAAACCTCCCCCACGCTGGCCCCGTGCATCCAGATGACCTTGCCCAAGGGACGGCTGTGGGGGGAGATCCCAAAACGTTCCGGATAACGTGTGGGATGTTCTTTTCCTCTGCGCCAGCGCAGGGCCATAAACCCCAGAACCACCGGCGTTAAAATCCACCACAGGGCAAGGTAGAGCCTACGCATGGGGCTTGGCCTTCAGCGTCTCCGCCACGGATTCATCCACAAAACGATCCGCCGCATTTAACCGCGTGGTTAACTCCGCCGCCAACGCCTGAAGCTCTTCTGCGGTGGCCTCAGGCGGCACCGAAAGGGGCGGGCCGAACATCAGGGCGGCCTTGCCCAAGGGTGAGGGAATGATAAACCGATCCCATGTCCGGCGCAGAACCCAGCGCCGGCGCGTAGCCACGCTGGCGGGCACAATGGGAATCCCCGCACGTTGGGCCAGCTTGAGGATGCCCAAATGAACTTGGTGACGGGGGCCGCGGGGTCCATCGGGTGTTATGCCAACAGCGCCCCCTTTTTTCAGGGCCCCCAGCAAATCCCGATAGGCCCGTGCGCCCCCTTTGTTTTTGGTTTTGGCCTGATTACGCATGGACCCGTAAATGGTCTTCAGGCCAAAAAACCCGATGACATCGGCAATAAACCGTCCATCATTGTGGCTGGAAATCAGCATATGAAAGGATTCCTTTCGCCCCCGCCATCCCCAAGGCATCATGGCCAGACGATTGTGCCAGAAACACACAATACAGGCCCCATGCTGGTCCATCACCGCATCCCGCGCCGCCACGTCCCGCAAGGTCCATCGAATCCCCAGCCCCACCAGCCGCAAATACCCATACACCAGAAAGGCCAGAATGTCCTGAAACCAGGGATGTTGAAACGTGGTTTTCCAAACGGTTTTCAGGGACATGAGCACAAAACCCTCATGGTTGAGGGGAAAAGGTTTCTCCGCCAGAAGAGGGGGCCTCTTGAGGCAGAGGCCGAACCAGAATGACCTGTTCTGTGGGGCTGGCATAGCCTAGGTCTGCACGGATGCGCTCTTCGATCAAATCCAAATTCAAATGGGAAGACCGCAGGCCCTCGGCTTGGCGCTGCATCTCTTTTGCCTGCATATCCAACATTGCCAGTTGATTTTTTTTGTCCTGCCATTCCTGATAACGGGCCAGCCCTGAAAGCAAGCCGTTTTGTCCCGTTAGCGCCTGAACCAGAAAATAGGCCACAACAGCCATCAGAAAAACAAACCGACGATAACGAAACAACCGCGATTTAAGGGACATGAGGGGCAGCATCATGAAGGGTCCTTTTTCACCCACCCTACACCAGCCCACAGCCTATGCCAAGGGGAATGAAAATCAGGGAAATGAAAATCATGTCAAAAAAAATCTTGCACGTTGCGGCAAAATCTCTATAGTCTCTGGTTTCGGGTCCCGTGAAGGGGCCTCTTTCTTTCGATTATGATGCTTGAGATGCTATGCCTTTATACGAATGTGTTGTTTTAGGACGCCAAGAACTCTCCTCTACGCAGGTTGAGGCCTTGGATGTTGCCATTGTTGACTGTTTGACCACGGAAAATGGTCAGGTTCTGAAAAAAGAATCATGGGGCAACCGTCAGTTGGCCTATAAAATCAATAAAAACAAAAAAGCCCATTATCTGTATTTTGAAATTGATGCCTCCTCTGTGGCCGTAGATGAGCTGAATCGCCGTCTGCGCATTCACGATGATGTTTTGCGCAGCTTGTTTGTGCGTGTGGACAAATTTATTGAGGGCGAAACCGCCATGATGAAAAACAAGGACGATCAGTCCCGTCGCTTTGGCGGTGCCCCCCGTGCGGCCGTGGCCGATCAGGGCTATCGTCAGGCCCCCAAACCTGCAACGGAGTCAGAAGATGTACAATAATCGTAGAGGTCGTGACAAAGATAAAGACAAGGACAAGAACGCCCAAGGCGGTGCCATGCGCCGATCCATGTTTCGTCGTCCAAAATCCTGCCCCTTTTCTGGTGACAACGCCCCTGTGATTGATTACAAAGATCTTCCCCTGCTGGAGCGTTACGTGTCCGAGCGCGGTAAGATTGCCCCCAGTCGCATTGGGACCGTATCCCAAAAAAAACAGCGTGATTTGGCCAATGCCATCAAACGCGCGCGTTTTCTGGGCCTGATGCCCTACGTGGTGCAATAAGCCGTTTTTTGGAGCCGTTGGCGAGAGATAATCGATCAGAGAGATTCACCGTGCACCTCATGGCTTTTCCTTTGAAAGGGTGTGGGGATCTTGGGGCTTCCTCTTTGGTCTCCGAAGCCTGCTCCCCACCCCCACACTTTTCTTTTGACGTCAAGGGGTGCGCTGCGCCGCGTCAGAAAAAATCATCCTCCCTCAGCCCGCGCCGCGGTCTTCGGTCCGGTATTTTTCCCGCCGCGCCCCTTGACGTCAAAAGAAAACCGTCCCGCCCCGCAGCCTTCCCCCCAACCTTTGGATCTCTGTTTGAAAACAAAAGAAAAACCCTGATTGTGCCATGACCCCCGCCCTGCCTTTTCGTCATTCTGGTGCCATGGTTGCCATGGGGGTGTGTGCTTTGGCTTCGGCGTTGTTTTTTGTATCGCCGTCGTTTCTGCCGAAACTGCCTGCGGTGGCGTTTTCGTTTTTTGATGCGTTGCCGCTGTTGGTGTGCGGGTTGGTGTATGGCTGGATTTATGGCTTGGGGGCGGGCCTTTTGGGGGCTTTGGCGGTGGCGGTGGCCCAAAGTGTGGGCTTTGCGTTGCCGGATGTCCCCACAGCCCATGGATCGGTTCTGTTTTTTGTGGAAAACACGGTGCCGGCGGCTTTTTTTGTGCATCTGGCCTATAGCATTCCCCAGTATTTGCGGGGGGGGGGCTCGCCGCTGAATCTTCCGGCCCCCATTGTGATGCAAGGGGCTGTCACGGGCAGCCTGACGCTGTATGCCATGGTTTTGGCCGTGGTTATGACGTCCTTGCTGGATGCTGGGGCGGTTCAGGCCATTTTAGAGCAAACCCTGCAGGCCGTGGGGGACGCTGATCCCAAGACCATGAAAATTTTACAGCAAGCTTGGGGCCCCGATGTTGCGGCCCAGTTGGCGGCAGCCGTGCCTGGCCTTTCAGCGTTGGGGTGGTTGGTGGGATTTTGCGTCAATGCCGTGGTTGCGGTGCGTGTTTGGTCCAAGATCACCCGCACATCCCCGCCCCTGATGAAAATGGGTTGGTTTCGTTTGCCCCGCTGGTTGGTGGGGGTGGTGTTTGTTTTGGGGCTGGTTTTGATGCTGCACACGCGGGATGTTCTGGCGTTGCCGCAGGATGTTTTTTCTTTGCTCAACAACATTTTGCTGGTGGCGCTGGCGGGATTTTTTTTCAACGGGGCGGGGGTTTTTCACCGGATGGCGGAAAAACGGCGCTTTCTTATCCCCTTGTTTTATGCTGCGTTTTTGTTTATTCCTTTATTGATTTATGTGGTGGCTATGGTAGGGTTGATGGACCCCATCGTGTCCATGCGTCGTGATGTGTATCCAACAGAGAAAGGCTAAAGACATTATGCAGGTTTTGTTACAGGAAAATATTCGTAAACTGGGAAAATTGGGTGATGTCGTCACCGTAAAAACGGGCTATGCCCGCAATTTCCTGTTTCCCCGTGGTCTGGCTGTATCCGCCAGCAAAAACAATATCGTGGCGTTCGAGGACCGCAAGGTTCACTTTCAGCAACAGGATCAAGAGCGCAAAGCCGCCGCGCAAAATCTGGCCAAGGCTTTGGACGGTTTTCGCGTCACCCTGATTCGCCGCGCGGGGGAAAGCGGGCAGCTGTACGGGGGTGTTTCCACCACGGATTTGCTCAATGTCCTGAAAGACAACGGCTTTACCCTTGAAAAAAACCAGATTCTGTTTGATCGACCCATCAAAACCATCGGCGTGCACCCCTATACTGTGGTGTTGCATGCGGATGTGGCTGTGTCCATTTTGGTGAACGTGGCCAAGTCTTTGGAGGAAGCGGAAAGTCAGGCTGCGGCAGATGCCTCTTGAACATACCCAAGGGAAGGCCGTGGAAAAACTGTTAGAACAGGGCCTGTTTGCCAGCCGTTGGTTGATGGCTCCCATGTATGTGGGCCTGTGTTTGTGTTTGATGATTTTGCTGATCAGTTTTGGCAAGGAATTTGTGATTCTGGTGGAAAAAATCCCCCAGATGACCCAAAACGATGCCATTTTGGGGGCCCTGACCCTGATTGACCTGTCGTTGGCCGCCAACTTGCTGTTGATTGTGATTTTGTCGGGCTATGAAAATTTTGTATCCCGTCTGGACATACAGAGTCACAAAGACGTGCCCGCATGGTTTGGTTCGGTGGATTTTTCCCAGTTGAAAATGAAACTGGTGGCCTCCATCGTCGCCATTTCGGGGATTCATTTGCTGAAGGTTTTTATGGACATCAACAAAACCGACGCCCAGCACATCAAAACCATGATTGTGATTCATCTGGTGTTTGTGGTCTCCGGCGTCTTGCTGGCCCTGATGGACTTTATTTCGTCCAAGGCCAAAACGATGAAGAAGGGGTAGGGGGTTAACCTCCGAATAAGTTGACCCGTGTTTTCCAAGCAGTGAAGGCTTGAAGGATAGAGCCTTCATTCAAAGTGTTCCAAAAATTGTTTTGGATTTGGCCCCAAACCACATTTCCCCACTCGGAGATATTTTCTTCTTTTACGTGAATGCTCAGATAATCGGACACCTGATATTGAGGATGTTTATTATTGTTTGAGGGCTTGAGTGTTTCAACGCGCTGAAAAAATTCCGTTTCGGTTTGAGGAAAATCTGTCAACGTTTTAACAGGAAGCAAGGTGTCCTTACAAATTGTGATGGTGTTGGGCTGTTGGTTTCCTTGGCTATCTTTCCATCCACTGCACAATCCCTTAACGCCCGTTAAGATAGCCCATTCTAGGTTAATTTTGTCTAGCTTGGCCCCCGTTACATCGGCATCCTCTAGGTTCGCTCCGTGAGCATGGGCACCACTCATGTCGGCTCCACTCAGCTTGGCCCCTTGTAGTTGGGTAAAACGAAGATGGGCCCCTTGTAGGTTGACCCCTTGTAGGTTAATCCCCATTAGGCTCATCCCAAATAGGCTTTTTTCTTTAAAAGAAAAACGATGGGGCCCATCATTGTCTTCGATGGTTACCAAATTCTGAATCGCTTCAGGCCACGAATGAAATTGCGCCTGCATCCCCTCAGGGAGGTTTCGGATTTCTTCTTGTGACGGGGCCATGGTTTTATCCTAATATAGCCTTAAAAATTGAATCTTATAGACCGGCTTTGTGCATTTGTAGGATAATACTATAAAACAAGCCCCCCTCTTTTCTGTAACATCCATCACACCCCAAAGAAAAATCACCCCCGCCGTTTCCCAGCTTTCTGGGCAGCCCATTCCTGAAACAGGTCCCAGCTGCGCTGGATCAGGGGCAGCAGGATCATGACGAAAACGACGGTGCCGATGACATCGCTGACTTCGTGTTCCAGCAGAAACACGCGGGAGATCATCACCCCCCCCGCTGTGATATAGGCCGGCCACGCCAATCGCGGATAAAACCGCGCCGCCAGAAACGCCAGCGTCAGGGCCGTTGTCGTGTGGCCGGATGGCAGGCCATGAAAGGCATCCTGAATCATGGGGCCGTGGTATTGTTCCCAAAACGGTGGCCTTTGCGGCATGGCCAGCAGGGTTTGGGGCCGCGCATGGCCAATGAGAATTTTGGCAATTTTGGCCAGAAACAGCATAACGGGCAGCAGCAACAGGGTCTGCACAAAAAACGGCAACGCCGGCAGCGGGCGCAAGATCACCGATAACGGGTGCCGCCGCGCTTTAAACAGCACCACCGCCGTTAACACCGCGCAGGGCACCAGATACAAACGGGCCATGCCCAGCGTTGTGATGCCCTGCATGATGGGCTGAATCGTGTTTTTATACACATCCCGCCCCTGCAGGTCCGCCATGAAATCCAGGGCCATGGGATCCAGCCAAACCACACTGACGATAAATAAAAAAATCCACCCGCACAGGGCCCGCGGGTTAACCTGTTGTTTATCATAATAGGGTTTGATAGGTTTGACCACGGGGTCGATCATAAAAGGGGCCTTTTAAGGAAAAACAGAACCATCCTAACGCCAATGCAGGAAAACACAAATGGAACATAAAACAAAACTCAGCCGCCAAGGCAACACCAACGCCATGACCCTGACCCGCGCCATGGCCCACCAGATGGGATGGGATCTGGGTGAGGAATTGACCGTCAAAATCGTGGGGGACCATATCGAAGTCCACGGCGCCAACGGACCTTGGCAGGCCTATGTCACGCTGTATGATGCGGCGGCGCGGCGTTATCCCACTGTGTTATCCGTTGCAGCTTAAGGGAGGGAGGGTATCATGTCTTTTGAAAAACTCGATCCGTCCCTGATGCTGCGTTTGTATGGGCGGTTTTTGGAAAGCCACGGGCGCACCCTGCCCGAGGACACCACAAGCCTGAAATCCGTTTTGGATTCTGTCCAAAACCTTGCTTGGCGGGAAACCACGGTCAAAGCCGGCGATCTGGCCGATTTGGCCGCGCAGTATGTCTTTCAATCCATGCGCAAGGGATGCTTTGGCGAAGACGCCCTGCCCATGGCGTTGGTGTTCATCGTCGTGACCTTTGGTTTGAACGGCAGCGCGTTGGATGCGCGGGAAGTCACCCTGCGCCAAGAACTGCTGGATGTGCAGGCCTATCGCAAGCACGCCCCCGATCTGGCCGAATGGCTGCGCGAAAATCAGGTGCCTTTGCCGGAAACTCAGCCGCAGGCAACGCCGCTGGCGGTTGCGTCTTAAAAGCGGGGGAAACAAAAACACGGCAGAGGGCCAAACACACCCCTCTGCCGCCCCAGCTGGTTTTTTTTATGCTCAGGACTTACGCATAACCCTCGTCATTGCGAGCGCAGCGAAGCAATCCAGACATGCCGCCACGGGAAAGACTGGATTGCCACGCCTCCTGCGGAGGCTCGCAATGACGATGTGGGTAAGTTCTAATGCTTTTTTTCCTGTCAAAGCAAATTACAAATGTCCGCTTTTAGCAACTTAGGAATGTCCGCTTTTTGTTTTTTTAGGTGCAGGGGGCGGGGTAGGTTTTTATCCACAAATCCATAGCCCTTTTTTTAGGGCTCTT
>JBILMD010000036.1:0-6606 GCA_044375675.1 Alphaproteobacteria bacterium
CGCCCAACGATCCATCTCCCGAACCCCAAAATTTACCATCTCCAAGCTCCTGTTTCATGACAAAACAAAAACCTAAAGCGGACATTCCTAATTTGCTAAGGAGGACATTATCAAGTTGCTCCTACAACGTGTCTTTTTTTCTTGAAAAGACCACCTTAACGCGCTATGTCTTGTCTAGCAAATCAGAAAGTGGTGACTTTCCGTTAACAAGACATTCACCAAATGGAAAGCAGGCTTCGGCCTGCTTTTTTGTTCAATACCCCTTACTGATTCTTTTCAGGTTGGGATTTGAAAATTTCAAAATCATCTTGATCTTCCCACACGTATTTCGTATAAGGTTCTCACTTTGCCCCTAGTCCCCATCGTCTAGAGGCCCAGGACACCGCCCTTTCACGGCGGCAGCAGGGGTTCGAATCCCCTTGGGGACGCCATTACTTTTTTGTTTTTTCTTTTTTTACGCATTCCCCCGTTTATGCTTCCCCCGCTTACGCTTCATCTTTGCCGTCATGGCAATACCTTTTCCCCAGGGGAGCCCGTGGTATGGGTAGGGCGCGGACAGGATTTGCCCCTGGCCCCATCGGGACGGACGCAGGCCGAGGATCTGGCCCAGACCCTGAAAAACGAAGACGTGACCCCTGATCTGATTTATTGCAGCAGTTTGCAGCGCACTCGGGATTTTGCCTTTATCCTGCAAAACCATCTGGCCCCTGCGTGCCCCGTCATCGCCCACAGTCATCTGGACGAGCTGGATTATGGCCAATGGGGCGGCCTGAGCAGCGAAGAGATCGCGGATCGTTTCGGCCAGCATGTTTTGGATGCTTGGCAAAAGGACGCCCTGTTTCCCAAGGCCGATCAGGGGGCTTGGGGGGATACTGAATCCACCATCATGCGCCGCATTCGTGATTTTTTACAGGATCTGGCCCAAGATTGTCAGGCCCTGCCCCAGCCCCCCCGTCACGTGATCATCGTCAGCAGCAACGGCTTTCTTCGTTTTTTCCTGCACGTGGTGCCCGGGGCCTTTGAGGAGGCCAAGCGGAAAAATACCCTGAAACTGGCCACAGCCGGCCGCCGCGTCATGCGGTATGATGGACGGGATTTTTCGATGGGGGGGTAGGGGGGATTTGTTCAATACCCTTAAGGCCAAGGCAACGGTGGTTGTTTTAACGCCGTTTTATGATCCACAACCCGTAAAATTTCATACTCGTTACGGATACCTGCCGTAATGCGATATTCCTTTAGCCGCACAAGGCAACGCAATTGATCGCCTTTGGCAAAAGCAATTTGGCTTTCCTCCACACGGCGCAAAAAATCCTCATCAAGGATGATGGCGCTGATCTGTCCCGTCCCATCGTGAAGTTTCCATTTATTACCTTCTTTAAAAGTCACGGTTACCAAAGTGAAGTATTTCTCAAACTCATGAACCGCCATAGGGGGATGAATCAGGTCGCTGGTATTGGCCCTGAAAAAGGGCTCTTCTTCTTTGTCCACATGAAAAATGGGCTGATCTTTGTCCCGAATTTCAAACCCATTGATCCCATCTTGCTGCAAGGGTTTTAGGATGGTTTCTACATGATTGCGAATAACAACGTCCTGTGAAAGATGATAAACAACCGTAGGAATAATGATCACATCCCCGTCACATTCAATGCGGGTTTGATCGTTTTCTGTTGTCGCTTTGGTTATTTTTCTGCCTTTGATTTTTTTGATAAGCCAAAAAAGGCTCGCAGCACCCCCTAAAAGATATTCTTTTAAATTCAAAAGGCCATTGGCTTCTTGGCTGTCAAAAAAGCTGGTAATTTGCTGGAAAATATCCTGAACCAGCGTCAAATCGATACTGAATGATCCTTTTTGAAAGGCATTCACTTGAACAGACGTCCGCATATCTTTATCGTACACAAGATGAGCAGCGGTCTGGAACATATCATTCACAGACAAAAGCACAGGAACCAGATCACGGATATTCATGCTCCCGTCTTCCAGAGCGCGTCCTGTGTAGGTCAGATTGAGTGTGATGCCTGTCATAACAGAACTATGATCATAGACCCTGCCCTGATTCAAGGTTTTTATAGGGGGCACTCCCACACACCACCCCCAAACAGTTGCCTTTTTCCCCCAAGCGGGTTACAGAAAAAGGGAATGTTGTTTGTTTAGGATGGCCCCTGCTATGCATTATGAAGAATTCCACCGCATCAAACGGTTGCAGCCCTATGTTTTTGCAGAGGTCAATCGCCTGAAACTGGCGGCCCGTCATCGGGGGGCGGATATTATTGACTTTGGGATGGGCAATCCGGACAGCCCCATGCCCCCCCACGTGGTGGAAAAGATGATCGAGGTGATTTCGGATCCCAAAACCCATGGATATTCGGTGTCTAAGGGGATCAAGGGCCTGCGTCGGGCCCAAGTGGCCTATTACCAGCGCCGCTTTGGGGTGAGCTTGGACGAGGATCAGGACGTGGTCGTCACCATCGGATCCAAAGAGGGCATCGCCAATCTGGCCCAAGCCATGACCAGCCCGGGGGATATCATTCTGGTGCCCAGCCCCAGCTATCCCATTCACCCTTATGGCTTTATGATTGCCGGTGCGGCGTTGCGGTATTTGGTGGTGCCTTTTGATTCCCCCAGCTATACCGACGTTTTTATGGAACAGCTGTCCCGCGCGGTTCAATTTAGCGTGCCAAAGCCTTTGCTGTTGGTCCTGAGTTACCCCTGCAATCCCACGGCGCAGGTGGTGGATTTGGATTTTTATAAGGAAGTTGTGGCCTTTTGTCGCAAACACGGGATTTATATCTTGTCGGATCTGGCGTACGCCGAGATTTACTTTGACGATAACAATCCCCCCCCGTCGGTGTTGCAGGTTGAGGGCGCCATGGACATTGCCATTGAATTCACCAGCATGAGCAAGACCTACTCCATGGCCGGTTGCCGTATCGGCTTTGCGGTGGGGAATCGGCATTTGATTGCGTCACTGGCGCGGATCAAATCCTATGTGGATTATGGGGCGTTTACGCCCATTCAGGTGGCGGCGGCCACGGCCCTGAACGGTCCCCAAGACTGCGTGACCCAGATTCGGGCGCTGTATAAGGAACGCCGTGATGTCTTGCTGTCGGGCCTGAAGCAGGCCGGATGGGATGTTCCCGTGCCAGAGGCCAGCATGTTCGCCTGGGCCCCCATCCCCGAAAGCCATCGCCATTTGGGATCAGTGGCCTTTGCCAAGGATTTGTTGGAACATGCTGAGGTCGCCGTGGCCCCAGGTCTGGGCTTTGGGGAACATGGAGAGGGCTATGTCCGCATTGGTCTGGTGGAAAACGTCCACCGCATCCGCCAAGCCACACGGAACATTAAGCAGTATTTGAAACAATCGCCCAATCTTTAGCCCCTTTTGGGGTATCAGGCCCCCCTAACCCATAGGGGAATTCCCTTTCTTTTCCCCGCCCAGGCAGGGGGTGGGGTTTAGCGAATCTTGCCAACCCCCATCAGGTAACGCCGTGCGCATTGGGTGGTGCCGTCCTCCATAATTTTGATATAATTGGCGGGCACGTTTTGCATCTGGCCGCTGCGGACGGTTTGGTCAAAGCTTTGATATTCCGTATAGGACATGTTTTGCTTGATGTAATAAAAGGTACACAGACAATGTTTGTACCGGCCCTCTTTGGGGATATCCACGGCGTAGGGGATGGGTTGGCTCATACATTCCTGTACGTACTGTTGTTTCACCCGCTCAGGATAAGAATTCAACCCCGCCGACGCCGGCACACTGGACAAAAAAACAATCCACAGGGCGCACAGGCCCACCATCAAAAACACGCGATTCATCCAACAATCCCCTTGCTACCGATGCCCCCCTTAAAGGCGCATCAAATTTATCATAAGTTATGGATTTTAGCGCGATTAGGGGGGGGTGTCAACCTTGGTTCAAAAAACGTGGCAAGGTTTTATCTCGCCCGATAAACCGTATCGTGATTGCCGAAATCTATGACGTCGACTTGCAGAATCTTTCCCACATCATCAAACTGAACGTATAACCTGATGCGGATTTTCCGATCTATTCTGATGGAATAAAAGCCTTTTTGGTTGGTGATAGATTCAAAGTTCAAGCTGGGATGATAAGGATTTTTTTTAAAAAGCTCGACGGTTTCTTTGATCACAAGCTGACTGCTGCGGTTTTCCTTTTTAAAACGTCTTTCAAAAGACGTAGAAAAAACTAAATCGAAGCCCACAGGTCTAGAAACGCTTGGCTGGTGGGTTTAAAGTCCTCTTCTGTGCACTGGGATTCCTGCAACCATTTTTTGCGGAAAAAGCGTTCCATGGTGGTCAGATTGAGGGGGGTGCTTTTTCCTTGGTTAAACGCTTCGATCCAAGGTTCTTCTTGATGGGTCATAGTGCGTAACACAGCGGCGCTATAGATCCCATGGGTTTCTAAGACAGAGTTCAAAAAATCCCTTAACAATTCGGGGAAGTCCTCTTGACAGGGGGTATAGGGCAAGGGCTGGTTTTTATAATCTTTATAGATGTGATAAACCTCTGGAACAACGGGACCATGTGTCCATGCCTGTAGGGTTTCGGAAAACAAGGGGCGCTTTTGCGTGGCCAGAAAATAACCTTGGGCATAATAAAGCAGCTTTTGCAGCTTTAGATGCGTAAAGGCCTCCTCTCTCTCTTCATCCGTGAAAGATAAAAAATACTGGGCAACGGATAAAGCCGATATCATCGTGGGTTTCTTCCCTAAGATGGCTTTTATATTACCAAATTCTTTATGTATCGTAAAGCCCAACCCAATCCCCTTTTTTATGGGCATGATGATGATGAATGTTTTCCCCCCACCCTCATCACCTGAAACAACGTCCCCATTTGGGTGGGGTGGGTTAGGCGGTGATAGGCGGCGGAGAGGGCCTCGGCGTGTTGGGGAGCGCGGCGCATCAGGGTGGCCAAGCGGTTCAACAGGCCCAAATCATGCAAAAAACGCCCCTGAGATGTGACGTCAAAGGATAAGGATGGATGATGCTGCTGGCCGTATTCCTGAAACAGGGCAAAGGGAACATGGCACGACAGGTCCGCGCGTCCGATGTGGGCAAACACGTCCACCTTTCTGCCCTGATAAACGGCCTGCAGGGTATCACCAACCCCCTGTGTTTGGGGACCATAATCAATGATCAGGGCTTGCCCTCCTTGATGGCTTAGGCGTTGGCAGATGTGATGGAACATCGCCAAACCCAAGGCCGGATATTCAAAAACCGTCCCCTGCGGCTGAGCCACCAAACAGGAAAAGGCGGCCACCAACGGGGGCGCTTTTTCAGCCCCCACCCCAAAGGCCAACCCATCCCCCCTGTTTTCTACGCACCGAACATGCCAACCTTGCGGTGTTAAAACATACTGCTGCACAGGCAGGGCATCAAACCATTCATTGGCCACAAAAAACAGGGGACTGGTGGTGGGCAAGGTGTCCAAGGTTTCGTGCCACGTCACATCCACCCCCCGCAGGGTTTCCCGCTGCACATCCCGCAGAAGGGGCGACGTTTCCACACAATGCACCTGCGTCGAAAACGGCAGATGGGGCCCCGCAGCCCGCAGCGCATCCGCCGTTAAGGTCCCACGCCCGGGCCCACATTCCACCCATAGCCACGGCGTGTCATTCTGATGTTGCTGCTGCAACCACGCATCGGCAAAGGCCAGACCGATCAGTTCCCCAAACATCTGGCTGATTTCAGGCGCGGTGATAAAATCGCGTCCTAGGGGGTTTTGGTGTTTGTATGACCCATAAACAGGATCAGACAGACAAAACGCCATAAACGCTTCGACGGAAAAAGGGGAATCAGACAGCCGATCCAGCAGGCAGGCCAACGCGTCGGACATGAACCAGAATTTAAACCAGCTTGCCCAGCAAGGCAAAGAGCTCGTCCAAAAATTCCTTTGTTTTTTCGGCGCGGTCTTCGGTGCCCAGCGTCAGGTTGGCCAGATTTTCGCCCTTGGCCAAGATGGGTTTGGCTTTGCCTTCGTCTAAATCGTTGGCGAGCATCTGGGCCGCGGTAATCACGGCGCTGACCATATGGAACAGATCTTTGTTATCAATGGACAAATCATCCTTTTCGGCCATTTCACTGGCAATCAATTTCAGGGTGTCCAAATCCGAGGGGTTTTTGCCCACCAGATCATAATCCAGCTGCCCCTGTTCAATTTTATCCGTGCCGATGGTCAGGCGAACCCGCTTTTCCTTCAGCAAATCATAGGCGCAGCGTGCGGCCAGCTCCATCAATTGCGACAAACGCATGGGGGACATGGCCTTGGCTGTTAAATCAATCAGATTGAGTCCATCCAAAACACGAACCAGTTGATCCACAGAAAGCAGATCCAAAGCATGGGCCGCCAAACGGGCCAAGTCGTGGGAAACAGCGTCGGACATAAAGACTCACCTTAATAAAAATTTTATAAAAACGCACAATAAAGTAACAAATTTTGGTGCGTTTGTCCAGATATTTTATAGAAATGTATGAGTTCACCTCATTTGAGACAGATATGGTGATCAAGCGGCGTCCTTGAGGAGGATGGTTTTTGTATACGCGGAGGGTGTGGATCCTTTCAAGGCATAATGTGGGCGGTAAGTGTTGTATT
>JBILMD010000026.1:0-12420 GCA_044375675.1 Alphaproteobacteria bacterium
TTTGGCGTTAAAGGGGGGGCGTCGCTACAGCGCTCTTTGACGGCGCGCTCCGCCCCCCCCCCACTAACGCGCAAAAAAACTACGCTCGTTCAGTCTCATTTGTCTCAGATGTTGGTGAACTTATACATCTGGATAATCTGGGCAAACAATGGCCCCAGTGTATTTCCACGGGGATCCAATGGCAAACGGGCCAGCAGGGGTAGATCCAAAGCCGGTGCCTGTCCCGCAGGGAAAACATCATGGACGGCATCGCACGTTGCGCAAACAAAAAACGCCATATTTTCAACAACCCCCAGCACAGGGACCTGCATTTTTTGGAACATGGCGGCGGCACGTCGGGCATCCGCCATGGCCAGATCATGGGGGGTTGTGACCAGAATGGCCCCGCTTAAGTTCACTTTTTGCGCCAGCGTCAGCTGTACATCCCCCGTGCCCGGGGGCAAATCCAAAACCAGCGTATCCAGCGGGGGCCAAGCCGTATCGCGAAACAGTTGCTCCACCGCGCCCATGACCATGGGGCCGCGCCAGATCACGGCTTTGGCTGGATCCACCATATAGCCGATGGATTGTACCGTCAGGCCGTCGATGGTGTGGGGAATCATTTTTTTGTGTTCGTTCAATGGGGGGGGCGGCAAGGCCCCCAGCAACGTGGGCAAAGAAGGCCCAAAAATATCCAAATCCAGCAGGCCAACCCGCTCCCCCTGATCCTTCAGGGCGCGGGCGATGCCCAGAGCCACCGTTGATTTTCCCACACCCCCCTTACCACTGGCCACCGCCAAAATACGGCGAATTTGGGGCAAAACAATCGGTTTGGAAGAGCCATGGCTTATGGTTTTCGGGGCCTTAGGGGCGGTATGGGTGGTGGTGACGATACGCAGGGCAGCGGTGGGATAGGCCTGTTTCAGCGCCGACTCTGCCCTGTCTTTCAAATTCGGCAACTGTGGGGCCTCTTGGTGGGGGATATCCAGAACAAAGCCCACCTGATTCCCCTGAACCACCAACCCCTTCACCCAGCCTAGGGTGACAATATCTCTTTGCTCTCCATCTGGGGAAACGCGGGATAACACAGATAAAACATCATCAGAGAGAATCAAGAAACAGCCTCATCTAATCCGCAAAAAACGTCTGGCCAATGTCCCGATCCAGGGTATTGATATGGGTTTGAAAGGTATCAATAAATTCATGCATGCCGTGGTTTAAAACGCTTTCTATGGTGGCATCGGCCAGAAAGGACCGAATGGTGGACATGGAACCTTCAACAGAGGTTTCCCTGCCAGTGGTGGCCACAATGCTGTGCAAAGACCGCGCCGCCTGATGGGTGCAGCGCAGGATGGATCTGGGGAAAGAGGGATGAAAAATCAGAAAATCAGCCACATTTTTGTAATTGATGGTGTGGTGTTGCTTCAGGTACATCTCAAAAGCACTGACGGATTTTAACACCGCGCTCCATTCCACCGCATCATAGGGGGAATCAAAATATTCTAAACTGGGCAACAGCAAAAAATATTTCACATCCAAAATACGGGCGGTTTTATCGGCCCTTTCCAGCATGCGGCCAAGATCCGCAAAATGCCAAGCCTCGCCGTGGGTCATGGTATCTTCCAAAAGGCCGGTAAACACATATCCCGCGCGGCGGATGGACAGATAAAAATCCTGCAAATCCCCAATTTTTCGGCGTCTGGCCTGTTTTTGGGCCAAATGATGAACATCGTTAATGGCCATCCATAAATCCGAAGACAGGATTTCCCGCACGGTTCTGGCATTCTCTCTGGCGCGGTGAATGCAAGACAGGATCGAATTGGGATTGTCCTCATCAAACGTCAAAAAATGCAGGACGTTTTTTTCATTGGGATCATCATAACGACGGCGAAAATCATCATCATCGCCTGAGGCCGCCACCAAAGGGGCCCAGCGCCCATTATCATGCTCCAGCCCCAAGTCCAGCATCAGGTGAATGTTGACGTGTACAAAACGCGCCACGTTATCGGCGCGTTCCAAATACCGGCTCATCCAGTAAACAGCGTTGGCCACACGGCTGAGCATTGGTTTAGTCCTCCAAAATCCATGTATCTTTGCTGCCGCCCCCTTGGGACGAATTCACCACCAGTGACCCCTTCACCAACGCCACGCGGGTCAGGCCCCCGGGCAGGACAAAAACCTCGTCGCTGGATAACACATAGGGGCGAAAATCCACGTGGCGCCCTTCAATGCCCTCAGGCGTCAGAGTGGGGGCGCGGGACAGGGACAGCGTGGGCTGGGCAATATAATCCCGTGGATTGGCGCGAATGGCATCGGCAAAGGTGCTGCGCTCTTCTGCGGTGGATTTGGGCCCAATCAACATGCCATAGCCACCGGAAAGATTGACGGCCTTCACCACCAGCGTTTCCAGATTGTCCAGAACATACTGGCGCTGCGTATCATCCGAGCACAGATAGGTGGGGACGTTGGGAATGATGGCCTCTTCCCCCAAATAATAGCGAATCATGGCCGGCACATAGGCATAAATGGCCTTATCATCCACAACCCCTGTACCTGGGGCGTTGGCTAGGGCCACCGTGCCGCGGCGGAAGCAGTCCATCAGCCCAGGAACCCCCAACAGGGAATCCGGACGAAAGGCCAAGGGATCCAGAAAAATATCATCAATGCGCCGGTAAATCACATCGACCTTTTTTAGGCCCCGTGTGGTTTTCAGCCAGACAAAGCCATCCGATACCGCTAAATCAGCCCCCTCGGCCAAAAAAACCCCCATCTGTTGGGCCAAAAAAGCATGTTCAAAATAGGCGGAATTGTGCATCCCCGGGGTTAGCACCACCACGGTGGGATCCTCTGCCCCCGAAAGTCCGCGCAGCATTTGGTAAAGCTGGTTGGGATAGTTAGACACCGGACGGACCCGCATGGCCTCAAACGCCCGAGGAAAGGTCCGCTTTTGCATGGTGCGGTTTTCCAGAACATAGGAAATGCCAGAGGGACAGCGGACGTTATCCTCCAGCACATAAAATGTCCCGTGTTCATCCCGCACCAAATCAATGCCCGCAATGTGGGCCCATATGTTTTGGGGGGGTGTCAATCCCTGACAGGCAGGCAGGTAACAGGCACTGGACAGCACCAAGTCACGGGGAATCACCCCATCGCGCAAAACCTTTTGGTCATGATAAATGTCGTGAATAAAGGCATTCAGGGCCATGATGCGCTGTTTTAATCCCCGCTCTAAAACGGCCCAAGCTTGGGCGGTGATGATGCGGGGCAAAATATCAAAGGGGATGATTTTTTCGTGTCCTTGGCGGTCACCATAAACGCTAAAGGTAATGCCCTGCTGGAACATGGCCAACTCGGCGGCCCGCTGACGGCGTCGTAAATCCTTGCTGGACAAGGCGTTGATCTGGGCAATCAGGGGCGCAGCTTCGGGTCTGGGCTGTCCATCGCTCAGGAACAGCTCATCATAAAACTCATCGGTATGGTAATGTGAAAAATGCATAAACCATTCTAGCCATTTTTAATATGAAAAGGAAGGGCATCCTGCAGAAAGCAGGGCAGGGGGGCGAAGAAAGACGGTGCCGTCCTTGAATTTTTTACCGTTTCTGTGGTAAGGTGGACTTATTTTCATCCCTATAGGCGTTTTTTTATGGTCTTTTCCCCTGCTGTTGTTGTTGGTCATGGCGTTTCGCCTGAGGCAGATGCTCTGTTAACCCCCGAGGCTCTATCGTTTCTGGCTGATCTTCATCGTCATTTTGATCCTGAGCGGCGGGTTTTGCTACAAATGCGGCGCACGCGGCAACAGCAAAGGGATGGGGGTGTTTTGCCCAACGTTCTGAAAGAAACCGCCCACATCCGTCAGGATCCCCACTGGAGGATCGCCAGCATTCCCAAGGATTTAACGGATCGTCGTGTGGAAATCACCGGACCGGTGGACCGCAAAACGGTGATCAACGCCCTAAATTCCGGCGCCAACGGGTTTATGGCGGATTTCGAGGATTCCACCGCCCCCACATGGAGCAACATCCTGCAGGGTCAGGTCAATCTTTACGATGCGGTGCGGCGAACCCTGCGTTTGGCGACAGAGGGCAAAACGTACGTCCTGAGTGAGACACCGGCGGTTTTGATGGTCCGCCCCAGAGGGTGGCATTTAACCGAGGCCCACGTTCAGGTGGACGGCGCGTCAATGTCCGCCAGTGTGTTTGATTTTGGCCTGTTTGTGTTTCACAATGCGGCGGCTTTGCTGGCACGGGGAACGGCCCCCTACTTTTATCTGCCCAAACTGGAAAGCCACCTCGAGGCCCGTCTGTGGCGTAGTGTCTTGGAACGCGCCGAACATCTGCTGGGTTTGCCTGAGGGAACCTTCAGGGTGACGGTGCTTATTGAAACCCTCGGCGCCGCTTTTGAGGCCGAAGAAATCCTGTATGAACTGAAAGAGCACATCGTGGCCCTGAACTGTGGCCGATGGGACTATATGTTCAGTTATATCAAGAGCCTGCGTGCCCATACCCATTATCTTTTGCCGGATCGAGCCCGTGTGACCATGCAAACGCCCATGATGAATGCCTATGTGCGTTTGGTGATTGCGGCGTGCCACAAACGGGGCGCCTATGCCATGGGGGGCATGGCGGCGCAGATCCCCATTAAAAACAATCCAGAGGCTAACGAGGAGGCTTTGTCCCGTGTTCAGGCGGATAAAGAGCGCGAAGCCCGCCTGGGTCACGATGGCACTTGGGTAGCGCATCCGGCGCTGGTGTCTTTGGCACGGCAAGCCTTTCCCCGCATGCATCAGCTGGACGTTATACCGGACATATCGGATATCTCCCAAGCCATGCTTTTAACACCCCCCGAGGGACACCTGACAGAGGAGGGCCAGCGCATGAACATGCGCGTGGCCCTGACCTATCTGGCCTCTTGGTTGTCCGGTGTGGGGTGTGTCCCCATTCATCATTTGATGGAGGATGCCGCCACAGCAGAAATTTGCCGCGCCCAACTGTGGCAGGCGTTGCGCCGCGGTGTGACCCTCAGCGATGGCCAGACGTTCACACGGGACCTCTTTGATCGTTGGTTTGCCCAAGAGTCTGCGGCGCTGGATCTGCCCAATCTGGTGGCCGCCCAAGGCCTGCTGCATGATCTGTGCGTGCGGGAGGATTTTGTGGATTTTCTAACGTTACCTGCCTACGAGCGCTTGATCAAAAAAGTGTGAAGGTTCTGTTTTGTGTCCATTCTCTTGCAGCGGAAGGGAAATCGTGGTCTAAAAAGAACTCAGATGTATTCTGGATCTTTCCTTTTGACTTTTTTGGGTTTTCATGGGCGCCATTGCTGCCATTTCTCTGGTTGATCTTTGGAAAACCTACAAGGGGCAAGAGGTCCTGCGCGGGGTGTCCCTGGTGGCAGAAGATCATGATGTGGTCACCATTGTGGGCAGCAGTGGATCGGGAAAAACAACATTGCTGCGGTGTATCAACCTGCTGGAAATTCCCGATGCGGGGGAAATCTGGATTAAGGATGAATTGGTGGAAATCAACCGTTCTCGGGCTTTGTCCAGGCCCGTGCGTGCCAAACAGGTCCAGCGTTTGCGCCGCATGATCGGTATGGTGTTTCAGCAGTTTAATCTGTGGAGCCACATGACCATTTTGGAAAATGTTATTGAGGCCCCCATCCATGTCCTCGGCCTTTCTAAAAAAGAGGCCATCGAACGTGCTGACCATTACCTGAACAAAGTGGGCTTGCTGCGTAAAAAAAACGAATACCCCATTGTGCTTTCCGGCGGGGAAACCCAACGTGCGGCCATTGCGCGGGCGCTGGCCATCGAGCCCAAGGTCGTTTTGCTGGATGAGCCGACTTCGGCGCTGGACCCTGAGTTGGTGGGGGAGGTGCTCGGGGTGATCCGTGGCATTGTTGAGGAAGGTCGAACCGTGGTTATGGTTACCCATGAAATGCAGTTTGCCTTTGAAATTTCAACCCAGATTCTGTTTTTGCAGCAGGGAAAAATTGCAGAGCAAGGCCCCCCAGGCACCATCATGACGGCCCCCAAAACAGAGGCCTTTCAAAAATTTCTCATGCGGTTTTCAGATAGCCGGCACTTCATACGGAATGCCCCTGCTGCCGGTAATTCTCGGCGCTGGGACATGTGGGACCCAGGCCTTTAATGCAAATCACGCTTTAACCAACAAGGGAAGAACCATTATGACAGAATCCCCCATCGTCATTAAAAAATACGCCAACCGCCGTTTATACAATACAGACGAAAGCCGCTATATCACCCTGCGTGATCTGTCTGTTTTGGTGAAACAGGACAAAACCTTTGTGGTTCAGGATGCCAAAACGGGGGAGGATATGACGCGTTCTGTGCTGGCGCAGTTGATTCTGGATTTGGATGTCACCCATGAAGCCCCCCTGCTGCCCGTGGATTTTCTGCGGCATTTGGTGCGGTTTTATGATGATCGCCTGCGGTCGTTTATTCCGTCATATCTGGACATGGCCATGTCGGTGTTTTCCGAAAACCAAGAGCGCATGAACACGTATATGCACCAGGCCCTCACCCCTTTTGATGATGTGCGCCGCTGGTATCGGGGATGGTTTCAACAGTCGTTTTCCTTTTTTCAGCCTTTTCCTTTTTTAGGACGCAATCCTTTTGCGCCTTCTGCCGCAGAGCCTGCGGGTGAGTCTGCACAAATCCAAGCCTTGCAAACGGAAATCGAACGCCTTAAACAAGAACTCCTTGCCTTGAATGCACCCAAAACACGGTAAAAAAAACGCACAGACAAAAATGAAAGGATTGTCCTGATGTCTTCCTCTTTTCCGAATGTTGGCCAACCGGCCCCCGCGTTTTCTGTGACGGATGAAACGGGAAAACCCGTGTCTCTGACGGATTTTCTGGGATCCTATGTGGTTTTGTATTTCTATCCCAAAGACGACACACCCGGATGCACCAAAGAGGCCTGCAGCTTTCGCGATCATCAAGAAACCCTGACATCACAGGGGATTGTTGTTTTGGGTGCCAGTCGGGATGATGCCGCCCAGCACAAAAAATTCATTCAAAAATACAATCTGACCTTTCCTTTGCTGGTGGATCAGGACGGGGCTTTGTGCGCCGCTTACGGCACATGGGGGGAAAAGAGCATGTATGGAAAAACCTATATGGGCGTTTCCCGAACAACGTTTATTATTGACCCCAAGGGAGCGTTGATTGACATCATCACCAAAGTATCTGTTGAAACCCATGCGAAGGATGTGGAAGCCATCATCAAGGCCCACCGAGAGGCGCAGTCCTAACCCCATAACCCTGTCATGAGCGAATCCCCCTTTACCCTGTATTATCATTGGTTATCGCCGGCCTGTCGGTTTGTTATGGCGGTGATGGCGGAATATGGGATTCCCTATCAAAAGGTTTTGGAGAAAACGTGGGAGCGTCGCAAAAAATTCTACCAAATCAACCCCGCCGGCACAGTTCCTGTTTTGGTGTCTGCCAAAGGTGATGTGTTTGTGGAGTGGTATGCGATTATCGAGGCCCTGCATGATACCCCCCAGGCGGGATCTCTCCTTCCCCTGTCGGTGCGGGACAAGGCAGAGGTGCGCCGTCTGATTTTTTGGTTTATGACCTCGTGCGATCGAGAGGTTACGGACTATCTGTTGCAGGAAAAAGTTTTTAAACGCTTTCTTCGCGACAACACCCCCAATGCCTCGGCCCTGCGGGCGGGTTTGACGAATTTGCGCACCCATTTGGGGTATATTGATTTTTTGATGGAACGTCGCCACTGGCTTGCGGGGGATCAGCTGAGTTTGGCCGATTTTGCCGCCGGCGCCCATGTGTCGTGTATGGATTATTTGGGCCATGTGCCTTGGCAGGATTTTAACGATGCCAAGGACTGGTACACGCGCCTGAAATCCCGTCCCAGTTTTCGGTGTATTCTTGAGGATACGGTTCCCAGTGTCCCGCCCGTGCCCTCTTACGCAGCTTTGGATTTTTAGGTGGATTCTGTTTCTTTGGATGTCCCTTTGTTTCGTGATTTCCCGACGCTTTCCCCCGGCCATGTCTGGTTGGTGGGGGCGGGCCCAGGGGATGTGGGTTTGTTGACGTTGCATGCGCTCAGTGCCCTAAAGCAGGCCGATGTGGTTTATTATGACGCTTTGATCCCTCAAGATATTTTAACGTTAACCCCTGCCACCTTGATTTATGCCGGAAAGAAAGCAGGGGAATCCTGTCGTCAGGATCGTATCACACAGGATCTGATTGATGCTGCCCGCGCCGGCCACCGTGTGGTGCGCCTAAAAGGGGGCGATCCCTTGGTGTTTGGGCGGGGGGGGGAAGAAATGCAGGCCCTGCATGCCGCGGGCATCCCTTGCCGCATCATCCCAGGCGTAACGGCCGCCCAAGGGGCCGCCGCCTGCAGCCAGATTCCCCTGACGCACCGCGATCATAACAGTGCGGTGACGTTTCTTTCTGGCCATCAGGCGGAAACCCTCTACGGCGAAGCATGGCACGATATTGGCCTGCGTTCCCCGTTGCTGGTTTTGTACATGGGGTTAAAAAATTTTGATAAAATCCGCCTGCGCCTTCTGGATGTTGGTCGTTCGGCGGATCAACCCGTGGCCTTTATCAGTGCCGCCACCACACCCCAGCAGACAACTGTTTTGACAACCCTTGGGGAAAGTTTGGCCGTCTGGCCCAGCATATCCGGCCCCGCCATCATTATGATCGGGCACGGAGTGGGGCAGGGCCTGTCCCCTGAATAACGCTGCCAGTTTTGTTTTCTTTACCCCAGAAAGGATGCGATGACCCTGCGTCCATCCATCCCTGTCCCCAGATCAGGATCCACCGCTCGCTCAGGATGGGGCATCAGGCCCAAAACGGTTTTGGTTTCGTTAAAAACCCCAGCAATATCATCAACGGAACCGTTGGGATTATCGGTATAGCGATAGGCAATGCCGTCTTGATCCTGCAAACGGGCCAAATCTGAGGGATCCAAAAGATAGCATCCATCGTGATGGGCAATGGGCATGGACAATGTTTGTTTATTTTTCGCATCCTGCAAGGTCACGGTGCGATGAATAAATTTCAGGCCCTGATTGCGCCGTAGGGCCCCTGGCAACAGATGGGCCTCAGTTAAAATTTGAAAGCCGTTGCACACCCCCAAAACCTTGCGGCCTTGCTCAATATGGTGTCGGATTGCCGGCATAATCGCCGCATGGGCGGCCATGGTGCCACAGCGCAGATAATCCCCATAACTGAATCCCCCGGGCAAAGCCACCAGATCCACAGAGGGCAAGTGCGTGTCCTGATGCCAGACCATCAGGGGGGCCACACCCGTGATGGTCTGCAGGGCCACGGCCATATCCCGATCACAATTGGACCCTGGAAAAACGATAACCGCACTACGCATGGGTTGTTTTCTCGGTAGGATTGGCTTTCTCATCCCCTGGCAATACAGAGCGGATCCCTTCCCAAGGGCTTTCAAAATCAAAGGTTCGGAAGGCTTGGTTGAGGTGAACAGGTTCGTACACCACCCCTTGACGGTCGGGATCGTAGCGCACTTCCACATAGCCGGTTAAAGGGAAATCTTTACGCAGGGGATGCCCCTCAAAACCATAATCCGTCAAAATACGGCGCAAATCAGGGTGATCCGCAAATCGGATGCCCAGCATGTCCCACGCCTCTCGTTCCCACCAATTGGCCACCGGAAACAGGGGAATCAGCGTGGGAACCAGCAGGCCCTCTTTCACAGCCACCTTCAGGCACACGCGCATGTTATGACGCAAAGACAGAAACTGATAAACGACATCAAAGCGACTGTCCCGAGCCGGATAATCAACGCCGGCAATATCGATCAACTGATGGCAAAGGGTTGTGGGATCATCCCGCAAAAAACGCGCAACATCCACAAGGTTGCGTGTATCCGTGCGCAGGGTCAGGGTGCCAAAGCGGGTGGATTCCACGGACACCAAGCCACCAAAACGGCTTTCTATCGTCTGGATGATGGCATCCACAGTGGATGGGGGGGGGGTATAAACCATGACAGGCCCAAAGTCCTCTTTTCATTATGATATATTTGGTATCATGCCTCAGATGGGTTGGCAATCCTTTCGCCGGTCAGGAAGACAGATGACAGAAACGGTGTCTTTTGTCTGTGATGGCGGTAAAGCCATCGCTACTTTCGTCTTAAAAAAGCAGGGATTTCCAGCTCTTCATCCACAGCGGGCAGGGCAGATGATTTCTGGAACTCTTGTTTGGGGGCTTCGGAAACGGTTTCAAGGGGTTGGTTGCGGTGAGAGGCCCCAGGTTCGGCCTTTCCAGGTTTTCCAGAAACCGTTTGGGCCAAACGTCCAAAGAGAGACGGCTTTGATGATGAAGCATCCCCAAGATCAGAGAGAGGGGGCAGGGGTTGAGACGCCTCACGCGAGGATGAGGGATGGCTCTGGGCAGAAGCGCCAAAAGGCCCCTCCGTCCGAGCCGCAGGGTTAAGCAGAACCGCAGGGGCTGCCGCAATGGGCTCAGGGGCGGAAACCGTTTCCAAACGGGGGGGGACGACCTCGGCCCGAACCTCGGCCCGCACCGCAGGGGGAGTCATGAACACCCCAGAAACATCCTCAGGAAATTCTCTGTGGGGATAGGGGGAGGAAGGCTGTTGCAGCATCATCCCTGCGCCTTGGCCAGCCACAGGGTATCCACCAGCGGCCGCACCGTGGGGGGCAGGCTGTTGGGGGGCGTAGTTTTGGGCATACCCTGCAACAGGGGCGGCCGTTGCAGCGGCAGGCACAGGGGCCCGCAACGCATGGTCAATGGGTTTGGCGGCAGGACGTGGGGCGGCGTCAATGCCCGTGGCCACAATGGAAATCCGAATTTTCCCCTGAACGTTATCATCAAAGGTCGAACCGAAAATGATGTTGGCATCGGCGTCAACCTCTTCGCGGATGCGGTTGGCGGCTTCGTCAATTTCAAACAGGGTCATGTCTTTGGAACCGGTGATGTTGATCAAAACACCACGGGCGCCCTTCATGGACACGTCATCCAGCAGGGGATTGGAAATGGCGGCTTCGGCGGCGGTGACGGCGCGGTTTTCGCCCTCGGCCTCTCCGGTGCCCATCATGGCTTTGCCCATTTCCATCATCACGGTGCGGATATCGGCAAAATCCAGATTCACCAACCCTGGCATCACCATCAAATCGGTAATCCCACGAACGCCGGAATGTAGGACATCATCCGCCATTTTAAAGGCATCGGCGAAGGTGGTTTTTTCATTGGCCAGACGGAACAGGTTCTGGTTGGGAATCACAATCAGGGTATCCACAACCTGTTGCAGGGCATCCAGTCCTGCTTCGGCTAGGCGCATGCGGTGGGCACCTTCAAAATGAAAGGGCTTGGTCACAACGCCCACGGTTAAAATGCCTTTTTCGCGGGCCACGCGGGCGATAACGGGCGCCGCCCCTGTGCCTGTGCCCCCGCCCATACCGGCGGTGATAAAGACCATGTTGCTGCCGTGCAGGTATTCAATGACTTCATCCAAAGCCTCTTCTGCTGCTGCCTTTCCGATTTCCGGACGGGATCCGGCGCCCAGACCACGGGTGATGTTCATACCCAGTTGAACACGGTTGGGGCATTCCGACTGGGCCAAGGCCTGCGCATCCGCATTGGCCACGACAAATTCGATACCCTGCAGGTTGGCACGGATCATATTGTTAACCGCATTGCCCCCGGCCCCACCCACACCAATGACGGTGATTTTGGGTTTCAGATCAAAATCATCTTTGGGAATGCTCATATGAATGGCCATGAAAAACCTCTTAAATAACAAAAAAATTAGGTTAGCATCCGATAGTACACACCTGCTTTGGGAATCACAAGGGGAAAATGCCCCGAAAAAATGGGCGTGGGTACGGGGGAGGTTGTTCTGAGGATAAGGGAGGCGAGACGAGCGAATCGTCCTGCCGTTTCCCATCCAGAAAGGAGGTGAGGCAAGCCGAACCTTCCGATACGGTTACCTTGTTACGACTTCACTATTTCCTTTGTTTGTCCGCACCAGAGCAACTGGCTATAGCGTGTGCCTCTTCGGCAAAGCGCATTACTCCCTTTAAATAGTCTAAATCTACACCATTATAATAAACGTCTATAGCCCCTTCATTTTGGTTTATAACAATCAAACCATTTGTTTTTTCAAAAAAAGAGACAAGAATAACTGGATCTCTCTGACGTAATATGAGGTCCATAATTTCTCTATTTTGTGCAAATTGATCCTTAGGATCAATCCTAAGGTACTCCCTTGTAAGGGGATCAGAAATATCGACCGTACGTTTCGCCTTTAAATAGTTCTTCCACTGGTGAATGGTTACTCCGTTGCCACAGTCTAGGGTCCAGTTTACCCCTGTGCCCCTTGAGTATGGATCATTTTGTGCGTCACTGCGGGGGGGGGGGGGGGGGCAAATAAACAAAGCGTCCCAACAAAAATA
>JBILMD010000028.1:2500-11403 GCA_044375675.1 Alphaproteobacteria bacterium
CAAGGGCTTTTTTCATCTTTTTCAAAAAAGGATAATGTTTTTTGAAAAACGCCTATCAAACAATCACTTGATGATGAGCTTATGTTGCGATGGTTGGGATGAAAGGTCTCTATACACCCAAGGCCCCCTATGATAAAATGGGGCCCAAGCGAAAGGATGCCATTATGACGAGCGACACTTTGAAAATCATTGACCAAACGGTGCGGGAAAACCCCGTGGTTTTGTTTATGAAGGGCACGGCGGATTTTCCTATGTGCGGGTTTTCTTCCCGCGTGGTGCAGATGCTACAAAGTCTGGATGCTGATTTTGTGGCCATGAACGTCATGACGGATTCTGCCCTGCGTCAGGGGATCAAGGATTACACCAACTGGCCCACCATCCCCCAGCTGTATGTTAAAGGGGAATTCATCGGCGGTTGCGATATTGTTACGGACCTTTATAAAAGCGGAGAGCTGAAAGACATTTTGGATGGTGTCGGGGTTGGGCTATAAAGCCTTGACAACAACCGGCTGCCCCTTTCAAGATGATGGCGTTTTTTAACCCAGAACCTTCATGGGGACCCGTTATGGATTTTCTTGCGGCACGGCAACAGATGGTCGAAAGCCAGATCCGGACCAACAAAGTGGTTTGGCCCCATTTGATTGATGCCCTTCGCACAATCCCGCGGGAGGATTTTTTGCCCAGCACCCTTCGTCCCGTGGCCTATGTGGACCAACATCTGTCGTTGGGGGAGGGGCGTTTTGAACTCAGCCCCATGACCACTGCCCGCCTGATTGATCTGCTCTCCCCCGCGCCTCAGGATTTGGTTTTGGTGGTGGGGCCGAATTTTGGCTATAGCGTGGCCCTTTTGTCGTCCTTGGCCGGCACGGTGGTGGGACAGGAACCTGATGAAGGGATGCGCCATCATGGGGAAAGGCAACTTGGCCTGTTGTCCTGCGATAATGCCTTTATGGTGGAGGAAGCCCTGACAAAGCCAGCCTCAGACTTTGGCCCCTTTGATGCCATTCTTTTATGCGGCGCGGTGTCTGTGCCCCCGTTTCCCTTTTTTAAAACGTTGGTGCCCCGTGGCCGCTGTGTGGGTGTTTTGCAAAATGGCCCTGTGGGTCATGCGGTGTTGTGGACCAAGCAGGATCAGGGCCACCCCGCCCCCTTTGTGGCGTTTGATGCCACGGCCCCCTATTTGCCTGGTCATGAACCGGTGGTGGCTTTTTCCCTATGACGGCAGACACATCTTTTCCTTGGGAGGTCACCCCTGAACAGGTAGAGGCCCAAGAAACCCCCTATGTGATCGTGGATGTTCGGGAGGATTGGGAAAGAACCCTGGCCTCTTTGCCCGATGTCTTTCCCTGTCCCTTGGCCACGTTGCTGTCTCAGGAAGAGACGCTAAAAACACGCGCCCAAACCCACACGCTGTATGTTTTGTGCCACCATGGTGTCCGCAGCCTTCAGGCGGTGTCCTTGCTGCGGCAAAGAGGGCTGCCGCAAGTGGCATCCATCAAAGGGGGGATTGATGCGTGGGCTCTGACATTCGGTGGGGTGGGGCGTTACTAGCATAGTATTTCCACTTTATGTTCGTACTGGCCTAAAGAACGGCGCCTAGCGTCGCTCACCTAGATTCACTAGGCATCGCTCCGCCAAGCTTGTTCTCGGCTCAGTGCGAAAATAAATTGAAAACACTATAAAAACCCCTGTCACGGATTTTGCTGCATGGCTTTCACCAGTGCCCTGACATTGTATTGCATCATTTTTTGATAGGTTGCTGCGGGCCCATTTTCCGTGGACAGGGCATCGGTGTATAAAGCCGGCCCCACCACGGCCCCCGTTTCGGCGGCCAGTTGTTTGATGATGTTGGGGTTGCCCATGCTTTCCAAAAACAGGGCGCGGGTTTTGCCGGATTGGATTTGCTGGATCAGGTTTTTCATTTCCTTGGCGCTGGGTTCATCATCGGTGCTAAATCCCGTGGGGGCCAAAAAGGTCACCTGATACGCATCGGCAAAATAACCAAAGGCATCGTGGGTGGTAATCACGCGGCGTTTTTCAGCGGGAACGCTGGCAATTTCTTTTTCCACCCAAGTATCCAGCGCCGCGAGTTCCGCATCCAGCTTTGAAGCTCTCTCTGCATAGTCCTTGCTGTTGGCGGGATCGGCTTTTTGCAAGGCAGCCGCGATATTTTTCACATACACGCGCCCATTGGTCAGGCTCTGCCAAGCATGGGGATCGGTGCTGCCATGGTGATGATGGTGGTCATGATGGCCTTCTTCCTCTTTTTCCGCCATGGTCAGGGTTTTGGCAATGCCTTGGCTTGCGGTGATAACAGGGGCTTTGGTGCCAGAGGATTCAATCAGGCGGCTCATCCACCCTTCAAACCCCAGGCCATTGATGATAATCACGTCCGCCTCTTTCAGGGCTTTGGCATCGTTTGGGGTCGGTTGATAAACGTGGGTATCGCCGTCTGCCCTCACTAGCGTGGTCACGCTTACATCATCGCCGCCGATTTGTTGGGTTAGATCTCCAAGAACGGTAAAGCTGGCCACCACCTTCAGCTGCGCCGCATCCGCCGAGGCTGCCCCCACGATGAGCCCTAGGCTGAGCAGCAAGGCGTTGCGTATTTTTTTCATGCAAGTCTCCATCATTGATTCAGGTGTTTAAAGGGAAAATACCGTGCCCGCACACTGCCAAACCGCCCGAACAGCAGAGACAACAGATACATCACCCCCGCCGATAAGATAATGGCGGGACCAGAGGGCACATTGATGTAATAGGAAATTAGCAAACCCGCTGTGCTGGCAGCAATGCCAATAGCTGCCGCCACGGCCACCATCGGCGCAAAGCCTTGCGCCCAGAAACGGGAGGCGACCGCCGGGAGCATCATGAGGCCAACGGCCATTAAGGTGCCAAGGGCTTGAAAACTCGCCACCAAGTTCACCACCACCAGAACGAGGAATAACAGGTGGAACGCCCCCGCCCCCTTGCAAACGGAACGCACAAACACAGGGTCAAAGGCCTCTGCCAACAGCCCCCGATAAAACAGCGCAACGGTGATCAGCGTGAACGATGACACCCCCGCCATCAGGCGCAAGGACGCATCATCCACCGCCAGCACACTGCCAAACAGCAGGTGCATCAGGTCAACCGTGTTGCCTTTTACGGAAATCAGCAGCACCCCCAAACTCAGCGCGATGAGGTAAAACGCTGCCAGATTCGCATCTTCCTTTAGGGTGGTGCTGCGGGTGGCCAGACCCACCAGAACGGCGATCATCACACCCGCCACAAATCCCCCCAAACTCATCAGGGGCAACGATGCCCCCCCCAGCAAAAACCCCACGGCCACCCCAGGCAGGACGGCATGGGCCATGGCATCGCCCATCAGGCTCATTTGCCGCAGCATCAACAGAACCCCCAGCGGGGCACTGCTCAGGCTCAGCAGAATACAGCCCAGCAGGGCCTTGCTCATAAACCCATACTCAGCAAAGGGGGCAATCAGGGTGGTGTATAGGCTCATGCGGCGCAGACCTCGCCATGGTCATGCCATTGCCGTGCCAGTCCATCGGCCTTGCGCAGGTTGTCCTCTGTCATGACGGTGGGGGTTGGGCCCCAGGCGATGCATTCCCGCGCCAGCAGCAAAACCTCAGGAAATAGGGCTTTGACTTGTGGTAGATCGTGAACGACCGCCACCACAGTTTTGCCCTGTTGATGCCAGTTGATTAAAACTTGCATCAGGTCGACCGTGGTGCGACTGTCAATGGCGGCAAAGGGCTCATCCAGCAAAAACACATCCGCATTCTGCACCATCAGGCGGGCAAACAGCACCCGTTGGAACTGCCCCGATGACAAAGCCGAGATAGGGCGGGCGGCAAAGGATTCCATACCCACCGCCTCCAGAGCGTGGATGGCCTCATGCCGCTGCTGTTTGGTGATGCTCCCCCACAGGCCACACAGCGGCCAAAATCCCAAAAGGACCGTATCAAAAACCGACACGGGAAAGCTGCGGTCGATCTCGGTCACTTGGGGCAGATAGGCCACTTGGCACGGACCTGTTTTTTGAATATGGCCCGACAAGGGTTTTAACAGCCCCATCATGGCCTTCAGCAGCGTGCTTTTCCCCCCGCCGTTGGGTCCAATAATCGCGGTTAGGCTGTTATCCTTAAGCGTGCCGCACAAATGATGCACCGCAGGGTGCCTGTCATAGCCGACGGTCAGATTGTGAAACACCAGACTCATGACAAAACCGCGCCCATCACAGCCCATAACACCAACAGCAACACCGCAACAAAAAGCAGACGCACACCCGCCGAATAGGATAACCATGTGGGTCTGGGGGAAAAATGGCTCATGGTTTTGGGCTTGCTTTAAAAAAACATCGCATGTTATACTATAACACCATGACAGCCTTGGCTAGAACAATTTTGCGGTCTTTATCTTTTTTTCTTGTTGCAGGCGGTGCAGGGCTGTTTATCCTGTGCCTGAGTTCTGCGCCCGCCCGCGCCCATCCCCATGCGTGGATTGATGTGCAATCTGAAATTCTTTTTGATGGGCAGGGCAGGGTCACAGGGCTGCGGCAGACATGGGTGTTTGACGAATTTTATACCGAATTTGCCCTGCAGGATTTTGGCGTGGCCCAACAGGGGGTTGTGGATACAAGCAAGCTCGTAAAACTGGGCAAAGAGAATCTGGAGAATCTAAAGACTTTTGGTTATTTTACCTTTATGGATGCGGGCCAAACCCGTTTGAATTTTTCAGGCTATCGAGACATTACCTCTGATCTCAAGGAAAACCGTATCCGCCTTTCCTTTACCCTGACCTTAGAAACGCCCATTCATCCCCAAAAACAAACCATCAGCTATCGCATTTACGACCCCAGTTATTATATTGAAATGAAACACATCAAAGATGGCGTGATTATCAAAAACACCCCCTTGTGTCACGCAACGCTAGAGCGCCCCAAGCCTGATGTTGCCGTCATAGCCATGGCAGGGGCACTGGATAAAAATGCCAAGGCCCCTGAGGATTTAGGGGGCTTTTTCGCCGAGCGGGTTGACCTGCATTGCAAAGCATCATGAGCGCCCCCGATGAATGAACACCCCCACCATCATCACGATCATACAGGATGCACCCATCATCACGAGGATGCCGGCCATACCCCTTTGCCGCCGCAGACACGAAAGGCGCGCCTTGTCCTGTTGGTGGTATTCCTTGGCGTGGTGGCAGGCGTGGTGCTCTTCTTTCCTGTGTGGAAAGACGCTGTTGCCACCGCGCTGCTCTGGATACAGGCGCAGCAAAAGCTGTTTCATGAAACCATGGGCAGGGATTTGCGGGCGGTGGCGGAAACCCATGCGCTGGGGGCCACACTATCGTTGGTCAGTGTGGGGTTTTTGTATGGCATTTTTCATGCGGTGGGGCCTGGGCATGGCAAGGTGATTGTTACCGGCTATTTGCTGGCGGGGCGGCACACGCTCAGGCGGGGGATTATGGTCTCGGCTTTGTCTTCGTTGCTCCAAGCCATCACGGCCATTGTGGTGGTGGTTGGACTTTATCAGATTCTGGGTCTGGCCCGTCATGAAACCGAAAAGGCCGCCGCGTGGCTAGAGGTTGCCGGTTATGGGTTTATGGCGCTGGTGGGGCTGGCCCTGCTGGTGCGCGGCCTGCGCGAAGCATGGCATCTGAAAGATCCGCATCACCACCATGAAGGGTGCAATCACGGGATGGACCCTGCGGCGGTGGCCGCTACTTCTGACCGGCGATCCCTTGTCCTGATGATTCTCTCTATCGGCATTCGGCCCTGCACGGGGGCCATTATCCTGTTGGTGTTTGCCTGCATGATGGGCGCGGTATGGGCGGGCATTTTGGCCACGCTGGCCATGGGTGTGGGGACCTTCATCACCACCGCCACGCTGGCGGTTCTGGCGTTGCAATCCAAAACGGGATTGCTGCGGTTGTTTGGGGCGTCAGAAACGTTTCTGCGTGTGATCCATGCCCTGCTAGGTGTGGGCGCGGGTTTGTTCATTGTGGTGGTGGCCAGTTTGTTTCTGGCGGCCAGTTGGCCACAGGATGATCCGGATCTGGGCCCACCCCAGCACCCTTTGTTGAATCGAAAGTAAAGCCTTATGATCCCTGATGTCGTCACGACGTATTGTCATAACCACGCTTTGGACATGACCCCCATCCGTCATGTGTTGCTGGAACATCTGTGGGACCACGATACCCCCGCCAAAGCCTATGACATGATCGAGGTTCTGCGGCAAAAGGGCATCGGATCCCCCAAGCCCCCCACAGTGTACCGCGCCATTGATTTTTTAGAGGCACAGGGGTTGGTGCATAAAGTTCATGCCCTAAATGCCTATGTGCCGTGTCATCACCCGGGAATGCATAAGGCCTGTCAGCTGTTGATCTGTGATGCGTGCGGCGATGCCAGGGAATTTTGCGATGCAGAGCTGTCTGCCCTGATCCCTGCTAAGGCCAAGGATCTCGGCTTTCACCCCCGCGCCTCGGTGGTGGAGGTGTTTGGGACGTGTCACAGGTGTTTAAAACCCAAAGGGTGATGGTGGGGATCTTGGCTTTGTTTGCGTTGACAGGCTATTATGTTATGTTATATTATAACATAACATAATAGCCTCCTTAGTCTATCAAAAAGGTCAAGCCATGTCATTGATATCAAAGTCAAAGTTGCTTCCCGTTACTGTTCTTTCTGGTTTTTTGGGTGCCGGAAAAACCACGTTGCTGAATCATATCTTGAATAACCGAGAAGGGCGTAAAGTGGCGGTGATTGTGAATGATATGAGCGAGGTGAATATTGATGCCGCATTGGTGGCAGGGGATCACACGGGGGTTTCCCATACACAAGAAAATCTGGTGGAAATGTCCAATGGTTGCATTTGCTGCACCTTGCGAGAGGATTTGCTGCAAGAAGTTCGGGCCTTGGCAGAATCAGGCCAATATGATTATTTGGTGATAGAATCCACCGGCATTTCAGAGCCTATGCCTGTGGCGGCCACGTTCAGTTTTCGCGATGAAGATGACAACAGCCTGTCGGATGTGGCGCGGCTGGATACCATGGTTACGGTGGTGGATGCTGCCAGCCTGCTCAAAGACTATTCCAGTCAGGATTTCCTGAAAGATCGCGGGGAATCTCTGGGAGACGATGATAGCCGCCCGCTGGTGAACCTGTTGGTGGAACAAATTGAGTTTGCCAATGTGATTGTCCTAAACAAAACCGACTTGGTAAACGCTGATACAAAAGCCATAGTGTATAAGGTCATCAAAGCCCTTAACCCCGTTGCCCGCATTATCGAAGCGGAGCGTGGGAACATTCCCCTGTCGGCCATTTTAAACACGGGGCTGTTCAAAGAAGGGGAGGCCGAAACCTATCCCCTGTGGTCACAAGAACTTTATAGCTTTAGGGACCACAAACCAGAAACAGAAGAATACGGTATCAAAAGCTTTGTTTATCGGGCGCGTCGCCCCTTTCATCCCGCCAAGTTTCATGCCTTTACCCAAAAACCATGGCCGGGGATCCTTCGTGCCAAGGGATTTTTCTGGTTGGCGAGCCGCCCTGAATGGGTGGGGGATCTTCATCAGGCGGGTGCTGTGGTGCAAACAGAAGCCATGGGTATTTGGTGGACAAATATACCCAAAGAACGGTGGCCACAAGACAAGGAATGGCACAAACATTTGAAAAAAAATTGGCATCCTGTCTATGCGGATCGCCGTCAAGAGTTGGTGTTCATAGGCATTGATTACGACCAAGCATGGATTCGCCGCGAACTGGATGCCTGTCTGGTGGGGGATGATCAGGCAAAGACCCTTAATATAACACAATGGTCAAAATTGCCGGATCCTTTCCCTGTTTGGCGCAGAGAGAGCCAAGCCGCCTGAGCCATAGCTGTGGGTTTTGGTGTTCTCTACCCCCGCGCCTCGGTGGTGGAGGTGTTTGGGATGTGTCATCGGTGTTCGGGGTTAGATCCCGAGGGTATGGGGGCATAACGGGGGTTTTGTTTGTGGTTGGATTGGCCATTTTCCTTTTTTAGGCTTTTGCCTTTCTAAATCTCTATCCTCCAGTTGCCTGCAGTGTTCGGCAGAGGCCCCTACATCACACAAGCCCCCAGCTTCATGGCTGTTGCGGCCAATGTTTGATCCAGCGTGGCCAAGGGGATTTTGCGTTGCAGGGCCAAATGCAGATAGGCCGCATCGTATCCCGACAATCCCCACGATGCTTTTTCATGCCAGAGTCCCCGTTTTGTGACCGTTACAACCTCTGCTGTTTTCAGGGGCAAATCCGCCACGGCGTTTAAAAAGAGTGTGACTTGATCTTGGGATAATCGCCCCCGACGATAGCCCACCATCAAAACATTCCCCAGTTCATCGTGCCACAGGGGCGGGACGATGGCTCCATCTTTGCCAATCCGCTCTAGGATCTGCAGGGCTTTTGGCGTTTGCTCGTCTTGAAAAACCCAGGCGGCGGCCACGGAACAATCCAAAACCATCATGATGAATTACGACCGTCTTCAATGACATCTCGCCGCGTCATGCCTGTGGGCAAAGGGGGCCGAACAAAGGCATGGAGAACAGAAACAGCTTTGCTCGCTTTGTCCTCTTGGATTGTTTCAAGTTCGGCATCCCATCCCACCAAACGCGCCACGGGACGGCCATGACGGGTAATGATGATGGTGTCCCCAGCCTCCACCTGACGCAACAATTCGGAAAAATGGGTTTTGGCCTCAAAAGCCCCTACGTTTTCCATCCGGAATCTCTGCTTTATGTTGGATCATGTCAACCAGTCTAACCTTTTTTTATAGAAAAGTCAAAAAGAACCGGCAGCCTTATTTTTTTCTTGTGACATCCTCGTGGATTTAGTATAAGATATTTTATAATTTTTATTGATGGATTTAAAGCATGTCTCAACCGGG
>JBILMD010000019.1:0-24396 GCA_044375675.1 Alphaproteobacteria bacterium
CCAACGATCCATCTCCCGAACCCCAAAATTTACCATCTCCAAGCTCCTGTTTCATGACAAAACAAAAACCTAAAGCGGACATTCCTAATTTGCTAAGGAGGACATTATCAAGTTGCTCCTACATTTTCTAGCTTTTTTCTTGATTTTTAAGCCCTGTTATGCGATAAAGATCATACGCCGTGACTGCGTCGTTTTGCAGGCTTGGGATTACCCTGACACGGCGTCACCCTTCTTTTTTCGGAAATTGGACAAGGCCATAGCCCTCCACCTTTCCATATTCTGATTTGCGGAATGTATCCGCTTATGCTTTATCGGACTTGTGCCACAGGGATAACACGGCCAATACGCCCCCCTGATGGCGGATGGGGTGGGATTTGAACCCACGATGGCGTTGCCGCCATACCGGTTTTCGAGACCCACAAAAACAAAATGCCACAAAAATTGACAACACGCAACAATATGATTTTAAAGATTTTATTTTTAAAATCTTGCTGCTACCTCTTGTCAAAAATGGCTGTTTTTTGCCCCCAAATGTGCCGCCAGTGTGCCATGGCACATCCTTGAACATAACTTTGCAGAGACTTTACGGATACGGGCATTCCCGATACAATAACCTTATCAAACAAGATAATAACATTCCCCATGTCCCGTCTTAAACACAAAGAAACCTCCTTGGATAAAAAGCCCCACACCGTGACCCTGCCCAAGGGCACAAAATCTCATAGGGAACTGAGTGGCTCACCAGAGGCGGATTTTACGCATGTGTTGGTTTTGCAAACGGTGCAAACGTTTTGGGTGTCGCCTTTTGGTGAAGAGGAAAAGAGTCGCCATTATCAGGCTGGCTTGGCTGCCCTGAAGGGTTTTCAGCCCCGTGATGAACTGGAAGGCATGCTGGCCGCCCAAATGATAGGGCTGCACAATGCCGCTATGGAATGCATGCGCCGCGCCATGGTTGCGGACCAACCCCTTGAATGTCAAAGTCACCTGTTGGCGCAGGCGAATAAACTCACGCGGTCCTATACCCTGATGATGGAATCGCTGAACCGTTATCGCGGCAAGGCCACGGAACAAAAGGTCACGGTTGAGCATGTCCACGTGCATGATGGGGGACACAGGCCATTGTGGGGGCTATTCACCCCTCAGGCCACGCTCTAGCCTCTTCAGGGGCCCCTTAAACCCGCATTTCCCCCATCATGGCCCGTGCATTGTGAATCAGGGCGCAAATGTGCGCTCGGTTGGCCTTGGTGGATTGTGTATGCATGCCGTGTTGATACCGCCCGTGGTCGCATCCAGACAAAGATTTTCCCCCGTGCATACGACAACGCCCATTAGCCATGGCGGGGGACTGGCAAGGTTTGGTGCTTCGGGTTCTGGCCCCGCATCTGGGGGCGGCGTTGGCCTCATTCAGGGCCGATTGCCAATAGGGGGTTTTGTTTGGGTGCATGGGGTAAGTTTAGATTTTTGGCGATGGGGAGGGGGGCAGTGTATACCACCCTATCAGGCATCCTCTAAATAGGCACACATGGGCAGGCCTGCCACAATGTCGCTGGTTTTCAGGCTGACGGTTATCACCCTTAACAGCACCTCAAGGGGGTATTTGGCGTTGCCCATTGTTTCCGTGGCATACAGGTTCGCATCGTTCACAATGCCGCTGTCTTTATCGGTCTTCACACATTGGCGTTCCATGACCCATTCCACGGCGGGCTTGCCGTTGACCACATAGTCAAAGGCGGCAAGGGGAATGTCTTTTAGGGTGATATGGGCATTATAGATGATGGTGGATTTATCCCCTTTGCTGGCGAATTTCATTTTGGTGACGCGATAGTCATCATCGGTTTTGGGGTTGCCGATAAGGGTTGCGGGGTAAGGCTCTGCTGTTTCATAGCCGATATGCAACTCGGCCAACGCCCGCCCTGCGGTGGAAAATGCCCAAAAATCAGCGGCGGTTTTCACACGCGGCATGCGGGGCAGTTCTTTGGACAGGTTATCGCCATATTTGTCGCGGTATGCGGGGCTGTGCAGCAATCCATACACATAATAAAACACGTCCTCTTTGGTGAGGGTTTCGCTGGGGTATGCCGCTTGAAAATGCTGTAACCCCTCTTTGCTGATGGCATCGCGGCGGGTATAGCCGTTTTGTGTTGTGCCCATCGTGATTAAGGCAGGGTTTTGAGCCTCCTCGGTGGCGGGCTCATAGAGGTAGAGGGGGAAGCATTGCCCTGTATCTAACGTGTGCAAGTTAGGGATTGCATCCACCATCATAGCAGAGAAGCCACTGCGTGCCCCCACACCACTCACGCAAATCACCCTGTTTTCTGCCTCTGCATAAGGGAAAATGCGGGGCAACTGATTAACATAAGCATTCAAAGAATTATCAAAATACACCCACTCTTTTTTGAAGGGACGGTAAACAGCTTTCTGAATAACAGTCTCATTAAATAAAATGTTTTTCTTCATTGAAACGCTGTGCTTAAGACTGCGATTCCAGCTTATTTGTTTTGGGTCAAACACCAAAAAATCTTCGATTTTTGTAATTTTTGTGTTCAGCAAAGCATCTTTAAATCGTGCAACTTCTTTATTATAAAAATTTATTGTCTGTTGGATTCTAGTTGAAACTTCTTCATACGAACTGTTGTAGCACCACGCATCACGATTAGTTTCCAATCCCCGCGAGTAATTCTCAAACAACACCGCCGTCTTTTTATCCTTCTTATCCCCCAATGAGATAAACGCCTCAAAGCTATCATCGCGTTGCGTTAACCAATCATGGTGTTTATCGGGGGTGATGGGTTGCCAGCCGCCTGCTGCCTTAATGCCGTTAATGCTTTTGAAGGTTTGGATAATTTCGATTTTTTGTTGCTCGGAAAGGTCATCACCAATATCGTGATAAAAGATATTGCCGTGGGTTTTGGCGTTCGGGTTTTTCACGAATACAGAAATAGCAATGCCTGTCATACTGCCACTGCCAAACACATTGCCTCCTTCGCGGGCTTTGCCCTTGCTGAGCATATTTTTTCGCACATCGCCGCGCAAATGGAATACATAGAGGTTGGTAAAATCTTCCTGTAGGCACTTTCTCATGCCATTGGCAAAGGGGCGTTCTGCCCACGCGCCGCCACTCACATACGCTAATACCCCGCTATCCCCCAAACGGTCACTGCCCCAGCGGATAGCGCGGATATAGCTATCATACAGCGCGTTCTTATTGGTGGCTTGGGTGTGGGCGGCATAGGTTTTGGCAATGCTTGCATCCAAATGCGGATAGGCAATGTTTGCGGCGTTATCGTTGGCACTTTGCTGCCCAGCGGAATAGGGCGGGTTGCCCATAATCACGCGGATAGGCAGGTTTTTTTGCCGTGTGCGGCGGGCACTGTTATCCACGAGCAGCTTGCTTATCAGGTCGTCTTTTTCATACAGCTGAAACGTATCAGTTAAGCAAATCCCCTGAAACGGTTTATAGTCGCCCCCCATCAGGCCATGATACACGGCCTCAATGTTAATGGCGGCAATGTAATAGGCCAGCAGCACAATTTCATTGGCGTGAATTTCGTGTGCGTATTTATGGGGGAGTTGTTCGGGGCTTATCAATCCACTTTGCAACATGCGGGTGATGAACGTGCCGGTGCCGGTGAACGGGTCAATGATATGCACGCCTTTGCTGCCCAGCGTTTGCCCGAATTCTTCTTTCAATACGTCATTCACCGAATGGATGATAAAATCCACAATCTCCACGGGGGTATAGACAATCCCAAGGCGCTCGGTCATTTTCGGGAAGGCTTTTCGGAAAAACTTATCATACAGTTCCACCACGATTTTTTGCTTGGCAGCGGCGTTCTCAATGCCCGCTGCCCGCATTTTGACGCTTTGATAAAACTGCTCTAAGGTATCGGTTTCTTTATCCAGGTGGTGTTGCTGCAAAACATCCAGCGTGTGTTGCATGGCCTGTGACACAGGGTTACTGCCAGCAAAGCTATACCCCTCAAACAGGGCATCAAACACGGGCTTGGTGATAAGATGCTGCGCCAGCATTTCTATCACTTCATCATCTGTAATGCTGCCATTTAAATCATCCCGCAATTCGCCCGCAAAGGCGGTGAAGGCGTCTATTTCCTTAGTGTTTTCGGGGGTGTCTAAAATCGCCCTAATGCGGGTGATGTGGGTTTGGGCGATTTTGGCAATGTCGGTTGCCCAATCCTCCCAATGGTGGCGATTGCCGCATTTTTGCACAATCTTGGCATAAAGGGCGCGTTCAATTTCGCCCAATTTAAATTTTAAATCAAACACCAGTTGTTCTGCCGCCTTTGTGGCAGCCTTCTCGCCAATTTTATATTCGCCCTTGCCTGTTTCTCCATCGGGGCTGTTTTTGCTGTTCTTTTTCCCCACTTTATCGGTAATGGCAATGACTTCCATTTTCTGGTTATCTTTGCCAATCAGCTCTAGCTTGTTGATATGGGCGTCAAAACGGTCATCATGGGAACGCAAGGCATTCAGCACTTCCCACACCACTTTATAGGTTTTGTTGTCGTTCAGGGCATCGTGCGGTTCCATCCCTGTGGGTATCACCACGGGCAAAATCACATAACCACGTTTTTTATTCGGGGCATTGCGCATAATCCGCCCCACGGATTGCACCACGTCAACTTGGGAATCGCGGGGGGTCAGGAATAACACCGCATCCAGGGCAGGCACGTCCACCCCTTCGGATAAACACCGAACATTGCTAAGAATACGGCACTTATCGTCTGGCAAATCAGCCTTTAGCCATTTGAGTTTATTTTCTTTTTCTGTGGCATTCATGCTGCCGTCAACATGTTCTGCCTCGCATATCAGGGTGTTGTGGTCATCTTCTTGTTCTTGGTAGGCTTCCACCACCCTTTGAAACATTGCGGCAATGTTTTTTGAACTGACTTTGTGGACTTTGGCTTTCTTCCGTGGCTCAATCACTTGGCAAAAGGCCACAGCCCTCTGCATCGGGGCATCATCATCAAGCAAGGTTTTCTCTTGCTCTTGCTTGCTCAGGGCTTTCCAGCAGCCCACAATTTTCGCGGCATCATCCACCTTTAATTGATTATCCTCATCCGCCAATAACTTTTGCAGGCGGCTGCTGATATGCGCCTCGTCAATGGTCAGCACAATCACCTTGTAATCCACCAATAGTCCCAACGTTACCGCTTCGGAAAAAGTAATGGTAAACAGCGTTTCGCCGTAAATGGCGGGGTCATCCATTGAACACAGGGCAATGCTGTCACGCTCTGCTGTTGCCTTAGCAAGGGGGGCATAAATGCGCGGCGTGGCGGTCATATACAGGCGTTTGTGGGCCTTGATATAATCGGCATCATGGACCCGCACAAAAATGCCTTCTTCATCGCCATCAAAGGTTGCGCCCGTCGTGCGGTGGGCTTCATCGCCAACAATCAAATCAAACGCAGGCAGGCCGTGTTGCTGTTGTGCCTCATGTATCACTGCTAATGAATGATAGGTCGAAAACACCACAGTCATGTGGGCATTGTCATGCCGCTGCCCCATTGCTTTGGCGAGGCTTTTGGCGTTGGTGGTGGCAGGATATTGCAATTCATGGGTAAAGGTTTGCACCACGTCATCATCATGGTTCCGTTTTTTACCAACGTCACTATCGGAACACACGGCAAAACTGCGCAGGGGAATATCGCTTTCCTGTGTCCATTCCGTCAGGGTTTGGGAAAGCAAAGAAAGGCTTGGCACCAAAAACAATACGCGCTTATTTTTTCCCGCCACGGCCTCAGCAATTTTCAAACTGGTAAAGGTTTTCCCCGTCCCACATGCCATCAGCAGCTTTCCCCTGTCTACCGTTTGAAAGGCTTCCTTAACAGCTTGCAGGGCTCTTTGTTGGTGCGGGCGCAATGCCTTTTTTTCTTTCAGAACAGGCGCGTGATGTGGTTGGTATTGTGCCCAGTCAATTTGACTGTTTTCAAGGGCATGCAGGTCAATTTTAGTGACGGGTGGCGTTTGGTCGTTTAATGCATTTTCGGCATGTTCACCCCAATTATTGGTGGTGGTGATAATAACGCGGTGTTTAAACGGGGCTTTGCCGCTGGCTGTAAAAAAGCTGTCAATATCGGATTTTTGAATGCGATGATTTTCCGCATAAAACTTGCATTGAATGGCATGGTATTCGTTTGTGCCGTTGGTTAAAGCAACCAAATCAATCCCTGTATCTTTGCCCTCCGTGCCTTGTTCTGCTGCCCAATCGCTGTATGTTTGGACGGTTTTGTATAGGTCTTTATAGGTTGGTTCATTGCGTAAATACGTAACAATCAACTCTTCAAAATACGTGCCTTTCTCTCGCTCTGTTTTGGCCGCATTTCTATACTTTGCAAGAATGTCCAAAAAGGGGGATTTTGGCGAGATTGTTTCATCTGTTTTCGCACGCAAGGGAAGCATAAAAAGCCATCTGTAAACCTAACACTCTTGCTATACCGACTAATGACCATTAACGCCAGTGGCTTTTGCAAGGCATGAGAGGCCCCCCCCAAGGCCCTTTTGGTGGCCCTACCCTGTGGTATATTATACATAATGTCCTTCCAGTCGGACTATGAAAACCCAAAAAAAGGCCAAACAGTCCCGCGTATCGGACTATAACCCCCTCATAATTGCCAAACGGGGTCGTCTAGTCCGTCCAGTCGGACTATACTGTCCTTGTCATCGGACTGGGTTTTTGGTTTTTTATAGTGTTTCCATTCATCGGTGGGGTTGTGGCCGTTGCGATTATCAATCTTGTGGGTGAGTCGCCAGAGTCTGGCAAGCCTTTTGCTGTCAAAGCTGGCATCCCTTGCCAGTCGGATAAAGCCCCTTTCGATAAGCTCTTTAAACGCCCGTGAGGCGGTATCCTTGCTGATGTTGCATAGTTCGCTGGCCTCTCTACAAGATAGGGGTATCAAGCCGTTGTTTTTGTCATTATACCGCCCCTGAATTTCCAACCATACCGCCCGTGCGGGGGGACTCAGGGACCGCCAAGCCTCGCTGCGCTGCATGTGGTGCAGCAGCTGGGTATACGTGCCGCTTTTATGTTTTGGATTCTTTTTTCTGGCCATGATAGGGTATATTCCATGAGATGCGGGGGACACGGTTGCCGCCATGCCCCCGCTGGGTTGATGATGTTAGAAATGCGATGCGTCATCATGGACAGGGGGCTTGGCCCCTTGTCTGGCCTCTTGCCATGCTTGTACCGCAAGGCATGCGGCCTCAACTTCAGAAGGATGCAGCGAGTAACGTCCGGGCTTTGTGGGCTTTCCGTCCCTATCCACCATGTGAACCCGCGTGCATGGCAAAATCCATCCGCGCTGTCTCATTTGTCGGATATGTTCGGGGACATTTGTTGCGCCCGCAATGTCGTTGAGAGCCTTTCTAAAAGTCGCCCCGTGCACGGTTAAATGTTTCAAGATTCTATATTCTCGAGGGTTACAAATGTTACCATTCATCACACACCCCCATAATTTTCTTGGGTTGGCTGTGCGTTGGCCCACTCAAAAAAGGCTTTTTCATCCAACAAAACCCGCCGCCCGCACCGCCGGATGACTTTTTTGAAACCGTTACTTTGTGCATGAAAAACGAGGTGCCGCAGCCCCCCAATAGGCGGCCATGGGTGATGTTGGGGCCAGTCGGTTAAAGGGATAAGGCGATTGTTTGGGGTGTTAGTTGACATAGAAAATATCCTCCATGTGTCGTTGAACAAAGCACCGCGCCGTATCGGACGGCGTGGTATGGAGGGATGATGCTAACAAGTTGATTTTATAGCAATAATCGATTCGTCGACGTTGTCGACTATTTTGTCGACGTTATTTTTTTGTTTATTTTCAATCGATTAAAATTAACGTCGACGTTATGATTTTTAAATCGACAGTTTTTTATGCAGCGTCGACGTTTTATTTTTTGAGTTCTTATTCATGCCTGGGGAAATGATGCCAGGAATTTCCCTTACAAATTTATTTGCGCCGCCTTCTAGGGCCTCATTTATTTTGACAATTTCCGCATCAGAAAACCCTAATGTTTTAAAATCTTGATTTTTCACCCAATTCAACAATTCCACTTTATCAGAGGAACCATCCTGCCCTGCCAAAAATAAAATTATTATTTTGACAAAATGGCTCACGTACCCCTTTGTTTTCAAAAATTCTATAATCGTCTCTGCATTCATGTCTGAGCTGAGTGGTTGAGGGGATTCCTCTTTATGGCCAGACAGAAATTTTTCTAAATCATCCTTTTTAATGCAAATTGTGCCCTCCTTTTTTGAGTAATGAGAAAGGTATACCTTGGGTAAAAAATTATCTTCGGAAACAATATGTTTTTTATAGCCTGGGTTAAAATCTTTTTCTGTATTTTCAAAGTGCTCACCAGCATCTTTTTGCCTCCACAACCTTTCTGTCAACGGGTGTATATCTCCGCTTTCATCCTCTATAAAATAGGCTTTTAAACGGCCATCGCCCAAAACTTCCTGCAATTCTTCTTTGGCTGCATCAAATCGCTCCCAATCCTCGATGATGCTTATCAATTTTGGAAAATTATTTTCCATGGTTTCTTTGGGCAAGGAGTCAAAGTATCCTTCTAAAATATCCTTCCAAGATGATTGAGAATTTTCTTTTTTTAATTTTTGTAATTTTTCCCAGAGCTTATGGCGTTTCCATACAATTTTTCCTTTTCTCTCATCATAAGCATCAACATCTTTTAAATGAACCTCGTTACCCGTCCAACAATTATGATATTTTTCATAGCCATATTTATCCAGAGCAGCCCATAGAACCAAGTAATTATTTGTCCCTTTTGGATTTTTTTTGGAATACTTAGTTTCCTGACTACTTAAAATCCAGTTTAGCTCGATTATGCTGCCCCATATTTTTATTGTTTCTGTCCCCATCATCACCCAAAAATCCCCTCATTCATACGTTTGACAACGGCGCTGGTGTGGGCCTCGGACAGGTGGGCGTAGCGTTTGACCATGGATAGGGTTTTGTGCCCCAACACCTCGGCGATTTCGGCCAAGGTTGCGCCGTTCATGGCCAAATAGGACGCGGCACTGTGCCGCAGGTCGTGGAAACGAAAATCCTCAATGTTGGCCGCTTTGAGGGCCGCCACCCAACCGGCGCGGATGTCGATGGGGTCGGTGTGCGTTCGGTTGGGAAAGACAAAATCGCTGTGCAGGGCCCGAACCTTGCTGTGTTCCGTCATCAGGCGCAGCGCGTACCCTTGCAACGGCAAAACACGCCGTTCCCCGTTTTTCGTTTCATGCAAAATAATCAGGCCCCGCGTTAAATCCACGTCATCCCATTTCAGGCCCAAAATCTCCATTTTGCGTGCCCCCGTGCTGAGGGCCAGCACCACAATCAGGTACAAAAAGGACGTGGTGCTGTCTTGGCAAGCCGCCAGCAAGCGGGCGCGTTCGTCGTCGGACAAAAACCGCACGCGGCCACGGGGCTCTTTCAGGCGCGTGATGTGCCGCAAAGGATTTTCAGACACCCACTCCCATTCCCGCTGGGCGATGGTAAAAAGGTGCGCTAGGCTTTGCATGTACCGGTTGGCTGTGCTGGGGGACCGAAGCTGGCCGCAGTGCGTCATGCCCTCTAAAAGCTGCGCTCGGTGCTCGATAATCAGGGCGGGCGTGATGTCAAACAACCGATAATCCCCAAGTTTTGATTGCCACCACACCAAATGATGGGCCTGATTCTCGCCGTCTTTCTTTCGGGGGAGGATTTCCCGCTGATAACGGACAATGGCCTCGCGCAAGGTATGCTTTTTGGCCTCCACCGTTTTAAAATGCCGCCCCTCACGAATGGCGGTTTCCGTTTGTTGCGCCCATTTTTTCGCATCCGTAAGGCGTAAAAACGTGGCCGTTTGCGGGGGATGTCCCTTTAACCTGACCTGAACACGATAGGTGGTCACGTTGCTTTCGTTTTGTCGTTTTTGAATGGTTGCCATGATGGTGCCGCCGTTGTCTCTTGAGGTAACAAAACCCTACAAAACATCACCACAAAAAGCAACACAGGATACACAAACCGGAGCATAAATTTTATTTCCATTTTAAAAACAATGGTGAATTAAAATGAAAAAGCCAAAATGCACACTAAAGGCACAATCGACGCGCGAAAACACCAAAAACGTCATGGCCAAAGGACAAAAGTCTTGCTGTGGGTTTTTGTGGCTTATTTTTAAAAAATGTGCCGCCAGTGTGCCAAGGCGAAAAATAGGGGGTGATTTTGGCCGAAATTTTTTATCAATAACTCTTTGATTTATCTGGCGGATGGGGTGGGATTTGAACCCACGATAACGTTGCCGCTATACCGGTTTTCGAGACCGGCGCATTCGACCACTCTGCCACCCATCCAAAAAAGAGTATGGCTTCTGTCATAAACAGAATCGACATGAAAAGCAAATGATGATATAATGATTTTTATTGTTTATTTTTTACGGTTTATTCATTGTTTGCGGTCTAAACTTAACCCTCAGAAAACACGTTCTTTTGTCATGAAGTCTTTTCGGATCGTGGCTTGTCTTTTGCTGTTGGGCCTGATGGCTGGGGGAAAGGCGTGGGCCGGTGTGTGTTCTGACGCCATTCGTCAGGTTGAGGTTCAGTATGGGATGCCCTATCAGCTGCTGGATGCCATTTCCGCCACAGAATCAGGCCGTTATTTGAATGGAAAAACAGAAGGGTGGCCATGGACCCTGAACGTTGAGGGGGCTGGTCATTATTATGACAGCAAGCAGCAAGCCATTGCCGCCGTTGAAAAATTCCGAAAGCAAGGCAAAAAAAGCATCGACATCGGGTGCATGCAGATCAATCTGAAACATCACCCCAAAGCGTTTTCTTCGCTGGAGGAAGGGTTTGATCCAAAGGCCAACGTCCGCTATTCCGCGCAGTTTTTGCAAGAGTTGAAGGCCCGTCACAAAACATGGGCGCGGGCCATTGCGCATTATCATTCCGCAACACCAGAGCGGCAGATGATTTATAAAAAACGCATCCTGACGGCTTGGCGCAAACAACGGGGCGAGCCTACGTCGTCAACATCTGTTACGCGTGTTTCTTCATCCCCTGCAGTGCAGGGGATTTACGAACGTGTGGCCTCTGCAGAGCGGGCCCGTCGTTATGACGTTCTGAGTCAACGCCAACAACGCGGTTTGAAAGTCATTCGTTTTCCCCAATAATCGGGTATGATGGGCGCCCGTGTCCCATCCCGCTGGTTTTGCCCCTGTGTTTTCCGTTTTAACGTCCTGCCTGCCCTATGTTGGCCCTGTGATGCCATTGGCCGGCGGCATTTGCGTGCTGCAGGATACAGGGCGCTATACCTATCTGGGGTTTGCCCCTGACAGGGTGATTCGGCACAATGCCCTGCCGGCCCCCGATGACCTTTGGGATATGGGATCCCCCTGCCCTGCTCTGATCCATCAGGATGACCTGCCCCCCTTTCAAACTGGCTGGATGGGCTTTTGGGGGTACGAGATGCTGCATGGGCTAGAGCGGCAATCCATCAAGCCTCACCCCCCCTATGCCCCCTATCCCATGGCGTGGATGGGGTATTATCCGGCGGTGGTGGCGCTGGATCACGAAAACAAACAGGCCATAGCCATGGCCAACGGGTGTCCGGAAACAACGCCAAGGGCATGGGAAAAAACCGCCCAAAACCGCCTGAGGGCTGTGGAAGACGCATACCAGCAGGCGACCTTGGTGAAACAGGACCCCTGCCCTGCTCCGCCGGTTTTAACGCCCTGTTTATCGCCAGAGGCCTACATCGCCATGGTGGAAGAAGCCCGCGCCAGCATCGCCGCCGGCACCGTGTATCAGGTGAACATCGCCCAAATGTTTATGGGCCCCTATCCCCAAAAGGATTTGGTCCCCCTTTATCAGCATTTAAACCAGCGGCACCCTGCCCCCTACGGCGGGTTTTTGGATATGGGGGATGCGGTTTTGCTGTCGTTATCGCCCGAGCTGTTTTTTCACCTGAGCCCCCAAAACGATTTGACCCTGCGCCCCATGAAGGGCACGCGCCCCCGTGACAGGGAAAACCCGATCAACGATGAACGATTAAAAACCCACCTGCAAACCAGCGAAAAAGACCGCGCCGAAAACCTGATGATCGTGGATTTGATGCGTCATGATATGGCCAAGCTGTGTTACGCGGGCAGTGTAACGGTGCCCCAGTTGTGGTCGGTGGAATCCTATTCCTATGTCCATCAGATGACCAGCACGCTGCGGGGCAAGGTTTACGAAAACACATCCCCCCAAACCATCCTGAAAACCCTGTTTCCCAGCGGGTCCGTCACGGGCGCCCCAAAAATCAAGGCCATTGACGAAATCACGCGTATCGAACCCATGGCGCGGGGGCCGTTCTGCGGGTCCATGGGGTACATCAGCGCCACGGGGACCATGCAATTTAATGTGTTGATTCGCACATTGGTTTGGGCAAAGGACACCTTGCACCTTCACACCGGCTGCGGGATTGTGGATGATTCGGACCCGATGATGGAATATCAGGAAAGTTTGGCAAAGACAGGGTTTTTGGGGTAGGGGGTTTTCCTAAAGCGCCGCCTTCAGCCCACGACGACGTTGGGCGGATGAGGGGATGTTCATGGCCTCGCGGTATTTGGCCACGGTGCGGCGGGCGGCTTCGATGCCTTCCTGTTTCAGGGCCTCCACCAGCGCATCGTCGGAAAGGACAGTACGCTCGGTTTCGCGGCCGATGTGATGGGCGATGCGCTCTTTGATATATTTCGCGCTATAGGTCGTGCCGATGGCATTCGCAATGCCTTGGCCAAAAAAGTATTTCATTTCAAAGGTTCCCCGCGGGGTGACCATAAATTTTTGGGTGGTGACGCGGCTGATGGTGCTTTCGTGCAGGCCCGTTTTTTCCGCCACATCTCGCAAAACCATGGGTTTTAGATACACAATCCCGTGGTTTAAAAAGGCCTGTTGCTGCTGCACGATTTCTGATGCGACCTTAAAAATCGATTCGGCCCGCTGTTGCAGGGCCCGCAGCAGCCAGTCGGCGTTGCTGCGGCTTTGGGTGAGGTAGGCTTTGTCTTCTTTCCGCTGCAAACGATGTTTCAAATCATCATACACCGCCTGTTGAAAGGTAATTTTGGGAAAGGCCACCGGATTCAATTGAACCTGCCACAGGCCCGCCGCGTCCTTTTTTGCCAGAACATCGGGGATCATGGTTTCGGCGCGTTCGCTGAGAAAACGGGTGCCCGGGCGGGGATTCAGACTTTTAATTTCCGTGACCATGGCCTTGAGCTCGTCCCGCGTCACTTGGCACCATGACATGAGTTTGTCATAGTGCTGGCCCCCCAGATCATCCAGATGATCCATCAACATTTCCATTTGGGGGTCCAGACGGTTGCGATCGCGCAGCTGCAGGCTGAGGCATTCCGCCAGCGTTCTGGCAAACAATCCTGCGGGCTCTAGGGTTTGCAAAATCTCTAGGACATGCAAAACATCCTCTGGCGCGGCCCCCAGTTGCTGGGCAATGTCCGCCGTATCGTCCACCAGATAACCCGAGGCATCCAACCCATCCAGCAACCGCAGGGCAATCAGAATATCCCCCGGGTGGGAAAACAACAAACCGATATGGCGCGTGATGTAGGAGCGCAGGCCCTCGTCTTCGCCCCGATCCAGCAGCACGTCGTGATCGGTGTCTGCGTGGGGTAAGTCGATGCAGGATAAATCCGAACTGGGATCCCAAAAATCCTGATCACTGATGTCCAGATCGTTGGGGTCCTCGGCTGAGGGCGCCTTGGTCCCTTCAGAGAGGCCATCATCCAGCTCTAAAAGGGGATTTTCCAAAAGGTAGGGGCCAATTTCCGCGGAAATCTCCACGGACGATAACTGTAACAATTTTATGGCCTGTTGCAGCTTGGGCGTCATCACCAAGGATTGCTGCAAGCCCGTTTGTACGCTACTGCGAAGGTTTGTCATCGTGTTATGCTTTTTTTTTAAAACCGTCTTATAAAAATTTATGACAAAGAAAGATTGCCCAAATGTAAACGCGGTTGCAAAAGTTGGGCCAACGCCACAAATGTGGGAACGGGAATCTGCTCTGGCCTGTGGCAGGGGGTGATATTGAGGGCCTCTAGGTCCTCTGAGGTCAGGGGCAGGGCCTTCATCAGGGTGCTTTGGATCATTTTCCGCCGCGCCTGAAACGCCACCGCCGTGACGTGCTGCAGCGTTTTTACGCACACGGTGGTGGGTTTGGGGATCAGGCGAATGACCTGTGATGTGACTTTGGGCGGGGGCACAAAGGCCTGTCCTGATACAATGGGGCCGAGGGCCACATCGCAGAGGGCCTGCGCCAAGATGCTGAGGCGTCCGTAAACTTTGCTGCCATGCCCCGCCGCCATACGTTCGCTGACTTCCTTTTGCAGCAAAACGGTGATGCTGGCGATGTCGTCCTTGGCATTCAGAAAACGGGTGAGTAAGGGCGTGCTGATGTTATAGGGCAGATTGGCGATGATGTGGCGCGGCCCCTGCCCCAACTGGGAAAAATCCACGCTCAGGGCATCTTGCATCACAATGTGCAGGGGGGCCACGGCCTGAATATCCTGCAAAACACCCAAAAACTGGGGGTCTTTTTCAATGACGATGACGTTTTGATAGCCCTCTAAAAACAGGGCGCGGGTCAGGCCCCCTGGGCCCGGGCCGATTTCCACCACAGTATCCTGTTTTGCTGCACCTGAAAAGCGCACAATTTTTTTTAACACATTAAAATCAAACAAAAAATTTTGCCCATGCCGCTTTTTCGCCACCAAATCATGCTGCGCCACTATGTCCCGCAGGGGGGGCAGGGTTTCGATGCTCATACCCCCTGCGCCCACGCTTGAAAGGCCGCATTGGCATCCGCAGGGATGGCAATAATGGCGGGCACGTCATAGGGATGATTTTGGGCGAGGCTATCCGAGGCCTCTTGGGGGGTGAGGGTTTTCACCACCATCACCACCTCGGTTTCCTGAACAATCTGACCGTCCCACACAAACAGGGATGTGACGGCGGGGATGATGTTCACGCACACGGCCAAGCGCTGCTCCAAAAGCCCGCGGGCCAAAGCCTCCGCCACGTCGGCATCAGGGCAGGGACAATAGATCAGGTGCATCAGCGCAGCACCACGCGGCGCACTTTGCTAAAACCCCCAGCAAGGGCCAGATCACCCACAACATCCATGGCAAAATACACCATCCCCTTAAAGGTATTAAACAGGCTGTCGGCGATTTCTAAACTCAGGCCCGTTTTAAACACCGATTCCGCCATGGACCGCGCCTGTTTCAGGGCGTTTATGCCGGCAAAACTGGTGATCAAAATCATCCACAGGGGCCATGCGTACATAAAGTTTTTGGGGGTCACCAACGTTGATTGGATCAAATTGGGATCTTTGGTAAATTGATACCAGACATATGAATCCATGGCGGCGATGACGGATAGGCCAATCCCCAGAAAGATAATGGTGGCCCCCCCCTGCAGGACGGCAAAAAAGGCGGTTTTGATGACCTCTCGCCCCGCGGGAATGATGCCGATGATCATAATCAAACTCCAGAATGCTGACAGGATAAAGGGCAGCATGGCGGCCTCGAGCATATAAAGGCCGATCATCAGATATTTATACAGCGCAATCATAAACAGGCCAAACCCAAAAATCATGGCGATGATGAGGTTAAACAAACCCTCGGCATCGTTATCCCCCGAAAATTTATTTTTTGCCAGATCCCCGAGCGCCACCAGAACCTTCAACGTGCCGCTAAAAAATCCCCCTATAAATTGACCCGTTATCTGCAGGCCACAGGATACGCTCTCACCAAAACCCGATTTTTTACAGGCTTGGATTTCCTGTTGTTTGTTGGCCTCGAAACACCGGTCGCGGTTTTCGGGGTTGGCGAAGCCGAGGATGCTCATGCTGATGCACAGGTTGTTCATGCTGACGCCCTGGGCGTAGGTGGTTTGCTCGACAATGCCGCGAATGATGCGCTCTAGCGGGTCACTGCCCCCCGAGTTTCCTAAGCAGCTGGGGTCTGTTTTGGCTTTGCCCTCTGTTGCGTCGTTGGCCAAGGTGGATGACACCTGCAGCAAGCTGAAATTGGCGTTAATCAAACTTTTGAAAATCGGATACACCACATTGTTGGGAATAAAGTTAGGGTTCATAACAATCAAAAACACCACAATGGCCACCCCCCACAGATTGAAAATCTGGTTATAGGTATCGGCAATCTGACCATACGGGGTAAAGGGAAACAGCATCCGCAGAACATAAAACAGCGAAAACAGCACCAACAAAATCAACCCCAACCCCACGGCCGCATCGGCAATTTTGGCATTAAAGGCCTTTTGCAGGGCCGCAAAGGCCCGCAGGAAATTCTGGGTCAAACTGGCCGCCGGATTGTTGCCGGTGACATCGCCCTGAATGCTTTCAAAGGTCTGGCAGGTTTCCGCCAGACGTTTTTGATCGAGGTTGCCCTGAATGGCTTTTTCGAAACCCTCTGGTAGCGAAGATGGTTGTTTCAAAGCATCCTTGATAATCTGATCTGGGTTCGGGGTCGGGGTTGGGGTGGCAAAAGGATCCTCCGGCGGTGATGCCCCAGTATCCAACGTCAGCGCATGGGCCCCCTGCCCCCACAACAGGCCCAGCAGCATCACGATGATCAGGGGGATGCGGGTCATGATACGGGGGTCCTCTGCCTGCTGCCCTCAGGCTGTCTCTCAAAGGTATTTATAGTGTTCGCCCTCCCACTCCCTTGATTGGTGGCTTGGGTCTGTTGGCCCGTATTGTTGGCATTCTGTGGATCGGACTTGGCCTCAGAACCCTCTTTGGGTTTTTCTTTGTCGTCTTTTTTGTCTTTTTTGGGCTTTTCACCGGATTCCATCCAGGCTTTTTGGCCCACATCGATGGCTGTGCCCACGGTTTTACCACCGGCGGCTTTGTAATGATCCACATTGCCCAGGGTGTTGCTGACCAGTTTTTGCAATCCATCGGCCAGACCACCGCCGCCCACCCAGTCCATCTTCGCGGCCAAGCGCAGCGAGCTGTTGATGAAGAGGGTGAAAAACGCCAAGCTGATCCAGATGCTTTTGGTGATCATGGGGAAAACGGCTTCTCCCTCTTTTTGGTCACGAAATTCGGCCTGTAAATCATAGGGGGCTTTGGCGATGCCCTGAACGTACCCTTCGGAATCATTGCAAAGGGTCACGGGGCCTGAGGAGGTTTTGGCAACCTCAAGATTACACACAATGTTTGATGACAATCCCAGCATGCTATAGGTCACGGCAAAAATCATGATGGGGCTGATCCACCCCTTAACACTGGTGGCGAAAACCCCACGCGTGGGGCGAAAGGCAAAGGCCGCCACAGCAGGGGCCAGTTTAAAAAACTCAAACGCAATTTTCCAAAAGGCCTGCGCCGTGGTGGCAATAATCCCAAAAATGGCCGTGGCCGACATCACCGCCAAGGGGACGGCGCTAATGAGGACCATAAGCTTAGCCCCCGAATCAACAGCAGGTATAATACTAAGAGGGCCTAAATTCAGATTTTCCAACCGCTTCAAACTCGCCATGGATATGCGCACGGTTTGTTTTAAGGGTTGCATGGCCTGATCCACGGTACAGGTCATGCGGGTGGCCAGCAGTTTGGCGTTTTTGCCGGCATCGCCCGACATGGATTGGCCCTGGGCCGTCTTGCATTCGGACGATATGGTGGCGGTGCTTTGAAAACTGCCGGTGCTGAGGTCACCCAGCTCTGTCATCAGGCTCATGATGGGAAAAAACACCAGAGACGTCAGCAAACTGAGATTGCTCAGCATCAACGCCACAATCCCCACCGTTCCAGTTAACGTCAACAGGCCGTTCATGGTCTGGCCCGCATTGCCCGGGCGGCCAAAGGGCATCAGCAGCTTAGCAATGGCCCACAACGCCATGATGCTGTAGATCACCATCACCACGCTCAGCAGCCCAGGGCCCAAATGATCGTCAAACAGAACCACAGCCGTTTCAATCACCTTGGCCAAGGCTTGAATCACGCCCGTGCCCACATCGTTAATTTTATCCAGTGCCAAAACGGCATCCGCACTGGCGGAGGCGATGCCGCCGCCTTTGGAACTGCAAAAACGACCAGCGGCATATTTTTTTTGAAGATCCCCCCCACATGTGCATCCTGCATGGACGAGGGCCTCTTGTATTTTGGCTTGAGGGTCAAGGTAAACATCAGGATACAACGGTACACCCGCCGCCAAAACGTTTTCAATCGTCAGTGGTTTTCCGCGAGCTTTGGTTAATCGTATACCACCCTGCACCACACCTTCACCCGCATTATAAGCGGCGGCTACAAGATCGCATCGATCTTGACTTGGCCCTAGGTACAGATTTAAATAATCTTGCAAATAGCAAAGATATTCTGCACCCCGCAAAAGATTATGAATGTTATTACCCTCTAAGTCATAACGTAGGGTTTTTGATCCTATCTTAAAATTTGGGTTGCTCTTACCGATTAACTGGCCGCAGCCTTTGGCGCCACCAGCAGAGGTTGTTCCAGCCCCTCCATTGGGACCACTTTCGGTGGCTTGAATGGCAATAATCCTGCCAGCAGGTAACCGGCATGGGGGTTTGTAATCTGAGGGAATCCCATTTCTGCCCGCCCCTGCCCCCGTGCTGAACATGGCATCTACAATTTCTGCCGCCTGAGGGCACGACATGGCCCAAGCCCCCTGCCCGCCCAGCATCATCATCACCCAAGCGCACAACGCCAGAGCCCACACACGCCGCAAAAAGCCGAATCGTGTTGTCATGCAGAATCCTTACAGGCCGATTATAATAAAATTTGCGACAAAAGTCACAACTTTTTTCAGGGCCTGCCCGAGGGAGAATATGATTCCCTGTTCCCTGTTCCCTGTTACCTGTTACCTACTTCCTGATCCCGACTCTTCCATAAAGAATACAGAATACCCGAAGCCAGTAAAAGAATCGTAACGCCCAAGCTGATGACGGCCGGCACTTTTTCAATGCCCAACATATCGGCGACCAGAACTTTGCCCCCGATGAAAACCAACACCACCGCCAAACTGTATTTCAGATAATGGAACCGGTGAATGATGGCGGCCAAGGCAAAATACAGCGCCCGCAGCCCCAAAATGGCAAAAATGTTGCTGGTATATACGATATAGGGGTCTTTGGTGATGGCGAAAATGGCGGGAATGCTGTCCACGGCAAAAATCACATCGGCAAATTCCACCAAAATCAGGGCCAAAAACAGCGGCGTCACAAACCGCTTTTTTTTGTTTGGATTGTCGGGATCGGGCAATTTGACAAAAAAACTGTGGCCATGCAGCGTGTTGGTCACAGGCAGATGGTTTCTGAGCCATTTTAGCAAGATATTATCCGACAAATCCGGCTGTTTTTCCTTAGCAAACAGCATCTTGATCCCCGTTCCCACCAAAAAGACGGCAAAAATCAGCAAAATCCATTCAAACCGCGCCACCAAGGCGGCCCCGACGCCAATCATAATGCCCCGCAGGATCACCACCCCCAAAATCCCCCACACCAAAACCCGATGCTGGTATTTTCGGGGGATGGCAAAAAAGCTGAAAATCATGGAAATGACAAAAATGTTATCCAGCGCCAAGGTTTTTTCGATCAAAAACCCCGTCAGGTATTCCTTGCCCGCTTGGGGGCCAAATTCAAACCACACCCAGCCACCAAAACACAGCGCCAGAATGATATAAAAGGCACTGAGGCCCAAACTTTCCCGAACCCCAATATCATGGTCTTTTTTGTTCAAAAACCCCAAGTCAAACACCAACAGGCCCAGAACAACCGCAAAAAACACACACCAAACCCAAACGGCCTTACCCATCCAGAGAGCAGTTAAAAGATCCATGTGACCCTGTTCCTATACTGTTAAAAGACGATACGCGGCCGTCACAATCACCATCACCAGACTGAGGGGAAGAAAAACCTTCCACCCCAAACGCATCAACTGATCATAACGATAGCGTGGGAACGTAGCACGCACCCAGATAAAACAAAACAGGATAAATATAATTTTTAGCACGAACCAAACAATCCCAGGAATGGCCGTCAGCAGGGGAATATCCAGCGGCGGCAGCCAGCCGCCCATAAACAAAATCGTGGTCATGCCCGCCATCAGGATCATGTTGGCGTATTCGCCCAGAAAAAACAGGGCAAAGCTCATGGAGGAATACTCAACAAAATAACCGGCCACCAGTTCCGATTCTCCCTCTGGCAAATCAAAGGGGGCGCGGTTGGTTTCCGCCAGCGTGGAAATAAAAAACACGATAAACATGGGAAACAGGGGGATCATGAACCAGCCGTCCTTTTGGGCCAGCACAATGTCCGTCACATTCATGGACCCCACCATGAGCAGGACCGTGACAATGACAAAGCCCATGGACACTTCGTAGCTGACCATCTGCGCGGCGGAGCGCATGGCCCCCAAAAACGCATACTTTGAATTGCTGGCCCACCCCGCCACAATAATCCCGTACACCCCCAGCGAGGAAATGGCAAACAGATACAAAATACCCACATTGATGTTGGCCAGAACCAAGGGCTTTCCGTCATCCGTCATGCCAAAAGGCACCACCGCCCACGCCACCAACGCCAAAACAAACGTCAGCATGGGGGCCCCGATAAACAGCCAGCGATTGGCCCCGCTGGGGAAAATGGTTTCCTTGGTGAACAATTTTAATCCATCAGCCAAGGGTTGCAGCAAGCCAAACGGACCCACCACGTTGGGGCCCTTGCGCAGCTGCATCGCCCCGATAACTTTTCTTTCGAAATATGTCAAATACGCCACCGCCACCAGCAATGGCACCGTAATGGCCAAGGCCCCAAGGACCATGTACAAAACATCCCAGAAAAGCGGATTATCAAACACTAAGCCACCGCCGCTTGATCTTGGGTTTTTTTCTCGGCACCATAAACAAACACACGAGCGCATTCCGCCATGGTTTTGGACGCCCGCGAAATGGGATCGGTCTGGTAAAAGTTGGTGACAGGGGATACCAGCGGATCCTTCTCCAGCGTCTTGGGGCTTTGGGGAAAACGGGTCCACGACGGCGCCGGACACTGATCCCGCAGCGACAGAAACGGATACACCTGAACCATGGCCGAGCGCACATCATCCAGCGTGCGATACGTCAGGGACACACCAGACACGTGATCGGCAAGGGCGCGGAAAATTTTCCAATCCTCTTTGGCCAAGTGGGGGGGCGTCACGGCGGGCAGGGCCTCTTGGATGCGGCCCTCGGTGTTGACGTACAGGGCCTGCTTTTCCGTATAGGCCGCGCCGGGCAAAATAATGTCGGCATAATGGGCGGCCTTGTCCCCGTGATGCCCCTGATAAATCACAAAGGCCTTTTCCAAAACATCCGTGGGCACATCATCCGCCCCGTAAAGGTACAACGTGGTGATACTGCCGGCGCGAACGGCGTCAAACAGGGCCTGTGCGCCCCCCTGTGCCACAAACCCCAAATCCAAAGACGCCACCGTGCCCACAGCATGGTGCAACACGTTAAATCCATTAAAATCCGGCGCAATCATGCCCAATTGCTCTGCCAGATCGGCGGCGTAGGCGTACAGAGCCTCCCCATCGGGGCGGGCCAAAACCGATGCGCCCAGAATCAGGGCGGGACGCTGGGCTTTTTTCAGGATGGCCCCAAAATCCCCTGCCCCTTTGGCCAAGGTGCGCAGCGCATCCGGCGTGTTGCCCAAATCGTGATAGGGATAGGTCAAATCCACCGCATCCCCCACAACCCCCACGGGCAGGCCATTTTGCAAATACCGTTTGCGAATGCGGGCGTTGATGAGGGGGGCTTCCCAGCGGGGATTCACCCCCACCAGCAACAGGGCATCCACCGATTCCAGCCCCGCAATGGTGGTGTTCAGCAGATAGCGAGATCGCACATCGCGGGGAAACACGCCCCCCGCTGCCCCATCATAATGGACAACACCGGCGGCATCCAAAAGGGTTTTGAAAACAAACACCGATTCCAAATCCGCCAAAGGCCCCCCTACGGCGGCCACGGTCTGGGGCTGGGCAAAGCGGTCCGCGGTGGCCCGCAGGGCTTGGTCCCAAGAGGCCTCTTTCAAGTCGCCTTGCTGGCGGATATAGGGACGGTCCAGACGTTGATATTTCAGGCCGTCACAGGCATAGCGGGTTTTATCGCCGATCCATTCTTCGTTGATGTCTTCGTTCAGACGGGGCAGGATCCGCAAAACCTCTGACCCCCGCACATCAATACGGATGTTGCTGCCCACGGCATCCAAAACGTCGATGGATTCCGTTTTGTCCAATTCCCACGGACGGGCGTGAAACGCATAGGGCTTGCTGGTCAAGGCCCCCACGGGACACAAATCAATGATGTTGCCGGACAGCTCGCTGGCCACGGGTTTGCCCAGCGTGGTGATTTCCATGGATTCGCCGCGCCCAACCGCGCCCAAGGCGGGTACGCCCGCAATATCCTCAGCAAAGCGCACACACCGCGTGCAGTGAATACACCGCGTCATCACGGTTTTGATCAGGGGGCCCATGTCTTTTTCAGAAACGGCCCGTTTGTCTTCGTGATAGCGGCTTTTGTCCATGCCATATCCCATGGCTTGGTCCTGCAGATCGCATTCACCGCCCTGATCACAGATGGGGCAATCCAGGGGGTGGTTGATCAGCAAAAATTCCATGGCGCCGCGACGGGCTTTTTGAACGCGATCATTGTTGGTGTGAATGACCATCCCCTCGGCCGCGGGCATGGCGCACGAGGCAATGGGCTTTGGCGCTTTTTCCATATCCACCAGACACATGCGGCAGTTTCCGGCGATTTTCAGACGGTCGTGGTAACAAAAACGGGGAATTTCAACGCCGGCCAGTTCGCATGCCTGAAGCACCGTCACACCCGCAGGGACCTCTAAGGTTTTTTCATCAATGGTCAGGGTGGGCATGGAAAAACCGCAAGCTGTTTCTTCTTAGCCTTGTGTAGTCCAAAGCCACACAAAGCGCAAGGGGCTTTGTCGCGCCCTTTTGTCAGGGCTGCGGAGCGTTTTTTTCGTGCTGCATAAGGCCATTGACAATGGTTTGAGAATGCCCTAAAAAACGCCCCTTACCCATGACGCGGGGTGGAGCAGCCCGGTAGCTCGTCAGGCTCATAACCTGAAGGTCGTCAGTTCAAATCTGGCCCCCGCAACCAAGGTTTTTTAGGGAATTTATGGGGTTGGGGTTATTGGCGGGTGGTGTTTTTAAAAAATTGATTTAAACTGTAAAATTCCCCAACAGCTGCGCCCAACTTTTGCCGAGCATTATCAAGCAAGCATTTGTTAACTTCATCAAGTTCCCTCATTTTTTTCATTAAATCATCCATAAAGTATACTATCGAACTCTCTGGCACTGAAAGATTATGGATTGGACTTTTTCCTAAATACAAAATTTTTTCCGATTCAATCCTAATATCATCAAGAAAGGTGATTACAAATGGGGTGGGGTTTAAAAAAAAATCACTCAATAATTTAACATCTAAAATTGTTTCTCGTTTTTTTTGAAACTTAATTACAGCATCTAAAAAAACATTGACGTCTTTTTCTTGATTCTTTTCCAAGTCTAAAACTAGATTTACTTTACATGAACGTTTTATCGAAGAGAAAATACCTGCAATAACTTTAAGACATTCATCTGGTGGCTGACCTAAATTAATTATTATAGAAAGCTCGTCAGACATTTTATAACTAAATAAATCCTTTATTACGCTATATGGTGAGAGCCTTCTTACTCCATTTAGAGATGTTTTGCGAATTTCAGATGTTTTCTTAAGAACATACGACATTTCCGCTGCAATTTTTTCTGCATACCCAGGATGCCTTTGTTCATATTTTAACCAAGCCGTTCGAAATGTTGTAAATATCTCAGGCTCCCCAAGACGAGACAAATTTTCAAGTCCACAAGCAACTGATAACAAAAAATACAAAGCTCTATCTCCCTCATAAAATCCATAAGTATCATCCGAAATTATTTGTTGAGCGTCTCCGCTAATCCCAGCTCTACTAGCGGAAGGCAATGATGTCATTGGCGCAGAGATTAGAGAGTCTTGGTTAAATTGGCCCTGTTGACCACAAGATAAGGCTGTTTTTATCACATCTACGCTATCTGCAATAATAAGAAAACGCTTACAAGATCCAATCGTTAGAACGGGATAAAATCCTGATATTTCAGGTTTTTTTTGATCTGTATGTATTTTCTTAAGATTTAAAAGAGCAGCCATGCTAGAATTACATGTTAAGTCCCACTAACTTATGGTTAGGATTATCCTTAAATAAGTGTGGCTGATTTTGATAGGAAAGCAAGAGGAAATCGTAGGGGGTTTGGAATTTGAGAGCTTTGAGTTTTTTTTGATAATTAT
>JBILMD010000037.1:0-6275 GCA_044375675.1 Alphaproteobacteria bacterium
CCCTAAAAAAAGGGCTATGGATTTGTGGATAAAAACCTACCCCGCCCCCTGCACCTAAAAAAACAAAAAGCGGACATTCCTAAGTTGCTAAAAGCGGACATTTGTAATTTGCTTTGACAGAAAAAAATTTCAAAAAAATTTCAGAGGTGAGCGGTTACGATTGTTCATTGTTTTTCATCACCCACCCCCACCCCTCTTCCCCCAAGAGATCACGGTCGATCAGGGTCAACGCGAAGGGGACGCGGGTCAGGGTTTCAAAGCCCAGCAGGGGGATTTCGGCGCCCTGCGGTGGGGGCAGGTCGTCCCTTACCAGCAGCAGGTTTTCCAGACGAATGCCAAAGGCCCCCGGGCGGTAATACCCTGGTTCATTGGACACAATCATGCCCGCCTGCAGGGGGGTGGTGTGATAACGGCTGCCGATGCCACAGGGCCCTTCGTGTACGGACAGGAACGCGCCGACGCCGTGCCCCGTGCCGTGACGGTAATCCAATCCCGCCCGCCACAACGCATCCCGCGCCAGACTATCCAGCTGCGCCCCCGTGGTGCCCACCGGAAACCGTGCGGTGGCCACGCGGATGTGCCCGATCAGGACCAGGGTATACAGCCGCCGGATTTCTGCAGGGGCAGGGGAGGGGCCCACCCACACCGTGCGGGTAATGTCCGTGGTGCCATCATGATATTGCGCCCCGCTGTCAATCAGCACCAACTCGCCATCAGGGTTTAGGGTGCGGCAGCTTTGGTCCGTGGCGCGGTAATGAATGATGGCCCCATTGGGACCGGCACCGGCAATGGTGGGAAAGCTGAGATCGTGGAACAGGGCTTCCTTTTGCCGCTGGGCCAAAAACTGGTTTTCGATATCCCGCTCTGTGATGGGGTGGGGGGCCGTTTTCAGCCACGTCAACGCGCGGGTGACGGCGGCCCCATCGCGCCGATGGGCAGCCCGCATGCCGTTTTGTTCGGTAGAATTCTTCATCGCCTTAGGCAATTGGCAGGGATTGGGGAAGGCTTTTTTGTGGATCAAGGCCTGAGAAAGGGCCAAGGGACATTCGGTGTCATCGTAAAGAGTAAGGGCGGGGGGGGCTGCCAAAGCCTCGGAAAATCCTTGGGTTGTGGGCATGGTCGAACTTGGTCGTCCGTGCAAAATTGTTTCAGAAATGTCCCCGTTGGGTGACGGTGTCAAAAATGATCGATCGCGTAATAACGCATCTAGGATGGTTTCGGTGGGCATCACGATCACATTGGGTCGTTCGCGGTGGACCGAATCGGGAATTTTGTCGGGATGGGTGAACAGGATCATCTCGGTTGCGCTGATCCAAAGATACGCCAGCAACAAAGGGGTGTGGGGAATATCCCCACCGCGCAGGTTTAATAGCCAACACACGCTGGCGGCATCCGTCAGCAGCAGGGCATCGGCGTTTTGCGCCCTCAGGGTTTGGCGTAGCTGGGCGACCTTATCCATCCACGATTGCCCCGCATAAACGTCGGGATGAATCCACGCCGGCGGCGTCGGGGGCAGGGGGCGATCGTGCCACAAAGCATCAATGGGGTTTTGGGCCACGGCCAAAAACGTCACGTCGGGACAGGCCCGTTGATACGCGGCGATGTGTTTTTCCGTGTGCAGCCAGGGATCAAAGCCAAGGGTTTTGCCTTTGGCGTGGACATTCAGCCATGCGGCGGCGGGGGCATCGGGAATCAGGTGGACGGTGTAATCAGGACTGACCTCAGCGGCGGCCTGCGTGATATACCGGCCATCCACAAACAGCGCGGCGGTGTCTTGCAGAATTATGGCCATACCGGCCGACCCTGTAAAGCCGGTCAGCCAAGCCAAACGTTCCTGATCGGGGGAGAGGTATTCGTTCTGATACGCATCGGTGCGCGGCACGAAAAATCCGTCAAGATTGTTGTTTTTTAAGTGTTCTCTTAGATTGTTCAACCGCGTCATACCGTTATCCCATAGATCCAAAGCGTCATTGTGATTGCCGAGGCCAAGGTCATCACGGCAGAGATGCTGGCCATGGCATCGGCGTTGGCGTTCATCTGTTTGGAGAGAATATAGCACGACGTGGCGCACGGGGTGGCGGCGAAAATCAGCAGCACCTGCCCCCAAGGGGACGGCACATCATAAAAAGGCATAACCGCCAAAACAAGGGCGGGGAAAATGATCAGCTTGATGAGGCAGCTGCCCGCAACGGCGCTCTGGCAGTTTTTCAAATGGGCAATGGACAGGGCCGCCCCAATGCCCAAAACACCCCCGGGCAAGGCCGCCGCCGATAATGTTTTGATCAGCGAGGCCCCCAAAGGAAACGACAGCGGGATCAACGACACACCAAACCCCGCCACCGTTGCCAACACCAAAGGGTTGAAGGCTGTGCGGTACAAAACGCGCTTTAGGGAAAAGGCATCCTCGTGCGCGTAATGGGCCATCACCGACAGCGTTAAAAAATTGGCCAGCGGAATGGCCACCAAAATCATGACGCCATAGGCCGTGATGCCCTCTTTCCCAAACAGCGTGCTGACCAACGACAGACCAATATAATTGTTAAACCGGACGCTGCCCTGAAAAAACGACGCAAAAGTTTTGTTATCCAACGTCAGCATCTGGCGCCCCACAACAAAGGCCACCACCGTCACCGCCGCAAACATCAGCAAAAGAATGAGGGTAGTCATTTTTAAAAACTGCCCATCGGATGGGGTTTGCTGCGCAAAATTTTGAAACAACAGGGCGGGCAGGAACAGGTAATAGGTCAGACGTTCCAACCCCTCCCACCCTGTTTTGGGAATAAAAGCATAGGTTTTCAGGCCATATCCCAACAGGATCAGCATAAAAACCGGCAAAACGGCATTCAAAACATCAATCATCGGTGGGCAAAGCCTGTTTTCGGGGCAAACGCCGCAGCAGACCATCCACCCACCGCGCCGGCAACACCATAAACAGCCAGACCAAAAACGTCATGGGCCATGGAAACGACAGACGGGCAGGGTTTTTCCGCAGGGATTCTTTGATCACGGCGGCGGCTTTTTGGGCGGACCACATCATGGGCATGGGAAAATCGTTGGCCTGTGTCATTTGGGTTTGGATATAGCCCGGGCAAATGGTGGTGACGGCAATCCCCTCTGCCCCCAGCAGAGATCGCAGGGATTCGCCGTAACTTTTCACGGCGGCCTTGGTGGCGCAATAAGCGGGCGCCCCGGGAAACCCCCGATACCCTGCCAAAGAGCTGATGATGGCAATCTGCCCAGAACGCTGGGCTTTTAGGGCCGGTAAAAAAGGTTCAATGGTGTAAAACACCCCGAGGATGTTGGTGAACACCATGGATTCCATTTGCTCTAAAGATTCACTACCCTCAGCGGTGCCGCCGGATATGCCGGCGTTGGCGATGATCAGATCTGGCGTGCCGTGGCCCAGAACGTCGGCGGCCCATGCCTGCATCAGGCCTTTTTTTGTGACATCCACGGCGCTTGTGTGAACGGTGGCCCCTTGGTTGCGGCAGGCATCGGCCACGGATTCCAGCCGCGTGGGATGGCGTCCCGTTAAAAACAGGGTGACGCCCGCGTGGGCATAGCTGAGGGCCAAGGCCGTGCCCAGACCGTTGCTGGCCCCTGTGATGCAAATGGTTTTGGGGATTTTTTTCATTGATTTACGGCGCAATGCCCTTCATAACAGAGCCTTATGGATCATAGCACTTTATCCCCAAATGATGGACGGACGCAATAAGGACAATCGCGGTTTGATTTTGATTTTATCCTCGCCTTCCGGCGCGGGAAAAACCACGTTGTCGCGCCTGCTGTTGCAGCGTCATACCCAGTTATCGCTGTCGATCTCTGCCACCACGCGGCCCCATCGCCCGGGGGAAGTTGACGGAAAAGATTATCATTTTGTCACCAAAGAGGCCTTTGCCACCATGATCCAAAATCAGGCGTTGATGGAATACGCCTCGGTTTTTGGCAATCAGTACGGCACCCCCCGCGCACCGGTGGAGGCCGTTTTGGCCGCCGGCGGGGATATGTTGTTTGATATTGATTGGCAGGGGGCTCAGCAAATTAAACTCTCGGCCCGCAAAGATATGGTCAGCGTGTTCATCCTGCCCCCAAGCATGGAGGAGCTGGGTCGCCGTTTGATCACGAGGCAAACCGACGATCTGGACGTCATCCAAAAACGTATGGAAGGGGCCCGTCAGGAAATCAGCCACTGGGCCGAGTATGATTATGTCATCGTGAATCAGGACATCCACCAAAGTTTGGATCAAATCAGCGCCATTATGACGGCGGAAAAACTGCGCCGCAGCCGCCAAACCAACCTGCCGGATTTTATTCGGGGGTTGCTTCAGGCGTGTTAAGGGATACGGCTTTGACAGCATCCTCAATGACTCGAGTGACCCGAGTCGGTTCGGGGAAATCTTTTCGGATAAACACTTGAAACATGTTGGTAAGAAGCCCTAAATTGACCGGCAAGGGAACAAATTTTTCCCATTCGGCCCGAAAATCTGGGTTTTTCATGAGTTCGCGAAGAACAGATTCATCCTGATCCCTGTCTAAAAAGATAATCTGTGGTTGGTAGTGACGGATATCCTCCCCCATAGCCTTGAGAAAATAGGCCTCGTAGGCAAGATTCTTATTCGTTTGTTTTTTGGGATCTTCATTCAGATCCAGCATCCATGGTCCAAACCATAGGGCCATGTATCGACTGGCATACACAAGGGAATTTTTTTCTAAAAGGGAGGTAGGCAAAAGGGCGTAGTTAGGACTGAGGACCAGCATATTGCGCACAGAGGTTTCTGTTTTCAGTCTTTTTCCCATGTGATGGGAAAAAGACTGCCAAGAAAAGTAGTCAGCAAAAAAGCCACGAGAGGCATAGGCGGCCGTCGTTATAAAAAATAAAAGCAGCACATGCCGCATGGGGATTTTTTCAAAGGTTCCCAAACATAAGAATGCTGCCCCCAAGAAAGGGATAGAATGGTACAGAAAAAATTTCCCCTGCATCAGCACAAGGATCATAAAACCGATACAAGCGGCGATCCACACATGATGATGAGATTGGAATGTTTTTTGCTTCACGGCCTGAAAACTGTGAGCGGTTATGATAGCCGTAAAGATGAAAAACAAAAAGGCTGTGACCGTGAAACGATCTTTATCAATCCCAAAAGGCCGATAAACCTCCGCCACCATGGGGACATAAAACGAAATATAGGCCGGAAACGCAACGATGATCCAAAGTCCATACACAACACAAACGGCCCCGATGGCCAAGGATGTGGGGTTGAAAAGGGCCCAAAATCGCCGTTGATTTCGGGCAATCACGCCCTCCACCAGCAGGGGAACGATCAGGGCATAGGGTTTAATGATAAACCCCAGACCGGCCAATAGCCCTAAAAAAACTTGGGTTTTCATGGGCAGGCGCTGACCATCTGCCCGTCCCGCGGCGGCGAGCAGATAGGGCAGCGTGAAAGCCAACATAAAGTGCTCGCGCTGTCCTGGCTGGGCAAAGGGCACCAGAAACAGGGCCACGGCCACCATGGTGAGGATGCGATGGGCGCGATCGTTTTCAAGGGGTGGGTTATGGTGTGTTTGTACGTTTAGAAGGTGGCGGATGCCCAAATAAAACATCAGCATGATGCCCCAAACGCCTGCGGACACGGTGGGCCCCGCAGGAAACGGGCTGTGATTCACCAGCCATGCCATGGGAAGATAGAGGGCCACGTTAAAGGGGGGATTGAGTTCCTCAAAATCAACACTAAAGGGGGTGCCGCCGGCCAGCCATTTTTGGGCGCAATACACCAGCCATGTGACATCTTGGGTTAAGGGCACAGCCAGATAAATGGCCAAAGATCCCAAGGCAATGATCCACGGCACCCAAAATCCATAAAAGGAAAATGGAGAAAAAACAGAGGGAAGAGAGGATTTTTTGGAGGTCATAGCTGTTTTTTTAGTGTCAAAACTGGTCGGGGTGGAGAGACTCGAACTCCCGACCCCTTGGACCCAAACCAAGTGCGCTACCAGGCTGCGCTACACCCCGAAACCAGAGCCTTGTTTTATAGACTTTGCGCGGGTGTGCCAAGATATTTTTATAAAATCTTTATGACACAGGGATATCTCGCTGAAAAAAAAGCTGAAAAAAAGCCGTTGGAGACCCAAAAAATACAATCATAGGTATGTCAAAGCAAATTACAAATGTCCGCTTTTAGCAACTTAGGAATGTCCGCTTTTTGTTTTTTTAGGTGCAGGGGGCGGGGTAGGTTTTTATCCACAAATCCATAGCCCTTTTTTTAGGGCTCTTT
>JBILMD010000020.1:0-23414 GCA_044375675.1 Alphaproteobacteria bacterium
TTCCTTCTCAATAATCGACCACGCTCGGTCCGTCAAATCACTGCTGTAGCCTGCGCCCATAAAAACCTTTTCTGAGCACCCTGCAACACATAATTATTTATGGCAAGGTTTTTACGTGACTGGTTCTAATACAACTCTTTTTGTTTGGCAAGGTTTTCCCGCCTAATTTTTGATTTTTTGTTGGATATGGGGTCTTTACAAAACCTATAATAGGATTATTATAGTGTTTATTATATGTTTTTAAATTATAAACCATGACTTCGGCTTCTAATTCACTAATTGTTTACCCGTCTCTTGCAGATCAATTATCGCATCCAGAACTACAAAAATTACCAGACTCAAAGAGGCTTATAACCTCTGAACTCTATGCTGCAGATAGCTGGGCAGGTCCCCCTATCTTGGACGATCTTCCCTTTCTCCTGTTACCCCACATGGTTCAAGCCATAGAGGCGATGATGCCCTTCTTGGACGATGAAGAAAGGCTTTGTGTGATCGCTGGATATCGAATGCCAGAGGTACAGAGAAGACTACATGAAACCAATAAAAAGATTGCTGGGCTCGCATCTCCCCATTGTGCTGGTGTAGCTATAGCAGGATGTGTGACAAGGGAAGCATCCCCTGATCTGGCTGCTGGGCATTTTAAAGCTATAGTAAACAACCATTTTTCCGGAGGGGGGTCACCCAACCTCCAATCGGAAGATGGATGGAATTTCCTTCGTTTTCAATCTATTGCAACGAATTCGGGCCTTGTATTTCCCTATCAAGATGTCAAGCCTTGGCATGCAGAAGATCCTAATGCTGATCGGTTTTCTCAAATACATTTCCCAAACGCCGAACAGTACTTGCTTCGTTCGCGCTAATTCCCCGACCCCTGTTCCCCAATCCCCCCCCCCCGCCGATACGCCGCCTGAACCGTGGCGTTCAGCAGGGGGAACAGGCCGCTGTCGGGGTTCATCAAGATGGACAGGCCGGCCTCTGTCGTGCCGCCTTTGCTGGTGACGGCCTGACGCAGGGCGGCGGCGGATTGGGGGCTTGCATCTTTCAGGTTCAAACTGCCCCGCATCAGCGTTTGGGCCATGGCAGGGGCCAAGTCTGGGGACAGGCCCAGAGATAGCGCGGCCTGCTCCAACCCCTCAAGAAACGCATAAATATAGGCCGGACCACTGCCGGAAAACGCCGTGATGCGATTCAAATCATCCTCGCTGCCCACCGGCACCACCAACCCCAACGGGCCCAGAATATGCTGAACAAAGGCCTGTGTCTGATCATCGCAAACGGTGGGGGTGTAATACCCAACAATCCCCGATCCCACAGCCACGGGGGTGTTGGGCATCAAACGGATCACGGGATGGCCCAGCCCCTGCTGCAAACGCGCACACGAAAACCCCGCCGCGATGGACACCACCAAACGGGCCTTTGCCGTTATGCCTTTCCAATGGGGCAACAGATCCCCCAAAATCTGGGGCTTGACGGCAAACATCACCACATAGGGCTGGGGCAGGGGGGGCAGGTCTTCGGGATGGGCGCAGGCAATGGTGTTTCCCCCCAACCCCTCGGTCTGGTGGGGATCCACGGTATAAATCGTGTGAAACGGACACGCCTCCCGATGCCAACCGGCCACCATGGCACGGGCCATCTGCCCCGCCCCAACCACAACCAAGGCGTGTTTTTCAGAAAATAATGGCGCTGAAACAGACAAAGCAATAAACCCTAGGTTGCATTGATGGAATTTTAACCAAAAAAGACCATACTCATGAAAGTCCCAAAAAATACAGGATTTTCTTTATGACCGCCTATCAAATCCTTCTGGCCGAAGATTACCCCCTGAACCAAAAACTGGTGTCCACCATTTTACAGATGATGGGATGCGAGGTCCTGCTGGCCAACAACGGCGAAGAGGCCGTTTTTTTATTTCAAACCCACAAAAAAACACTGGATGCCATCCTGATGGACATCAAAATGCCCATTATGGACGGGATTCAGGCCACGCGAAAAATCAGATCCTCTCGTTACGGGGCCCACATCCCCATCATTGCCCTAACCGCCAACGCGGTTGAGGGGGACAGGGAACATTGCCTGGATGCCGGCATGACCGATTATCTGACCAAACCCATCGGACGGGCCGCGTTGGAATCCGTTTTGAAACAATACCTAACCACCCCCGAATCCCTGTCTGCTGAGGCCAGATAGGCCCCATCGCCTACAACGTTCGGATTTTATCCTCCCCAGGCAACAAATGCGGGGGTTCACCGCGAAAATTCTTAACATTATTAAACACATCGCGGCACGTGGAAAATTGCCGGTCGCACCCCCGCGTGGCCACAAACGCATCCCCCACAGCCACCCCAAAGGGCGGCGCAAAGGCCAGCGTAAATTGACCAGAGGCATAGGCCTTAACCACAAACTCGCGCCCCATATTCTGGCCTGATGTCCAGCGCACAATGCCAAAACGGTAATAATCATTGCCCTGAACATGGCTCGCCCCAAACCGCCGCCCATCGCTCACCGCTGTCACGGTGTGGGTGTTTTGGTGACCGGCCATAGAAACCCCGCAGGCCCAATCCCCCAACCGCCGCGCCCGACACGTGGGGCTGTACAGATCCAGATGCGCCTTTTTCAGCTTTTCTGTTAATCCCCGCAATTCCGCCACAAAACGGCCATTTTCAAAACTGACCGTGGCAATCACCGCGCGGCGCAGCCATAAAACGCGGGTATCACTCAGGCTGGTGGGCAAATCCTGATAATTCACCCGAAACACATCCACAAACGCCCCATCATAAACCCCCGAGAGAAGATCCGCGGCATCCAACACATCATGATTCAGCGCCCCCTGAATGTCCAAATTGTCCGGCGTTAAATCCGCCGTGCTCTCCAGCGCCGAGCTCACCAAACTTTCTGTGGGTTGATAGGAAACCCCATCCAAAACCAACACACGGTCCCAACTGGTAAACCCAAAAACAACGCCGTCCAAACGGGAAATTTTAAAACACGTGGCCAGGGTTGTGACATAACCCTGCAGATGCTGCAACAAAGAGGGGGATACTGTTTTCATAAAAAAATCCTTTTTAAACAATAATTTTTAACCATAAACCGCCATGGGATAACCAGCACTTTTCAGCGGAATCATATAAAATTTTATTTTTTTTAAAAAAATAACTTGACTTACTTTTTTATACGCTGTATACACGAAAGAGTTTTATTTTTTCTTAATAAACCTTTAACCTTTATTACGCCGTTGATTTAATGAACCTTGACGTCCACAACATTCTGTCAGTTTATTTGCCTTCACTGTGCATTATTTTTGCCTTTATCGCCTCTCTCTTGATCTGTTATCAGGATGTGACCACGTATCGCATCAGCAATCGGCTGGTGATTGCCATTGGTGTTTCGGCTTTTGGGGTTTGGTTGCCATTGCTGCCTGCCTCCGCCATTCTGATTCAACTTGGTGTTGGGGCTATTTTCCTCCTCGTTGGATTCCTTGTTTTTCATTTTAAACTGATGGGTGCTGGGGACGGAAAACTGTTCGCGGCCTTGGGATTTTGGTGCCAACCGCAAAACGTTATGATGTTTTTGCTGGTTATGGCCATCGCTGGTTTTGTGGTTTCTATGGTTTATGTAGGGGTTCGTTACAAAAAAATCATGGCTTTAAAGGAAAATTCAGATTTAACCGATATGCTAACTCTCAAGATACCTTATGGTTTGGCCTTATCGGTGGGGGGGTTTTTTCTTTTTGCTAAGGTTTGGACTCAGGCTTTTCAAGGTTAGGTATTTTTAAAAGGATAAAACGTTATGCGTATTCTTTATCTCGTCGCCGCTGCTGTTTTGGCTGGACTTTTGGCGTTGTTTCTGTCGACAGAAAATCAACAACAGACACTTTCCGTTCCGCAGCAGGCCTTTAACACCAACGAGCTTGAAAAAAAATTTAAAGGCACAGAAGTTTACGTCCTGAAAAACAAAGTCTACGCCGGTGGTATTGTTTCCGAGACCTCTGTCGAGGTCAAAGAATGGCCCAAAAATGGTATCCTGCCCGATCATATCAAAAAAGACGAGCTACCCGGCTTTATCGGTGCCGCTTTCCTGACCCCGCAGGCCGCAGGAACCCCCTTACTCAAATCCAACTTGGTCACCGCACAAAGCCGCAGCACTTATTTTTCCGCCCTGATTCGCAAAGGCATGAAAGCCACCTCAATCGATATCAAAGGTTCTGACGGCTACGTCCTCGGGGCCCTTCAGCCAGGGGATTACGTCGATATCGTTTTAAATTACACCATGCCCATTGACGTCAAAAAAGACAAGCAAGAGCCCATCAATGTTGTGCAAACCCTGTTTAAAAACGTTCGGATTCTGGCCATTGACGGTCAATTCAACTTTGCCGCCAACCCCGAAACTACACCCCAAGGTGCCCCCCCACAACAGGGTAAAGTGGCCAGAAGCGTCACACTAGAAGTCACCGAAAAAATTGCAGAAATCCTTTCTGTTGCCTCAAAAACAGGCGAAATTTCTGTGGTGGCCAACCCGCTGCAACTGTCTCTGTACAGTCAATTCACCCCAGAGGAACTTGAGAAAAAATCCGTCACCGCCCCCTATTTTATTGAAAGTGCCATGGATGGGGATTTCCAATCCCAAACCGTCACAACGGATGTCAGTTCCTTTATCGCCAGATTTAAGCCAGATCTGACAAAGACAATCAAAACCGGAAAACCATCCCAAACAGAGGATTCAGAGTCCAAAAATCTGTTCATCATGCTCGGCTCTTCCAAGGGAAAACAAGAGGTCAAAAAAGATATTTCATCCCCTGAAACCCCCAACAAAACTGAAAACGCCCAAGACCAAGAAACGATTTTTATGATGCGCGGCTCTGCCAAAGGAAAACAAGAGGGATCTCAAGATATCTCTTCCCCCGTTAACCCTTAAGCTTTGATCTTTTTTTATTGAAAGTTTATGTTATGACAATGAAAACATATATCCCTTTGATGATTTTGACGCTCTTGTGTGCCTACGCACCCTTGGCCTCGGCGATGGAGGTCATGGCGGGAACGGGAAAATTCATCCCCCTGAATAAACCCGCGAAAGCCGTTTTCGTGGCCAACTCTGAAATTGTGGATGTGTCCGCAGAGTTTGCCAACATGCTGTATGTTTACGGCCTGAAACAGGGCTCAACCACCCTGCACGTTTTGGATGCGGAGGGCAAAATTGCCTACACCGAAACCATCACCGTGTCCATGAACACCGCCGTGGTGATGGATGCCATCAAACAGGTTCTGCCCAGCGCCAATATCAAAGCCGAATTTGTCGGCGGCCGTTTGGTCCTGAAAGGCATGGTCAAAAATGCCTCTGACGCCGAAGTGGCCCTGCGCATCGCCCAAGGCTTCGCAGGCAGTGAATCCTCTGGATCTGCAGGATCCGCAGGATCAGATTCCGGCATCATCAACATGATGACCACCACCGCCGATAACCAGGTCATGCTGCGCGTGCGCGTGGCTGAGGTCAACCGCGACATTTCCCAATCCTTTGGGGTGCAGTGGAACCTTTATGGAAACGATGGCAACACATTTAGAACCGGCCTGTTCAGCCCCAGAGGGCCCCTGACAACACCCGCCGAGGGAAATGATACCTTTAGGCCCGAATTCGATTCTTACAAAGTTGGCGGCGCAAGCAACCCCTACCAGAGTTTTCTTTCTTATTTTGGTGACAACTTGGGTGTGGATGTTTTGCTGGAGGCCTTGGAAGACGAAGGTATGGCCACCGTTTTGGCCGAGCCTAACTTAACGGCCCTGTCCGGTGAAAGCGCAAGCTTCTTAGCCGGGGGTGAATTTCCCGTGATCACCTCTGCCAATGACGGACAAATCAACACCGAATACAAAGAATTCGGTGTACGCTTGAGCTTTACCCCCGTGGTCCTTTCCGAAAACCGCATCCGTTTGAATGTTAAGCCCGAGGTCAGCAACCTCAGCGATAACGGGGCCGTGACTATCCAAGACGGCATCGTCATACCCGCCCTTGAATCCAGAAAGGTTGAAACCACGGTGGAACTTGGCGATGGTCAAGGATTCCTGCTGGCAGGCTTGTTCCAAAACAACCTGAGAGAATCCCTACAGGCCGTGCCTGGTCTGGGGGATCTCCCCATCCTCGGCCCCCTGTTCCGTTCGGAAAATTTTGAGCGGAAAAAATCCGAACTCATGATCATCGTCACCCCCAGCATTGTCACACCCGTCAGCAACCCCGAAGTGGCCTTTAAAACCCCACAAAGTGATTTGCGTGTCCCCACCTTTGCCCAGCGGGCTTTCGGCGGACAACGGCTGTCGGATACCCTGCGCCCCTCCCGCATATCTGGCAGCGCAGGTTCCAGCGTTCCCATGGGTGGTGCCGTTATGGAATAAAGACCAGAATCCCAAAGATTCTTGAATAATACAGAAAGGTTTGATTATGGTACGCCGTTATATGTCTTTGGTTATGGGTTTGATGGGCATGACAATGTTGTCTGCATGCGCAGGACAAACATTCGACAATCTGGAACCCGTTGTGGACAAGCCCCACCAACTGGAATCCCAAGAGGATCGCATCGTTCTGGCCCTGCCAGAAAGTGGATATGCGCCCCTTTCTAAAGACTATCAGGACTATATTGGCCGTTTCGTCGCCTATTATCGGGATATGCCAAACGCCGTTTTTTATGTCTCTCACATCCAATCCACAGCGGACCAAGAGATGGCCGAAGGCACAGTCCCTGCCTTTCGCCCAGGCGTTGAACACCAAATCCGTCAGGTCACAGCCGCCATGGATAACCTGAAGGTCCCCTATAACCGGATCATGGAATACGCCAATGACGAAGAGACTGCCCCAGAGGAGCAGAACAAATCAGGCGTAACGGTGGATGATAAACTGGCTGAAACAAAAAAGGTTGCGGTTGCCGTCATTGTGAAACATTATACTGTCACCGCTGCCGGATGTGTTGATTTGTCAGAATGGAGCTATGATCGCGCCCAAACCACCAGCAAGTCCGCTGTTGGCATGGGATGCGCCAATCGCCAAAATTATCTGGCCCAAATGAAAAATCCACAACATGTTGTTCAGGGGAAAACTATGGATCCAGAATACAGCACCATGCCATTTGTTAAGTTACAAAAAGACGTTCTGGAGGGTAAATTTCAACCCAAATCTGGTGGTGATAGCGGTGGTCTAGGTGGAAAATAAAACACACACATCTTGCATAGCATTGGAATCATTACCCGCATGAGCTGTCTCGCCTTCATTCAAAATCCCGAAGTCATCCCGGCGGTGAATGAGGCCATTTCAACCTTCTGGAATGATGGCCAGATCATCACAGGTGACCCTGTGAAACAAATGTCCAGCCAGTGGGGGGCGGCTTCCCAGGCCCGCATCCTTTTGGTGGATCTCAGCTATGTTGCCGATTCACAAGCTTTTGTGGCCTCCATCAATACAAAAGTGCGCTATGACCAAATCGTCATTTATATCGGAACCCAAAATGACATCCCGTTGTTTCGAAAAATTACCGAAAATTCCCTCGCTGATTATCTGATCACCCCCATAACAGGACAAGATATTCTGAATGCCGCGGCCCACCTCAGTGACCGAAAAATGGATTTAAATCAAAAGCAGGAAAAAAACTATCGTGGCAAAATCATGGGGTTTGTCGGATCCCACGGTGGTGTGGGAACCTCCAGTTTGGCAGCGGCCGTTGCATGGTCCTTGGCAGAAGAGCTGAAAAAAAAGGTTCTTCTCATCGACATGGACATGAATTTGGGCATTCAGTCGTTTTTGTTTGATGTTAAGCCCCGCTTTGGCCTGCAAGATGCTATGAATGCCCCTTCGCGCATAGACCAAGGTTTTGTTGACGATTTATGCATCAAAAAAACAGCCCACCTGCATCTGATTTGCAGTGAAGCCAGCCTGACATCCTTCGCTTTGTTAAAAGAAGAGGGATTGATCCGTCTGCTAGAGGTGGTTGAAAAAAACTATGACTATATCATTTATGATATGCCACGATCCTTGGTGGTTAAAATGGCATCGTTTATCGAGCGCCTGTCCTATCTTTTCATCACCACAGATTCCACGGTCATCGGCCTTCGCGATACCATCCTTTTGTCCAACCAAGCGGTGTTTTATAAAAACGTGAACACCGTTGGTGTGGTTCTGAATCGGGTAAAAACCAATAACCCCGATTTGATCGCTGCCCGTGATTTCGATGCCCGTGTAAAAGTCAAAGTTGTGGGGGTTATACCCGATGCAACGGATCTTCTCTTAAAGTCCATCAACGAATCCAAACCCGTTGCCCAGTTGGATCCCCAAAGCGATTATACACAAGCCATACATACTTTAATCGAAAACGTCACAGACGAAACAGGGTTTCCAGAGGTTAAATCTTCTCCTTTTATGAAAACAATCTCCACAGTTCTTCATAAATTTAAAAAATAGGATGGTTTATTCATGACAACCGAACAATCCCAACTTGATGCCATTTACAACAGCATTATCAAAGTTGTTGAGCGACGTATTTCCAAAGAAGAAGCCAAAAATGCGGATTTGGCATCAACAGAGCTTAAAATTCGCAAAATCATCGGGGAATGGCTTTCTCTGATGGGAAAAACCCTCTCCCCCGAAGAGCAAGGGATCATTGTTCAACGTTTGATGACGGATTTTTTAAACCTTAACCCCAAGACAAAAAAAACTCAGATTCAAACAGAAATCGAAGAGGCCGAAAACCTTGTCGATAAAGCCTCTTGGGAGGCCTATGTTGCCCTATACCCTGGGATTATGAACCGCATCGACTCTGTTGCCGCATCCAAAATGAGACGTTCTGAACTGGAAGTGGATGTTCAGGACATCACATCACAAATGGCCTATGCGAAAAAAATTGTCCTAACACAAAAAGAAAAAAAGCAAGTCGTCGACCTGATTTTGGATGATATGCTGGGCCTTGGGCCTTTGGAATTGGTTTTAAAAGATCCCACCGTCACCGAAATCCTGATCAACAATGCCAAAAATTGTTATTATGAACGGGCTGGAAAACTGCGCCCTGTGATTTTTCCCTTTCGGGATGAAAGTCATTTGCGAAACATCGCCACCCGCATTGCCAATAATGTCAACCGCCGCATCGACGAAAAATCACCCATGGTGGATGCCCGATTGGCGGATGGCAGCCGTGTCAACATCATCATCCATCCTCTCGCTATGGATGGCACCTCCATATCTATTCGAAAATTTTCAGTCAAGGGCATCACCCTCTCTGATATGGTGGCCAGTGGAAGTATATCCGCCGCCATGGAACGTGTTTTGGATATTGCCGCCAAATCCCGCATGAACATTATGATTTCTGGGGGAACAGGATCAGGAAAAACAACCCTTCTCAATGCCCTCTCTCAGAGTATTTGGGACAAGGAACGCTTAATTACCATCGAAGATTCCGCAGAATTAAAATTGCAACAGCCTCACGTGGTTCGTTTGGAAACACGGCCAGCAAACCTGGAGGGGGAAGGGGAAATCAACATCCGTGATCTGGTACGAAACGCTCTGCGGATGCGCCCTGACCGCATCATCGTTGGGGAATGTCGGGGCGGGGAAATTGTCGATATGATCCAGGCCATGAACACGGGTCACGATGGGTCTATGTCCACGGTTCACGCAAACTCCCCCCGTAAATGCTTGATGCGCATGGAAAACATGCTGACCATGTCCGGTTTTGACATGCCTGAAAAAACCACACGGGCCATGGTGGCCTATGCCGTCAATCTGATTGTTCAGGTCAGCCGAATGCGTGACGGACATCGCCGCATCACCCACATCACGGAAATTACAGGGCTGGAAGACAACACTATCGTCACCCAGGATTTGTTCGTCTACCGCTATCAGGGCACAGACAGTGACGGAAAATTAAAGGGCGAGTTTGTTTCCACCAAAATCACCCCCAATTTTGTGGAACGGGCCAGCTATTACGATTTGGGCGATGAACTGCGCTTGGCGATGCAGGGGGATCTCCTATGACCTTTGTCTTATTATTTTTTGGGTTTTTTGCGGTTTTTCTCTTGGTTTTGTATGGACTTGGTATCATCCGAGGGCTCCCCAAATCCCTAAGAATTTTAGAAGAAAACCAAAGAACTGAACAACAAAGCCCTATTGATAAAAAATCCACAAAAAATCCAACCCATCTTCTAACCGCTAAAATGCGGGTTAATGTCAGCGAAAATGATGATTCAACGCTCATACAGCGCCTGAATGACATGCTTTTTGCAGCAGGGATTCAAATACCCTTTAGCCGCTTTTTGGCGATAACTTTTCCTATAGCAGGACTCATAGCGTTCGGGCTCTTTCAGGGGGCCTCCCTTTCTTTGCCTATTGCTTTGCCCATGGGGTTCGCCCTCTGGCTGATGGGGGTTAATGTTTATCTCAAAAAAAAACAACAAAAGCGCCGAAATCTTTTTGAAAAAGATTTCCCAGATGTCGTGGCCACCATTGCTCGCGCCATCAGTGTTGGTGCATCCTTACAGGAGTCTTTCCGCATTGTGTGTGAAGAATTTTCAGGGCCCGTTCGGGATGAATTTAACCGCATGCGTCAGGATATTCTTTTCGGCCGCACCCCGCAGCAAGCCATTACACAGGCCGCCGATCGTCTCCAGTTACAGGATTTTGACTTTTTTGCGCTCAGTGTTGTTACGCAAATCGAATCCGGCGGGAACCTTGGAAAAAGTCTGGACTCCCTCAGGGAAACGATTATCAACCGTCAAATGCTTCTCAGACAGCTTAAGATAAAAACGGCAGGCGCCAAATTTCAAGTTCGTTTTTTCATTGGCCTACCCTTCGTTATGGGTATTGCAATGTATTTTTTAGACCGAAAAAACGTCATGTTCTTTTTCGGCCCTGAGGGGAAAACATTGGGTCAAGGGATGCTGGTTTGGATGGTTTTGGGGATTCTTTTGGTGCGGTATATGAACAAAAAAGCATTGGATGGTTAATATGGAATGGATCGCCATTTGGGGGCTCAGCTTTGCCATGATCGTGCTTTTTTTACGCGGTGTGATCCCACAACGTTCAGAAAAAGCCGTTGATCGTTTGATCCAAAGACAAATTCAAATTAAACATAAAGAAGTACGAGAACAAACCGACTTAACACAGTCCCAAAAACCCTTTAAAAAATTTGGAAATGCTTTAGAAAAATATTTTGCTAAAAATACGGATGCCATGTCTTCCGATTCGCCCAATGAAACCAAAAAATTACTGTCAGAGGCAGGGTTTAAAGAAAGCCACTCTTTTTACCTTTATACCTTCAGCCAACTGGCGGGAGCCGTCGTGGGCCTGCTCTTGGGGATCATTTTCTTGGCCATAAAACCCCTCGAGGGAACGTTGGCGATGTTACCCTATATTGTTGGGCCCGCGATCGGACTCTACATCCCCATTTTGTATGTTAAAAACCGCCGCAATCAACGCGTGGCAGAAATCCAGCGCATCTTCCCTGATGCTTTGGAAATGCTGGCCTTGTGTAACGAAGCCAGCATGACCATTGACATGGCCCTCTCCAAAATTGCTAGGGAGTTGGAAAAAAAATATCCTGTGATTTCAGAAGAGTTTCTTATCATTGGCATCGAGCTTGCCATGCTCGACAGCAGAGCCAAGGCGTTTGACGGATTTTATAAACGCTTTCCCCTTGACGAAGTGCGATCCTTTGTCACAACCATCAACCAAGCAGAGCGCACCGGAACCCCCATCGCCAAATCCATGCGACTGATCGCCACAGAAATGCGAAAGGATCGCGTTGCCAGAATCCAGGCCAAGCTTGAGTCCCTTTCCAGCAAATTAGTTGTCCCTTTGATTCTTTTTTTCTTTGTTCCCATGATGATTTTCATGGTATATCCTATCTTTAATAGTGTGGATCTTTCTGGAATGTAGACTTTTGCTTTTGAAAAAACGGGAAACGTCGGGGGTGGTCCCATTCAGAAATCGGTGATGGGGGATCGTTTTTTTTCAAACATCCCCCCAAAACCCTAAATTTTAACCTCACGCCATGGCGCCAGAAGGGTTTTTACGGCCTGCGGCATCTCCAAATCCCCCTTGCCGCGGTTTTCGTAATACGATGCCACCAACAACAAAATTGCCTGACGCAGCGTGGGGGGGATGGTGCTGGGGGTGTCCCCAAAGCCAATGGTGGCATCCACCCGAATGCCAAAGCGATCTTTTGTCGGGTTGGGCAAATCGGCGCCGTAGGCATTGCGCAGAAAAACCGTCTGTCCCACCGATTCAATCTGATACAGGGCGGGGGCAATGTCCTCCATCAATCCGTTGCTGCCGGCCACTTTAACAGCATCCACGGAAATAAGCGGCGTACGCGCCAGCTTCATTTCTTTAATCGAACACCCAGGATAGCGCACCAAGACATCCGGCCCCCGAAAAGATTTACGATCCGGCAGGCTGATTTTCCAGCGATGGGCCACAAAACGCCATTTTTGACGGATCAGCCCCAGACCACACGATAACTCAACCGCCTGCACCGCGCTTTCCATAAATTGCGTGACCAAAGACACCTCCGGCGTGCTCGCCGGCAGGCGTAAATAGGACAAAACATCCGCCAAAGCCACCGCAGAAACGGCGGGGGCCTCTAGGCGCTGGGTATATAGGGTTGTGCTCATACAATATCTCCTTGTTTAATAATAAAAAATTGAAAAATAAAAATGAAAAAAAGAGACAGAACAGATATCCTGTCACCGGTAACCTGTTACCTGTCACCTGTTACAACAAACACCGCCTGTTCGGCGGCCCAGTTCATCAGGTGATCCGCCCAAAAGGACCGATTATAGGTGCCCGATGGGGTCAGGGGAATCAGACGCTCTAAAATCATGTTCTGATCCCGACACAGTCCCATAAAATCACGGACCGTGCACAAATGGATGTTGGGGGTATCGTACCATTGATAGGGCAGAAATTTTGAAACGGGCATCCGCCCCCGCAGCAACAGAAACAACCGCACTTTCCAATACCCAAAGTTGGGAATGGACACCACCACGCGGCGGCCAATACGCACCAGCTGCTGCATAATCTGATCCGGACGCTGCATGGCCTGCAACGTTTGGGATAAAATCACCCAATCAAAGGATTGATCGGGATAATCCCCCAAATCCTGATTCGCGTCCCCCTGAATCACGGCCAGTCCCTGCTGAACGCAGGCCTGAACGCTTTCCAGATGGACATCCATCCCCCGCGCATCCACCTGCTTTTCATCCACCAGACGCCGCAGCAGGCCACCATCACCGCAGCCAATGTCCAACACCCTCTGGTTTGGACCCACCAGATCAACAATGATTTGTATGTCAGGACGCATGGGGTATACTGGCAAGCGATAGGAAACGACGGTTTTGGTGTACCATGATTCAAAGGCTACTCAAAGCCCCCTTTTACGCGCTTTTGTGGCTGTATCAAATGGTGTTGTCGCCCTTTATGGGGCGATCCTGCCGTTTTTTGCCAACGTGTTCCCAGTATGCCCGCTTTTGCCTGAACGATCAGCCCTTACCAAAGGCCCTTCGTCTGATTGCCAAACGCCTGATGCGGTGCCACCCGTGGGGTGGGGATGGATACGATCCCCCGCCGAAGCCCTAAAACTCTCACGCCCTTTGCGCCTCTTGCCCTTTGGTTTGTTTGGCCAGACGTTTCTCAATCTCGGCGATCAGGGCCAAAATGTCTTCATCGGCAGAGCTGCCTGGGTAGAGTTCCGAAACGCCGCGTCCCTGCAACAAAGAGCGGGCAAAATGCACGCGATTCCCAATTTTCGTTTTCGCCACATCGGCATTCAGGGTTTTTAAGGTGCCGGCCACCTCTTGATTCAGCAAACTGCGCGGCGTCACACGGTTTAACACCAAACAACACGGCGTGGATTCCTGCGCCGCCAGTTGCAAGGTTGCCTCGCTGGCCCACAAATCCACAGGGCTGGGCTGGGCCGGAACAATGACATAATCCGCCGATCTGACAGCCAAACGCGCATCGGTCTGGGTATGGGGGGGGCTGTCGATGACGATCACGTCAAAATCGTTGCTGTGGCGGGATAACTCCGCACTCATCCGCCATCCACTGGCGGTCAGAACAACAGGATAATACGCCGTGTTGCCATACAATTTTTGACGGATTTGATACCAGCGTGTGCTGCTTTCCTGCGGGTCGGCATCAATCAAACACACCTTTTTCCCCTGTTTCGCCCACGTCACAGCCAAATTGATGGACAGCGTGGTTTTCCCCGCCCCCCCTTTTTGTTGAGCCACGGCGATCAATAAACAGGACGACATCCTAACCCTCATGAAAAAAGTGTTTCTACCTACCGTTGAACCACGGTTGTTTGATGTTGGTCAAGGGGTATGTGGCCCAAACACGCCCTCAAACGTGCAGATGACTATCATGGTAACTTTGACGGGGACGGCTACGCACACTGACCTCGACCTCTTGATTCAGTCGCTCCAGAATGGACACCAGCCGGTCAATGGTAAAGCGGCCAAGGTTCGCCCGACGAATCCGCACAAATTCACTATGATTCACACCGCTGCGGGCTTCGGCTTGGCGGGTGGATAGGGCTTCGGTCTCCAAAACCTTGATGATTTCCGCCGCCAAAATGGCTTTGGCCTGACGCACACCCGCATCAACATCCCCAAAATCACGGTAAATGTTACCGCTGCCGTGGATCAACTCAAAATCATCTGGGGTGGTCATGATAGGGTCTCCTTTAAACGTTTCAACCGCGCATGAATTATATCAACATCTTGCTGCGGCGTTTTGATACCGGTTTTAGATTTTTTCTGAAACACATGCAGAACCCAAACTGCATCAGCCAGTTGTACAGCATACACACATCGATACGCATCCCCGCGATAAGGCAAAGCAATCTCGAATACCCCAGAGCCCGCCCCTTTAAACGGCTTGGCGATGCTTGCCATACTGCCTTCAGCGGCAAGGGTTAGGGCATCTTTAATAGCCTCTTGAGCCCCCGAGGGAAAACCTTCAAAGGCTTTTTTCGCCGCTTTGATCCAAGAAACAGGACGGGAATCACGCATGAAGAAATGGTGACAGATTTGTCGCCACCTGTCAAGAGAAAGATCAAAGGGGTATGTGGCCGTTTAAAAAACCCAACCGCCCAAATCATCCCCACTTTTGATAGGGGATTTATATTGATCTGCCTGCGCCTTCTGGCAAAACACACTGGGCCCCCAAATATTTTTCCCAAAACTCTGTTTTTAAACGCTCGCGAGAGGGGAGAAATTTATCAAGTATGACCTTCAAAGGATTTTCATCTTGGACAGACGGTCGGGAAAAATCTGGGGTGTTAAGCTCTTGAGGTTGGTAATTTGAGTCAAGTATTTCAGGAATCTGTAAGCTGTCAGGATGCTCTCCCCCTCTTGTTATCTCAGAAAGCCTCTCAGCCGTTTTATCGAAATCCTTCCGATCATCACAATAAAAGAGACGTCGATAGGGTGAATCCTTTCCTAAAACCACAGACAGGTAGTCTTGATCGAACAAAGGGTCTTCTGAACCTGAATCGTTTTCTATTGTTAGGCCCGCCGTAATAGATTCAAGATTCTTCTTTGTAATCCTGTCCGCGATCTCTTGGCAATACTCTGTTTTATTTTCTTCGATATGCTGGGATAAAATCCCTGACACATTGATTAAAAAAAGTAATTTTTCGATTTTATCTTTGCTACACGAGTTATCCTCTCCATTATTAAACGGGAAATACCCTCGGGTAGAGTGATCAAGAAGTGTTTTAAAAAGATGGATATCATAGATTTCGGGCAACCTCCTAAGATAGGTATCCGACACAAAAAGCAAGTCTTGGATTTGCAATTCACCATAAGAAACGTGTCTATCATAATGATGACTATCCTGTGTCGAATCGAACATAATCTTCTGATCATCATAAGACACGGTCTTAAATCTTTTGCAATAAAGAAGACCTCCTAACTCTTCTAAAATAGCATCAGCACGTTTGCGCAAGTTACTTTCTTGATTTTGATCCATAATATATTCTAAATAAATCATAATAAATCCGCTTCTATAGGCTTCCCAAAATTAAATCCAACAATACAATACATTTGATTGATAATCAACACATCCCTGCCTTCCCAAACAACCGCCCAAAATTCTCCGTCGTGGCGGCGTAAACCTCTTCGCGGGGGATGCCACGCACATCGGCGATGAAATCGGCGGTGTTTTTCACAAAGGCCGGCTCGGCCCGTTGGCCGCGATGGGGGACGGGGGCCAAGTAGGGGGCGTCCGTTTCCACCAAAATCCGATCCAGCGGCAACCTGCGGGCGATGGCCTGAAGATCTTTGGCACTTTTGAACGTCACAATGCCCGACAGAGAAATATACAGCCCCAAATCCAACACCGCATCCGCAAAATCCGAAGACCCCGTGAAACAATGAATCAAGGCGGGATAGGGTTTCTGGGCTTGGGTTTCCCGCAGAATGGACAGGGTGTCCTCTTCGGCGTCGCGCACGTGAATAATCACCGGCAACTGGGTGTCCTGCGCGGCCTGAATATGATGGCGAAAGGACACCTTTTGCAGGTCGATATGATCTCGGCTGTGGTAATAATCCAAACCGGTTTCCCCGATTCCAATGACTTTGGGGTGGTGGGTGTGCTGAATGATCTCTTGGGCATCAAAAACCCCCTCATGAACGTGACAGGGGTGAATGCCCACGGTGCAAAACAGCATGGGGCTGCTCTCTGCCGTGGCCAAAACGCGGGCAAAGGTTTCCCGCTGGGTGGCAATCGTCAGGGCATAACGCACCCCCGCCGCCTGGGCGCGGGCTAAAACATCCCCGCGATCCCCATCAAAATCCGGAAAATCCAGATGGCAATGGCTGTCAATTAAGGTCATGCGCCCAATCCCCCTAGGCCGATTGTCCTGATGCCATCATCAATGCCTTGACCTTATCAAAGGCTTGTTTTTCAATCTGGCGCACACGCTCACGCGAAATGGCATAGGTTTGGCTTAACACCTCCAGCGTCTGGGGCGGGTCCTGCAGATAACGGGCGGAAAAAATATCATATTCCCGCGCCTTCAGGGTTTTCATGGCCACCTGCAAACGATGACCACGCATGTCAGCCTCTTCCTTTTGGGCGTAGGTGACATCATGGTTATCCTGCGGATCGGCCAGTCTGTCCATGGCCTGCTGCCCATCATCATCAAAAACGGCGGCGTTCAGGGATTGATCCCCGCCGCACATGCGGGCATTCATCTGGTGAACATCATCCACCGACACATCCAGCGTTGTGGCAATCTGTTTTGCCTGATCTGGGGACAGGGCAACATCATCAAACACGCGCATTTTGTTTTTCAGCTTGCGCAAATTGAAAAACAGCTTTTTCTGCGACGCCGTGGTGCCCATTTTCACCATGGACCAGCTTTTTAAAACAAACTCCTGAATGGTGGCCTTCACCCACCACAGGGCGTAGGTGGACAGGCGAAAACCCCGCTCTGGGTCAAATTTCTTCACCGCCTTCATCAGGCCCATATTCCCCTCGGCAATCAAATCCGACATGGGCAAACCATAGCCGCGGTACGACAACGCCACCCGCAACACCAAACGCAAATGGCTGGTAACCAGAGTATGGGCGGCCTTTAAATTCCCATGATCCCGATACTGGCGGGCCGCGGACAATTCCTGTTCGGCACTCAGGAAAGGAAACTTTTGAATCTCTTGGATGTACCGAGACAAACCGGCATCCGAGAGCAGAGAGGGCATGGCGGAAATGGTCATAAATCTGGACAATGCGTGAAAACAGAGGTACTGTAAAAAAGTGTGCCTGAACGGCAAAACGCTCGAAAGCAACTATAGATTTGGAAGGGGTTTTTGTCAAGATGATTACACTTTCCCCCACCGCCAAAGATCGTGTTGGGGCCCTGCGCACCCAAAAGGGCCAGCCGGACCTGAATTTGCGTATCCTGATCACCGCAGGGGGCTGTTCGGGCTTTGATTGTCAGTTTTCTTTGGACAACACGGCGCAGGATGATGATCTGTTGCTGGATCAGGGGGACGGCCTTTTTGTGGTCACAGACCCCGCATCCCTGTCCCTGATTCAGGGCTCGGTGGTGGAATACAAAACCGATTTGATGGGATCAGCCTTCGTTTTAAAAAACCCCAACGCCAAGGCCACCTGCGGCTGCGGAACGTCGTTTGCGGTTTAAAAAAAACATTTCCTTTTCCCCGCCAACTGTGGCATATGAGGGGGCTGTTTTTATGCCCAGATGGCGGAATTGGTAGACGCACTAGTTTCAGGTACTAGCGGTCGCAAGACCTTGGAAGTTCGAGTCTTCTTCTGGGCACCATTATGGGGGATGACACCCCATAAAAATACTGGCTGCGTTATTTAAGCAACAGGTTTGGATTGTCTCCTCAACCCTACCGCTTCTCCCCCGGGCTAATCCACTGGAACGTCAGGCCTTCGTTGGGGTTGGGCTCCTTCAACATTTTCAGAATGCGGGCGGCTTCCTCACGAATCACGACCATTTCGGGCATGTTCAGGATTTCTTCCTCAGTGTATTTATACCCATCAATGGCCGCCATCATGGCATGGAGATTTTTGATGGCATCGTCGATTTTGGGACCAAAAATAAGTGAAACTCGCTCATATTTATCCATCAGTCCCGTATCCCAAAACATACCATAATAATCTTCTACATAAGAAGAAACAATACCTTCTTCATTATCAATCCATTCATAACGTTGTCGGTCATAACTAGATACTTTTTCTAAATCATCAAAAAGTGCATTTGAGGGTCTAATCATTGAATAACTCCGGTTTAAATTCAAATCTTTCCATAGGAGGGTGAGCTTCTTTTGAATTGGGCTTAACAACGTTACCATCTTTATTCCCTTAGGGCGTTCAAAAGAGATTGAGACAAAATTTCCGCATCCTGAAAGGGGATATTCAGTGTAATCTTATAATCGTCTTCTTCCAGCCAATCCATATTTTTTCTATGAATTTCATAGAGATATTTTAATTCTTTTATTGAAAAAACCATCTCAATCACCCTTAATCCGGTTGTGCCTTGATGACGTTGATTTTCTACATCAATACGTTTTTCAAATGCTAAAAATGCCTCAACTGTCCAAGGTTCAGAAAGAGAATCCTGCTTAGGATCGATGGAAAAAAAAGCCATCCGCAACATATAAAGTTCTTGATCAGAAAGCCACACCGTTATGGCATCATCGTTTTTACTGATAATTTTCATTGAAAAATCTCCTTATTTTAAATTTCTAAAGTAGTTACCAGGGCGATCTGGTCCACCTTTAGGCCTTTGTACTGTACCAAAATCCTCATGGCTGGGGTCGTAAATAATAACAGTGTTATCCTCTTTATTCCAAAAAACCTCTCGATCATCTTTTAAGAAACGATGCTCCGTTTCTTTACTTTTAATTGTTTTTTCAATGTGATTTATAAAATCCTCTTTTGTTTTAATTTCAGGAAATTCTTTTTGTTTTATGACATGCCTATCCCAAGCATGCCCCCTGCCAATTTTTTCTATGATGGATTTAAACTCATCTGCTGATTTATGAGTAAGGTTTTTCGGCGCCGCCTCCTTAACCTGTGTTTGCATCTTTTCAATGGATTTTTGGGCGGCGTGTTGTTCTTTTTCTAGGGCGGATCTTTTTTCAGGATTCCGCACGCTCCGAATCAAAATTTGACTAGACCCCAGCAAAGCACGGGCCGCGCTGACAATCCGCCCCGCATGGCTCAACGCTTTGGGGATTTTCAAAACACCCCCCAACGTTATCGACCCCAGCAACAGCCAAATGTTTGTCAACAAAACAGACACTTGTTTATCCGCATCCGGATTCAGGGTTTCAGACTGATCCGATAGAAAATCCGGCCAAACCGGCTCCGCCGTGCAGCGGCAACCGTACGCCTGCCCGGGATGCCCATCCTCGGGCGGGCGGCTATAGGGGAATTCCTGATTATCATACCCAGCATGGCGGGCGCGGACCCGATCGTCATCTTGCGAACGCCAGATATAGGTTTCACAGCCCACCGCTTGCTGACGATACAGGGACAAAGCCCTCAAAAACCGTTGATCCAGCCGCTGCCGCTCAACAGAAATCCGCTGTTCTGCTTGGGGATCCATGGGCCTACGGGGGTCAAAGGCCTTCACCAAAAAATGCCCGCGCCCTGCCGCAAAGGCAAAGCCCACCGTCTTTTTTCCCCGCCGCTTGGCCTTTTTGGGACGGCTTTTCATGGCTTTGATGGCCCGCGTCATGGTGCCATAAAACTGACCGGCGTAGGTGGTGATCAAAAACCGCAAATACGGCTCCTCATCCAGCCACCCACGGTCGGCCTCTTCGGGGCCATAACGGGCCGACAGAGCGGCCAAAAAATCCCTTTTGTGACCCTCGGCCACCGAGCGCAGATGATTTTCCACATCGCTGATGGCCGCAACAAAACGCAAAACAACGGTATCGGGTAGGGGCATAAAACTATCCTCTCAAATAAAATACAAAAAAAACAATTATTAAATGAAAAAATACCACCGCCCGCGCATCAAACGCAGGGGGAAACGGCTATCAAAAGGGGAAAACAGCAATACGCTATCGTGTCTTTAACACCTGATGGGCTTCACCCCCACCGCACCTTGCAGGTTAAAATCACCAACGCCAACACCAGCGTGATGCTGTTGGCCGCAACCACGGGGGTGCTGCCAATCATGATGCCGTACACCAGCCACAACACCACCCCCGCGGTAAACAGCAGATACATCATCAGGGAAATGGCCCGCGTATCCCGTGTTTTTAAAATATGCCAAACCTGCGGCACAAAGGACGCCGTGGTGCACACCGCCGCCAAAAAACCGAGAATCTCTGTGAGGGACATGGGGGCTCCAGCGGTTAGGGGTTATTTGTCATGGTAATGACTGCGGCATTTGTAAATAACAATCTTATCGTCTTCAATACGATAAACCAAACGATGGGTTTGATCGATGCGACGGGACCAATATCCCGATAACGTGTGCCGCAAAGGTTCAGGTTTCCCCAGTCCCGTGAAAGGGGTTTTCTTGATATCCTCACACAAAGTTTGAATGCGACGGGCCAATTTTCGTTGTTTTTGTTCGAAATACTGATACTCGGCCAAAGCCCGCGGGGTGAAATAGACCTTCATAGCGTTTCAAAGGGTGCCAAATGAATCTCGCCTCTTTTGCCTTGGGCGATGGATTCCTCTAACTGACGCGCATTCTCAGGGTTGGAGAGCAAATACAATGTCTCCTCCATCCCCTCCCAATCCTCGCGCGGCAGAATGACCACGTCATTATGACCACGGCGGGACACGATGCAAGGCAAATGATCGTCCACAACCTTTTGCAGAACACTGGCCAAATTTTGCCGCAACGCCGAATACGTGGTGGTGAAGATCATAAAAAGGCCCCTTGCGCTATCATTGTACATAATACTTGTACATGATTTGGGATGGGGTGTCAAGATTTTTGCGTTGTTTTTAACCCTACTCCGCCACCTCCACCACCCGAATGTCCAGCGCCGAGCCCAGCCCGTACTGATCCAGCGATGTGGCCAAGGCGTCCATGTCAAACCGCGCCGGCACATCAAAACGAAAGCCCGCTGTGACGCTGGCCCCGTTGGCGGGGGCGGTGGTTAGGGTGATCTCACCGGTTAAGGCATTGACGTTGTAACCCGACGCCGGCAAAGCCACCCCCGCCACCGCCACCAAAACCGATCCCGCCACCGGCTTGGTGATGGGCCGAGCGTAACTGTATGTGCCTGATGTATAGGTTTTTTGCAGCGTAAACACCTTTTGCGTGCCATTGCCCGTGCCCAAAAGCTGATCTGTGGCGGCGGGGGTGGCTGTCACCGAACAGGATTGATAATCCTGCCAATCCTGATACCGAAAGGCATACCCGCGCCCCCGCCGCGCCCGAAAAAAGGTCAGCAGGGCCTCCAGCTGCTGGGCCTTGCGCACGCCGTAGGCCACATTATAACGGCACCGCGCATCCATCCAGTTGATGTTGCGCTGTTCATACCCCGTAAAGGAACTGACAATCGTCGTGGAAAACACCGGCCCCCCCGAACTGCCAAAGGAAATATCGGTGGGAAAACGAACATCGTGAAAGGTCATAAAAAATCTCCTATTTTTAAACATCATAAAAAAACAAAAACAAAGCATTGGATGCGAATCAATGATCTTGCTCTAAAATCCCAAAGGGCGTATTTTAAAAACACCTACTTTTCCTAAAAAAGGGCCCATAACCATGCAGGATGGAAACCATAACCCTATTATCCTTGATCCCCATTTTCAGCAATTTATCGCCCATCAGATCGAAACCGGCCGCTATGCAACCGCCACCGATGCCGTCCATTTGGGACTGCGTCTTTTAGAAGACTACGAAACAAAACGAAACGCCCTGCGTCAGGCCCTGAGCGAGGGTGAAGACAGTGGGATTGTTCCCTACACCCTGCACGATCTTTTAAATGATTTGGATGATCCAGCCTCATGATGGCTTTTGTTCTTACCCGAAAAGCAAGGGAGGATCTTTTATCCATCGGTCATTACACAGAAGACAAATGGGGAAAAAACCAACGCAACCGCTACTTAACAATGCTGGATAGGGCTTTTTTGACCTTGGCAGAAAATCCCTCTTTAGGGCGCTCCTGTGATGCCATCAAGCAGGGATACAAAGCTTACACGGCTGGAAAACACGTTCTTTTTTACCGTTATGAAGACCCCGAAACCATTAAAATTGTACGTATTCTCCATGAAAGGATGGATGTGGAAAAGCATTTTTCATAACCCCACAGCCTCCTGCAAAATATCGGCAGCAATGTGGCGATTCAGCTCGTGCTCAGGAATCAAGTCAATTTTTCGGTGGAGCAGGGTTTCCAGCGCCTCAACCAGAGCCAACCGCTGGTCAAACAGATCATACCCTCGGGGAAACGTGACCAGAAAATCAATATCACTCTCTGGCGTCTCTTCCCCCCGGGCCACAGAGCCAAACACCCTCACATTCTCCGCGCCGTATTGACGGGCCAGAGCCAAAATAGGATTTTTTTGAGTATGCAGAACAGTCAACAAGGTCATAGATTCCACCATACCAAAGACAAGAGAGTGGGGCCAATGAAAAAATTCCTTTTTTTCTTCACAAAATGTAACAAATGTCATAGGGGCTCAAAAACATTTATGACCAAGATCAGAGTCAGGTGTAAGCACAAAATTTATTTAGAAAGGATAGATTGATGAGTGACTCGAAAAAAAAAGATACAACAGACCACACAACAGTACAAGGCCCAAAACAAGGCCTGTATGAGTTCACCTCATTTGAGACAGATATGGTGATCAAGCGGCGTCCTTGAGGAGGATGGTTTTTGTATACGCGGAGGGTGTGGATCCTTTCAAGGCATAATGTGGGCGGTAAGTGTTGTATT
>JBILMD010000007.1:0-72470 GCA_044375675.1 Alphaproteobacteria bacterium
CCCAACGATCCATCTCCCGAACCCCAAAATTTACCATCTCCAAGCTCCTGTTTCATGACAAAACAAAAACCTAAAGCGGACATTCCTAATTTGCTAAGGAGGACATTATCAAGTTGCTCCTACATCCGATTCTTAAATTCTTGACATCGTCGGGGACTGCTATACAAAAGGGTCTTTCGCTTGTTTGGGAATACGTCATGGTTTCTGCTGCTGAACAGCTGTCTGCCAGTTTAACACTGAGTAATTTCAGTCGCGCCACCGAGTTAAAGGCCCGCATTTGGTTTACCTTGGGGGCCCTGATCATTTATCGTTTGGGAACCTATATCCCTGTGCCTGGGCTGGATGCCAGCGTTTTGAAGGGCGTTTTTGACAACTATTCCTCCAGCATTCTGGGTGTTTTTGATGCCTTTGCGGGGGGCGCTTTGGGGCGGATGTCGATTTTTGCCCTGAATATCTTTCCGTACATTTCCGCATCCATTATTATCCAGCTGATGACGGCGGTGTCCCCCCAGTTGGGTCAATTGAAAAAAGATGGCGATTATGGCCGCACCAAATTGATTCAATACACCCGTTATTTAACGGTGATTTTGACGGCGATTCAGGGCTATGCCATTGCCGTGGGGCTAGAGGGGATGGGCGGCTCGGCCGTTCACAATCCGGGCCTGTTTTTCAGATTAACCACGGTGATTACCCTGGTGGGCGGCACCGTGTATTTGATGTGGCTGGGGGAGCAAATCACCATTCGCGGCATCGGCAACGGGATTTCCCTGATCATTTTCGCGGGGATCGTCGCCCATTTGCCTATGGGGGTTAGTTCCCTTTTAACCTTGGGCTGGACGGGGCAGATATCCTCCCTTTCCGTTTTGATGTTCGTTTTGCTGGCCGTTGCTGTGATTGTGGCCGTGGTGTATATGGAACGCGCCCAGCGCCGCATCACCATCCAGTATCCCAAACGTCAGGTGGGGCAGCAGGTTTATGGGGCCCAGAGTTCTCATTTGCCGCTAAAGCTAAACACTGCCGGCGTCATTCCCCCCATTTTTGCCAATGCTCTGTTGGTGATTCCGGCCTCGATCCTGCAGTTTAGCGGTGGACAGAGTTCTATGTCTTGGGTAAATGATGCCGTGGCGATGCTGGGGCATGGGCAGCCCCTTTATATGCTGGTTTATGCGTCTCTGATTGTCTTTTTCTGCTTTTTTTACACCTCCATTGTGTTTAATCCGGTTGAGGTTGCGGATAATTTGAAAAAGAACACGGCCTTTATTCCCGGGATTCGTCCGGGGAAAGCGACGGCGTCCTATATTGACAGTCTGCTGACCCGCTTGACGGTTTTTGGGGCGGCGTATCTGGTGGTGGTGTGTTTGTTGCCCGAGTTTCTGATGGCCGAATACAGCATTCCCTTTTATTTTGGGGGGACAAGTTTGCTCATCGTGGTGACGGTGGTTATGGATACCATTAACCACATCAATTCTCATTTGCTTGTGCACCAGTACGATGGGTTGATGAAAAAAAACAAGCTGGTTAAGGGACGGTGATGATGCGCATTGTTTTGTTTGGCCCACCCGGTGCTGGCAAAGGCACCCAAGCGGATGCCTTATCCGCGCAGCATGGCATTCCTAAGCTGGCCACGGGGGATATGCTGCGTGCGGCCGTGAAGGCAGGCACAAGAGTTGGTATGCAGGCCAAAGCCCTGATGGAACAGGGGGCTTTGATTCCTGACGAGGTCATGATTGATCTGGTCGCAGAGCGTTTGGACAGCGCAGACTGTCAAAACGGCTTTATTTTGGATGGGTTTCCTCGGACGCTTTCCCAAGCAGAATCCTTGCACAGCATTTTGGAAAAAAAACACACCCCCTTAACAGCGGTCATAGTGTTTGATGTGGATGAAAAAGCCTTGGTTGAGCGCATCGAAGGGCGTTTCAGCTGCGGCACTTGCGGCGCAGGTTATCACCAGACCTTTCATCCGCCCAAGATTGAGGATGTGTGTGATGTTTGCGGCGGGACGTCCTTTACCAGACGCTCGGATGATCGGGGCGAGGTTGTGGTCTCGCGCTTGCGCCTGTATCACGATCAAACGTTGCCCATTTTGCCGTTCTATGAAAATCTGGGGCTCCTTCGGACTGTTGACGGTATGGCGCCCATAGAATCGGTGCGGCGCTCTATTTTTGAAAAACTTGAAGAAAGAGCGTTGACAACGGCAGCAAAGTAATTAAGATGCCTTCTCTTTTCACGTGTTGTGATGGTTGTTTTTAAATAAGGAGTTTTGAGCCTGTGGCCCGTATTTCCGGTGTTAACATTCCTACAGCGAAGCGTCTGGTGATTGCTTTGACTTACATTCATGGGATTGGTCCTGCGGCGGCCCGATCTATTTGCGCGGCCGTTGGGGTTGATCCTTCCCTGCGCGTGCATCAGCTCAGCGATGCCGACGTTTTGAAAATCCGTTCCTATATTGACGAGAACGTGGTTGTTGAAGGGGACTTGCGTCGTGAAGTTTCCATGAACATTAAGCGATTGACGGATTTGGCCTGCTATCGCGGCCTGCGTCACCGCAAGCGTCTGCCCGTTCGCGGTCAGCGGACGTCCAGCAATGCCCGCACCCGTAAAGGGAAAGCCGTGGCCATTGCCGGCAAGAAGAAAACATCATAGTGGATTTTAGGGTATGGCCAAAGCAAAGCAGCAAACAGCGCGTTTAAAGCGTTCTGAGCGTAAAAATATCTCTGTGGGTGTGGTTCACGTGAATTCCACGTTTAACAACACCATCATCACCATCACAGATCAGCAGGGTAACACCATTGCTTGGTCCACCTCCGGGGCAAATGGCTTTAAGGGTGCGCGGAAATCCACCCCCTACGCTGCGCAGGTTGCCGCCGAAAAGGCCGCCCGCGATGCCATGGAACATGGGATGAAAACCGTGGATGTTCAGGTGAATGGCCCGGGTTCGGGTCGGGAATCGGCTTTGCGTGCGCTGCAGTCGGCCGGCTTTATTGTGTCTTCCATTCGGGACGTGACGCCTATCCCTCATAATGGGTGCCGTCCTCCGAAACGTCGTCGTGTTTAATTTTCAGGGCTAAAGGTGAAAAGTATGCTGCAAGAAAACTGGCAAGCGTTGATTAAGCCCACGTCGATGAAAATCGCTCGGGATGCCTCTAACAAAAATGCCGCCACCATCGTGGTTGAGCCACTGGAGCGTGGTTTTGGTGTCACCTTGGGGAATGCTCTGCGCCGTGTGCTGCTGTCTTCTTTGCAAGGGGCCGCCATTACCAATGTGACCTTTAAAAATGTCTTGCACGAATTCTCCTCCATCAACGGTGTGCGGGAAGATGTCACGGACATCATTTTGAACCTGAAAACCATTGCCGTGTCTGTGCTCAGCGATGGCCGTAAAAAATTATCTTTGAAAGCCAAGGGCCCGTGTGTGGTGACCGCCGGCATGATTTCCCTGCCCCATGATGTTCAGATTAAAAACCCTGAGGTTGTGATTTGCACGCTCGATAAAGATGCCGAACTGGACGCCGAGTTGCTGGTGGAAACGGGTAAGGGTTATGTTCCTGCCAACGAAAACTTGCCTAAGGATGCCCCTTTGGGTTTGATTCCCATTGATGCGATTTACAGTCCCGTGCAGCGTGTGGCCTTTCGCGTTGAGGGTGCCCGTGTTGGACAGGTCACCGATTATGACAAACTTTTGCTGAGCGTAGAAACCAACGGAACCCTCTCGCCTGAGGACGCTGTAGGTCTGGCCAGTCGGATTATTCAGGACCAGCTTCAGCCCTTCATTACTTTTGAAGAGCCCACGCGCGGCCACACCCGTGCGGAAGAGCACCCTGACCTGCCGTTTAACAAAAACCTGCTGCGCAAGGTTGAGGATCTGGAACTTTCCGTTCGTGCCGCCAACTGTCTGCGTAATGATAACATTGTGTACATTGGTGATTTGGTGTTAAAAACCGAATACGAAATGCTGCGCACTCCCAATTTTGGCCGTAAATCCTTGAATGAAATCAAAGATGAGCTGGACAAATTAGGGCTGGCTCTGGGAATGGAAATCCCCGACTGGCCCCCAGAAAACATCGAAGATTTATCCAGGCGTATTGAAGAGCCGTTCTAAGCCTAAACATAAGGGTGGTGTGTCATGAGACATGGTATTAAAGGTCGTAAACTAAACCGGACGTCTTCCCATCGTTCCGCGATGCTTGTCAATATGGCTTGCGCTTTGGTTAAACACGAACAAATCAAAACGACGCTGCCTAAGGCACGCGAATTGCGTCCCTATATTGAAAAAATCGTCACCCGTGCCCGTGGTGCCACTCTGCACGATCGTCGGTTGTTGTTTTCCATTTTGCGCGATGATGTCATTGTTGACAAACTCATCACCACCTTGGCGTCCCGTTATCAGGGCCGTCCTGGCGGCTATACCCGCATTATTAAAGCCGGCTTTCGCTATGGTGACGCGGCTCCGTTGGCGTATATTGAATTTGTGGATCGCGACATTAACGCCAAAGGTCAGGACTCTGGTCCCAGCCAGAGCGCCTTGTCGGATGACGATTTGAACCCTATTGACCAAGCCCTATAAACAAGAGGCTTTTTCTTTTGGTTTTAGAGTGGGGGGGGCCTGAAGTGCCCCCCTTATCTTTTTTTGAATTTAAGGACATGGTTTTCTCCTGAAGCAGGAGGGACCTTCGAAATGTTCTGCCAGATTTTCCATAAAACGTTAGCCAGACCCCAAAAAAAAGCGTATAAGATAAAGAAGGTTTTCAATGTTTCTTAAAAAAAGGAACTTTTTTGGCGGTATATCCCATGACACGCAGACAAAAAGTTTATGAAGGCAAGGCCAAAATTCTTTACCGTGGTCAGGCCCCTGGTACGTTGGTGCAGTATTTTAAGGATGATACCACCGCCTTTAACCGCAAAAAATTTGATGTGATTGAGGGTAAAGGGGTCATCAACAACTTCATTTCCAGTCATATTATGCAGAAACTCGGGGATATCGGTATCCCCACCCACTTTATTAAGCGCATGAATATGCGCGAGCAGCTGATTCATGAAACCCAAATGATCCCGCTGGAGGTTGTGGTGCGCAACATCGCAGCCGGCAGTTTATGTAAGCGGTTGGGTCTGGAGGAAGGCAAGCCCCTGCCCCGCCCCCTGATAGAGTATTATTATAAAAACGATGATTTGGATGACCCGCTGGTCAGTGATGAGCATATCCTAATTTTTGAATGGGCCAACACGTTTGAGCTGAACGCCATGATCACCATGGCCCTTAGGATCAACGATTTTCTTTCGGGCCTGATGGCTGGTGTGTCCTTGAAGCTGGTGGATTTTAAAATAGAATTTGGCCGCTTGCATGGCCCTGATGAAGACGATGTTCAGATTATTCTGGCCGATGAGATCAGCCCTGACAGCTGCCGCCTGTGGGATGCCATTACCAACGAAGTTTTGGATAAAGACCGTTTTCGCCGCGATATGGGTCAGGTGAAAGAATCCTATCAAGAGGTTGCCCGCCGTCTGGGCGTTTTGCCCGATGGTGTGGTTTTGGGGCGAATGGATCCTGTGATCAGCCCTGATGAAGAGCCCGAAACCCCGTAACCGTTCTTTGCTTTATTTTTTTTGAGGAGCTCCGCCGTGCAGGTCACTGTAACCGTTTTTTTAAAATCTGGGATTTTGGACCCCGAAAGTCAGGCGGTGTTACAAGCCGTTCACAATCTGGGGGAAACGCAGGTTCAAAACCTGACCCAAAAGCGCCAATTTGTTTTTGATATTCTCACCCACGATGCTGCGGACGCTGTGGCCATTGGGGATCGTTTGGGCCGGGATTTGCTCGCCAACCCTGTGATGCAACGTTTTGAGGTTTCGGTTAAGGAAAAACAGGATTGATATCATGACGTCCCATGTGTTGATTGCCTCGGATCATCGGGGCTTGACCCTGAAGGCCTATTTAAAGGAAGAGCTGACGCAGCAAGGTTATAGCATTGCCGATTTGGGAACCCACACCGAAGCTGCTGTGGATTATCCCGATATTGCGGCCGCTATGGCAGAGGCTTTGATGAACAAGCCCGAGGACAGGGGCATTCTGATTTGCGGCAGTGGGATTGGCATTTCCATCGCTGCCAACCGTTATCGCCATTTGCGGGCTGCCCTGTGTCATGATCATCTCTCGGCCAGACTGGCCCGATTGCACAACGATGCCAACATTTTGGTTTTGGGTTCTGGCTTTGTGGGCATGGCCGTGGCTATGGATGCGACGCTAACCTTTCTTAATACCGCTTTCGAGGGGGGGCGTCACGCGGCTCGCGTGGATAAAATGGGATAAAAATTTAAGGGAAAACGGGATACTGTTTTTGCATATCCGTTTGCAGAAACTCTGCAGGGGGCTTGGACTCTTTTTTCCAGTGATACCAGATATGGTTTTCGTTAAAAGAATAGACGGGAACAAGATGCGTGATATTCCGTGTTATGCTGATTTCATTTTTGGTTTCATCCAGCATTAAAACATCTGTGTTGGCATAAACCAAGGTCACGGCCCGATAGATGGTTTTTTCTTGATCAAACACAATGGCAATGCGCAGCCGTTCGGGGGAAATTCCCATCAGCCTAAGGCTGATGTACTTCGTCAGGGCAAAATCTTCGCTGTCGCCCCCAAAGGTTAAAAAGTCTTCGGGATCTTTCCATGCATCCCCAGATCCGGTAGAATCACTGTCGTGATGATACGGGGTTCGATTCACAAAAGCCTGAACTGCTTCGATCTGGGCTTTCTGAGAAAGATAAGCCGTTTTTTTCAGAAACACTTGCCACTGGTTAAAGGGAGATTCGTCCTGTGAATCGTCTGATATGATGATGGGCTGTTCAAACCCTGTGCGGGCTTTTTCTAAAAACCTTTGCAAAGCCTCAATTTTTCCCACATAGGCGGATGGGGTATCAAAAGATATCTCATTGCTATTAAAAACTTTTTGACCACGGGGCGGCGCAATGTTCAAATCCATCAGGGCGTCCATGGTATAGATCCCTGCCCGATCAATACGCTGGGATTTTTTGATGTTGGGGGGGGTATCTTTCTTTTTTTGTTTGGGCTGCGCTTTTTCAGCAAAAGAGAGCTCTTGATGAGGCAATCCAACAGAGGCCCAAGCCGTCAGGACAAATCCCAATAAAAAAATACAGATAAAGAAAAAAAAACGGATCATATAAAAGTATTCCGGAAAATAGATTTTTAAAAAAGAGTATTCTGAATATCAGTATAACTCAAAAATCTCACCAAAACCTTTAGGGCGTGTCGGATTTTTTTCCGCGACCATGATAATCCATGGGGGGAGAAAGTTTTAAGGTGTACATTCCCGCTGGCGATTCTGGGGATAAAGACAGCGTCGCCCCGATGAGTACCGTATCCATCCCAAAATGATTGAGTCTGGCAACGTCACTGATTTTCCCAACTTTGGTGCTAAACAGAACAAAATCCCCTACCGCTGCGGCAATGGTTTTTGGATTTGGTGGGGTGTTGATGGGCAAGAGAGAAATCTTGGGATCCAAAACCAAGTCAACTTGGGTATTACGTTCACCCGTAATGGCCAAGCGTCCAGGGGAATAGGTATCGTTGGGTTTCAGATCGATATCCCCGATAATGTCCCGCGTTCCATTGGGGTAAAGAATGATTTTGGCGGGGCCCCTGACCGCCAGAACCGTTCCAAAAACCAACGGGCTGTTTTCAAAAATCTGCAAAGGCGTCAGTGTTTTGGCTGGCTTTGGGATCTCAGAAAATGCTTGGTCAATGGGGAAGATTAAGCCAAGCATCAAAAAACACAAAAAAACGCGCAGACAAACCATGCTTTCCTAGGGGATTAAATGCTATATCCCCAGACTTTGGTATCCAGTGCAAAATGTTCGTCCACATAACGCACAAGGATTTCGAGGGCTTCCTCAGGGGACAAAGACTCTGTATCAATCACCAAATCGGGGGATTGAGGGGGCTCATAGGGCGCGGAAACACCGGTAAATTCAGGAATTTCTCCAGCTCTGGCTTTTTTATAAAGCCCTTTGGGATCCCGTGATTCACAGGTGGCCAGATCAGCTTTGATATAAACCTCATGAAACGGCAATGTTTCAGCGATCTCCCGAACACGGGACCGATCCGTTAAATAAGGGGCGATAAACGCGGTGATGACCAGCATGCCAGCCTCAGCAAACAATCGAGAAACCTCTGCCACACGGCGAAGGTTTTCCTGACGATCATCGGGGGAAAACCCCAGATCCGAGGACAGATGCCGGCGAATGTTGTCCCCATCCAGAACGTAAACGCGGTACCCTTTTTGAAACATGGCTTTTTCCAGAGCCAAAGAAAGAGTTGTCTTTCCCGATCCCGAAAGACCTGTAAAAAACAAAATGCCGGCGCGATGGCTGTTTTGGGCTTCACGGTGGGGCAGCTCGACCTTGTGTTCCACAGGGGTCAGGTGGGGGTTGTGAAGATCATGGCTGCGCTGGTTGGGGAATCCTTCTGTGCTGATCACCCCGCCACCGGCAATATCATAGCCATCCACCAAAACAAAACGTCCCATGGTATCGTGGGCGCGGAAATCATCCAGAGCGATTTTTGTATGCGTGCGGATCAGCACGTCGGCAATGGCATGACGGGGAATCTCTGTGGTGGATTGTTCCGACAGGTTTCCCATATCCACAACGCGCTCAATGGCCTCGATACGGGCAGGCAGGGCATGGGTGTGAACCTTCAGTTTATAGGTGGCCCCGACTCTGGCAGATTGATTGCCCAGCCAAAACAGACGAGCCCGAAAGACATTGGTTTCAAAGGGGGCATGCTCAGGATGGGCAATGACCTGACCACGTTCAATAAAAAGCTGCTCGCTTAATGTAATGGCCAGGGATTGACCAGCCTTGGCGGCCAAAATGGGGGCTTGGGGCTCAGGGAAGGCTTCGATGGATTTAACCTGCGTTGTTTTTCCCGTGGGGCTAATGACGATGGTATCCCCCACACGCAGACGTCCGCTTTCAAGACGTCCGGCAATAATCCGGCGGTGATCCAATTTATAAACATCTTGGACGGGAAAACGCAGGGGCAAATTGACCAAAGATTGACGGGCTGAACATTTGACCATGGCCTGAACCACCGTAGGTCCGTCATACCATGGCATAGAGGCGGCAGGATCCTTTAAATTTTCCCCACTGCGGGCGGATATGGGGATCATGACCTGCGCTTCTAAATGAAGGGTGGCCAGATACGCCCTGTAATCCGTGCACAAGCGTTCATAGGCAGACTCGCTGTAATCCACAAGGTCCATTTTGTTCATAATGACAATCAGCTGTTTGATATTCAGAAGCTGAGCCAAGGCCGCATGGCGTTTGGACTGTTCCTGAATCCCCTCGCTGGCATCAATGAGCAGCAGGGCGGCATCGGCGTTGGCCGCGCCCGTGATCATGTTTTTGATAAATTCACGGTGGCCCGGGGCATCAATAATGGTGTGGGTGTCATCGCCAATTTTCAGGGGAATATGGGCCGTATCAATGGTGATGCCTTGATCCCGTTCCGCCTTAAGCCCATCCATCACAAACGCCCATTCAAACGGCATACCCCGCCGTTTGCACATGGCTTGAATGGCCTCCATTTTTCCGTCTTTCAGGTTGCCTGTTTCATAAATCAAGCGGCCCACAAGGGTGGATTTTCCGTGGTCAACGTGACCAATAATGGCAAAATGGGTGTTCATAACGATAAAAATAGAAAGGAATGAAGAAATGTTTGCATCAAGAGTCTATACCTTAGATTGGGCTTGGCAGCAAGATGGTACCCACAGGGCGAGATGATTTAGGTTTAGGAAATATCCACCCCTTCTTTCCCCCCAAAGACTTTTTCTGCGGCAAGGGAAAATTTTTCACCCATATCCGCTAAATACACAGAACCATTGATGGTGCGTTGGACAAGGACGCTGCGTCCATCCTCGGGGTCGGGTTTGCGCTTAACAAAGCCCAGATCCTGAAGTTTATCGATGGCCCGCGTGATGGCGGGTTTGGCAATCCCCAAATGGGACGAGAGACTGCGCACCGTATGGGGGCCAGCTTTTAAATAGACGGCCAAAAGTAGGTTTAATTGCCGGATGGTTAAATCGGGCAAGTGATCTTTGACCAATCCCCCCATCATATCGTGGCATAATTCCAACAGAAGTTTTTGATCGGGTGTGGCCATACGTTAGGTCTCGATCCAAAACGTCGCGCCGACTTCAACGCATGCCCCTTTGGGCAGGGAGGCGCAGCCAATGGCGGCGCGGCTATGACGACCGATCTCTGGTCCCAAAATTTCAACCATCAGGTCCGAGGCACCGTTGGCCACAGCGGGATGATTCACAAAATCAGGGTCTGCATTGACGAAAACAGAAAGTTGAACGCAGCGCAAAAGACGTGACCAATGGGCGTGCAAAGCACTTTTGACCTGACCCAAAACATGCAGTCCACAGAGGCGAGCGGCCTCATATCCGTCTTGTTCTGACAGCGATTTTCCCAGACATCCCTGAAGGATAAGTCCGCCCTCTTTTAAGGGCAGTTGTCCTGAAACCGAAAGAAGGGATCCTGCCACGACGAAGGGGACGTAATTCCCCGCCACCGACGGGGGCTCGGGTAGGGTAATTCCCAAGGATTCAAGACGCTGAACAATGGGATGAATCATAAAAAAATCCCCGAAAGAGGCTTTCGTTTATAGTTTTGAAAAAACAAGGGAAGCATTTGTGCCCCCAAATCCAAAGGAATTGGAAAGAACATGTGTTAAAACTTTTTCCTGCGCCTGATGCGGAACAAAATTAAGATCACATTCTTCGTCAGGATCGTCAAGATTCAATGTGGGGGGGATGATATTGGTGTTTAATGCCAGAATGGAAAACACAGCCTCAACAGCCCCCGCTGCCCCCAGAAGGTGGCCAATGGCGGATTTTGTTGAGGACATAGCAACTTTATAGGCGTGGTCGCCAAACAGTTTTTTGACCGCCCGCACTTCAATGACATCACCCGCAGGGGTAGACGTTCCATGGGCGTTGATATAGTCAATGGCCTCAACAGGCAGAGCGGCGCGTTTTAAGGCCATGCGCATGCATCGATAGGCACCGTCGCCATCTTCAGCAGGGGCTGTGATATGGTGGGCATCACCCGACAATCCATACCCCGTCAGTTCTGCGTAGATTTTAGCACCGCGGGCACGGGCGTGCTCCAGCTCTTCCAAAACCAGAATGCCTGCACCCTCGCCCATAACAAAGCCGTCTCGTCCCCGATCCCAGGGGCGAGAGGCCTTTTCAGGCGTATCATTATAACCAGTGGACAGGGCCTTTGCAGAGGCAAATCCAGCCATGCCGACGCGGCAGATGGCGGCCTCTGCCCCCCCTGCCACCATAACATCCGCATCACCCATTTGAATCAACCGTGCGGCATCGCCTATGGCGTGACTTCCTGAGGCACAGGCCGTAACGACAGCGTGGTTAGGGCCACGGAAACCGTGTTTGATGGAAATTTGCCCACTGGCCAGATTGATCAGGCTTGATGGGATAAAGAAAGGGCTAACCCTGCGGGGTCCACGTTCGGCCAATAACAGAGAGGATCGTTCAATTTCCGGCAATCCCCCAATACCTGAACCAATCATCACACCCGTTTGGTCGGCATCGTGATCATTTTTGGGGGCCCATCCCGCATGGGCAATGGCTTCATCCGCCGCGATCATGGCGTACAGAATGAAATCATCCATGCGCCGCCTATCTTTGTCCGTGATATAAGCAACAGGATCAAACAGATCCGGATGATGCATCAACTGTCCCGCAATGCGGCAGGGAAGGTCATCCGTTGGGAAGCCCAGAATAGGCCGCAGCGCTGATTGTCCAGAAATCAGAAGCGGCCAGGTCTTTTCCACCCCCACACCAAAAGGAGACACAAGGCCCATTCCAGTCACAACAACACGGCGCAAACGAAAGGATTCTGCCATAACTATCCTCGGATGAAGTCAGACGGGGATGTCAAAGAGCCAGGCCAAGCCTTAAGCAGCGGCGGCATTTTGCTCAATAAAAGAAATGGCGTCCTGAACGGTCTGAATTTTTTCAGCAGCATCATCAGGAATTTCAACGCCGAATTCTTCTTCGAATGCCATGACCAGTTCTACTGTGTCGAGGCTGTCTGCCCCAAGATCATCCATGAAGCTGGCACCAGCGACCACTTTGCTTTCGTCGACCCCCAAGTGATCAACAACAATTTTCTTGACGCGTCCAAAAATATCCATGATTCATCGTCCATTCGTTTATGATTGAGAGATGGGACATGATTTAGCCGTCTTTAAAACAGAAATCAAGGCCAGAAATTACCTTTATGACAGAATACTATCAGCCGTTGATTATACTCAGAGAAAAGCGCGATTACGGCGCTTTGGAGGGGATTTTAGAGAAAAAATTTTTTCGTTTGTATCATGTTCCCGTTTTTAATTATGAATTTTTGCCCCATTTAAAGCGGCCCCCCGCGTCTGGTGCGTTGCTTTTTTCCAGTCGTGCAGGGGTTCGGGCGGTATCCACTCTTCTGCGTCACATGGAAAAGGCGCATTGTTTTGTGATCGGGGAGGACACGCAGAATGCCCTAAGAGCCGCTGGTTTTTCCGGAAAAATTGAGCGTTTTTTGACCATTCAGGATTTTTTGGCTCACCTGGTGCAGACGAAACGAAAAGACATCAAAGCCGTTCACTATTACAGGGGCGAGGTCGTTAAAAATCCCAACATCAATCAGCATATTTCCGCCCTGGGTTTGGGGTATAGCGAGGACATTGTTTATAAAACAGGCTTGATTAAGGAAATTCCCGAATCCATCCTGGCCCTGATGAAGGAATCTAGGCGTCCTTTAGGTTATGTTGCGGTTTCAGAGCGGGCAATGCGTCATTGGGATAATTTGATTTTTTATCATTGTCTCGTCCCCTCTTATCGCAAAGGGCGGCTGTTTTGTTTGAGCAAGGATGTTGCATGCGGGTCACGAGTTATGCAACAATCATCAACGACTGTGCCGTTAGAGCCTACAACCACATCTCTGATTGCGTGCATTCAATCTTATTATAAGTATTCCCCGCCGCCAAGTTAGTGCGTCGGTGGGGTGAGTGAGTTGGTGCACACGCTATGAATCTTTCTAACGAAGCCACCATGTCCAAAAAATTTATAAGGCGTCCTGTTTTCCGGTGGTTATGGAGTGCCCTTATCGGGATTGGGTTGGCCTTTGCGGCAGGGTTGGCTGTTGGCCATTATGGGGATTTTTTCCCTGTTCAAAAAACGCATCCTGCTGCGCCTCAGACGTCTGTGAATTTGGCGCCCCTTCATTTACAGCTGGATCGCATCGAAGGGTTGATGACAGAGCTTTCCCGCCGCATTCCCCTGTCTCCTCAGGTTTCTTCCCCTGCCCCCTTATCCTTATCTTTTTTGGGATCTTTGGCTCTTTCTGAAAAGCCGTCTTCTGAAGATAAACAATCCCCTGGGACAGATTTGATTTTGGCCAAAGACCTTGTGGATGATCTGTTGTTTTTTTTCGCATCCCAGCCCCTGACGTCACGGGATGTGGATGCGTTGGTGCGTTTGATGGAAAATCTTTTCCCTGAAAAAAAGACAGAGGATCTTTTGATTTTGCGATCCTCCTATGCCCATTTTGTGGATCAAGCCGAAGGGTTGGTGTTGCTGCCTGAACCTATTGTTGGGGCGAGTGAGCCACCATCCCCTGCCCCTGCATCGTTTTGGTCGGGTTTTTTGGGTCATTTTGTGACGGTTCGCGGCCCGGGTGAGCTGAACGCCGACGATGCTTCGGCCGTGCCTGAGGTGGTGGGTGTCTATAACGAGGCCTATGATGCCTGGCAAAACACAATTTTACCGGCTTTGCGCAAAGGGCGCCCAGACGAAGCTGCGGAGTTTGTTCAAAAGTTGGATGCTCAGGCTTTGTTTGCTGATGATGCCCGCTGGCAAATCTGGAAACAGGATTTCGCGGCATGGCTTCGCTGTTATCTGTGGCTGCGTTCTGCACGGATGGATATGACGCGCCAAATGATTCAACAGGTGACGGATCATGCTTCACCCACCGCCATAACGCCGCCTAATGATTCCTTTGTGCCAGAAAATCCCGTGATAAACCAGCAAGAGGGGGCGCCATGAAAACAGCCATCACTTTGGTTTTGCTGGTTGTTTTGGTGGGGGGGATTCAATTTCTTTCCGCCGATACAGTGACGATTTTGCTGGCCGGATATGAAATCAGCATGTCGCTGTCTGTGGCGTTAACCTGTATACTGATTTTGTTTTTTTTGGCCCATGGGGTGCTCAGCAGTATTGCATCCCTGATGGCATGGTCACAGCATCGCAGTTTGCGCCGCCAGCTGCAACGTTCCCAAGAATCCTTGGACACCTTGGGGCTTTGCTGGCAGGCGGTGGTGCTGCAGGACAAAAAAGGCGCCGATCGTCATTTGGGGGTTTTGAAAAAAACGCTTAAGGAAAACCCGTTGTTCCCCTACCTGCAGGGGCGTGTTTGTGAAATGAAGGGGGATATGGAGGGGGCCCGTCAGGCGTACCAAGCCCTGATGTTTGATCCCAAGCTGAGCGCCCTGGGGATTCGCGAGTTGACCCATTTGCCCGACAATCAGACAAAGGATCCCTTTCAGTGGCTGAGTACCCTGAGCGTCGAGCAGAGGCAAGAACCTTGGGCCGTTCGGGCCCTGATGGCGCGGGCCTTGGTGACGGCAGATATCGACGGGGCAAACCAACTGTTTCGCGCCCACCGTCGGATTTTTGATGCCAAGGAAAGTCTGCGCATGGAAAAAGCCATCGCGGCGGCAGAGGCCAAACAATCGTGGCAGGTGTATAGCGACAGTCAAAAACAGGATCAGGACGCCCTCGCCCAGGCCCAAGAGGCTTTCAAAAAAGCCTATCAACGGGATCGTAGCGATTGTTCCATGCGCTCTCTTTATGCAGGATCACTGTGCGAAACCGATGGACGAGAGGCCCTTTCCCTGATGAAAAAAATCCTGCCCCAAGGCGCAGGATTTTTGTTTGTGCAAACTCTGCTGATCCAAATCATCCGATCTTTGCCGGAAAAAGAGCGCACAAAAACCATCAAATCCCTCGACATCAAAGAAAACTCCCCCCTGTATCATCGGTTGATGGCCTCGGCTTTCGAAAGTTTGGGGTTTGTTGAAAAGTTGGCCTATCACGAAGCGGAGGTTGTCCGGTTACAGCCCTCAGACAACGATGGTCTTCGTCATGCCTGGATTTGTGATCACTGTCAGGATCAAAGCATGACGTGGCAGCCCGTTTGTGGGAATTGTAAGACCATAGGGTCCTATACCATGGCGATCGCCAGTTAAAATGCTGTATTAACAATGAATCGCGCGTTATTTTTGGATCGTGATGGGGTGATTAATGAGGAGGTGAATTATGCCCATCGTCCCGACCAGATTGTGTTTGTTGAGGGTATTTTTGATCTTTGTCGGGCGGCCCAGAATTTAGGATACTTTTTGATTGTGGTCACCAATCAGGCGGGTATCGGGCGGGGATATTATACCGAAGCCCAATTCCATCACCTCACCCAGTGGATTGACCATCAGTTTAAGGATAGGGGCATCCTTTTGCACGAAACTTATTTTTGTCCCGATCATCCGGACCATGGGTTAGGGCCGTATAAAAAAGAATCCTTTGATCGCAAGCCCCACCCTGGCATGCTGATGAAGGGTATAGAAAAATATGGTCTTTCCCCCGCGGTTTCTTTGATGATCGGGGACCGCGAAACAGATATGCAGGCCGCCCGCGCCGCATGTATCGGAACAAAGCTGTTGCTTTGCGCCGAAAAGCCCGAACACACAGCGGCGGATTTTTGGATTACGGGGTTGCATCAGGTGATGGCGTATCTTTAGGGGGGGGATTAAAGACAAAACCCCCTGCGGGCCACAATCTTTTTTTCTGGCAGACGAATGTCCACCACGGCATCTTTGATTAACGGCAGGGTAACCTCCCCTCCCGATGGGGTTTGGATGTCAAAAAAATCACCGGCCCCATAATTTTGCACAGCGATCACCTGCCCCAGAACGTCCCCGCTCTCTTCATCCACAACCACGGATCCGATCAGATCCGTGTGATACCACGCATCGTCCTCTAAAACCGGTAAAGCGCTGCGGGCAACGCCCAGCTCTGTACCGCGCAGGGTTTCGGCGTGCGTGCGGGTTGAGATGCCCTCTAAATGCAAAACCCATCCTTTTCCCTGTGGGCGCGTTTTTTTGACCACAAACGCATCCCCTGTAACGGTTTTCAGGGGGCCATAGGTCATCAGGGTTTTGGGATCATGATAGGCATGAATGATCACATCACCCCCAAGGCTATGAGGCCGCAGAATGCGGCACAGCGGCACAAAATCATCAGCCGGCGTCATCATGATTCGGGAACGCTGGTTTTCAGGGCTAGGGCGTGAAGCTCGGTCCCCATTTTTCCCTGCAGGGCCTGATACACCATTTGATGCTGCTGAATGCGGGTTTTGCCAACAAAATCCCCCGATATGACATGGGCAGCATAATGATCGCCGTCTCCTGCCAAATCCTCGATATGGACCTGGGCATCTGGAAATGCGGAGGCAATCATTGTTTTTAGGGTTTCTGCATCCATGGCCATAGCATTAAACCCTATCTGGTTGTTTCTTTTTCATTGGGCAAGGAGGAAAGGCGGCCGTAGTTCCCCAGCAGCTGTTCAATGGCAGAGAGCTTGTGCCCAGCCGTGGGTGTGGCTTGGCTTTCATAGCTGATTTCGCGGTAAGCATCCGTGCCCCGCATAACAAACGCATCCAAAACACCCTGATCGTCAAAGGACACAATCACGATTTTTTGTTCCAGAAGCTTGGGGCCACCAAAGGGTTGTTGTTCAACCTTTTGGCCCATATAATGCCAGATGTTCGGATCAAAAGTGGAGATGGTGGTGGGGGTTCCCAGCAACGATCGCACGTCTTCTTTTTTTAGAACACCCACACGCAGGGATTGAAGTTTATCGTCGGGAAGAATCTCGCCGTTGGTTTTCACAATGGGCGCACACGATGCAACAAACAAAATGACACCATAGGCCAAAAGCCAAAAAAGCATCCCAAAACGTTTCATAGAATCCCAGAACATGAACAGACTGATGACCATGACAAAGCCAGAAAAGGCAAGCCTGTGTCAATAACTAAAACAGTGGGGGTGGTTCATCCATTTCTTCCTTGCCAAAAGCCCTGCCCTACCCTTTTATGGGTGTGGTTTTTTTATGCCACAGACACCGCGCCAAAATTGCCAAAATTATGACCTCTTTCCCCCTACTTTTAAAAACGTTTGCCGAAGATCTGGATGCCTTTATGGGCAAAACATTGTCAGGGAACCATATTTTGGATCAGGCCATGCGCTATAGCGCCGTTCCCTCTGGCAAAGCCATACGGGGATTTTTGGTGCGGGAAAGTTTGTGTTTGGCGGGATTTCCCGAAGATGCTTTTTGGGACATTGCGGCGGCTTTTGAGTTGTTTCACACCTATTCCCTGATTCACGATGATCTGCCCTGCATGGACAATTCAGCATTGCGGCGGGGGCGGCCCACGTGTCATCTGGCCTTTGATGAGGCCACCGCCGTTTTGGCAGGGGACGCTTTGCAAGCCGAGGCTTTTGTTCTGCTGTCCACCCCAAACGCTTTGTTTCAGGCCCAAGGTCAAATCCGCCTGATTCATCATTTGGCTGTATCCGCGGGGCGCTGCGGCATGGCTTTGGGTCAGGCCATCGATATTGCCGGCACCGTGAATACGCTGCAGGATTTAAAGGCCATGCACCTGTTAAAAACCGGCGTTCTGATTCAAACGGCGGCGATGGCGGGTGGCTTGCTTGGCGGCGATGAGGGGTTTACCCACACCATGGAAACCTTTGGGGGCCTGTTGGGTCTGGCCTTTCAAGTGCGCGATGATCTGCTGGATATCGAGGGATGCCCACAGGAAACGGGAAAAACCGCAGGACAAGATCAACACAATCAGCGCGTAACGTTTATCAATCTTTTGGGCCCCACAGGCAGTCAAGATTTTCTGCGTGATTTGGAAAAACAAGCGGGGGATTGCCTTGCGACTCTACCCAACGCGGGCCATTTGCCGGATCTTTTGTCCTTTGTAATTCACCGGCGATGGTAGGGCGAGGGGGACTGGCGTTTGGGGGCGTGTCTTTCTCTTTACAGAGGCACCAAGAGCTTGATACAAAGAAATGAGGCCCCTGAACATTCATAAAGGACAAAGGACCCTATGCAGCCGCAAATGAATCAAATTTTACAACAAGCCCAAAAAATGCAGCAAAAGCTTCAGCAAGCCCAGCAAGAGGTTGAGAAGATTGAGCGCGAAGGGACATCCGGCGGGGGCATGGTGAAAATCACCCTGAACGGTAAATTTCAGGCCCGAGGTTTAAAAGTTGACCCCAGCCTACTGAAAGAAGAAGAGCGCGATGTTTTAGAAGACTTGATCGTGGCGGCCATCAATGACGCCCACCAAAAGATCGAACAGGCGTCACAGGAAACCATGAGTAAAGTCACAGCGGGCATGCCCTTGCCCCCTGGCATGAAATTGCCTTTCTAAAGGTATGATCCAAGGCGAAGAAATGCAGCAGGCCATTAAGGTCTTGGCCCAGCTGCCAGGGTTTGGTCAGCGTTCTGCGCGTCGCGCCCTGTTGCACCTGCTGATTCACAAAGATAGGAAAATGGCGCCTTTAATTCAGGCCCTAAAGACCTGCCATGACACCATCATCGCCTGCCGGATGTGTGGTCATTTGGATACGGTTAATCCCTGTCACATCTGCCAGTCCCCCCGTCGTCATCGTCACCAGTTGTGTGTTGTTGAGTCCGTTTCAGACCTGTGGGCCATGGAAAGAACAGGCAGTTACCATGGCCTTTATCATGTTCTTGGGGGGGTTCTCTCCGCCATGGATGATGTTCGCCCTGAACATTTGGGCTTGCCTCGATTGATCGAAAGAGTTCAGGATTTGGAGGTGGAAGAGGTTATTTTTGCTCTGAACGCGTCTTTAGAGGCCCAGACCACAGTTTTTGTCATCACAGAATCCCTACCCAAAAGTCTAAAAATTACCCAGCTGGCCCAGGGTATTCCCATAGGGGGTGAGCTGGACTACATGGATGATGCCACGTTGCAAACCGCTTTGCAGCGGCGCGGGGTTTTATAATCGCAGTGTCTGGCAAAGATTTTCGGGATTATCAGGTCCTCGTGGTGGGGGCAGGTTTGGCGGGGGCTATGGTGGCCCATGCCCTTTCCCTGAGGGGTGTTTCTGTAGCAATCTGGGAAAAGTCTCCTCATCCTTTCACAGGGGGTGCGTCCCATCATCATGCCTGCGCCCTCTATCCTTTGATTCACGCGGCCCCTTGCGCTGAGGATTCTTTTTTTTTGCGGGCCTATGAATACGCCCTAAAAACTTTTGGGGGCCAACCCTTTTTTCATCCCGCCCCACTGCGCCTGCCCACGGGAAAACGACACAGTGCCCTTTGGCAGAATCATCTGGAAATTACGGACAGCGGCACGTATCTCCTCAGCGGTGGGTGGGTGGATCCCATAGCGGCCTCTGCCCATTATTTGCAGGATATTCCTGTTTTTTATGGGGTGTCTTTTGAAGGGTTTCATGATGTCCCCGCGTCTGTTGTTGTTTTTTGTGCGGGTTCCGGCATGCGGGATTGTTTTCCCCAGTGGCCTTGGCGTGTCACAGCGGGGCAGACCGATTATGGTCATCGCGTGGGCGGGGCAGAATCCGACAAAACCATTCTTTGCCAAGATGGTTTTATGATTCCCATGACAAAACATGTTGTGGCATGCGGGGGAACCTATCGCCCCCATCATGCAGAGGCCCCTGTTTTTGCTGAAGATACCAAAAAAAACCTATCAAAGCTGGAAAATATCGTGCCCCATCCAGACCTGAAACCCACCACGGGGGTTAGAATTCGGGGGAAGACAGCCCTGCCCTGCGTTGGGTATGTGGATTTTGGGGGAGAGTTTGTATCCCTGTTGAAACAGGAAAACCTCCCACCAAAAGATCATCCCAAACAATGGATTCTTTCCGGATTTGGATCGCGTGGCATGGTCACCATTCCTTGGTCGGTGCATTGTCTGGTGTCAGCGATGGGGGGGGCAAAAAAAGACTTGCAATCGCCGGTGTAGGCGTTACATAAGAACGACTTTCGTTTATGGATTTTAGTGTTCTGGTATGTCTCGTCAAACCCCTTTGGATCATTATCGTAACATCGGCATCATGGCCCACATTGATGCTGGGAAAACCACCACGACTGAGCGCGTTTTGTTTTACACGGGCCGCCAGCACAACATTGGTGAGGTCCATGAGGGCAATGCCACCATGGATTGGATGGAGCAAGAGCAAGAGCGTGGAATCACCATCACCTCAGCCGCCACCACCTGTTACTGGGCGGGTCACAGAATCAACATCATTGATACGCCTGGCCACGTTGATTTCACCATTGAAGTTGAGCGGTCTCTGCGGGTTTTGGATGGTGCTGTGGCTGTTTTTGACAGTGTGGCGGGTGTTGAGCCCCAGTCCGAAACCGTCTGGCGCCAGGCCGACAAATATAATGTTCCCCGTATGTGTTTTGTTAACAAGATGGACCGCATCGGGGCGGATTTTTTCCGCTGCGTCGACATGATGGTGGACCGTTTGGGGGCTGTGCCCTTGGTTCTGCAGTTGCCCATCGGTGTGGAATCTGACTTTGTTGGTGTTGTGGATCTGATTAAAAATGTTGAGATTCACTGGCTTGAGGAAAGCCTAGGCGCCAAGTTTGAAGAGCGCCCCATTTCATCAGCCTATAAAGACAAGGCCGCTGAGTATCGGGAAAAACTGATCGAGTTGGCCGTGGAACAAGACGACGATGCCATGGAAAAATACTTGGCTGGGGAAGAGCCCAGCGCTGAAGTCCTAAGGGCCTGTATTCGTCGCGGCACCATTAAAAGTGTTTTTGTGCCTGTTTTGTGTGGGTCTGCCTTTAAAAATAAGGGTGTTCAGCCGCTTCTGGATGCTGTGACGTATTATTTGCCTTCGCCTTTGGATATTGGGGACACTCAGGGTCTTAAGCCCGATTCCGATGATGCGGATGTGCGGAAGGCTTCTGACGAAGAGCCGTTTTCCGGCTTGGCGTTTAAAATTATGACGGACCCCTTTGTGGGATCCTTGACGTTTGTTCGGGTTTACTCGGGTAAAATTGAATCGGGCTCTTACGTTCAAAACACCACCAAAGATAAGCGTGAGCGCATCGGCCGGATGTTGTTGATGCATGCCAATTCCCGTGAGGAAATCAAAGAAGCCTACACCGGCGACATCGTGGCGTTGGTGGGCATGAAGGATACAACCACAGGGGATACGCTTTCGGATCAAAAATCCCCCATTATTCTGGAGCGTATGGAATTCCCAGATCCCGTGATTGAGGTTGCTGTTGAGCCCAAAACCAAAGCCGATCAGGAAAAAATGTCCGTGGCTCTGGGGCGCTTGGCGACGGAGGACCCTTCGTTCCGTGTGTCTGTGGATCATGAATCCGGCCAGACGGTCATTAAGGGAATGGGCGAGCTGCACCTCGAAATCATCGTGGATCGTATGAAGCGGGAATTCAAGGTCGAGGCCAACGTGGGTGCCCCGCAGGTGGCCTACCGTGAAACCATTTCCAAAAAAGTCGAAATTGACTACACCCACAAGAAACAGTCCGGTGGTGCCGGTCAGTTTGCTCGGGTGATTATGACCTTCGAGCCCTTGGAGCGTAGTGGTGGCTATGAATTTGTCAATAAAGTCATCGGGGGGTCCATTCCCAAGGAATACATTCCTGGTGTGGAAAAGGGCCTGATGTCTGCCAAAGACACGGGGGCCCTTGCCGGTTTTCCTGTGGTGGATTTTAAGGTGACGTTGACCGAGGGCGCCTATCACGATGTGGATTCATCCACCTTGGCCTTTGAAATTGCCGGCCGCGCGGCGTTTCGTGAAGGTATGAGAAAGGCCGGAAGTCAGATTCTGGAGCCAATCATGAATGTTGAGGTTGTTACGCCTGAAGATTACATGGGTGATATTATTGGAGATCTGAACTCTCGTCGGGGTCAAGTTTCCGGTATGGACCAGCGGGGGAACGCCCGCGTGATTAATGCAATGGTCCCCTTGTCAAATATGTTTGGATATGTTAATACCCTTCGCTCAATGAGCCAAGGCCGTGCCCAATTCACCATGGTCTTTCATCATTACGAGCCCGTCCCCAACGCGATCGCTGAAGAGATCGCAGCAAAACATTCTTAATGAAAAACTAACGAAAAAGGTAGGAAACACCATGGCAAAGGCAAAATTTGAACGGAACAAACCCCACGTTAACATCGGTACCATCGGTCACGTTGACCATGGAAAAACAACCTTGACGGCGGCCATTACCAAATATTTTGGTGAATTCAGAGATTACTCTCAGATCGATGCTGCCCCCGAAGAAAAAGCCCGTGGGATTACCATTAACACCGCCCACGTGGAATACGAAACTGCCGAGCGTCACTATGCCCACGTTGACTGTCCTGGTCACGCTGACTACGTGAAAAACATGATTACCGGTGCTGCCCAGATGGATGGCGCGATTCTGGTGGTGAACGCCGCTGATGGACCTATGCCCCAAACACGGGAACACATTTTGCTGGCCCGTCAGGTGGGTGTTCCTGCCTTGGTGGTCTTTTTGAACAAAGTGGATCAGGTGGATGACCCCGAATTGCTTGAGTTGGTGGAAATGGAAATCCGCGAGCTTCTCAGCAAATACGGCTTTGATGGTGACAATATCCCCATCGTTTCTGGTTCGGCTTTGGCCGCGCTGGAAGGTCGTAACCCCGAAATCGGCGAAAACAAGGTTCGTGATTTGCTGGCCGCTGTGGACAAAGCGATTCCTACGCCTTCCCGTCCTATCGACAAGCCCTTCTTGATGCCTATCGAGGATGTGTTCTCTATCTCTGGTCGTGGGACCGTGGTGACAGGCCGTATTGAGTCTGGCGTGGTTAAAGTGGGTGAAGAAGTTGAGATCGTTGGAATCAACAAAACCCAAAAAACAACCGTCACCGGTGTTGAAATGTTCCGTAAGTTGCTTGATCAAGGTCAGGCTGGGGACAACGTGGGTGTTCTTTTGCGTGGTACCAAGCGGGAAGATGTCGAGCGTGGTCAGGTTTTGGCCAAGCCTGGCAGCATTACCCCCCACACCACCTTTAAGTGTGAGTGCTATATCCTCAGCAAAGAGGAAGGTGGCCGTCACACCCCGTTTTTCTCCAACTACCGCCCTCAGTTTTACTTCCGTACCACCGATGTCACCGGCGCCATTAAATTGCCTGAAGGCAAAGAAATGGTCATTCCTGGCGATAACGTAGAAATGGAAATCGAGCTGATCAACCCCATCGCCATGGATGAAGGTTTGCGTTTTGCTATCCGTGAGGGTGGCCGGACCGTGGGTGCTGGTGTTGTCAGTAAGATTATTAAATAAAGGTCTTTACATACCCCGAAAGAGGCTGCATAATGCGGCCTCTTTTTTTCTGTGAACGTTGTGGATACGAGAATTAACTATGGACGCACAAACCATTCGAGTGCACCTTCGGGCCTTTGATCACCGCATTTTGGACAAATCTGCTGAGCAGATTGTTGATACGGTGAAGCGCACGGGATCAAAGCTTCACGGCCCTGTTCCTTTGCCAACTCGTATTGAGCGCTTCACGGTGTTGCGTTCGCCGCACGTGAACAAAAAATCCCGTGAACAGTTTGAAATGCGCACGCACAAACGGTTGATTGATATTTTGAGTCCCACCCCTCAGACGGTGGATGCTCTGATGAAGTTAGAGCTCCCTTCAGGGGTTGATGTCCAAATTAAGCTGACGCCCATGGGCGCGGTGGCTTAAGGAGAAGGTGCCATGACAAAGCGTACAGGTTTGATTGCTAAAAAACTGGGGATGACCCGTCGGTTCTCTGCCGCTGGTGTCTCTTCCGCCGTGACTGTGCTCAGCTTAGAGGGCTGTCAAGTGATTGGTCAGCGGACCCAAGATCGTGATGGCTACACGGCTGTTGTTCTGGGGGCTGGCGATCGTCGTGCTTCCCGCGTGAACAAAGCGCAGCGTGTCCAGTACGCCAACGCCAACCTTTCCCCCAAAGCCATCGTTCGCGAATTTCGTGTTGAAGCTCAGGCTTTCCTCGATGTGGGGTCAGTCCTTCAGGCCGATCATTTTGTTGTGGGTCAAAAAGTTGATGTGGTTGGAACATCCGTCGGTAAAGGTTTTGCCGGTGCCATGAAGCGTCACAATTTTGGTGGTCTGCGGGCCTCCCACGGGGTGTCCATCAGTCACCGTTCCCATGGATCCACGGGTCAGCGTCAGGATCCTGGAAAAGTTTTTAAGGGCAAGAAAATGGCTGGTCATATGGGGGACGTGCGCGTTACCCAACAAAATTTAGAAATTTTGGAAACCGATGTGGCCCGTGGCTTGGTGTTTGTTAAAGGCAGCATCCCCGGCGCAACAAACAGCTTCGTTTTGATTCAAGATGCGGTGAAATCTCCTTCTCAGGATTTGCCTTTTCCTGGCTCTGTGGCGTCTGTTGGCCCTGCTCAGGATGTTCAGGCTCCCTCCTTTGAATCTGAGAGCGGTGTTTCTGATGCTGCCTCAAGTGACACCCCTGGTGATACGTTAGAAAGTTAAGAGTCGTTTTATGCACTACGCCTTGCTTACAGGACCTGATTTTAAATCCACGGATGTGGCGTTGAGAGACGATGTGTTCGCCCTCTCTCCCCTGCGGCCGGATATCATTGCCCGTGTGGTTCAGTGGCAGTTGGACAAACGTCGTTCGGGATGTCACAAAACCAAAGGCATTTCCGAGATCCAAGGGACCACCAAAAAGCCCTATAAACAAAAAGGCACGGGAAATGCGCGTCAGGGGTCTTTGCGTTCTCCGCAATACCGCGGTGGCGCCACAATTTTCGGTCCTGTGGTTCGGGATCATGGCTATTCTTTGAACAAAAAGATACGGGTGCTGGGATTGAAGCATGCGCTTTCTTCCAAGTGTCAGGATCAGTCGTTGGTTCTCATCGATGGATACCCTGCTTTTGAAAAAGCCAAGGATGCATCGGCGTGGGCCAAAAAACTTGGGTTGGTTAAGCCGTTGTTCGTTGTCAATCAGGCGGACATGGATGCCCCTTTTGTCAGGGCTTTGCGCAACCTGAAAGACGTTCGCCTGCTGGCACTGGAGGGGCTGAACGTTTACAGTTTGCTTCAGGCCCGTCATGTTGTTCTCACGGCAGCCGCCAAAGACGCTATTGAGCAGAGGTTTTCGTTATGAAGCAAGGTTTATTGTCCACGAAAAAGAGAAAAATCAGCTCTTTTGACATTTTGCGTCGTCCCATTGTGACGGAAAAATCCACTCTTCAGGGGGAAATCGGCAACAAAGTGGTTTTTGAGGTTCTGCCTGGGGCCACCAAAAATGACGTTAAGCTGGCCATGAAAGACGTGTTTTCTGTGACGGTTGAAAAGGTGAACATGATTCGCTTGCCCGCCAAAACAAAGCGGTTCAAGGGCGTGGTTGGGCAGCGCAACGCGATAAAAAAGGCTATTATCACCCTGAAAGACGGTGAAACCCTTAATTTTTTTGATGGAGTCTAGATCATGGCCTTAAAAGCCTATAAACCCGTTACCCCTGGAACGCGTGGCCTGATTCTTTCCACATCTCCGGATCTTTGGAAGGGCCGCCCTGAAAAGAGTCTGGTTTCCGGTATTTCCTCAACAGGAGGTCGTAACAATCTGGGGCGCATGACGAATCGTAACATCGGTTCCCGTCACAAGCGTCTGTACCGCCAAGTTGATTTTAAACGCGGTAAGCGGGATATCGTGGGCACAGTGGAGCGATTGGAATACGATCCCAATCGTACCGCTTATATCGCCTTGATTGTTTATGAAGATGGGGAAAAGGCTTATATCTTGGCCCCCCAAAAGCTGAAAGCTGGCGACAAAGTTTTGGCCGGCGAAAAAGCCGACATTCGGGTGGGCAATGCCCTGCCTTTGGCCAACATTCCTTTGGGGACTGTTGTTCACAATGTTGAGATGAAGCCTGGCAAAGGTGGTCAGCTTGCCCGCAGTGCGGGGGCTTCGGTTCAGTTGGTGGCGCGGGATCAGGGCTATGCCCAGCTGCGTCTCTCTTCGGGCGAGGTTCGCCTTGTTCTTTCGTCGTGTTATGCCACGGTTGGGATGGTTTCCAATCCGGATCATCAGAATGAGGTCTTAGGCAAAGCTGGCCGGAATCGCTGGAAAGGTCGTCGCCCCCATGTTCGTGGTGTGGCTATGAACCCTGTGGATCACCCGCATGGTGGTGGTGAGGGGAAAACGTCCGGTGGGCGTCATCCTGTTACCCCGTGGGGAAAATCCACCAAAGGAAAACGGACACGCCGCAACAAGGCGACGTCTAAGTATATTGTCAAACGACGCTATCAGAAATAAGAAATAAAGGACACTGTCTATGCCTCGGTCTGTTTGGAAAGGTCCCTTTGTTGACGGGTACTTGATTGATAAAGCGGTTAAAGTTTCATCTTCGGGCCGTCGGGATATCATCAAGACTTGGTCCCGGCGCTCAACCATTCTCCCCAACTTTGTGGGGTTAACGTTTGGTGTTTATAACGGTAAAAAGTTTGTGCCTGTGACGGTGAATGAAGATATGATCGGCCACAAGTTGGGCGAATTTGCCCCCACACGGACCTTTTTAGGTCATGGTGCGGATAAAAAAGCGAAAAAGAAATAGGTTGTTTTTATGAGCCGTCTTGTCCAAGCTATGAACACTGTTGTCCGCAGCAGTCCCCAAAAACTGAATGTTGTTGCGGGCAGTATCCGCCGTAAACATGTTCAGGATGCTATTCATATCCTCAATTTTTCCCAAAAACGTGTGGCGGACGTGGTTTTAAAAACCCTGAACTCTGCCATTGCCAATGCCGAACACAACCATGGTTTGGATGTGGATCGGCTGTATGTCAAAGAGGCTTTTGTGGGAAAAAGCTTGGTTATGAAACGTTTTCGGGCCCGTGCCCGTGGCCGTGGGGCTCGTATTATTAAGCCTGTCAGTCGTATCACCGTTATTCTGGCAGAAGAGGAGATTTAGGTTATGGGTCAGAAAGTTAACCCCATCGGGTTCCGTTTGAAAATCAACAAAGACTGGGATTCTCGCTGGTTTGCTGGCAAGTCTTATCAGGAAACCTTGCTTCAGGACCTTGAGATCCGTAAGTATTTGGAAAAGCGCCTGAAGTCTGCCTATATTAGCAAGATTGTGATTGAGCGTCCGGCCAATAAGCCTATCGTGAATCTTTACTCGGGTCGTCCTGGACTGATCATTGGTAAAAAAGGGACGGACATTGAGTTGCTCCGCAAAGACTTAGCCAAGTTTTTGGGTCGCGATGTTCAAATCAACATTGTTGAAATTCGCAAGCCTGAAATCGAAGCCAAGCTGGTGGCCCAAAACGTGGCCTCTCAGCTGGAAAAACGGGTGGCATTTCGTCGTGCGATGCGTCGCGTGGTCCAGTCGGCGTTGCGTTTCGGTGCCGAGGGTATTCGGATCAACTGCAGTGGCCGTTTGGGGGGCGCGGAAATCGCCCGTATGGAATGGTATCGGGAGGGTCGGGTTCCCTTGCACACCCTGCGTGCCGATATCGACTATGGTGAAGCAGAGGCTTTGACAACCTACGGCGTTATTGGTATTAAGGTCTGGATTTACAAAGGTGAAATTCTCAAAGATGGCGAGCGCGAAGATCTGCGCACCGCCGCATAGATAACCACAACGGAGTTAGGCATGTTTAGCCCTAAAAAAACGAAGTATCGTAAAGCCCATAAGGGACGGATCAAAGGCGAAACCAAAGCCGGTGATCGCCTGAACTTTGGCCAGTTTGGTTTAAAGGCTCAGACGGCTGACCGGATTACGGCCCGCCAGATCGAGGCGGCCCGTCGGGCCATCACCCGTCACTTACGTCGTGCGGGCAAGCTGTGGATCCGCGTGTTTCCAGACTTGCCTGTTTCTCGCAAGCCCGCTGAAGTTCGTATGGGAAGCGGAAAAGGAACGCCAGAGTTCTGGGCCTGTCGTGTGGCCCCTGGGCGCATTCTTTTTGAAATTGAGGGTGTGTCAGAAGAGCAAGCCCGCGAGGCCTTTGCTTTGGCCCACGCCAAATTGCCCATTCAGTCCAAATTTATTAAACGCCTGCCGTGTGAGTAGAGATTATGAAATTATCGGAACGAAAGGCCGCGTTGTTGCGGGGCAAAACCAAAGATGAATTGACCGACATGCTGCATCACTGCCAGCGTGATTTGATGAGCATGCGCTTTAAAAAGAAAAGCGGTGGTGTGGAAAACACCAATCGCTTTCGTTTTGTGCGTCGCCGAATTGCTCAGATTAAGACCCTATTGAATAACCCTGCCTAAAGGATTGTTGTTATGCCCCGTCGTGTGATGCAAGGTGTTGTTGTGAAGGACGCCAAAGATAAAACCATCAGCGTGTTGGTTGAGCGTTCGGTCAAGCACCCTGTTTATAAAAAGTATGTTAAGCGTTCCAAGAAATTCTTGGCCCATGATGAAACCAACCGTTCCCGTCAGGGCGACGTTGTTTCCATTGTGGAGTCCCGCCCCCTTTCCAAAAGAAAAACCTGGGTCTTAGTTGAGGATGCAGGTTCAGCCGACCAAGGAGTTTCCTCATGATCCAAATGCAAACCCGCCTGGATGTTGCGGATAACTCTGGCGCCAAAACTGTTATGTGTGTGAAGGTTCTGGGCGGATCCAAAAAAAGAACAGCCGAGATTGGTGATGTTATTGTGGTGTCTGTTAAGGATGCTATTCCTCGGGGTAAAGTCAAAAAAGGGGATGTTCACCGTGCCTTGGTCGTGCGCACCCGTTTTGGTGTTCGTCGTCCCGATGATTCTTTGATCCGTTTTGATAACAATGCCGTTGTCATCATCAACAAGCAGGGCGAGCCCGTGGGAACCCGTATTTTTGGCCCCGTAACCCGAGAGCTGCGTTCGAAAAATTACATGAAAATCATATCGTTGGCCCCGGAGGTCCTATAACAATGAAACAGAAAGTCAAAATTAAGCGGGATGATACCGTCGTTGTGCTTTCCGGAAAAGATAAGGGCAAGCGCGGCAAGGTTTTGAAGGTTCTTCCCTCCGAAAACAAGCTGGTTGTGGATGGCGTCAATGTCGTCACCAAACACAAAAAGCCTACACAGTTGGATGCTGGCGGTATCCGCCGTTTTGAGAAGGCCATTGATGTTTCCAATGTCGCCATTTTGGATCCTAAGTTGGACGTTCCCACCCGCGTGGGCTATAAGGTCATCGATGGCAAGAAGGTCCGTTATGCGAAAAAGTCAGGAGAAGTGATCGATGGTTGAGACTCAGCCCCGTTTGAAACAACAGTATCTTAAAGAGATTCAGCCAGCTTTGATGAAAGAGCTTGGCTTGTCTAACGTGATGCAAGCCCCCCGTCTGGAAAAAATCGTTATTAACGTTGGTTTTGGCGATGCTGTTCAAGACAGCAAAAAATTGGATAAGGTGGTTGCTGACCTCGCCCTTGTGGCGGGCCAGAAACCTGTGATCACCCGCGCCAAAAAATCCATTGCGACCTTTAAGGTCCGTGAGGGCATGGTTATGGGGTGCAAAGTCACCTTGCGCCGTGAACGGATGTACGAATTTATGGATCGCTTGGTCACTATCGCCATGCCCCGTATCCGAGATTTCCGCGGTATTTCAGGAAAATCTTTTGATGCCCAAGGCAACTACGCCATGGGGATTAAAGAGCACATTATCTTTCCCGAAATTGACTATGATAAGATTGACAAAGTTTTTGGAATGGATATAGTCCTCGTTTCAAGCAGTAACCGCGCGGATCATACCAAGGCCTTGCTTAAGGCTTTTGGTTTCCCGTTTTATAATTAAAGTGAGACCTGTTCATGGCTAAACTGTGCATGAAAGAACGTGACAAGAGTCGTCGACGCAAGACAGAGAATGCCTTGGTCCGTCGCACCGCTCTTGTGGCAAAAGTGAAGGATCGCTCTCTTCCGATGGAAGATCGCCTGATGGCCGTTCGCAAGCTGTCCGAAATGCCCCGCAATTCTGCGAAGGTGCGTATTCGTAATCGCTGCGCCCTGACGGGCCGTTCCCGCGGTGTTTATCGTAAATTCGGTTTATCTCGGATTAAGTTGCGGGAACTGGCTTCTGCAGGTCAGCTTCCTGGTGTTGTAAAATCAAGTTGGTAAGCCATTATGACCATGACCGATCCTATTGGGGCTATGTTAACAACCCTTCGCAACGGTGCTGCGGCGAAAAAGACTCAGGTCGCTGTGCCGGCATCCCGTTTGAAGCAATCCATTTTGGATGTTTTGAAACGTGAAGGCTACATCCGCGGCTATGAAGTGCGGGATGTTCGTCCCCGTGTTCAAGAGATCGTTGTGGAACTGAAGTACTATCAGGGCCAGCCTGTCATTAAAGAGATTTCTCGTGAATCTAAGCCCAGCCGCCGCGTGTATTGCGGGGCTTCTGGGATGCCCAAGGTCCACAATGGTTTGGGTATTGGTATTGTTTCAACATCTTTGGGCATTTTTTCTGACGCCGAGGCGCGTAAAGCGGGCTTAGGCGGCGAATGGATTTGCACTGTATTTTAAATTGTGGAGTTTTGTGCTATGTCCCGCGTAGGAAAGCATCCGGTTATTGTCCCTAAAGACTGCTCCGTTTCCCTTAATCAGGGCATCTTGTCCGTAAAGGGGAAGCTTGGTGATTTATCCCTATCTGTGCCCCAAGGGGTTGAGGTGGCCATTAACGACAATCTGATTACCGTTAAGCCCTCTTCTGCCAGCAAGCAAAGCCGCGCTTTGTGGGGAACCATTCGGGCCCGTATTCAGGGTATGGTCGTGGGCACCACCGTTGGCTTTACTAAGACTTTGGAATTGGTTGGTGTTGGGTATCGTGCAGCCCTGAAGGGCAATGCCATTGATCTGCAGCTCGGTTTCAGCCACCCTGTTCTTTTTGATTTGCCTGCCGGTGTGACGGCCAAGTGCGAGAAGCCAACGAGCATTCAATTGCACAGTTATGATAAGCAAATTGTTGGCCAAGTTGCGGCCAAAATTCGTTCTCTTCGTTCCCCTGAGCCCTATAAGGGCAAGGGTGTCCGCTATGAAGGTGAGATTGTTTTGCGTAAAGAAGGGAAAAAGAAGTAGGTTTGCATCATGGCTAAGAAAATATCTTCTTTTGAAAAACGTCGGGCGCGTGTTCGCAGTCAGTTAAAGACTTGTGCCACGACACCCCATCGTTTGAGTGTTTACCGCTCTAACACATCCCTGTATGCCCAAGTGATTGACATGACGTCGGGTCACGTGGTGGCCTCGGCCTGTTCTAGGGATGAAGAGTTTAAAAACAATCAGTCCGTGCCCCAAAAACGTTCTGTGAATGTGGCCTCATGCAAAGAGGTTGGGGTTCTTTTGGCCAAGCGTGCCTTGGAAAAAAACGTAAGCAAGGTGTATTTTGATCGCAGCGGCTATCGTTATCACGGACGCGTCAAATCCCTGGCTGAGGGCGCCCGTGAAGGCGGTTTATTATTTTAGGAAAAACGGAAAGCCTTATGGATTATATCGAAAAACTGGTTGCCATTAACCGTGTGGCCAAGGTTGTTAAAGGGGGCCGTAAATTTGCCTTCGCTGCCCTTGTGGTTGTGGGTGATGGTCAGGGCCGCGTAGGTTATGGCTCTGGTAAGGCCAAAGAGGTTCCTGAGGCCATGAAAAAAGCCATTGAAAGCGCCAAGAAAAATATGGTTCGCATCAATCTGCGTGAGGGCCGCACCCTGCATCATGATGTTGTGGGTCGTTTTGGATCGGGCCGCATTACCCTGCGCAGTGCGCCTGCGGGTACAGGGATTATTGCCGGTGGTCCGTCGCGGGCTGTTTTCGAGGCTTTGGGGGTTCACGATGTTGTGGCCAAATCTTTGGGCTCGTCTAACCCTTATAACATGATTCGGGCCACTTTGGACGGATTGAGCGAAACGACAGCCCCTAAGCTGGTGGCAGCCAAGCGGGATTTGAAAATTGGTGACCTCGTTCGTCGCCGTGGGGATAGCAAAGATCAGCAAGATCAAGATCAGGAGCATGGTTATGGAAACGACAGCCACGAAGCGTAAAGCGACACCGGCCCAAAAGAAAGATTCTGCGGCGGCTCCTAAAGGAGTTTCCAAAAAATCTTCTTCTCAGAAACCTGCTGGAGAGACATCCTCCACGTTGCGCCTGACACAGCTTCGCAGTTTTTTTGGTATTTTGCCGAAACAGCAGGCGTGTTTGATTGGTTTGGGTCTAAGAAAAATCCAGTCCACATCCGTTGTTCAGGACACGCCGTCTGTTCGCGGGATGATTACCAAAGTTCGTCATTTAATTCGTGTTGAGGATGGTTCTGTATGCAACTAAACGCTGTTCGGGATAACAAAGGCGCCCGTCGCGGCCTGATGCGCGTGGGTCGTGGTATTGGAAGCGGAAAGGGTAAAACCTGTGGTCGTGGTGGTAAAGGCCAGACCGCCCGTACCGGTGTTGCCATCAATGGGTTTGAGGGGGGGCAGATGCCTCTTCACCGCCGTTTGCCGAAAAAGGGCTTCACCAACATTTTTAAAAAACAGTACGCTGTTGTGAATGTGGGCACCCTTCAGTCCGCTATCACCAGTGGTCGTTTGGATGCGTCCCAGACTGTGACCACTGCGGATCTTGTGCGCTTGGGGATTGCGTCCAAAGCCACCCACGGTCTTCGGGTTCTAAGCCAAGGTGAGATCACAACAAAAATCACCCTGAACATTCAGGGTGTATCAGAATCTGCCCTGAAAAAAATACAGGCTGCTGGGGGATCTGTGGTTGTTGAGGCCCTTTCTGGTCGTTAACATATCTTTAAAGACTTTGCAGAGGGGGGTTCAGGGAGAATCCCCCTTTTGTTTTTTTAATTCTCTTGCTCTGGATTAACAGATCCATTTTTTTAGTATGGATAACAGAAACTTGTTATCCATACTTTATGCTATAGTGTTTTCAATTTATTTTCGTACTGAGTCGAGAACAAGCCTAGCGGAGCGATGCCTAGTGAATCTAGGTGAGTGACGCTAGGCGCCGTTCGCAGGCTAGTACGGGAATAAAGTGGAAACACTATGCTTTTCCGTGTTTGCGAATCCAGGCGCCCCTCAAAAGGTGTACTGTTGGCTCAATACGTCCAAAGTCTCGCGCAGTGCAGGGGGGTATAATCAACGTTAAGGTTATCGTTGATTCCACGGTAAGGCAGAGCGTTTCCACCCTCTTTCCGTAACGGATCTTACGCTCAGCCAGAAAATATTTCATACGTGATGGGTGACTCTTTAAGATTTTTTAGGCTTTTGATAACCAAAGTCCTTTAGAAATCACCAAAGGCCATGGCGCTATCTGGACTTTTTTTGATCTCTGGCCGTTTTTTGGGCTTGGCGTAGGTCCTGAAGTTTAATCCATCCCTCATCCCCTTCTTTCAGGGTTAGGGCCGCCCGCTGGATGTGGATGTCCACTTGCTTTAGGTCGTTGCCCAAAAGGGCGATTTCAGCCAAGGAAAGCTCTGCCATCCCCTTTTTCCCCAAACCAGCCTGCGCAATGCTGAGCGATCGCCACGCCAAAGCGTTATAGGGTTCTTTTTGCGCGGCAAATCCCAAATGCTCTTCGGCACTGCGGTAAAGGTCTTTTTTCTTGGCGTCGTTGGTTTCTTTTTTAGCCTGATTCACATAGGTATTTCCCAAAGAAAGGCGGATTAAGGCATTAAAGGGAAGGGCTTGATAGGCCTTTTGATAAGCCGCAAAGCTTTTGTCTTCGTGACCATTCATGGCCTCAAGCTGTCCGATGGTGTCATAAAGATACGGATGCCAAGGGTAAGCGGTCAGAAGCGCCTGCATCCCAGCACGTCCCTGATCCACCAGATGCTGCCGATAATCCCCTATGGCGCGGGCATAGCGGACATCTAGGACGTCTTTTGATGTGGGCAGGGCTTTTAAATCGCTTTCCCTCGTCAAAAAGCCCGTTAATTTTCCCCGCACAAAAGAAAGCTGGTCATCCTGACGCTGGGTGCTGCGCGTGCCGCGATGGGGGGATTGGGCAATGGCTTTTTCCAAAAAATGCAGCCGCTCGGTGTCTGTGGGGTGGGTGCGCATATAGGGGCTTCCCTCTTCCCGCCACTGGTTAGAAATGGACAGGGCATTGAGGAAATCATAAAGCCCCTCCGGAGATAGCTTTAACCGCTCTAAAATCGTCACGGCGGCGGCATCTGCAGCGCGTTCTTGGGTGCGGGTGTATTGCAAAAAGTTTTGCAGCGTCAACTGGGCGCCTCCGGTTAAAATCGCAAACCCCACTTCTGGACTTCCCAAAAGAAGGGCGGTGGTGGTTCCCAAAACATAGGTTAAAATTTGGGGGGTGCTCAGTTTATCCAGCTGATCCTGTGTGCGGGCCAGATGGCCGCCGGAAATATGACCGACTTCGTGGGCGATGACACCGATCACTTCGTCGGCGCGTTTGGCTTTGGTCAAAAGACCCGTGTGGAAAAAGATATTTTGTCCCCCCGCCACAAACGCATTCAGTGAGGGATCATTGACAATAAAAATGCGAATGCTTTGGGGGTGCAGCCCTGCGGCCTCAAAAATCGGTGTGGAAAAATCCCGCAAAACAGATTCTACCTCTGCATCCCGAATCAAGCTTGGTCCTGCCGCTTGGGCCCGCAAAAAAGGGTTGCCGATCAGCAGCATCAGTCCAAAAACAATAAAAAACTGCCGAAAAGAATGCATCAATAGATTCCATCCACCAGACTTTCAGGGGATTCTCCGCCGCCGTCCCAAGAAGGCCCTGTGCTGTCCCCGGGGACTGCTACGGTTTTTTGCTCCAAATCCTGACCTGGGATAAAGGCCTCAATAATGCTGCCGGGTGTATCCGGTGGCACCACCACACCCGATTGCAAATCCGTGGACACCAAACGAATGCCAGATGGCATCCGAAACGGCACGGAAGGCATGGTGGGCAAAATGGTTTTCATAAAATCAATAAACACCGGAACTGCCACGCTGCCGCCGGTTTCTTTGCGGCCCAAGGTTTGGGGTTGGTCGTATCCGTAATAAATTCCCACCACCAGATCTGGGGAAAAGCCCAAAAACCAAACATCGCGGCTATCGTTGGTGGTTCCCGTTTTTCCCGCCAAAGCATAGCCGGGAAACGTCGCGCCAATTTTGGCCCCCGTTCCCCGCGCCACAACCCCGCTGAGGATATTCACAACCTGATAAACATGACGGGGATCCGCCAAGGTTTCCCGATCATCAGGCAATAGGGGGGGATTCTGATCTTGCCAAGTTTGATTCAAACATGCATCGCAGGGGCGATTATCGTGGCGAAAAATGGTTTTTCCATGGCGATCTTGGATCCGGTCCACCAAAGAGGGACGGATTTTTTTGCCGCCATTGACCAGCTCGCCATAAGCCTGCGTCATTTTCAAAAGTGTGGTTTCGTTGGACCCAAGGACTGAAGAATAGTAAGGGGGCATTTTATCGTAAATCCCAAACCGGTGGGCAACATCCTGTATGGGCTTTAACCCGATAGCGAGGGCCAAACGTACAGTCATCAGGTTACGCGAAAGTTCCATACCCCGCCGCAAGGTGGTGAGACCATAAAAATCATCGGAATAATTGGTGGGCTTCCAGATACGGTCCTGATCTGCACCCAAAATCTCCATCACCACCGGTGCATCCAACAGGCGGCTGTTGGGGGCATAGCCGGATTCCATGGCCGCCAAGGCCACAAAGGGCTTAAACGAAGAGCCAGGTTGCCGTGTGGCCTGCGTGGCACGGTTAAATTCACTGCCATCAAACGATGTCCCCCCCACCATGGCATAAATGCGCCCTGTGTGGGGGTCCAGAACCATCATGGCCCCATTGACTTTGGGCACCTGCTGAATGGTCCAAGAGTCTTGTGTGTTCTGGGTTGTTTTTTCCGTGTCTTGGGTGCTGTCTACGGTGGGCTTAACGGTGTCTTTGGCGATCCAAAGGATATCGCCCGCAGAGACGATGTCTGCAAACGAGGTGATGGGAAGAAACGGCTGACCGGCTTTTTTGGCCACCCGCATTTTCCAAGCCAAGGCTGAACGGGGCAAGGTTAAGGAACGTCCATCTTCAGTGGTTCCAGAAACAGTTTGTTTTTCAACGGATTGAACATAAAAAAGTGTCCACCCCAAACGTTCAAAAGCATGGGCATAGTGCCGCCAGCACAAGCGGTTGTTGGGATCATCGCAGGCCGTTGGCAAAGACGGGGCATGGCCCACCACACCATCCCATGCCCGCGCCCGACGATCAAAGGCCACCGCCCCACGCATGAAGGCCTTTTGCGCTTCTTCCTGCATCATGGGGTTTAAGGTTGTCCGCACAGATAACCCCCCTGTATACAGGGCCTGAGACCCATACCGGTTTACCAGATCGCGACGAATTTCCTCAGAAAAATACGGCGCATCAACATAGGAAAGCGTGAAGGCCTTAGGGGGCAAAAGGGGTTTTTTTTGATACAAAGCCACATCATCTGGTTTTAAAACCCCTGTTTCCCCCATGCGGGAAAGAACCCAATTGCGTCTGGCCAGTGCCGCATCGTGGTTTTTAACAGGGTGATAGTTGCTGGGCGCTTTGGGCAAGGCCGCTAGAAAAGCAGCCTCATCGGGGGCAAGCTCTGTTAAGGCTTTGCCAAAATACCGCTGGGACGCACTGCCAATCCCATAGCTGCCCAAACCAAAATAAATTTCATTCAGATACAATTCCAAAATGGTTTCTTTGGACAGGGCCTTTTCGATGCGAAAAGCCACAATGGCTTCTTTGACTTTCCGCTCTAAAGATTTTTCATTCCCCACCAAAAAGTTTTTGGCCACCTGCTGGGTGATGGTCGATGCCCCCTGACGTCGCCCTGTATGATTCACCCACGACCAAGCATTCAGGAAAACGGCCCGCGTGACCCCCCGAAAACTAATCCCTTTGTGGTGAAAAAAATCCGTATCTTCGGATGCCAAAAACGCATGAACCACCAGGGGGGGCATCATGCTATAGGGAACAAAAACACGGCGTTGTTCGGCATATTCCGTGATCATTTTCCCATCAGCGGCATAAAGCCGCGTCGTGATTTTCGGGGTGTACTGTTTCAGGGTTTCATGATCAGGCAAATTTCGGCTGAAATAAACATATCCCACCCCAATAGCCACCCCCCCCACCATCGCCAGAGACAGCATGACAGAAAACGTTAAAATCAAAAAACGGCGCATGTTTCGCATACTTTAGGGCTGCCAGGATACGTGTTGAGAAGTTTTAGGATGGTCCTCGAAATAAGACTGTGTTGCCGCCACAATCCCCTGCACCAATTTTTCACGATGGCTTTTTTGTAACAACAGCCATTCTTCCTTGGGGTTGGATAAATATCCCATTTCAATCAGAACCGACGGTACATCTGGTGCCTTTAAAACCACAAACCCAGCAAAACGGTGTGATTCGTATTTCAGTTTAATGGATGAAGATAGCTCTGTCACCAAACGTGTGGCATAATCCGCCGAGGCATTCATGGTGCCCCGCTGGACCAGATCAATCAAAATGTTGCTGACATCTTGGGATTCCCCCGATAAATCGACGCCGGCGATAATGTCGGACTGATTTTCTTTGTTGGCCAGTTTGGCCGCTTCGCGGTCAGACGCGCGTTCAGAAAGGGTATAGACAGACATACCCGTGGCTTCGGTATTAATCGCTGAATCTGCATGCAGGGAAATAAACAAATCCGCCTTGGCCGAACGCGCCACATCAATCCGCCCCCTGAGCGAAACATAACTATCGCCGTTTCGTGTCATGACCACTTTATATCCTGGCAAGGCCCGAAAGGCGGCGGCCAATTCTTGGGCGGCTTTTAAAACCAGATTTTTTTCTTGGGTGCCCCGCTTACCCGTGGCCCCTGGGTCTTTTCCCCCATGGCCAGGATCCAAAACAATGACGATGGGCTCATTGGAAACAGAGGCGGATGTTTTGTTTTTTTGTGTTTTTAGGGGCTCAGGAGAAGACGATAATGCCTCCTGCTTCGGGGTATTTTGGGCCTCTTGACTGTCTTTGGGGACAGATAAAACAACAGGCGCCAAGGGGGTTTTTGTGTCTGTTTTTAGGGATGTTTCAGCGCTTTGTGTATCCTGAAGGGGCGTGTCTTTCTTGGCTATCATCAAAGGCTGAGGTGGCGATTTTTGAGGAAGGGTGGGTTTTTTGTCTGCCATCACGGGGCTGGCTGGGCGGATTTTTGTAAAAGAAATGGACAGAATGGGCGGACGATAGCCTGCCTCAACCGAAGCGCTTCCCACCAGATCAAAAACCAATCGATAGGTATTGGGGCTGTTTTTTGCCCGACGAAAGGCCTTGACAACCCCTTCCTTGGGCAAGGAGGGATTTTGAGCATTCCAAGCGGTTCTTTTCAGATCAATCACCAAACGATCCGGATGCGTCAAGGTAAAAACCCGCATTTCAGGTTTTGTTTTTTCCAGAAAGGTCATCTGAATCGATTTTGGCCCCACATTCAAGGCCATAAGCGCGTTGGGATCAGCCTTTGCGACACCCCCAAAGGCCAAAATCAGAAAAAATAACCACAGCGCGGCCTTCATGGTTTTTCTTTATTCTTTTTTTCTTACGATTCCAGAACCATTTTAACAGTCCCCGCCAATTGTTTCAAGCTAAAGGGTTTGGGGATAAAATGGACATGATCCAAACTTTCCAGCTTTGTTCGAATGTTTTCTTCCGCATAGCCAGAAACGCAAATGACTTTCAGATCGGGGTCTTTTTTGCGCATAATTTCAATTAAGGTTGGCCCATCAATCACCGGCATCATCACATCCGTCAGCAAAAGGTCGATTTTCAAATCAGGATCGTTTTGCAGGATTTGCAGGGCCACATCACCGCTGCGGGCTTCAATGACCGTGTAACCCTTGTTTTTTAAAACACGAGAGCTGAAAATCCGCACGGGATCTTCATCTTCCACAAGCAGGATGGTCCCCATACCCGTTAAATCACCGGTTTTTTCTTCAGTCACAACCTCAGCAACGCGTTCGGGCCCCGTATAACGTGGCAGATAGATTTTAAAAGTTGTGCCGCGCCCTAGGGCGCTGTTCACCTCGATAATGCCCCCACTTTGGCGCACAATGCCGTAAACGGTGGCCAGACCCAATCCTGTGCCTGAACCCACCTCTTTTGTGGAAAAAAAGGGATCAAAAATCTTGTTTAAATGGGTGGGATCAATCCCTTTGCCTGTATCGGTCACACTCAGGATCACGTAATCGCCTGAGGGTGTGGTGTCATTTCCGATATTTAAGGCCTCTGTCAACGTTACATTTTCTGTCCGCAGCAACAAAGATCCACCATGATCCATGGCATCACGGGCATTGACGCATAAATTCACAATAACTTGCTCCAGCTGGGTTTTATCGGCGCGGACGTTCCAGAGCTCCCTGACATGCTGAACATCCAACTGAATGGATTCGCCAATTAATCGTTGCAGCAAATGGGTAATCTCGGCAATGGCATCTGGTATTTTTAAAACCTGAAGTTCCAGTTTTTGCTGACGAGAAAACGCCAGCAATTGACGCACCAACGCGGTGGCCCGTTTTGCGTTTTGATGAATGTGGTTGATATCTGCAAAAGAGGGATCCCCCGCAATATGCCGCTGCAAAAGCAAATCGCAAAAACCACTGATGGCTGTGAGTAAATTATTAAAATCATGGGCAATGCCCCCTGCCAATTGCCCAACAGCCTGCATTTTTTGGGATTGGGAAAATTGCATTTCCAGCATTTTGCGATCGGTAATATCCATCAGATACACCAAAAACTCAGCAGACAGGTTTTTTTTGTCCGATGACAACAATTGCAAATGAACCAGCAATGTTTTTTCAGGTCCCGAAAGATCAATTTTTTTTAAGACGTTGAACGATTTCAGCGGCATTTCAAAACGGGTATAGTGTTTTTCGGCAACTGAGGTTTCAAATTGAGAGGCTATGTAGTTTTTTTGCGAATCATCAATAAAATCAAGAAAATCCTGATTAAAAATACGGTCCTCTTCCAGCCCGATCATCTCGCAGAACGCAGGGTTCATACTTTTGATTTTTCGGCCTTCTTCCAAAAGGGCTAGTCCAAAGGGGGCATTAAAGAAATAGGATTGAAGAAGATCTTTATCCTGTAAAATGATCTGCTGACCCCGTGTATAGGATAGCTCTGAAAATCGAGACCTTGTGTTTTGTTTTCGTTTGTAATTTTGAAAAACAACAAGCCCAAAAAGACCAAGGCTTGTCATCAGAAGGACAAAATACCACGCATAAAGAAACAAAAGGGTGTTTAAACGGCTTGTGACATACACCACCAAACAGGTCACAAAAACCATGATTGCTGAGGTTATAAAAAATCCCATTTGCGAGCTAAAGAAGGCTTTCATTATGGACGCTCTTTTTTTAAAAGGGATTCAAGGACTTCGATCACCATGCGCGGGGAAACATTCGCTAAATTTTTTTCCCTGAATATCTTGACCCATGGCCCACGCTGGGCGCAACGCACGGGATCTGAAGCATGGGAAAACAGGGCCACAGTGGGGGCGCCGGCAACACTGAGAAGATGCAAGGGCCCCGTATCATTGCCAATGGCAAAACTGGCTTGGCTGCCCAGCGTGGCCAAATCCTGAAACTGGGTTTTTCCGGTCATATCAATGCATTCCGGAACGGCTTTTTTGATATGTTGGTTAAGGTCAGCATCAATCTGGGTTCCAATCAAAATGGGGGTGATGTTGTGTTGCACCAAATACGCGGCCATTTCGGTGTAATAAGAAACAGGCCAGCGTTTTTCCGGACGATGCGCCGAACCGCCAGGCACCAGCAGGGCAAAGGGTTTCTGAGGACATACCACAGCAGAAGACACAGCCCAATCCACCCGCGGAGGATAGAAACGGGTCAAACCCGCCAGCCCCAATTGTTCATTCAAGCGTTCAATGGTATGCATGGTTTTTCGGTGGGGTGTATTGTGGCGATAGCGACATCCCGCCACAGCGCCGGACCAATGATCCGGCTGATGGGGCCAAAGCATCCAGAAATAAAATGCCGTTCGGTCGCTGTTTTGCAGATCATACACGCGATCAAAGCCTTGGTGCAAAAACCAAGAGCGAAGATGGCCTATCCCTCGAAGGTCCCAAAATTTAGGCTTTTTATCCTGAGCAACCGCATCAAACCAAGGGGCATCAGCGGCAATGGTATGATAAGGGGCGCAGGTCAGCAGGGTAATCTCACCATGGGGATGATGGGACCTTATGGCTTCAAAGGCACCCATGGCTTGGACAAAATCGCCAAAGGCACCATGTTTAATCACCAAAATGCGCTGGGACATAATGCCTGGGGATCAACACTCAACGCTCGTCCATGGGGGCATCCATGGGGGATGTTCCCATGGTGTGCGGCATCTGGTGCTGCTGCATCATGGGCCCTTTGGGCATAGGGGTGGATGCAGGGGACATCATGCCATCGCGGGAGCATTTTCTGTACGTAAACCAGATTTTTCTCTGTTCAGGGGTTAAAATACGCCACACCTGAAGATCCGATTCAAATCGGGCATTGTTCATGGCAGAGGACGCGGCGTTGTAATCGCCAAACAATGTTTTCAGGTCATCTTCTTTTGTGGCGGTGTTTTCAAGGCCCTGATAAAGGGCGCGTTTCTTATCGCGCATATCAGAGCGAGCTTGCTTTAGCGCATCCCCCTGCTTTTCATCAATGGCGCGAAGTTTTTTTTCCAAATCGGCGGGGGGCTTTAACGCCTCCATCGAACGCTCAAACGGGGGTTTGCAGATCATGGGGCGATCTTTGTCTGCCCCCTGCGGTGCGGCAGCCCAAGACGCCGTTACCAAAGCCAGCATCAAAACCAGTGTACGAACGATGATCATAAGACCCCCCTAAAAAACAAAAGGACAATTGCATGTGACTATAGGGGGGAATCCCTCACAGGACAATTGTTTTTTGACCGAAGGTTTATCGTTTCAACTGCACCAAAATCGGGGGCGTTAGGGCGGCGTTGGGGGTGTCATTCATCATCACCTGATGGATGCGATTGATGGCGGCTTGGTTTAATTTGACGCCCACACCCCAAGCATCGCCGTTTTGCCATTCGCGCTGGCTGGAAATCACGCCCACCATGGCAAAGGTATCATATAGGGGGTCATAGGCAAAAATCGGGCCGCCCGAGGTCCCCTCGAACGACAGGGCCCCATGTTCAAACTGATTGCCTTTGCCTGGGGACTCGGCATTGCGATAGGTTAAGGTTGTGCTGCGATACAGCTTGCCGTCTTCGCCCAAGGGGGGCTTGACAGGGTAACCGGAAACGGTCAGGGCCATGGCAGAGCCCACATCGCTGGGATGAAAATGGGCATCTGTCACCAAAGCCACAGGCACGCTGCCCCACTTTGTCCAAAAGGCATCGCCGTAGGGGGCCGATTCTAAATGCACCAGTGCCACATCTTCGTTATTATCCAGTGCTGGCCCCGAAGAGCGCATATATTCCACAGAGGCAATTGTAACGGGGGGATAGGGGATTTGTGATCCGTTGCGGGCGGCAAAAAATTTGCCGTCTTGGTAATAGCCCTGAGCTGCATCATAAAAACAATGGGCGGCCGTTAACACCACTTTGGGGGCGATCATGGTGCCGGTGCATCCATTGTATTGCGCCACGCCAAAGCGAATTTGCAGTTGCCCCACATACATCCATGGATACGTCAGGGTGTCTGCAACGGGGTCCATGGCAGGGGCTTTGGGGGTTGAGTTTTTTTGCAAGACAGGGCCCATATCGCCGTAGCGGGCCTGATCCCGATAGCCGTCCTCGGCCCGTTGATAGGTGCTGAGCAAGGCATAGCGCAGGGCATCGTCCAGTCGAATGGATAAGGGTTTTGCCTCCTCGGCCAACGCAAAAGACGCTTGCGTCACAACACAAAGCACCGTAAAAAAAAGATTCTTAAAAAAAGGGCGCATAACAACAGTGGTCTTTGTTTACCCCTAAGAGTAGGTCATGTTTATTTAAAAAGCAAGGATTTTTCCATGCCCCTTATCCTCCTTCGTCATGGTCAAAGTGTTTGGAATCTGGAAAACCGCTTTACGGGTTGGGTGGATGTGGACCTGACGGATCAGGGAAAAGCTGAGGCCCAAAAGGCAGGACAAGCCCTGAAATCTGTGGGGGTGATGCCGGATGTGGTGTTTGTCTCGCCCCTGAAACGGGCTAGGGAAACCTGCCAGCGGGCGCTCTCAGAGCTGGGCTGTTCGGTCACCCCCCAAGAGTCGCCAGAAATGATTGAGCGGTTTTACGGTGCCCTGACCGGATTGAACAAAGAAGAAACGGCAGAGGCCCACGGCGCGGATCAGGTGCATACATGGCGCCGCAGTTACGATCAGGCCCCACCGGATTTGCAGGAAAGCCATGATTATCATCCTGCCAACAACCCGTTGTTTGAAAACTTTCCTTTCCGTTTGCCGGCCACGGAAAGCCTAAAGGACGTTGTGGATCGGGTGCATCCTTTTTATCGCAACATTCTCTCTCCCTTGCTGGCGCAGAACAAAACGGTGTTGATTGTGGCCCATGGCAACAGCATTCGGGCCCTGATCAAACTGATGGCGGGTCTGTCTGATCAGCAAATTGAGTCCGTGGAAATCCCCACCGGTCGTCCCGTGATGTTGACCCCAGAGGGCCAACATTGGAATTACAAAATTTTGCCATCATCATGACCCTTGCCTTTCAAGACATCATCCTGACATTACAGCAATTCTGGTCGCGCCAAGGGTGTGTTTTGCTGCAGCCCTATGACAAAGAAATGGGTGCGGGGACGTTTCATCCGGCAACGGCGTTAAAATGTTTGGGGCCGGATCCATGGTGCGCCGCGTATCCCCAGCCCTGTCGCCGCCCCACCGATGGCCGCTATGGCAACAATCCCAACCGGTTGCAGCATTATTACCAGTTTCAGGTGATTTTAAAACCCAGCCCCGATGATGTTCAGGCGTTGTATCTGTCCAGTCTGGATGCCATCGGGTTATCCCTGAACGATCACGACATTCGCTTTGTTGAGGATGATTGGGAAAGCCCCACCCTGGGCGCGGCAGGTTTGGGATGGGAAGTTTGGTGTGACGGTATGGAAATCACCCAGTTTACCTATTTTCAGCAGATGGGGGGCATTCCCTGTGACCCTGTTTCTGTGGAATTGACCTATGGGCTAGAGCGGCTGGCCATGTACATTCAGGGCCGCGAAAACGTTTATGATTTGGCATTTAATGATGCATCATCCCGTTATCCCATGACCTACGGCGATGTATTTTTGGCCAACGAACGGCAGCAGTCGGCGTATAATTTTGAGGCTGCGGATACCTTGGCCTTAAAAAACGCCTTTGAAACGGCAGAAAGGGAATGCCCCCGTCTGCTCGCGCTTGGATTGATCTTGCCGGCCTATGAACAGGCCATTGGGGCCAGTCATCTGTTTAACCTGATGGATGCGCGGGGCATGATTGGGGTGAATGAACGGGCACGGACCATCGGCCGCATTCGGGCTTTGGCCAAGGCCTGCTGTGAAGCGTATACACAACCCCAGACAGAAGGGGAAAACGCCTGATGGTTGATTTCCTGCTCGAATTAAACAGCGAAGAAATTCCCGCCCGTTTTTTGGTGGAGGATTCTCGGCGGGATGTATTGTTCAGGGATTTTCTGGCCAAGTTTGGCTTTGCTGATGCCTCTTTTCGCTCTTTTGATGCCCCCCGTCGCATTGCGTTTTGGGTGAGCGGTTTGCCCGCAACCCTGCCCGCCCGATCCGAAGAAATCCGCGGCCCCAAAACAACCGCCCCCGCCGATGTTGTGGCCAAGTTTCAAGAGCGATATGCCACGGCCACCTTTTCCATTGTGGAAACACCCAAAGGCACGTTTCACATCGCCACAGTCACAACGCCGCCCATCCCCTTGGCGCAGGCCTTGGCCCCCGCCATTGCTGATTTTATCATGACCTATCCTTGGCCCAAATCCATGACATGGGGCGATACTACGCTGCGATGGGTGCGGCCCCTGCGCCGGATTGTGGCCATGGTGGATGATCAGGTTTTGCCTGGGGGATTGTTTTTGGGACATGGAAACCACGCCCCCCAGTACGTTACCGACACAACGGGGCCGCGGATTTTGCCCTATAGCAACCTGTCGCTGGGGCGTTTGGGATTAAACGGGGCGCCGGATGTTCCGGTGACGCCGGCGACGTATCAGCATGCCTTGGAAAACCAAGGTATTTTGGCCTACTCCTCTGATCGTTACAGTCAAATGGTCCAAAAGATTGTCGATCTTTGTAAAAAAAACCATGTTCCCTTGCCAGAGGGGTTTCCTACGGATCCCATGGATATTTTGCTTGATATACATGTCAGCAAGCTCATTGATTACCCCGCCCCCTTCATCGGCCGCATTGATGCGGAGTTCATGCACCTGCCGGCGCCGATTATTAAAACGGTGATGGCGGTGCATCAGAAATACTTTGCCACGCAGCATTCGGATGGGGCCTTGGCCCCCTATTTTGTGGGGGTGGCGAATCGTGTCGATCCCGACGTTCCCCAAGGCATCATTCATGGAAACGAACGGGTTTTGCGGGCCCGCCTGTCCGATGCCGCGTTTTTTTGGGAAACGGATTTAAAACAACCGCTGGAATCCTATAACGACCATCTAAAAACCCGCACCTTTCATGCGGGCTTGGGGGCGTTGGGGCTGGATGCAACGGTTTATGGAAAGGTTCAGCGGATGCTGGCCCTTGCCCCTGTGGTGGCGGGTTTGGTTCAGGAGGTAGACCTTCCCAAACTCTTGCGGGCGGTGAGCCTATCCAAGGCCGATCTGGCCACAGGTATGGTGGGGGAATTTCCGGAATTACAGGGATATGTGGGGTCTTTTTACGCCCATCATCAGGGGGAAGACGCGGACATCGTGGCTGCCCTGCGGGCCCAGTACCTATGGGGGGATGCGTTTCCCAACACCGAGGCATTATCTTTGGCGTTGGCCCTAGTGGACCGTCTGGATAGCTTGCTCAGCTTTTTTGCCGCCGGTGAAAAAACCACGGGCAGCAAGGACCCTTATGGCCTGCGCCGTTTGGCGTACGGGATTGTGGGGTTGGTTCTGGATAATCCCCATATCCCCTCGTTTGATGTGGCCTCTGTGAAAAACATCGCGGTGACCCATCATTATCCCGAAGCGCAAAAGCCCTTTTCAGAATCTGTCTTTCAGGATGTTCAGGCGTTTCTTTTGGACAAGACCATCACGTTTTTAACAGAAAACGCCGATATTCCGCTGGAGATCATCAGGACCGTTGTGCCCCAAGACACTTCTCAGGGCACCTCTGTGGACCTCGCGCTGCTGGCTATTAAGGCCAAGGCCCTAGCGGACTTCCCGCACCGAGAGACCCTGCAGGCCACCATCATTCGCCTCAAGGGCTTGGGCGGTGATGAAACATCCCCCGTGGATGAAGCCTTATTAAATGACCCGCTGGAAAAACAGGTTTACCAAGGGATGCAGTCTCTCCCCCCCCTTGCCTTGCCCGTCACGCCAGAAAAAGAAACCTTGCGCCTTAGTGCCTTGGTCACATTATCCCAATCTGTGAATGCCATGCTGGATGCCCTGCGGATCAATGATCCCGTGTATGGCGTGAACCGCCGGGCGTTGGTGCGGGCGTTGTTGGGGCGGTATACATCATAGCACCCTACAACTTCGGCAACGTCACCCCCGTTTGGCCCATGTATTTGCCGGAGCGGTCCGCATAGGTCACCTCGCAGGGGGAATCGCCTTTTAGGAAAAGAAACTGGCAGATGCCCTCGTTGGCATAAATTTTGGCCGGCAGGGGTGTGGTATTGGAAATTTCTATGGTGACGTGGCCCTCCCAACCAGGCTCCAGCGGGGTGACATTCACAATAATCCCGCAGCGGGCATAGGTGGATTTGCCTAGGCAAATCACCAAAACATCGCTGGGAATGCGAAAATACTCCACCGTCCGCGCCAAGGCAAAGCTGTTGGGGGGGACAATACAAACCTCTTTTTTGCGATCCACAAAGGATGTGTGGGAAAAATCCTTCGGATCAATGGTGGCCGCATCCACGTTGGTAAAAATTTTAAAGTCATCGGCCACACGGGCATCATACCCATAGGAAGATAAGCCATAGGAAATCACGCCAGAGCGCGTCTGTTTTTCCACAAAGGGCGTGATCATGTTGTTGTTTTGGGCTTGGGTGCGAATCCAATGATCGGGAAGGATGCTCATGATCGCCTCTGCTGAGAAGGGCTGGTTTGATCGGTTGATGCCGGTGTTGTGGGCGAAGAAGACGAGGTAGCCCCCTCCCCCTTTTTACGGCGGCGCAGATTTTGGCGCAGGGCGGCGGCGAGTTGTTCAGGGGTGGGCTTGGCCATAACAATGATCAATAAATAAACAATCAGATAAACAGTCTTGGACTTGGATGGATTAAGCGGGGGATTCAACAAAATCCCTTGCAGATGTAAACGGTTTTTGATAAGAAGGCAATCCCTGTGTTGCGCTGAGGCGGGTGAATTGTAACATTCACGGGCATGCCCAGCCAACCTTAACCTAAAAAACCACTCGAGGATCAAATGCCCAAACTGAAAACCAAAAGCAGCGCCAAAAAGCGCTTTAAAGTCACAGGAACCGGCAAAATCACCGCCTATCCTGCCAACAAGAGTCATAACTTGCGTCGTCGCTCTTCGAAAATGAAACGTCAAACGCGCGAAAATATGGTGCTGAAGGATTGCGATGCCAAAATCGTTCGTCCTTTCTTGCCCTATCTATAATCGCTGAATTCAGGAGACTCTTGTCATGGCCCATGTCAAACGCGGTACCACCACCCATGCCCGCCACAAAAAGGTGATCAAGGCAGCCAAAGGATACTATGGCCGCCGCAAAAGTTGTTTCAGAACGGCTGTTCAGGCGGTTGAAAAAGCCGGCCAGTACGCTTACCGAGACCGTCGCAACAAAAAACGGACCTTCCGCAGCCTGTGGATCCAGCGGATCAATGCGGCTGTTCGGGCTCAGGGTCTGAAATACTCTGATTTTATTGCGGGACTCAAGGCCGCCAATGTGGTCATGGACCGCAAGGCCCTTTCCGAGCTGGCCATTCACAATCCAGAGGCGTTCTCTCATGTTGTGGAAACAGCGTTAAAAGCCCTTGATGCCAAGTCTACACCTGCTGCGGCCTAATGCTGGGGGATCTTTCCGGTTTACGGGATCGTATTCTGGCTGAGTTGGCCGCTGCGTCTACGTTGGAGGCCCTGGAGTCCCTCAGGGTCTCTGCCTTAGGCAAAAAAGGATCCCTAACGGCTGTCTTTTCTGCCCTGCGGGACCTTTCCCCAGAGGACAAACGCGCGGCGGGCCAAGAGGTTAATGCGGTTAAGCTGGTTATCGAAGATGCCTTGGCCCATCGGACCCAGGTTTTAAAAGACCACGCCCTGCAACAGCAGATCAAAACCCAGACCCTTGACATGACCCTGCCCCCCATCGCTATGGGCTTGGGTCGTCGCCACCCGCTCAGCCGCACGCTGGATGATATTGTGGCCCTGTTTGCCCGCCAAGGGTTTGTCCTGCACCATGGACCGGATGTTGAGGATGACGAGCATAATTTCGGCGCCCTGAATTTCCCCGCCCATCACCCCGCGCGTCAGATGCATGATACCTTTTATGTGGATCAAACGGATGCCCATGGTAACCCCATGCTGCTGCGAACACATACGTCGTGCGTGCAAATTCATGCCCTGAAAGGGGCCACGTTGCCCGCCCGTATTTTGGCTGCGGGCCGGACCTATCGTTGTGATTCCGATCAAACCCACACCCCCATGTTTCATCAGGTTGAGGGGGTTGTCATCGAAGATGGCATCACCATGGGCCATCTCAGGGGTTGTCTGGAAACCTTTCTGGCGGATTTTTTCGAGCGTGATCGGGTGGACATCCGTTTCCGTCCCAGCTATTTCCCCTTTACTGAGCCCTCTGCCGAAGTTGACATTCGCTGTCGCCGCGACGCCAATGGTATCGTGATAGGGGAAGGCGACGACTGGCTGGAGGTCTTGGGCTGTGGCATGATTCACCCCCACGTTTTAACCGCCTGCGGTCTGGATGCTACGCGCCATCAGGGCTTTGCCTTTGGCTTGGGCGTTGAGCGTCTGGCCATGCTGAAATACGGCATCAGCGATTTGCGCATGTTTTTCCAAAACGATGGCCGCTGGTTGGGGCATTATGGGTTTGTGGGTTGATATAACCAACTGCAATCGGTTTTGAGCCCGGGGGAGTTGGGGGTCCACCCTAACATAGAAAAGCCTTAGTATTTAAGTCTCATCCATTTGTTTTTTAACAATAATAAAAATACAAAAAACGCGGTATCTAACGCAAACTGCAACGGCTCCCGCGTAGCCCCGCTAAGACAACTTCGATGCGTGGGCGCAAGCAGCCCGCTATTTTTTCCAAACCCCCTCCTCACCCTACACCCCCTTTCTTCAAAATCTCCCAAAACGCCTGTCCATATTTTTTCAGTTTGGCCTCCCCCATGCCGTTGACGGAGAGCATAGCCTGAAGAGACGTCGGCCGTTGTTTGACCATATCCACCAAGGTGCGGTCGTGAAAAATGGCATAGGGGGGCAGGTTGCTTTTTTGGGCAAGGCCAAGGCGCAGGGTCTTGAGAGCGTTAAAAAGGGCACGTTCCTCGTCTGTGGACAGGCTCTGCGCCGCAGACCCCTTAGGCAGGGAACGAAGGGTTTCTGTGCGGATTCTTTTGGGAAGGGCTCTGAGGGCCAGCGTTTCTTTGTCCTTTAGAAACTGCCGCCCCTTGGGCGTCATCACGATTCCCCCATAACCTGAAACATCTACGGTCACTAGGTTTTGGGCCACCAGTTGGCGGAAAATGTTTTGCCATTCGGCCTTGGTGTATTCCGTGCCGATGCCAAAGGTGCTTTGTTGGTCGTGTTTAAAGCGCACAATGCGCGGGTCCTGCTCCGCTTTTCCCAGCAAAACGGCAATCAGGTAACTGACCCCGAACCGGCCGCCGGTGCGGTAAGAGGCCGACAGAGCCTTTTGCGCCGCAATAGTGCCGTCGAAGGTTTCGGGCTTGGTATCACACGTATCGCAAAAACCGCACGGTTCTGCCTGATCGCCGAAGTATCCGAGCAGAATTTGGCGGCGACAGGATGCCGCCTCGCAAAGCCCCAGCAGGGCACTCAGCTTATGATGCTGGATCCGTTTTTGCGCTTCGGGGGCCTCGGAATCCTCAATCCACGTGCGTTGCATGGCCGCGTCTTCCATGCCGTAGAGCATATATGCGTTGGCGGGCAAGCCGTCACGTCCGGCGCGGCCCGTTTCTTGGTAATAGGCCTCGATATTTTTGGGGATGTTCAGGTGGGCAACAAACCGAACATCGGGTTTATCAATCCCCATGCCAAAGGCCACCGTGGCCACCATGATGATGCCCTCGTCCCGCAAAAAGCGGGCCTGGTTTTTTTCCCGCACGTCATGGGGCAGGCCCGCGTGATAGGGCAGCACGCTGGCCCCTTTGTCTTTCAGCCAAGCGGCCAAATCCTCCACTTTTTTGCGGGAAAGACAGTAAATAATCCCCGCATCGTCTGCATGGTTATCCTGAATGAATCGCCAAAGCTGTTGTTTTGAATTGTTTTTAGTTTCAATGGAATAATGGATATTGGGTCGATCAAAGCCCCCGATAAAAGTTCGCCCCGTGTCCAGTTTCAGGCGCTGCACGATGTCACCCCGCGTGGGCGCATCCGCTGTGGCGGTCAGGGCAATGCGGGGAACAGCGGGGAAACGCTGGGCCAGCACCGAAAGCGCCGCATAATCCGGCCGAAAATCATGGCCCCATTGGGACAAACAATGCGCTTCATCAATGGCAAACAGGGCCAGTTTGCACCCTTGCAAAAAATCCATAAACTCCGGCATCACCAGCCTTTCAGGCGCCACATAGACCAGATCCAGTGTTCCGGTCCGCATTTGCTGACGGATCTCCTCAATCTGATGCGGGGGCAGGCCTGAATGAATGGCCGCCGCCGCAATCCCCAGCTGCGCCAAAGCCCCCACCTGATCCTGCATCAGGGCAATCAGGGGCGAGACCACCACCGCCACCCCATCCAGACACAACGCGGGAATCTGATAACACAGGGATTTTCCCGCCCCCGTGGGCATCACAACAAAGGCGTTCTGGCCACGGATGACATGCTGAATAATCGCCTCCTGCTGTCCCCGAAACGCGGGATAGCCAAAGGTTTTTTGCAGGATGCTGATGGGTGTGGTCATGGGGAAGGATGTTGGGGAAAAAATAAGTCAGCGTTGGACAAACTTGGATGAAAAAAGACAGAATACCCTTGGCAATTAAGGACTTTTTGGACAACAATGAACGGGGGAAATTTAAGATATGGCGGTGTGGTGCTGGTTGGATGATAATCGCTCTGTTGCTGACAAAGTACTGACGGCAAATGGGGCGTAAATCTAAAAATCATAGCGTAAAAAAGCCATAAATAGCGTACGCATTTGGAATTATTCAGATACATTGAAGCATGCCTTGCTTTTTGAAGTTTATCTGTCTATTCTGGCTTTCAATCATGGATTAGACGGTATGACTTTAGCCATTAAACGTACATTAACACAAGCTATCAAAGAGACCAGCGATAGCTTTAAAGTACTGCTGCTAACAGGTCCACGACAGGTTGGTAAAACAACACTGTTGCAAGAGGTGCAGAAATCCTCACGTTCTTACGTTACATTGGATGATCTGGGTGTGCGTCTTGCGGCACAACAAGACCCTGCGGGCTTTCTGGATCGCTTAAGCCTGCCTGTGCTGATTGATGAAGTGCAATATGCGCCTGATTTATTTCCCTACATCAAAATGATAGTCGATAAAGAGAAAAAGGCAGGCATGTTCTGGCTGACAGGCTCTCAGCAATTTGAGATGATGAAGAACGTAACGGAATCTCTGGCGGGACGGGTGGCCATTCTCCATTTGCAAGGCATCTCGCTCTCTGAAGAACAAGGGCGTACCTATGATGCCCCCTTCTTGCCGACGCCAGCATTGATGAAATCCCTCAGGAAAGCGAAGCCTCTGGGGTTGACAGAGGCATATCATATTATCTGGCGTGGGTCTTATCCCGATGTGGTCACGCAGGATGGTAGAAACTGGGAACGCTTTTATAGCTCCTATGTATCCACTTATATTCAGCGTGATGTGCGGGAATATCTGGATATTAAGGATACGGCTGCGTTTCACAAATTCATGCAAATTGCGGCTGCCCGCACGGGACAACTCATCAATTATGCCGATATGGCGCGAGATGTCGGCATCAACGAAACCACGATTAAAACGTGGCTAAATGTCCTCCATGCTTCCGGCATTATCACGTTGTTACAGCCGTATTTTAATAACCGCACCAAACGGCTCGTTAAAACCCCGAAGCTGTATTTTATGGATACGGGGTTATGTGCCTATCTAACAGGGTGGCTGAGTAGCGATGTACTGGAACGGGGGGCGATGTCGGGTGCGATGCTTGAAACATGGGTGGTATCGGAAATTATTAAATCCTATCTGCACCATGGCCGCACCCCGCGCCTTTATTTTTACCGCGATAAAGACAAGCGCGAAGTGGATTTGTTGATCGAGGAAAATGGCACTATCTATCCCATAGAAATCAAAAAGACAGCGTCCATTCAAAATATGCATTTCAAAGGATTCGATATACTGAATACGCTTGGCATGCCTATTGGTCATGGGGGGGTACTCTGTTTTACAAGTGCTTTGTTGCCACTGTCAGAAGGGGTGGATGCCATTCCAGTGGGGTATATTTAAGCTTAGAGTGCTGCTCCAAAGTTTCAATCTGCGCAGAAAAATGTCGATTGGTGGTAATTTTTGTGCAAAAACAGCGTTGCTCTTATCCAATATCCAACGTGCGAGTTCTATTTATGGCTCTATTTACCCGACAGATTTTACAAGAAAAATCCTCTCACGATGTTTTTCAGCGCGGCATGGCAATTGCCCAAGACCGAGACGCCGTTGAACTGCTCAGCATGGATGCGCAAAAAATTGTTGCCATTGTTGAGGGAAGTAATACCTACAAAGCAACACTCACCCACAAAAGCAACGATTGGGAAGGTTATTGCAGCTGTCCTGCGTTCGCGGATTACGGCGGCTGGTGTAAGCATTTAGTGGCGGTGGGCTTGGTCGCGCTGGAAAATGCAGTCACCGCAACAGATACACAGATGATATCGCCCTTGCGTCAGATTCAAGAGTACCTTGAGACGCTTCATGAAAAAGCACTGCAAGCCTTGCTGATGGAACAGGTGGAGAACGATAAAGCCTTACTTAAAAAGCTGCTCATCAAGGCTAATGCTGCCCAAGCCAAAGGCGGGAAACTCGATCTAAAAGCCCTGAGAAAGGCAGTAACAAACACGCTCACCATTCGCGATTATGTGGAATATCGCGAGGCATATAGCTATGCTGCGGGGGTGCGTGAGCTGCTTGATAGTCTTGCTGATTTGCTGGAACAAGGGCACGCAGAAGCCCTGAAAGATCTGATGGAATTATGCTGGGACATCATGGAAGAAGCGATGGGGCGCATTGACGATTCCAATGGGGAAACAGGGCAGTTTATGGGGCGTATTGCTGAATTGCACCTTGCGGCGTGTTTACAGGCAAAGCCTGAACCCGTTCGGTTGGCTGAAGAATTATTTGAACGAGAAATAGGCAGTGATTGGGATATTTTTGAAGGAGATGTTTATACAGACTATGCCGATGCCTTAGGCGAGACGGGGCGTGCGGCTTACCGTGCGTGTGTGGATGCAGCGTGGGAAAAGCTGCCCGCTCTTCAAGCGGGGGATAAGCAAGACTATGGTAAACGTTGGCGCATAACATGCCTCAAGAAACGTATGGTACTGGCAGAAGGCAATCTGGATGCGATTATAGCAGTGCTGTCAAAAGATCTTTCTAGCAGTTATTACTATCTTGGTATTGCCGAGCAGTGCGTGAAACACGAGCGCGATGATTTGGCTCTTGATTATGCCTTGCAGGGACTGCAGAATTTTGAGAGCCTCGATGATCGGTTGGTGGATTTTGTTACAACACTGGCCGAGCGGCAGGGTGATCCTGATCTTGCCTTATCATGGCATCAAAAAGCCTTCGCCAAAGAGCTTTCTTATCAACAGTTTGAACGACTGCGGAATATTGCCCGTAAACAAAACCGTTGGGAGGCATTGCGAGACGATGCACTACAGGCGATTGAAAAAGCAGTCGTGGCGCAAACAACCGCAAAGCCGCAGAATCGCTGGCATGGAGCAGATGCGTCTTTACTGGTAAAAGTGTTGTTGCTAGAAGAACATTGGGAGCGTGCTTGGCAGACGGCTGTAAAACATGGTTGTTCGCAAGATCTTTGGCTGAAATTGGCAGTTTGGCGAGCGCAGGATCACCCTGCCGAGGTGGTGCCGTATTATCAAACGTGGGTGCACGCTGCCATTGAAGGACAAGGGAATAACGGCGGGTACGAGACCGCTCTCAAGCACCTGCTTACGCTGAAGCCCATCATGGAACGTTTAGGGCAGCAGGCGGCTTTCAATGCATTCGTTGCTGACATAAAAACCCGATATAAAGCCAAGCGCAACATGATGAAATTGTTGGAAACGCTGTCCTTATTCAAGGTTGCGGCGTAGCGCATGATTATCTTGCGTGATCGTTAACGAATTGTTAATAGAATGTAAACGATAATCACTGCTCCCTAAAATGGGATGTCTTTGTTAATAGGAGAGAAAAATGGGCTTAATGTCTTTTATCGGCAAACAGTTTGTTGATGTTATTCAGTGGACGGAAGAGCAGCAAGGCGTACTTGCCTATCGTTACCCCATGGAAGGCATGGAGATTCAAAATGGTGCGCAACTGGTGGTGCGGGAAACACAGCACGCTGCGTTTTTCAATGAGGGAAAATTTGCAGATCATTTTGCTGCTGGCACGTATACCCTCACCACGCAAACGCTGCCTGTCTTAACCTATCTGAAAAACTGGGATAAGGCGTTTGAATCCCCGTTTAAATCGGATGTCTATTTTTTCAGTCTCCGCGAGCAGCTTGATCAGAAATGGGGCACCACACAGCCCATCACCATCCGTGATAAAGAGTTTGGGGCGATCCGTATTCGTGCTTTCGGCAACTATTCCTTTAAAATTGCTGATCAGGCGGTGTTCTGGACAAAACTGGTCGGCACAGCGGCGCAATACACGATTGATGACGCCTCAGGACAATTGCGTGCTGCTATTCTTACAGCTCTTTCCAGTTTCCTTGGCAAAAGCGATATTGCCTTTGTCGATATGGCGGGCAACCAAGATGTGTTCTCGCAAAAATTGAAGGAGGCGGTTGCGCCTGCACTGGCAGAGTATGGGTTAGAGCTGCGCAGCTTTTTTGTACAAAACCTGTCATTACCCGAAGAACTGGAAAAACACCTCGATAAAGCGGCCTCGCAACGCATTGTGGGCAACTTGCAGCAATACACACAGTTTCAGGCGGCTGATAGCTTATCTGTTGCCGCCGCAAATGAGGGTGGTGTTGCAGGCGCAGGCGCAGGGCTTGGCGCGGGATTAGCTATGGGACAAATGATGACGGGCGCTTTACAGGGTATAAATACCCCAACCGCTGCGACATCCCCTGCAGAAGACCCAATTCAAATGCTGGAAAAATTAGGGGAACTTCTTAAAAAAGGCATTCTTACTCAGACTGAGTTTGATAGTAAAAAGGCGGAATTACTCAGCAGGATTAAGTAGTCCATGCGGATGTTTGCCTGTCCTTCGTGCGGTGCCGAGGTGCCATTCCGCTCGTCATTAAGCGTGTATGCTGTATGTGCCTATTGCAACAGCATGGTGGTGCGGCGTGATGTGGATGTGGAAGCGATTGGGACTATGGCTGCCTTGCCAGAAGATATGAGTCCGCTGCAAATTGGGACAGAAGGCGTGTATCAGGGGGTACGTTTTAGCATTGTAGGACGGTTGAGAATTGGCTGGGAAAGCGGCACGTGGAACGAATGGTTTATCGTATCTGATGATAGTCGCAAAGGCTGGCTTGCGGAAGCACAAGGGTTTTATGCGATAAGCTATGAACTGGCAGTACCAGATAGTTTGCCAGAGGTGAATAGCCTTACTATCAATGATTTTATTACCCTTGAAGGTGATAGCTTGCGCGTCGTGGATATAAAAGACGCTACCTGCATAGGCAGTGAGGGTGAGTTGCCATTTATAGCCCCCAAAGGCAGAAAAACCCGCTCCATTGATTTATTAGGCGCACATGGAGAGTTTGCCAGCATTGAAATTGAGCATAAAATGCAGGGGAATACGCGTCTTTATGTTGGCAATTATGTGGCATGGGATGATTTAAAACTTTCCCATCTTCGTGAACTGGAGGGCTGGTGATGGTTGGTGAGCCTGTCCCTTCTTCCGAGAAACCCACAACGCAGCTTAGCCCTGCTTCTCTTTTGCCGCCGAATAAAGGCAAGCCCAAGGCGTTTAACTGCCCGCATTGTGGTGGGGTGGTAACTCTAAAGGCAGTGGGGCTTTCTGTTTCTGCTGTTTGCAGCCATTGCGGTAGCATTATTGATGTTAATAATGAAAACTATCGGATTATTGATGCTTCGGGGCAGCATGACAGAGACATACTGATTCCTCTCGGAACACGGGGCGTGTTGTTTGATAAATCGTGGGAAGTTATCGGCTACATGGAACGCTCCAATGGGGCTGAATTTTACGAATATTTCTGGGAAGAATATTTGCTCTATAACCCTTATTATGGCTTTCGTTTTCTGGTGCAGGCGGAAGGGCACTGGAATTTTATGGAGGTGGTGCGCCGTGATATTGCGGGGGTAGGAGGATTGGACGATCTTTATCCAGAGGGAAGGCTTCTTGGAAAACGGTATAAAATTTTTCACACTGGTGTGGCGGTTGTTCATTACGTTAAAGGTGAATTTTACTGGCGCGTGCAAAAAGGCGAGAAAACTGCTGTTTGGGATTATATTTGCCCTCCCTCCCTTATTTCTGCAGAAAAATCGTTGGGCGAGTTGGTTGTTTCGCAGGGGGGGTATGTTGATCCATCGACTGTAAAAGCTGCGTTTAATATTCCTGAAATGCCCGTACGTAGAGGTGTTGCGCCCAATCAACCAGATCCTTATGCACACGGACTATTTTGGAAAATATGGTTTGTTGCGCTGATTGCCATGGTTATGGCATTTTTTATCCATTTAATCACGACAAGTAATGCCGTAAAGCAAGAAATTTCCTATTATACTTACACTGCTTCAGCAGCACAGAAAGAAGGGGAGCTAAGTAGTCCTGTCTTCACCCTGCCCAAAACAGAGAATGTGTTAGTAGAAAGTTATGCGCCGTTGGATAATGATTGGCTAGAATTAACGCTATCACTTGTCAACACACAAACGAATGAAACCATAACAGCTCTGCAAGGAATGGAATATTACCGTGGTCAAGACAATGACGGCGCATGGGCAGAAGGAACCCGTCAAAGAACAACATGGTTTTCTGCTGTTCCTGCAGGAACGTATCAAATTCTCATGGATGTAGATGCAGGCGTCTTTGCGCAAGGGAGACAAACGCAATTTGTGGTTAAAGTGACGCGGAATGTTCCTTCCGTACAAAATTTCTGGGTGTGTATACTCCTTATTCTGCTCTATCCTTTGTTTACGTTCCTTCGTTGGTATATGTTTGAAAATAAACGTTGGTCGCAAAGTGATTTTGCGCCTGCCTTATATAGAGCATCAGAAGGAGGTGGTGATGACGATGATTCCTAAAAAATTTATCATCTATTGCACCACTCTTGTGTTGTTGCTGGGATTTGCCAATCATAAAGGTTATGTTGTGGCAAGCCTGTTTAGTAGTGTACAGAAAGCTGATAAATCCGCCCCCAATCGTTCCCACAAATAGGAGAAAACCATGGAAGACTTTATCAACATGAAATACGTTTTTAATGCCCTCATTTTTTCAGGTATCGGCATGTTGGTGTTTGTCATCAGCTTTGCGCTGCTTGATTTACTCACGCCCCGAGTAAGTATCTGGAAAGAGCTGGTGGAGAAACAAAATATTGCCGCAGCTATTTTCCTAGGTGCCATGGCAATTGGGCTTTCGACCATTATTGCCTCAGCCATTCACGGCTAGATTTTGGCCCCGCTGCTTCTCATTTCCGTTATTATCATTGCCACCTGCGGTCTTGTTTATGAGCTGATCGCAGGTACGGCGGCGAGTTATCTGCTGGGTGATTCGGTCACGCAGTTTTCCACCGTGATAGGATGTTATTTGTTTGCCATGGGGATTGGTTCGTGGCTAGCGCAGTATGTAAACCGTAATCTGCTGGGTTTTTTTGTCCGTATAGAAATTCTGGTCGGGGTGATTGGCGGGTGTTCGGCGGCGCTGTTGTTTTTGCTGTTTGACCATGTGGCATCGTTTTATGTCCTGCTGTATTCATTGGTGGGAATTATCGGAATATTAGTGGGGGTGGAAATCCCGCTGCTGCTCAGGATTTTGAAAGATCAATTTGATTTTAAGAATCTTGTTTCCCGTGTGTTGGCGCTTGATTATCTGGGTGCGCTGTTTGCCTCGATTTTGTTTCCACTAGTTTTAGTGCCGCATTTGGGGCTGATTAAGTCCAGCTTTATGTTTGGTATCCTTAATATTGGGGTGGCGTTATGGCTGCTGTATTCCTCTTATAGCCATCATATACCTGCTGTTCGTTATTACCGCGTCTCGGCAATTGCCGCGATGTTGTTGCTGCTTGCAGGCTTTATTTATTCTGAAAAATTAATGAGTGTGGCCGAGGGCAGCGCCTATCAAGGTACCGTTATTTTCGCTGAATCAACGCCATATCAGCGAATTGTGGTGACGCGGGCGGGGCAGGATGTGCGGCTGTTCCTCAACGGCAATCTACAATTTAGCTCGGCGGATGAATACCGCTATCATGAAGCATTAGTTCATCCGGCTTTAGCATCACTTGATGCGCCGAAACGTGTGTTGATTATTGGCGGCGGTGATGGGTTAGCGCTGCGCGAAGTGCTTAAATATCCGTCGATTGAAAATGTGGTATTAGTGGATTTAGATCCAGCTATGACGCGGCTTTTTTCCGACCATTCGCTGCTGTCTGCACTTAACCAGCAGGCGCTGGCCTCGCCGAAGGTAAAGGTGCTCAATAAAGATGCGTTCATTTGGTTGAAAGATGTGGTGGGAAGTGCCACGCCACCACAGTTTGATGCGGTGGTTATAGACGTGCCAGATCCTTCCAATTTTTCCATCGGCAAACTCTATTCGGTGTCTTTTTACCGCCTGCTCCATAAAATTGTTCACGATAAAAGTCGAATTGTGGTGCAAAGCACCTCACCGTTGGTGGCGCGAAAATCTTTCTGGTGTGTGAATAATACGTTAGAGGCAGCAGGCTTTAACACTACGCCCTATCATGCTTATGTGCCATCGTTTGGCGAATGGGGCTTTGTGATGGCGGGGCGTGGCACTTATAAAATGCCTGCCTCTTATCCTAATGGCTTGCGCTATGTGAGCGTAGATACCGTGCGCGAAATGTTTCATTTCCCCAGCGATATGGCACGGGTGAATACGAAAATTCAAAAACTTGATGACCAAGCCCTGATTCAATATTTTGAAGAAGAATGGGCACGGTATTTGGTGTATTAAAGGAGAAAAGAAATGGCAGGCGGTTCAAGAAAAGTTATTATTATTTCGCTCTTTGCAAATTTTGGTATTGCAGTCTCGAAGCTGGCGGGCGCATTTTTTACTGGTAGCGCGGCCTTGATGGCCGAAGCAGTCCACAGCTTTTCTGATTGTGGCAATCAGGGGTTATTGCTGTATGGCGGCGCGGTTGCAAAAAAACCGCCCTCTGCCCGTTATCCGTTGGGACGCGGCAAGGAGATGTTTTTCTGGTCGTTTGTGGTGGCGTTGCTGCTGTTTACTATGGGCGGGATGTTTAGTTTGTATGAAGGCATTCATAAGCTGCAACATCCAGAAGCGTTGCATTATCCCGTGGTGGCTATTGCCATTTTGTTGGTAGCTATTGCTTTGGAATCTTTTTCAATGTGGGCGTGTTATAAAGAAGTGCAGCTGCAAAATACATATGGTTCACTTTGGCAATGGATACAGCGTACATCATCAGCGGATTTACTGGTGATTTTCCTTGAGGATTTAGCCGCACTGCTAGGGTTATTCATTGCGCTGGCGGCGTTATCCGCAGCGTGGATAACTGGCAATCCGTTTTGGGATGGATTGGGATCGTGCGTAATCGGCGTGCTATTACTTGTTGTTGCTGTCGTGTTGGCGCGCGAAGTTAAGCCAATGCTGATTGGTGAGCGGGCATCAACGGATTACAAGAAAAGTCTTGCCCCCCTTGCTACACAACATTTTTCTGGCGGGAAATTGCTTACAGTGCTGGCACTGCAACAAGGCGTTGGTGCTGTGTTATTGGCTTATAAACTACACCCAGGAGATTTGTCCGTTTCCACTGCGGTTCTCATGGATAAAATCAACGCTTTTGAGAAAGCCGTACGCGCACAACACCCAGAAATTCAGTGGCAATTTGCTGAAATTGATGTTGAGTCGTAGTCATGGAAGCTGTCTTGGAGATTTTGGCGGAAGTTATCATTCAGCTTTTCGGTGAGATGTTGTTGGAATTGGGGTTTCACAGTATGGCGAGTGTTTTTGAGCGCAAACGCTCCCCTACTATGATTTTTTTTGGCTACTGCTTATGGGGGGCAATCCTTGGAGGAATCAGTTTATGGCTTTTTCCTGTATCTTTTGTCAAAACACCTGAAGTGAAAATTATTAATCTTATTATCACGCCAATTGCTGTTGGTGGTGCCATGGTGTTGATTGGAAAATGGCGCACGCATAAGGGGCAAGATCTTATCCCTCTCAACAAGTTCTTCTACGGGTTTATTTTCGCTCTTAGTATGGCGCTAGTGCGTTATGGGTGGGCGAAATGAACCTCACCCGCCGCCAATTTGCTAAACTTTCTCTTGCGGCTGTTGGGGCAACCGCACTCAGCGGCTGGGGCTTGAGCAAAGGGATAGGAAGCATCGGCTCAATACCGCCCATCACGGGGCAGATTATTGGTGCCTCGGCAGCTTTGGGGCACAAACTGCGCACTGGCGGTTTTCCCGCACCTAATCGAACGCTGGAACATGATATTGTCATTATCGGTGGCGGTATTGCAGGACTGGGTGCGGCATATATCCTAAACAAAGCGGGCGTAGAGAATTTCACCTTGCTGGAACTGGAGAACCACACAGGAGGTAATTCTTCTAGCGGAAAAAATGCGGTCTCTGCCTATCCGTGGGGGGCGCATTATGTGCCGTTACTCACCGAAGAATCCACCGCCCCGCGTCGTCTGTTTGAAGAACTAGGTATTATTACAGGCTATGAAAAAGGTCTCCCCGTCTATAATGACTTTTACCTGTGTGCTGCCCCCCATGAACGACTGTATCGTTTGGGGCGTTGGCAGGATGGATTAGTACCTAATGTTGGTACAACAGCAGAAGAGCAGGCGCAATTTAAGAAGTTTTTTGTACTCATGGAAGGGTATAAAACCGCCAAAGGGGTGGATGGTCGCAAAGCCTTTGCTATTCCTGTTGATAAAAGTTCCACAGATACAGTGTTTCGCGCTCTTGATACCCTGACTATGACCGATTGGCTGCACCAGCACGACCTTACTGCGGAGCCGTTACACTGGTATGTAAACTACTGCTGTCGTGATGACTATGGAACCTTAGTGAGCGATACATCTGCATGGGCGGGCATCCACTATTTCGCCGCGCGCACGGGGCGGGCAGCGAATGCTGACCCGCAGGATGTGGTAACATGGCCAGAGGGTAACGGTTGGCTGGTAGAAAAACTGCGAAATCCACAAAAAACACAAGTGCAAACGAACGCGTTGGTGTACAGCGTTCGCAAAACACCAAGCAGCGTTGCGGTTGATTACTATGATGCAAGCACTCGTGAGACCGTGCGCATAGAAGCAAAAACTGCTATTATGGCAACGCCGCGCTTTATTGCGGCGCGGCTTACAGACGGTTTGAGCGCGGAGGGTTTTTCCTATTCGCCGTGGGCGGTGGCTAATATTACACTGAAAACATTGCCAAAAACCGGAGGTGCGCCGTTATCATGGGATAATGTGTCATATAACAGCCCGCTGCTCGGCTATGTGGTTGCAACCCACCAGATACCTCAAGCGCATCCGCTTAAAACGGTGCTGACGTATTACTGGCCGCTGACCCATATATCTCCTTTAGAGGCACGGAAAGAGGCGTTAGCTCGCAGTTATCAGGACTGGCAGGATGCTTTCTTACAAGACCTTTACACCACCCACCCCGATCTGAAAGGACAGGTGGAACACCTTGATGTGTGCTTGTGGGGACACGCAATGGCTAGGCCAATAAGGGGATTTATTTGGGGCAAAGAACGGCAAGAAGCGTTGCGCCAAGAGCCGCCGCTGTTTTTTGCCCATTCGGATATGAGCGGCATGTCTATTTTTGAAGAAGCATACACCCACGGCGTGGTGGCAGCGGAACAAGCAATGACGTACCTGCGTCATCCCTATCAATCGGTGCTGTGATGCGTGCGCAACCGTGGATTTTCTCAGCCCGTTTTGACAGTGCATTTATTCTAGCACCAGCCCTTATTGTATCTTTGCTGGCGATTCTTTTGTACGAACAGGCGCAAGCGCTTGCTGAAACACCGCTGTGGCTATGGGTGTTATTGATTGTGGGAGTAGATGTTGCCCATGTCTATAGCACCCTGTTTCGTAGTTATTTTAACCGCCATGAGTTGCAGGCGCGACCTGCCTTATACACCTTGGCGCCGCTGTGCGCTTTTGTTGGCGGTTGTATGCTTTATAGCATTGACGCATTGGTGTTTTGGCGGGCGTTGGCCTATCTTGCCGTGTTTCATTTTGTGCGGCAACAGTACGGTTTTATGATGCTGTACAGCAGGGGCGAAAAGAATCCGCCAGCTTGGTATAAACGCATCGACAAAATGGCGATTTACGGTGCAACGCTGTTTCCGTTGCTCTATTGGCACACCCATACGCGCACATTCCATTGGTTTGTTAAGGGGGATTTCTGGCACCTGCCAGTGCCTTTGCTGGCAAGTGCAGCGGGAGGTTTGTATATACTGATTTTGTTGGTCTATGTTTATAAAGAATACTGCCTGTGGCGTAAGGGACAGTTCAATCTGCCGCGTAATTTGCTGTTATTGGGGACGATGCTGTCATGGGGTATCGGCATTGTGCTGTTTGATAACGATTTGCTCTTCACCGCCACCAACGTAATTGCCCATGGCATACCGTATTTGGCGTTAACGTGGGGCTATGGGCGCAACGAAGCCGTACTCAACGCGCCGTGGTGGAAACCGCTGTTTCGACCTACTGCTGCGCCCTTATACATCGGGGGGTTGGTATTGTTTGCCTACCTCGAAGAAGGACTGTGGGACGGGTTACTGTGGCGCGAGCATACAGCCGTTTTCAAAGCGTTTCAAAACTTGCCGTTTGTCCACACGCCAGAAATATTGATGTGGCTCGTGCCGTTGCTTGCTTTGCCGCAAGCAACCCATTATATTCTGGATGCATTCTTATGGCGGCTGCACAGCGGTGCCCCTGAATGGAAACGTATTCTTTTTTTAGAGCAGAAGATAGTAATATGAGATCTGTCATTTCTCCAGGTATTCACCTGTTACTCGATTTTTATGGGGCAAAAAATTTACAGGATAAACAAGGAATTAATAATGTGTTACATGATGCTGCTACGGCTTGTGGAGCAACTGTCTTACAAATAATACTACATTTTTTTGGCGAAGAGGCGTGTTGTACACCTAACTTAGAGTACGGTGTAGAGGGTTTGTTATACGATGGCTCTGGTAAGCAGGCTGGCATTACTGGGGTGGCAATTCTAGCCGAATCTCACATCAGTATTCACACATGGCCGGAAACTGGTTATGCCGCGCTGGATATTTTTGTGTGCGGAAATTGTAATGCGCACAAAGCTGTGCGTGTGTTGCAAGACTTTTTTTGCCCTGAGAGAATGGTGATTGTAGAGCAGATGCGTGGTAATGAATCAGACAAAAAATATGACACCACTATGACTGTCAAACAAGTTGACACGACTGACACCGCTGGTTGACAGAATTGGTTGACACGGGTTGACAAGGAAACGGCAGAAAAGCTGATAGTTCAGGAGGTTTTGTCAACCGAATGTCAACCTTGTGAAAACGCCTGACGCTAAAGAAATGGTGCGCTCAGCCCACCCGCATAGGTTTTGAGCGAAACAGTACCTGCTTTTTTTGCCAGTGAAAGGAACCCAAGCCCCCTAGCCGATGGTTTGACTGTAGGGTGTTGTTTTTATGATATCAAGCATTAATACTGACCGCCCGCAACCGTGCGCAAACAAAAGCATTGGCGCGTATGCTGACAACACACGCGCCGTTGCTGGTGATCAGGAAGCAGCCCGCCATTTGGTTTCTCGCTCCAGTTGTTCCAGCTTATACTTGCTGTCACCAAAGAGCTTGAGTTGCTCTGCAAGATGCACGGCAGCAGTGTCGGCCTTCCATGCTTCATCGAGAATATCAGCGTTATAGAGTGGATGCGTATCTACCGGGCGGCGGAACAAGTTATGATTGGCATCCAGCAGCGACGGGATTTCCATTTCAAACAGGCTGCGGGTGTATCCCGTCACAGTGCCGATGGTGATTTGCACCGCATACAACCGAAACATGATAGCGTTGAGGTGTGCGACTGTCTGCCGCCATTCTTCCTCCAAATCAGCGCGATAGGTTTCAGACAGCTCAAACAGCAGCACGGTCATGCTTTCCATCTGAGCAGGCAACTGCTGTTGCAGTTCTGCCTGCTGCTGATGCAGGGCTTCTTCGGCGGCCTGTAAGCGTTCCTGCCTTTCGCGTAAAGCAGACAGATTAACAGCAACGGCTTGTTCCCCTTCGGGCGTGCTGTCACCCAGCAGGCTTTGCGCCTCCAAGGCGCCCGCTTGGCGGATGATAGCCTGCCGTTCGGTTTCAAAGGCGGCTTTTTTATCGGCCAGGGCTTTGAGGGCAGACGCCAGTTTCTGCTGTTGTTCAAGGTAGGTTAGGATGGGTTTGAAGGCTTTCTGCGTGGCAGCCAGTTGTTTTTGGGTAGTGGTTTTCATGGGATGTCTCCGGTAATTGAATGGATGGGAAAAATGCAAAAACACGGAAGCATCAGGGCGGCAGCCCGCTGGGTGGGCGTGACGGACAGGTGACGCGACCGTGACGCGGAAAACCCTCCCAACACCGCCGTTGTGCTGAGATGACGCACTTTTGACCGATACCTTTATATATAGGGGGGATTATATTGATAACCGCCCATATACGATGGGTGGGGTTTAAGTATGTCATCTCAGCACTTCCGCCATTTTTTGGCCATTTTTGTGTCACAACTGCGTCACCCATGCGTCACCAGTCTTTTGATTCATACGGCGGGGTGTACGCAGTGGCGGCACGGCGCAGGGCAAGCCCGAGAAACAGGCGGCCATTACGGGTGCGTTTGTATTCAACACCGACAGCATTCGCCTGCACCCGCTGGACAAATCCGTTGATGGTGGGCAGTTTCTCATTGGGGAAACCCTCGGCGGTGGCCCAGGCATGAAAGTGATCATAGACGGTACGAGTAGCCAAGGCTGGCATGGCGCCGATGATGGGCCGTACCTCCAGGCATTCCTCCAGCCAGGCGAGTACTGGGTCAGCGCCAAGCATCCAGTCCACCAGTGCCTGTTTGCTGCTGGGCGGTACGGTGAAATTGCGCTGGCGGATCAGCCGTGAGGCTCCCTCAACCACCCACGCCAGCAGCAGATCGGTTTCTTCATCGGCGATGCGCCGACCGATGCCTTCAATGCGCTCATCCAGCGGAATCACCCGGTTAAACGTGATGACCAGCAGACGGCGCTGAACGCCCCTGTCCATGCCGCCTTGAAAAGGTGGCAGGGTGTTGGTGGCAAACAGGTGCTGGGCAATGGGGCGAAACTCAACGCGGCTTTTGTAAACGTCGCGCCCCTCTACTGGTTCACCGGTAATGACGGCTTTAAACACTTCAGAAGCCACGGCAGTTGCAGACGATAATTCGTCGCTGGCATTGAGCAGTTTACCAGCCAATGCCACAATATGACGCTCATCGCCCAGGCGGGCGGGTGTGATGGTGCAGACAGCGGTAGCAGGGAGAATGCCCCGTGCCAGATCCAGTACCTGACTTTTGCCGTTCTCGGCGCATTCCCCTTTGAGCACCACGGCGCGGGGTTGTAACAGGCGGGTGGCATAGCCCAGCGCGGCGCAGCCATACACTTCGGCCAGCAGTTGAATTTTTTCACGACTGTCGGCATCGTCTTTAAAAATACCGCCCAGAAAACGCCCGAGTAAGGTTTCCGCTGGAATGTGTGCGGCACTGACGTGCCAGCATCCCGGTAAAGTATGGCGACTGCGGTGGTCAGGGCTGTACGACTGTAGCACGGGACTGCCATCGGCATTAAACTTGATAAAGCCGGAGCGGCAGTTAATGCCAACAGTACAACGCTCAAAGAAATCTGGTAAGGCCGTTAAAGCCGCCATTTCATGCAAGATGGAGTCAATACGGGTTTTGCTGAGCTTAACGCAGGTTGCCTCGCCTTTAGGCGTTTTATAGGGTGCGCCGTCATAGCGGTGCACAGCAAGCCGCAACGTGTGTTCTGGGAGCATTTCCCAGTGTGTGGCGGTATATTGCCAGAACTGCCCTTCGGCGTGGATCAGTTTACCGCGCACCTGTTCCAGATCAGCACGGACATGGCGGGCAATTTCCACATCAGAACCAATATCAACCAGTTGCAGGGAATTGCTCTCTGCTTTTGCGGCGCCATTATACCGGCTCGCCCCCGCTTGCTGCATAGCTGCGGTGAGGCCGCTGTGCAGCGTGGCTGTTGCCTCCGCATCCGGCAACCCAAGCTGTTGCGCCTGCTGGCGCAGCATATCTTCCGCTTCACGTGCTGATACTTTTCCCTTGCTGACATGCCGGCCAAGGGCAAAAGCTGCCTTGTTCAGCGCATCATTGCGGTGGCCGTTCTGCGCCTGACGCAGGTCATTGAGAATAGCTTCTATGGAGCCTTTCTTCTTGGAAGTGCCTGGTGCTGGCACCAGCAACTGCAACCACTGTTCACTTAAGGGTGATAGCGGAATATCCCAGATGCTTTTCCCCGCCTGCCACTGATACAGATGGCCTGAACTGTGTATGCTGGGCGGCAGAATGACATAGCCACTCTCCCCGCGCACATCAACATGCGGCACAATGCCGGTGGCGTTGCGGATGGTGTGCGCATCGGGATACCGGAAGTAGAGATGCCAGCCCCGACCGGTTTTCACGGTGGGAACAGGCAGTGCTAGAATATCAGAAACACCAGCCGCCTGTTCCAACGCTGGAACCGCCTGTTCATCGTCGATATCAATGACCAGCAGATTCGAGACACGCCCAGTGACAACGGCAATATTGGCACTGGTGAACTGTTGCCGCCAATCTTCCAGCATGGGAGTATTCGGGGGTGTTTGCTGAAAAGGCTTCCACTTCACCAGCGGCTTTTTGCTCTGCCGTGCCACAGGGATGACAGACCAGCCCAGATCAGCATACGCTGCGGCAGCGCTGGCGAATGGCAACGCCGGTGGTACAGGTTGGGAAACGGCGATATTTTGAATGCGCACTCCCATCACAACCCCGCCCGGCGAACGCGATCCGGATTGATGCTGCCAACAACCAGCGGCAACTGGGGTTTTTCACGGCGCAGGTAAGCAGCCCAGGCCATTTCGTGTGCGGGCAGCGTTTCGACGATCAGCAGATTCTGCCGCATCGCGCCCGCTGTGCGGCACAGGCTTTCATAAACCCCGGTGATGGGTGCACAGGCAAGCACTGCCGCACAATGTGCCAATGCCGTCAGATTTTTCAAAACCTGCTGGTCAAAGGCTTCTGGGCCGAGTGATGCACCACTGTCATCCAGCACCATGGCGATGAACGGGCTAGCCTGCTGCAAGGCTTCTAGTTCTGAATCTTCTGAGCCAGGCTGTAGAAAAGCAAGCCGCAACCCATAATCGCGTACCGCCGTGAAGATGACATGAAAATGCGGCGGCAACGCGGGGTTATTTTGCAGCAGCGATTCCAGTCGCCCAGCATCCAGCGCAATCCAATCGGGATGCGGTATCATGACCGCACCCCGCTGCCCGCAGGCTGGCTGAAATAATGCTCATCAGCGGTTGATTGGCAGAGGCGGGATTCCTCGAAGGCCTCCACGTCTTCCAGCCGGTATTTGACGCGGCCGCCCACCTTGATAAAGCGCGGTCCCATGCCGAGCCACCGCCACCGCTCCAGCGTGCGCACCGAGATGCCGAGCCGCCGTGATAAATCGACTTGGTTTAAATGCCTGATGTCCGTCATAATTGCTGTCTCCTTGTTTTTGCTGTGGTGGAGACCAGCCTGCCTTGGATGCGCATCCCGAAAAAGATGCCCAATTTCTCCCGAAATAGGAAAATATCGGGAGGGAAATCGTGTTATTGAGGGGCGTAACGCAACCCCTCGAACTGCCGAGAACCCCTGTCACTGTGAACTGTGGTTTTTAGGAAACAGTCATCACTTTTTTACGGCGATAGAAACAGCGCGGGTATAAGCGGGTTTGTGAGGGAATACAGTGGATTGTTGATTTTAGGGGATTTTATTATACTGGCGTCATGACTTGCCGCACTCCCGCCAATACTTTGCACTCTCAATACAAAACACAGAAAGATGGTTTTCTGTGGTCACTTCGACTGGACTTGTGCGGTCTTCCAAGCATGCATGGTGAAACTTCTCAAACACAGGAGAAAAACCATGAATGACAAGGTTTTAAGCCAGATTACCGCGCTGCCAAATAAAAGTGCGGCGGAACTCAAAACCCTCTGGAAAGATCTGTACCAGCAGGAACCGCCTGCCTTCAACAAGCCGTATTACCTGAAACGGTTAGCGTACAGACTCCAAGAACTCGCGTACGGGGTTGATACCCGCCCGCTGGAACGCAAGCTGGAAATCCATGCCCGCCAGCATCTCGATGCCAAAGGGCAACCCTTACGCAAACCGCGCAAGGCAAAGACGCTGGTGGTGGGTACGCGGCTGGTGCGGGAGCACAACGGGGAACAGCATCAGGTCACGGTGTTAACCAACGGCTTTGACTATCGCGGCCAGCGATACAAAAGCCTGTCGGCCATTGCCCGCAGCATTACCGGCACGCAATGGTCAGGGCCACTGTTCTTCGGCCTCAAACAGGGTGGAGGCAAAGCATGAGCGAGAAAACCCGCCGTATCCGCTGCGCCGTTTACACCAGAAAATCGCACGAAGAGGGGCTGGAACAGGAATTTAACAGCCTTGATGCGCAGCGCGAAGCAGGGGAATCCTATGTGCTGGCGCAGCGGCACGAGGGCTGGACGCTGGTGCCGGATTATTACGATGACGGCGGTTTTAGCGGCGGCAGTATGGAACGTCCGGCACTTAAGCGACTGCTGGCGGATATTGAGCGCGGCCTGATTGACGTGGTTGTTGTGTACAAAATCGACCGCCTCACGCGCTCGCTGGTGGATTTCTCCCGCATCATTGATGTGTTTGAAAAACGCGGCGTGTCGTTTGTCTCGGTAACGCAGCAATTCAATACCACCACCAGCATGGGGCGGTTGATTCTCAACGTGCTGTTATCGTTTGCCCAGTTTGAACGGGAAGTCACCGGTGAGCGCATCCGCGACAAGCTCGCCGCCAGCAAACGCAAAGGGTTGTGGATGGGCGGCGTACCGCCCTTGGGATACGACATTATTGAGCGAAAACTGATCATAAACGATGCGGAAGCCACTATTGTCCGCTTCCTGTTTCGGCGGTTTACTGAAACGGGATCAATTACTGCTGTGACCCTCGATGCCCGTAAAGCAGGCTACCGTAGCAAAACCTACATCACCACCAAAGGAAACCGCCGCGAGGGGAAGCTGCTGGATAAGGGCGCTGTGTACAAGCTTCTGCACAACCGACTGTATCTGGGCGAGATTCCCCATAAGGGTGCAAGTTACACGGGACAACATCAGGCGATTATTGATCAGCCCACATGGGATGCGGCACACGCTGTGCTGGCGATCAGCCCGCGCACCCGCGCCAATCACAACCGCCGGGAAATACCCGCCAGTCTGCGCGGGGTGTTGACCTGCGGTGGCTGTAATTCTGGCATGACAGCCACCAGCACACGGCGGCGCGGTAAACTCTACCGCTATTATACGCCGAACAACCACATCAAGAAATCCTGCCTCGATTGCCCCATCGGCAGCATCAGTGCCGGGGAGATTGAAGGGATTGTGCTGCAGCAACTGCAACCCATTCTGAAAACGCCGGAGACGCTAGCACTGCTGACCAGCGAAGCGCGGAAAACAAATCCAGCGGCCACCGAGGCTGATGTTGCCCATGCCCTCGGCAATCTTGCCGAAATCTGGGAACATGTCTTTCCTGCTGAACAGGAACGCCTGATGCAGCGGCTCATCAAGCGCATCACCGTGCACCCGGATCGCGTGGATATTGACATCCAGCCAGATGGTGTGTCGGCACTGGCCAGTATCCTGCCCATTGCCACTGAAAACAAGGAGGCAGCCTGATGACAGCCCAACCCATTACCGTGAGTGTACCTGTCAACTTTCGCCGCAAGGGATGCCGAAAACTGATTTTGCTGCCAGATACCCTATCGGCGCAAAACCCGGTAACTGTCGCCCCTGATACCACGCTGCTGAATGCTATCGCCAAGGCGCACCGCTGGCAGGTGTTGTATGAACGCGGCGGGTTTACCTCACTCGATGCGTTCGCTGAAAAGTACAGCATAAATGTTTCCTACGCCGCCCGCATCCTGCGCCTGAATCTGCTGGCACCCGATATCCGCGAGGCCATCCTGCATGGCCGCCAGCCGCGCACCCTGAAGCTGGCGGATCTGCTGTCACCGGTTCCGGCACTCTGGACAGAACAGCGCGAGAAATTCGGTTTTCAATCCGACAGTTTGGCCAAGCCTCCGGTAAATAACCAGTAGGAGGACTACGCCATGCCACTACCGGAACGACCGCATTTGTATCTTGAAGAGGCTCGAGAACAACTCGGCCTTAAACCCTATGATTTCTGGTATTATCTGGGGCAAGGGCTGTTGAAAGCCGAGGTATGGGTGGAGCATCGCTGCCAATACGTTGAACGCTTTGATTTGGATGACGCACCTAAATCTTGGGAGACGCTCTTCACCAGCTTTTACGCAGGTTATCTTATGTGCCGCCTGTTTTCTGTCATGCATTGGCCGCAGGCGTACCCGTTGCTGTTTCACGCTTTTATGACGGTAATCCAGATTGTCTGCGCATTCCTTGCAGTCACAATGAAGGTGAGGAAGTGCAAACACCCATCACCATCCATCGTGACGCGCTGCTGATTCGTAAAGTGGAAATATGGCCTATGTAATCAAAAGGCTGATGCCTGTGCCGCACCCGGTCGCCCCTCTATCATGCCGGAGATTCTGGCAGAGCATCAACGGCGGGCACGCCTGCATATCGCCTATAAAAGCAACAGCCGCGAAGCCATAGCATTACGGGATTGGGCAACGGCGCGGTTTACCGCTGACACTATCCCCACCCAGAAAACCATTTGCAACCGTTTGAGCGAGTTGCACCAACAGTGGCGCAAAGCTGCTGCCGATGAGCGCAGCACCCGTAAAACCCCTTCACCAGCCACTGTTGCGGCGTAATTCCTGCGGGTTCTCTGCTCTCTGAAGCCCTTCGCGTTTTTGCCCCAGTGTCGAACAACCACAAAATACTCACAGTGAAAATCAAGCAAATCTGCGCTGCTCAGGGCTGAATACCGACTTTTTGAGGTGCACAGCTTTTAGAGAATATCTCCGCATAGAGAGAAGAATAACGTGCCACTTCGCAAACCATCCACAGCCCCCAAGTGCACAGCCTGCGCACCAAAACCGCCCAAAGCTGGGCTTCAGCGGGCACCATCAAAAATCGAGAGAAGGTTCAAATGGGGCAATATGGCGGAGAGAAAGGGATTCGAACCCTTGATACGGGGTTACCATATACACACTTTCCAGGCGTGCGCCTTCGACCACTCGGCCATCTCTCCGCATCACGAGGGCCCAGATAACAACAGAACCGATGGTTTGACAAGCTTTTTTGTGTGTTTTTGTGCATGTTGTTATTGTATAAGTCCACCAACATCTGAGACAAATGAGACTGAACGAGCGTAGTTTTTTTGCGCGTTAGTGGGGGGGGGGGCGGAGCGCGCCGTCAAAGAGCGCTGTAGCGACGCCC
>JBILMD010000038.1:0-5795 GCA_044375675.1 Alphaproteobacteria bacterium
CGCCCAACGATCCATCTCCCGAACCCCAAAATTTACCATCTCCAAGCTCCTGTTTCATGACAAAACAAAAACCTAAAGCGGACATTCCTAATTTGCTAAGGAGGACATTATCAAGTTGCTCCTACACCTGTCAAATAAATCCTTGTCAAAAGCAAAAAGATCTGCAAAAAGTTGAAGTTCGATTTTTGGGGCTTATCTGTGGACTCTGGACGACATCCCGGTGCCACAATAAAACCCTTTCAATCGCCTTCACGGATTTAAGTTTCAATTGATCCTTGTGAAGATTTTTTGTTCTTTAATAATCAAAGAGGTTTACGATGTCGCTCTCAAACGAGAACAGATTGAAATTGATCCAAGATTTTGGTGGATCAGAAAAAAACACAGGCTCTTCTGCCGTTCAAGTTGCTCTGTTTACACAGCGCATTAATGAGCTGACTGAACATCTGAAGATTCACAAAAAAGATCACAGCTCTCGCCGTGGACTGCTGAAAATGGTGGGTCGCCGGCGGAAACTGTTGGATTATTTGAAATCAAAGCAGGTTTCTGAGTATAAAGCCCTGATTGAAAAACTGGGTCTTCGTTATTAATTGTTTTCGGGTTAGGAAAAAACATGAAATTTGATGTAATCTCTCGTGAGATCAACTGGGCAGGTCGTACCCTGCGCTTAGAAACAGGCAAGGTTGCCCGTCAGGCTGACGGCGCCGTCATGGTCACCTACGGCGATACCGTGGTTCTTTGCACCGTGGTGGCAAACAAAAACACCGCCGCCAAAAATGATTTTTTTCCTTTGACCGTTCATTATACGGAAAAAACCTTTTCCGCCGGACGGATTCCTGGGGGATTTTTTAAACGTGAAGGGCGTCCCAGTGAAAAAGAAGTCCTGACGTCGCGCTTGATTGATCGTCCCATCCGCCCCCTGTTTGAATCTTGGTACAATCAAGATACACAGGTTTTGTGTACGGTGTTAAGCTTTGATGAATCCGTGGATGCTGATATTGCCGCTATGGTGGGGGCTTCGGCTGCCTTGGCCATTTCTGGGCTTCCTTTTGTCGCCCCCATTGCCGCCGCCCGTGTGGGGTATGTTGACAATGCGTTCGTGTTAAATCCGGGGATTAAGGCTCTTGAAGATTCTGATCTGGATCTGTGCGTTGCCGGAACCGACGAAGGCGTGTTGATGGTGGAGTCTGAGGCCAAAGAACTCAGCGAAACCCTGATGCTGCAGGCCGTTATGTTCGGCTTTGATGCTTTCCAGCCTGTGATTGCCCTGATTAAGGATTTTGCCGCCGCCCGTCAAAAGGCACCTTTGTTTACCGCGCCTGAAAAACAAAAGGCTTTCTTTGATGACAAAGCCGCCAAAGCCCTGAGCGCGTCGTTCAAATCTGCCTACGATATTAAGGTCAAACAGGACCGCCGCGCCGCCATCGATGGGGTTTACGCGGATCTGAAACAACAATGGGCTGATCATGACTCTTTGGAAAAAATCCTAAACGAAGCCAAAGACCTAGAAAAAGATCTGGTCCGCCGCAGCATTCTGGAAACCGGCGTGCGTATTGATGGCCGCAAAGGCGATGACATCCGCAGCATTGTTTGCGAAAATGCTCTGCTGCCCCGCGTTCATGGCAGTGCCTTGTTTACGCGCGGCGAAACACAGGCCATCGTGGCTGCCACCTTGGGCACCGGCGATGATGAACAGATCATGGATGCTCTGCACGGCGAATACCGCGAAGATTTCCTGTTGCATTATAACTTCCCTCCCTTTTCCGTTGGAGAAACAGGACGTTACGGGGCCCCTGGCCGTCGTGAAATTGGTCATGGGAAACTGGCATGGCGTGCCCTGCACCCCATGTTGCCCAAAAAAGAAGACTTCCCCTATACGCTGCGCGTGGTGTCTGAGGTGACCGAGTCCAACGGTTCCTCCTCTATGGCCACGGTTTGTGGCGCCAGCCTTTCCTTGCTGGATGCCGGTGTGCCCCTGAAACGCTCGGTGGCGGGTATTGCCATGGGATTGATCAAAGAGGGCAAAGATGTTGCCATTCTCTCTGACATTCTGGGCGATGAAGATCACTTGGGCGATATGGATTTCAAAGTGGCGGGAACGTCCGAGGGAATCACCGCCCTGCAGATGGATATCAAAATCACATCTATCACCCGCGAAATCATGGAAAAGGCCTTAAAACAGGCCCAAGCCGGTCGTATGCACATTTTGGGCATTATGAACCAGCTTCTTTCGTCCCCGAAGCAAGAGGTCAGCCCGTGGGCCCCCCGTATGCAACAGATCACCATTCCGGTGGATAAAATTCGGGAACTCATCGGTCCGGGCGGGAAAAACATCCGCGAAATTTGTGATACCACCAAAGCCAAGATTGACATCAAGGACGACGGCACCGTCTTTATCGCCAGCAACAATGCTGAGGCCTTAAAAGCCGCCATCGAAAAAGTAAAAATGTCCACGGGCAGTTTGGAAATCGGCACCATTTACAGTGGTAAAGTGGCCAAACTCATGGACTTTGGGGCGTTTGTCACCATTGGCAACCAAGACGGTCTGGTGCACGTCAGTGAAATTTCTGATGAACGCGTCAACAATGTTGGGGATTACCTGAGCGTCGGTCAAATCATCAACGTGAAGGTCGTCGGCATCGATGAACGCGGCAAAATCCGCCTGAGCATGAAAAAAGCCGTGGCTTAATCCATAAAATCGTTTGAACGTGAGTGTTTTATGAAAGTTGTCAATTCTCTGAAAACCCTGAAAAGCCGCCACAAAGATTGCCGCGTCATCCGCCGCAAAGGCCGCGTGTACGTCATCAACAAAACCAACCCACGCTATAAAGTCCGTCAGGGATAAGAAAAAAGCCCCCAAGGGGGGGCTTTTTGTAGGCAAGGTGGCCCTCTACCTGCCCCTCCGCCTGTAATTGCTCACTTAAAAAGCTTAGCAATTTTACTAGCAATCCACCTCCGGATGGGACCATCCAGAAGAAGGAGTAATGCGAAACCTAAGCCTATGAGGGCGTAAGATCCCATGGGGGAACCTAGCAATTTTACCCCCACACTATAAATGTGATGTGATGTGATGTGATGTGATGTGATGAATGTCACACACCCCCAAAAAAAATGTGTCAACCCCGTTATACCACCCGCCGCAGCAACCCCTGGGGGCACAGGGTGATGTCGGGGTGGGGGGCCATGCCGTGGGGGTCCAACACAAAATGATGGGATTCCTGCAAAAAATCCTGCACCGCGCGGTGGGGGTTGTCGTGTTCCCAGCGGGCTTTGCCAGATGGGACGTGGGCCATGTCCTTTAGGGATCCATCCATCACCATGATAAAACTGCCCATGGTGACCAAGGGGCCGTAAAGGCGCAGCTCGTTCAGGACATGATCATACCGGTGGCTGCTGTCCAAAATGACACATACGCGCTGCCAATGATGGGGCTGGGTTTTTGCCCGAATGCGGTCGGGGATGGCAGCCTCCGCACTGTCGCCCTCAATCACCGTGATGTGGGGGCCCAAGATGGGATGGGCGATGAGGGCGTCAATATGTTCGAATCGTGGGGTTTTTTCAATCCCCACCACACGGGCCCCGCCGTAAGCCAAGGCCAAATGGGCATACAGGGCCATGGACCCCCCGCCGGATACCCCCGTTTCGATGATCAGGGTGGGCTGCTCTTGCGTGATCAGATGCTGCATGCGCAGGACATCCTGCGGCAGCTGAATCAACGGAAACCCCATCCACGATTGGGCAAAGGGATACCCCACCGACCAGCCCACCTTTAACCATAACTGGGACAGGGCCGCAAACCCCTCAGGACTGTACAGGGGTACTGGGTTTCCGTTTGGGTCCAAAAACGGGATATCCTCAGGCTTGACAGGCATACAACGCAATGGCGGCGGCGTTGGAAACGTTCAAACTGGGAAAATCCGGATTGGTGGGCAAACGCACCAGAATGTCCGCATGGTTAATGATGTTGGGGCGCAGGCCTTTTCCCTCGGCCCCCATCATCAAAACCTTTTTGGCCCCCAAACGGCTGGGGTCAAAGGTATCTTTTCCGGCCGAATCAAAGGCAATGGTCCAAAACTCCGCGTTTTTTAAATCCTGCAACGCGCGGGATAAATTCACAACCGATACAATGGGGATGTGATCCAGGGCGCCGCTGGCGGTTTTGGCCAGAACGCCCCCCTCTGAGGGGCTGTGGCGGGACTGAACAATGATGGCATCGGCAGAAAAGGCCGCCGCCGTCCGCACAATGGCCCCAAAATTATGGGGATCCGTCACCTGATCCAACATCAGGAATAAGGATGCCTCTGGCAACAGATCCTCCAAATCCGGCTGCTCTAAGGGAAGGACCTCCGCCGCGATGCCCTGATGGACCCCATCGAGGGTTTTGCGATTCAAATCCTGGGTGGAGGCCAGCCGGACATAGCGCGGATCGATGACGTGATGGGCATCTTCCTCTTGCAATCGGTCTCTGGCGGTTTCATTCACCCAAACCTGATTCACCGTGCGGTTTGGGTTTTTCAGGGCGGCCAAAACTGTGTGCCAACCGTAGAGGGTATAGGGCTTGCTCATATCAAAATCCAAAACATCTATGCTGTTGATGATGGCATGACTATACGGCTCTGGCCTTTGCCTTTCAAGACAAAGACTTTGGTTTTGGCGTTTGTTTTTCCTTCCCACCCAAAGGGTTTGTTTGATATAAGAAAGCCCAACCATAAAAAAACCACAAAACAGGGGGGCGCCATGCTGTTGACACACGGGCAGGATCACAACCACACCACAGGCCCCTCTTTTTTTCGGCGGATGCTGTGCCTTTTGGCCATAATCACCGCCCTTTCCGCCTGCGCCAGCAGCAAGGATGAGGCCACAGAAAAAGAAATCGAAAAAACCCCCGATCAAGTCTATGCCGAGGCCAAAGAGGCCGTGGCCAACAAAGAATACAAAAAGGCCGCCGAGCGTTACGAACAGCTGGAACAAAATTACCCCTACTGGGAAAAAATCAACATCGCCCTGATGGAAAAGGCCCAAGTGGAATACGATGGGCGGAATTACGAAAACGCCCTGCAAACGCTGGATCGTTTTATTGAACTGTACCCCGCCGATCCCCAAATTGACCGTGCGTATTATCTCAAAGCCCTGTGTTTGTACGAACAAATTGTGGACGTAGGGCGGGATCAATTGACGACGCAGCAGGCCGATGATGCGCTAAAAGCCGTTTATACCCTGTTCCCCGATTCACAATACGCCCGCGATGCCAAATTCAAACGGGATTTAACGCAGGATCACTTGGCCGGCAAAGAAATGGAAATCGGCCGTTTTTATTTGAAACAAAAGGAATATCCATCGGCCATTCGGCGGTTTCAGACGGTGATTAAAACTTATGATACAACATCCCACGTGCCAGAGGCCCTGTATCGTCTGGTGGTGGCCCATCTGGCCATCGGATTAACCGAAGAAGCCCGCCGCAACGCCGCCGTCTTGGCCACCAACGCCAATAACAGCTCGTGGTATGAAAAGGCCTATGAGGCCTTAACACAGGCCGGCGCCCTAACCCCCACCCCCGTGGGCGGGGAAAAATCAACGGTCACCCCCCCCAAAAACCCACCTGAAAAAACGGACTGATTGTCGGATTTGAAAAAATATCAATAAAATTCTTGACGCATATATATATATATATTTGTTAAGTCCCACTAACTTATGGTTAGGATTATCCTTAAATAAGTGTGGCTGATTTTGATAGGAAAGCAAGAGGAAATCGTAGGGGGTTTGGAATTTGAGAGCTTTGAGTTTTTTTTGATAATTAT
>JBILMD010000021.1:0-22110 GCA_044375675.1 Alphaproteobacteria bacterium
CGAGACACCGACAGCACCCTGAACGTCGGCACCGTTGCCTTGGGCAGCGCCACCATCACCGATGCAGCGGGCAATGCCCTAACCCTGACCCCAACCCCCGCCACAGTCACGGGCGTGACCATCAATGCCCCCGTTACCAGTGGACTTATGTTAAATTTGGATGCCGGAAATTCTGCTTCCTATCCTGGGTCTGGAACCACTTGGAGTGATTTGAGTGGAAATAATAATCACGTAACCCTGACCTCAGCTCCTTTTAGTTCTGATCAGGGTGGGGCGATTTCTTTTGGATCAAGCAGCTCTGGTGCGGGTTCACCATCTGGTGGTGGATTAAACTTTAATGGTGGAGGTTTTACACTAGAGGTTTGGTTAAAACACACTTCGGTAGGTAACACTCAAAGGTATTTGAGCATGTTCAGTGGTCCAATGGAAGGTCCCGTAATCAGAGCTGACGGCAATCAATTACGGGGTTACATGTTTGATTCAAGTAACACTATTCGAAATATATATGGAGGTGCAGGTTCAATAGCGACAAGTACGCACTACCAGCTCATTTATACTTACGATGGGAGTGCTATGAGACTCTATAAAAATGGTGCTCAGGTTGTTATTATCTCAGGCTCAATTGGCCTGCCTACTCCTGCAGTTGATCAGGTGCTGGGTGCTTTTTATTTATCAAGCCCTGGGTATAACGAAAGATTTCTGGGAAATATGTATATTGTGCGTTATTATAATAAAGGCCTAACAGCCGCAGAAATCAAACAAAACTTTAATGCCCAGAATGACCGTTTTGGTTTGGCTGATATTCCATAAATGCAAAGGTTTTTTTGGGGTGGTGTGGTCGCATGATCCCCCCTTGACACCCCCCCCATTGTGTTATAACATAAGTCCTAACTTTAATCAGGGAGGCCATGATGGAACTGAAAATCATACAGATGGGGAATTCTTTGGGGGTGATTTTGCCCAAGAGGTTGTTGGAGGACATGAACGTTGCCAAAGGCGACCGCTTGGCGGTGGATCGTCGCGGGGACGGATGGCGCGTGGCGCCGTTTGAGGTTGGCTATGACATACAAATGGCGGTTGCAAACATCATTATGAAGCGACGTCGCAAGTTGTTAAAATTATTAGCCAAGGCATAATGTCATGTGGATTTGGTTAGATAAAGACGTGGTGTGCGCCGCCCATGATGCCCAGATTTTAGAGCATGGGGGTCTGTATGGTATACGGGATGAAAACCTGTTGGAATCCGCCATGGCGCGTCCCCAGAATCTGGCGGCCTACGAGGACCCCGACGTGGCCCGCTTGGCGGCGGCTTATGCCGTGGGCATTTCCCGCAATCATCCCTTCTTGGATGCCAACAAACGAACAGCGATCATCGCGGTGGAATTGTTTTTAGAGCTGAACGGTTACCATTTTGTGCGCACCGACGAAGAGTGCTTTGACATCATGCCCCGTATCGCCACCGGCGAGGTCAACGAAACCGACATGGCCAAATGGATTGCCGGCGGCATCGTGCGGGCGGAGGAGGACGAATAGAGTCCCAGGGCTGTTCATTTCTGCCAGAACCTAACGATTCTGCGTCATTCCGGCCCAGCGAGCGATAGCGAGCGCCGAGGCGGAATCCAGCGCAAATGCCAAAACGCGAAGCGTTTTGTTCCTTATTTTTCATAATACAAAGGCAAAAGGCTGCGCCTTTTGACAGTGGCGCTGGATACCGGATCAGCGGTCGCTGCGCTCCCTTGTCCGGTATGACGATGCATAGACATGAACAGCCCTGAATAGAGTCCCCATCCCCATAGACAGCCCTGCCCATTGCCTTTATAAAGAATCAAATCAATCCTTATTTTGGGGTGTGTGTATGACCATTCACAGCAGTTTTTTGGATACCATTGGCAAAACCCCTTTGGTGCGTTTTCCAAAATTAACCGCGCAGATGGCCTTGCAGGGCGATGTGGTGGGAAAGCTTGAGTTTTTTAACCCGCTGTCCTCTGTCAAGGACCGGATTGGCCTTGCGATGGTTGAGGCCGCCGAGCGCTCTGGCCACCTGCAAAAAGGGGGAACTTTGGTTGAGCCTACCTCTGGTAACACCGGCATTGCCTTGGCCTTTGTGGCGGCGGCCAAGGGGTATCGTCTGATTTTGACCATGCCCGAGAGCATGTCCATGGAACGCCGCAAAATGCTTCGTTTGCTGGGCGCCGAGCTGCACCTGACCCCCGCCAGTTTGGGCATGAAGGGGGCCATTGCCAAGGCGGAAGAGCTGCTGGCAGATTTGCCTGGCGCTGTCATGCTGCAACAGTTTAAAAATGCCGCCAACCCCGACGTTCACCGCCGCACAACCGCCGAAGAAATCTGGAAAGACACAAACGGTGCCGTGGATATCATCATTTCCGGCGTCGGCACCGGTGGCACCATCACGGGCCTTGGCGAAACCCTGAAAGAGCGCAAGCCCACCCTGAAAATGATAGCCGTAGAGCCCAAAGACAGCCCCGTCCTGAGCGGTGGCGCCCCGGGCCCCCACAAAATTCAGGGGATTGGGGCGGGTTTTAAGCCGGATATTCTCAATGCCGGTATTATTGATGAGATTATTGGCGTTAGTAATGATGATGCCTTTGCCACCGCACGTTTGGTGGCCCGCACTGAGGGGATGCCGGTGGGGATTTCCTCCGGCGCGGCCCTATGGGCGGCCATTCAGGTGGCCGGTCGTTCGGAAAACAAAGGAAAAATGATTGTTGTGATTCTGTCCTCTTCGGCGGAGCGCTATCTGTCCACGGCCCTGTTTGATGGGTTGGATGATTAGGGCATGTTTGGGGTTTCCTGGACGGAATTGCTCGTGGTCGCTTTGGGCGCTTTGGTGGTTCTGGGCCCCAAAGACATGGTGATTATGGCCGGAAAGGCAGGGACGTGGGTCCGTTCGCTGCAAATGCATTGGCACGATGTCAAAACCCAGTTTCATGAATCCATGGATCGCTCGGGCGTTTATCGCGATGTAAAGGGCTTTTACAGGGACGTGACCCCCGATTCCTCTTTAAAACCCCCCGCGTCCCCAAAGGACGAGGGGCCTCAGCCGTGATGCCAAATGGACCCCATACCTGAACCCCCTTTGGAATCTGAGCTGCCACAACAGCCCCTGCTGGCCCATATGCAAGAGCTGCGGCGGCGCCTGATGCTGGCCGTGGGGTCATGGATGGTGGGGGCTTTGCTGTGTTATGGGTTTGTTCAGGATCTTTATCAAATTCTGGCCGCACCCCTGCGCCGCGCCTTTGGGGATGAAGTGGGTCGGCGCCTGATGTATACAGGCCTGACCGAGGCCTTTGTGGTGTATTTAAAAACCGCCCTTTGGGGGGGGCTGATTTTATCCCTGCCGGTTTTCCTGTATCAGATTTGGGCCTTTTTGGCCCCCGGCCTTTATCCCCGTGAAAAAGCCATTGTGCGGGGATTTTTTATCGCTGGCCCTGTGTTGTTTGTCATGGGTTTGTTGCTGGCCTATTTTGGGGTGATTCCCCTAGCTTGGCATTTTTTCCTTAGCTTTCAAAGCCAAGAGGGCCTGCCCATCCAGATTGATCCCAAAATGGATGATTATTTTGGATTGATTTTGCACATTCTGTTGGCCTTTGGGCTGGCTTTTTTGTTCCCGTTGGTTTTGGCCATTTTGATTTACCGCAATGTGATTGGGCTGGACCGCCTGAAACAGTACCGCCGTCACGTGTTTGTGGCCATTTTGATGGTGGCGGCTGTGATTACCCCGCCGGATGTGATCAGCCAGTTGGCCCTGGCGTTGCCGTTGTGGGTTTTGTTCGAGGGGACCCTTTGGCTTTGCGGGTGGATGCAGCGCCGAGGATCCCAAGTCCAAGATCCCGAACCCAAGTCCCCAACCCCTGAAAAAAAGACGGACCTTCATGATTGAAAAGGATGCTTTTCTGGCCACCCTGCCGGACGTTTTTTCAGGGTTTTTGCAAACCATTATGCTGGTGTCTTTGTCATATGGCGTGGCATTTGTGCTCAGTCTGGTGTGGCTGGCGTTTCGGTTTTCAGGGATCTCTTTTTTAAAAGAAATGGTGCGGGGTTATAGTTTCTTTTTTCGGGGCACGCCCCTGTTGGTTCAGCTGTTTCTTTTGTATTACGGCCTTTCCCAGTTTGAAACCGTTCAAAGCAGTTTTTTATGGCAGGGGGGGCTTGCGGAGCCTTGGGTGTGCGCCTTGGTGGCCTTGACCCTGAACGCCAGCGCGTATATTTCGGAAATTTTGTACGGCGGCATTCAGGCCATCCCCCAAAACAGTCTGGATGCGGCCCGTTCCTTTGGCATGTCTCCCTTTGTGATGGCCCGCCGCATTGTTTTGCCTTTGGCGCTGCGGAACAGCCTAGGCGGCCTTAATAACGAATTGATTTTGCTAATCAAGGGCAGCGCGGTGGCCAGCACCATCACGTTGATGGAGCTCACAGGCATCACCCGTACCATGATTGCCCGAACCTATAGTCCCTTTGAATTTTATGGTTTGGCGTGCGCCCTGTATTTCACACTTTCCCTGGCCAGCAGTCGAATTTTTGCCTGTCTGGAGCGACGTTTTCAAAAACAAATCTCTCGTCATGCGTGACAAATAAACAACAGTTTCCATCCCTTAAAGAGATCAGGGGCATGAAAATCCGTTGCAAGTCGGCGAAGAATGGCTTATGCATCTAATCCAAAGCTTGTTTTTTTCAAGCCCGATTCCATTCACAAAGAAAAAATGCAGGGGTTTCTGTTATGTCAAAATTAAAATGTTTATGTTTGGGCCTTGTTATGGCGCTGGCCTCTGTCGTGGCCGCCAAAGCAGAAGGTGCCAACCGTGATGCTGTGTACGATAAAAACGGTCAACCTGTTTTTGCCAAGTCTGGCAACTGTGTTCGCACCAAATGGACGCAGTCCAATGATCCTTGCGCCACAACGACCGTTGTTCAGCAAACTCAGGATAGCCTGTTTGCTGGCGGTGCTGTGACCACAGAGGAAGCCACGGTTTACTTTGATTTTGACAAATCCAACATCAAAGCTTCTGAAAAAGAAAAATTGGATCGCGTTCTTGCCGCTTTGAAATCCGGCACAATCAAAAATGCCCGCATTATTGGTTACACGGACCCCATCGGAACCCGCGCATACAACCAGAATCTCTCTGAAAAACGCGCCCAGGCTGTTTTGGATTACTTGACCCAGAACGGTTACAAAGACGTTCAGTCCACCGAGCTGAAAGGCTTGGCCTATGATGACTTGGTGGTTCGTTGTGACGATGTCAAAAAACGCGTCAAGCGCATTGAGTGCCTGTGGAAAAACCGCCGTACAGAACTGGCTTTTGAGTTCTCTGCCGCTGCAGCCCCTGTCGCTCCTGAGCAGCCTGCTGCCCAGTAGGTCTTTCTAAACAGACCATTCTGAAAAGGCCAAGGGATATCCCCCTTGGCCTTTTTTGGTTTATGACGGGGAAAATACTATAGTGTTTTCAATTTATTTTCGTACTGAGCCGAGAACAAGCCTAGCGGAGCGCTGCCTAGTGAATCTAGGTGAGCGACGCTAGGCGCCGTTCGCAGGCCAGTACGGGAATAAAGTGGAAACACTATATGCAGGGCACGCCCCGCACCATCGCGGATGAGGCGTATTGTTTGTTGTTGGATTGCTGGATGTCCCGTTTATCTGGCGGGGATTTTAGGCATGACCCGCTTCACCGGAAAGGGTATCCAGCGAGATGCCGCCGGCTTTCAGGCAGTCCTGCCATTTCGTGGGCCAGCGGGTTTGAAACAACAGATCAAGGTCACTAAGGCCGGCATGGATCCATTGGTTGTCCAGAATTTCTTTTTCCAGTTGACCAGGATCCCATCCTGCATAACCCAAGGCCAGCAGAAAATGACGGGGTCCCCGTCCCTCCGCCCGTTCTTTTAAAATTTCCAAAGTTGTGGTTAACCCCAAAGATGTGCCAGGGATAGCCAAGGTTTCTTCGGTCTGATAATCTAGGCTGTGCAAGACAAAACCACGATTGGGATCCACAGGGCCGCCATAAAGAACCGGCGTTGGCGGCAAAGGCTCAGGATGGGAGATATCCATTTGTTTCAGGAGTTCCTCAAACGTCACGTTCGTCACAGGTTTATTCAGAATCAAGCCCATAGCCCCCGTATCAGCGTCGTGGATACAAATATAAATGACGGATCTTTCGAATCGGGGATCATCCAACCCGGGCATGGCAATCAGACATTGGCCCAAAAGGCTGGAAAAAGCAGGAATCATCGGAAGAACAAAAAGAATGGTTGTGAGGGATAGGCTTTGTGTTTTATCATGACAATGGTGTTTTACCTTAGAGGTGTTTTCTTTATGACACAACCTTCCTTTGATGCGCAGATCGCAAAGATTCGGGGATTGCTGGAACAGATGCGTCAAAACAGTGCAGAAGAGACCGATCCCGCTTTGCTGCATGCTTCTGTTTCCGATTTGTGTGAAATTGCCAAAAGCCTGCCGTCCTCAGACAAATCTCATGCGGCTGGCCTTATGGAGGCCTTGCTGGGGGAAATGGATGTCCTCATCGCCAGCACGCGGGATATTCAGGCAAACCTTGCCAAAAAATTGGACCACGTGCGCCCCCATAGACAAGCAGTGGCCGCGTTTTTAAAAGCCAGCAAGACGGATTAACATCATGCAGGGGACATCCTATCTTCAGGTTATTTTTTCCCTGCTCAGCGTTTTGGCGTTGTTGTGGGTTGTTTCATGGGGGATGCGGCGCTATCTGGTGCCACAGGCTCTGCGCACGCCCAGCCCAAACCTTGTCATCACCGGCCATTTGGCGCTGGATGTCAAACATCGTTTGATCGAGCTTTCTTTGAACGGAAAGCGCTATTATATTGTGCTGGGTGGCGCCCAACCGGTTGTGATTTTGGGGGAAGCGGGCGAAGAGATATCAGGCGTTCAGCTAACGGGTAACGGATAACAGAATTCCTTTTTTGTTTTTCCTAATCAACCGGAGCCTTCTTTTTTCTTTTGAAGGGCCATGATGTAATTGACGCTGGTGTCTTTTCCCGTTGTCCACACAGAAAACAGGGGGTTATAGGACAATCCTGTGACATCGCGCAGGGTCATGCCCTCTTGCATCAACACAGCGGCGATTTCTGAGGGACGCATAAACAGCCGCCAGTCGTGGGTTCCCTTGGGAACCCAGCGCAGGATATATTCAGCGGCAACTTTTGCCAGAAAAAAAGCCTTCATCGTGCGATTCAGCGTGGAAAGAATCAACACGCCCCCAGGTTTGACAAGGTTGGCACAGGTTCGTAAAAACAACATATGATCATCGACATGTTCAACAACCTCTAAAGCCAGAACAACGTCAAAAGATGTTTCGGGGGGTAGATCCTCAGGTCCGCCTAAATGATAATCAATCACAAGCCCTTGAGACGCAGCATGATCCCGCGCCACCGTCAGGGTGTCTTCTGAGGCATCCAGAGCCGTCACCTTCGCGCCCAGACGGGCCATAGGTTCGGCCACCAGCCCGCCCCCGCAGCCAATATCCAATATCGAAAGACCGGAAAAAGGCTGGGCTATGGCCTCTTCTTTGGAAAGGTTCAGGGTTTTCAGGGTCGTAATCTGATGGCGAATATACGACAGACGCACAGGATTCAAACGATGCAGGGGTTTAAAGGGGCCTTGCGGATCCCACCAGCTTTGGGCGATGGCCCCAAATTTTTCGGGCTCGTTGGCCAAAATGGTGCTCATGATTTCTCCTGTGCATAGCGATACTGTAAAAGGGTTTTCAGGAATCCATCCCAATTTTGGGCCTCTTCCAGAATAACAAGGGTATCCCACAGGTCTTGCTGGATTTTGCGACGTTCTTCGGGGTGGGCATCCTCCAAATCCAAAGCCCATGCCAGAACCTCAGGATCGTTGGTCACAGGGGACAGCGTTTGGCCCGTGGCCCGTTCATAAAGAGCCAAAGCCCGCGGATAAGGCGCAAGCAAATCGTGATAAGCCTGATTCAGGGTTTCCGGCCTAATGGCTGCGGCGGGATCTTTTTGTATTAGCCTATCCGGATGAACGTGACGGATCAGGCGGTGAAAGGCTTCTTCTAAATCCTCTGCCCGTAACCGCAATGTGGGATCAACCCCCAAAATGGCAAAGGGGGAAGGGTCCTGCGCCGCGCAACAGTGGGGATCTGGTCGCTGGCAGGCATGGCAGGGGACGCTCATGATGGGATCTCAGAGGGGGAGGGGTCCGGTTTTTTTGTGGGCGGGGTAATGATGCCGCCTGAAACCACCATTTTAATCCCTTGCTCTACGGTCATATCCAGCGGCACCAGATCCGCCTGCGGCACCATCAACAAAAATCCCGATGTTGGATTGGGGGTCGTGGGCACAAAAACATTGACGGTGGGTTGCTTGAGTTTTTCCTCAGCCTCGCCCATGGTGGTGCCTGTGACAAAGCCTAGGGTCCAAGCCTCGCGCCGTGGAAATTCCACCAGAACAACTTTGCGAAAGGCCTCGGACGTGTTGGTGAACATGGTTTGGAAAATTTGCTTAAAGGCCCCATAAAGCCCCCGCATGATGGGAATATGGCTGAGAATCGATTCCCCCATGCGCACCAGCATTTGGCCCAAAACGCTGCGGGCCACGGCGCCGATCAATACCAAGAAGACCAAGGCGATCAAAAGGCCCATGCCCGGAATATGGTAAAAAAGATCGAATTGTTGTTGATAACGCTCGGGCAACAACGCCCCCACCAAGGCATCAATCCATCGCAACAACATAACAACGACATAAAGGGTTAGCGCCACAGGCGCCACCACCAAAATCCCCGCCAGTATGTTTTTGCGTAAAAATCCCATAGGCTTATTCTAAAGCCAAACAGGGAGGGTAACAAGACAAATCACACCACAAATCGAATCAAAGAGATCACACGCTCTTGCCCCCAAAGCAAAAATCCGCTAGGAACATGGAACAATGGTTGAATTTTTAGGAAAAACACCGATGACACAGTGGGTTTATGCATTTTCTGAAGGGCGAGCCGATGGCCGCGCCCATATGGCCAATTTGCTGGGGGGTAAAGGGGCAAATTTGGCGGAAATGTGTGCCCTGAACCTGCCCGTTCCCCCAGGATTTACCATCACGACGGATGTTTGCAGGCACTATTATGCCCATGAAAAGGCCTTCCCCACCGATCTCACCGAACAGGTGGACCGAAACATTAAGACGCTGGAAGGATTGATGGGATGCCGTTTTGGGGATGCCTATAATCCTTTGCTGGTTTCGGTGCGTTCGGGCGCGGCGTCCTCTATGCCAGGGATGCTGGATACCGTTTTGAATTTGGGGCTGAACGATCAAACGGTGCAGGGCTTGGCGCGGGTCAGCCAGAATGGCGTGTTTGCCCTGGACAGCTATCGCCGCTTTATTCAAATGTTCGGCAACGTGGTTTTGGATATGGGCCACGATGATTTTGAGGATATTTTGCAGTGGCACAAGGACAACAAAGGGGCCACCTACGACACGGATCTGGATGAAAACGATTGGCAGGGTGTCATCCGCGATTACAAAGCCAAAGTTCACGAAATCACCAAAGAACCCTTCCCCCAAGACAGCCAAGATCAGCTGTGGCGGGCCATTCGGTCTGTGTTCAACAGTTGGGAAAATCAGCGGGCCCGCGTATACCGTCAGATTCACAACATTTCCCCGCATCTGGGAACGGCGGTGAACATTCAGGTCATGGTGTTTGGCAACCGTGGCCAAGATTGCGCCACCGGTGTGGCCTTTACCCGTAACCCCTCCACCGGCACCAAAGCCATTTTTGGGGAATACCTGATCAACGCCCAAGGGGAAGACGTCGTGGCGGGCATCCGCACCCCTCTGTCTTTGTCCATGGCCACATCAGAAGAGCCCGAAACCAGCATGGAATCCACCATGCCCGCCGTGTATCATCAGTTGCTGTCCGTCAGTCATACGCTGGAGCAGCATTTTAAAGACATGCAGGACATTGAATTCACGGTTCAAAACAAAAAATTGTGGATGCTGCAAACACGGAACGGAAAACGGACGGCGGCAGCCAGTTTAAAAATTGCCGTGGATATGGTCGCCGAGGGTTTAATCACCAAAGAGGATGCTGTTTTACGGGTAACCCCTGAATCTCTGGATCAGCTGCTGCACCCCACGTTGGATCCCAAAGCTAAGAAAACCTTTTTGGCCAAGGGTTTGCCTGCCTCCCCTGGGGCGGCCTGCGGCAGCATTGTTTTTACTGCCGATGAAGCCGAGTCCCGCACCCGCAAGGGCGATGCGGTGATTTTGGTTCGCGCAGAAACCAGTCCCGAAGACATTCACGGCATGCACGCCGCGCGGGGCATTTTGACATCCAAAGGCGGCATGACGTCCCACGCGGCTGTTGTGGCGCGGGGCATGGGTAAGCCTTGTGTTTCCGGTGCATCATCCGTGCGTATTGATGCCAAGAAAAAAATCCTGACTGTGGCGGGCCAGACTTTTGGCGAGGGGGATTTTATTACCCTGGATGGCGCCACGGGAGAGGTTTTTGCCGGCAAGGTCCCCACCGTCGATCCCAACATTTCCGGCGATTTTCGGGCCTTTATGACATGGGCCGATGGGTTTCGGACGCTGAAGGTCTTAACCAACGCGGAAACCACCGTGGATGCCCAGACGGCCCGCGACTTTGGGGCTGAGGGGATTGGCCTGTGCCGCACAGAACATATGTTTTTTGCCGAAGACCGCCTGCGTCTGGTGCGGGAGATGATTTTGGCCGATAGTGCGCAGGAGCGTGTGCGTCCTCTTCAGGCCCTGCAAGCCATGCAGCGCGATGATTTTGTCACCATCCTGAAAACCATGGCGGGGTATCCTGTGATGATCCGTTTGCTGGATCCCCCCCTGCATGAATTTATGCATCTGCAGGAACACGAGCTGGCTGATTTGGCACAGCACGTGGGCAAAAGTGTGGATGCCGTTCGCAGTCGTTTGGAAAAATTAAAGGAATCCAACCCCATGTTGGGCCATCGGGGATGCCGTTTGGGGATCAGTTATCCCGATATTTACGAAATGCAGGTGCGGGCCATCTTTCAGGCGCAGCACATCGCCACCCAAGACATTGGCACCGCGGCCCAGCCCCAGATTATGTTGCCCTTGATTGCCAATCGGGCCGAAATGACCCTGCTGACCACCATGATTCATGGGGTGGCGGCGGAATGTTTTCAGGCTTTGGGCCAAGACCTTCCCTATGTCGTGGGCACCATGATCGAGCTGCCCCGTGCGTGTCTGGTGGCGGATGAACTGGCTGAGTCTGCGGACTTTTTCAGCTTTGGCAGCAACGATTTAACCCAGACAACATACGGTTTGTCCCGTGATGATGCCGGATCCTTTCTGGATGCCTATTACAGTCAGGGGTTGTTGTCCCATGATCCCTTTGTGACGTTGGATCAACAGGGCGTTGGGGCCTTGATCACCATGGCCATTGATCGCGGACGCGCCACAAAACCCACCCTGAAAGTGGGCATTTGCGGCGAACATGGGGGGGATCCTGCCTCTATTCACTTCTGTCATCAGCAGGGGATGGATTATGTGTCCTGTTCACCCTACCGCGTGCCCATCGCCCGTTTGGCGGCGGCCCAAGCAGCCCTAAAAACCCCCAAGGGACAGGATCAAAAACGACAGGTTGGGTGATCTATCCGTTATTATGCCGGATGACCTGAAAAGGCGGTGTGGGGACAGCTCTCTTTTGGCATCAAGGGGTGCAAGTGTTTTAATAATATCTCAAATCTTGCACCTTGCCCCAGAATACCCGATAAGCAAAGATAGTATAGCCAATGATGCAGGGTAGCACGATCATCGCACCCACAAAAATAATCATCAGTGATTCGGGCGCGGCAGCAGCACCGTAAATTGTTATCTTCTCTGGCACAATATAGGGGTAAAAGCTGTACGCCAGCCCATGAAAGCAAAGCACAAAAATTGACACGGCCCCTGCAAACGGTGCCCAAGCAAAACGATCGTTCGGCATGGGTAATCTGCGCAGCATGAAATCAATCAACAGTACCAACACACCCGTTACTACAGGGATGGGAGCAAGCAGGAAAATATTAGGAATGCTGAACCATTTATCAAAAATGCGTTCATTCACCAGCGGTGTTGCAAGCGATACAAGAACAATTCCCGCAGCGGTGAGCCAAAGACTGCTACGCGCCCAGCGGATGGCTTTCTTTTGCAAGTCTCCAGAGGTTTTCATCATCAACCAGCCCGCACCAATAAAACTATAGCCAGCGGCGACGCAGACACCAGTCAAGACGCCAAATAAATGACTGCTTAAAGAATGCTCAAAGCCCATAATATATAAGCCCAGCATATACCCCTGTGCCAATGCTGCCCCCAGCGACCCCATAAAGAATGATTTGTCCCACCAATGTTTGTGAGCTGCCAACACCTTGGCGCGAAAATCAAAGGAAACACCACGCAGAATTAACGCAATCAGCATCAGGGCGGTTGGTAAATACAAGGCCGTAAGAATCGTGCCATGGGCTATGGGGAAAGCTACCAGTAAAATTCCCACCCCCAGCACAAGCCATGTTTCATTCGCATCCCAGAAGGGGCCAATGGAGGCAATCATTTGATCTTTTTCAGCATCGGTTGCACCACGCAATAAAATTCCCACGCCCAAGTCATACCCATCCAGAATAACATACATTAGTATGGATAATCCCATTAAAAAGGCAAAGGCGAATGCGAGCCAGTGGCCATCTGTTGCCAGTAAATCCATCACACATTTCCTTCCAGAATTTGACGACTGCCCGCCACGCCAGGGCGATTGGCCACAGGGGAGCGGTTAAGATTATCGGGTTGTTCACCTGCTTTGCGCGCCAGATAAAAAATGGTGGCGATAAAAGCAATAATAAGCGTGATATACACTATAAGGTAAAGTATCAACGTTGTGCCGATCATACCCGCCGATACATTGGTGGCAGCGGCCTCAGCCGTGGTGAGTACGCCGTACACCAAGTAGGGTTGGCGGCCAATTTCTGTTGTGTACCATCCCGCAACAGTAGCCACCCAGCCTGCAAAAGTCATGCCCACTACTACAAAAGCCAGCCAGCGGCTTAATACCCCATGACGGAATAACTGGAAACTGCCTAACCAGGACACAATCAGCATGAGTAAGCCTGTGGCGATCATGATGCGAAACGCATAGAATACAGGGGCAACGGGCGGGTGATCTTCAAATTCATTCAGGCCTTTGATCTCGCCGTTCAGATCGTGGGTTAAAATAAGACTCGCGAGCTTAGGGATGCCTATTTCATAGTCATTGCTGCGTGTTTCTTTGTTGGGAGCCGCAAAAACCAGCATCGGGGCACCGCGCTGTGTTTCCCAGATTCCTTCCATCGCCGCCACTTTTTGCGGCTGATGTTCCAGCGTATTCAGACCGTGCATATCGCCTGCAAGAATTTGCAGGGGAATTAGCATGGCGGCGGCATAGACGCCCGTTTTCATCGCAGCTGTCACGCCTACACGCTTGTCGCCGCGTAGCCATTGATAGGCAGACAATCCTGCTATGAGGAAAGAAGCCGTTAGGCCAGAGGCAAGCAACATATGCACAAAACGATATGGCATGGAAGGGTTAAAGATGATTTCTAACCAGCTCGTGGCGTGCGCGACCCCATCGCGCATTTCAAAACCAGCGGGTGTGTGCATCCAACTATTCAGCACAATAATCCAAAATGCCGAGAGTGTGGTTCCCCCCGCAACCAAAACCGTTGCCAGCGTGTGGACACGATTGGAGACGCGGTTAAAACCAAACAGCATAATGCCCAAAAAAGTGGCCTCCAAAAAGAATGCGGTCATCACTTCATAGGCAAGCAGTGGACCTGCGATATTTCCAACTGTTTCCATAAAGCCCGGCCAGTTGGTGCCAAACTGAAAAGACATGGTAATGCCCGATACCACACCAAGCGCAAAGCATAGTGCGAACACCTTTACATAGAAACGGTACGCCTCCATCCATTTCAGATCCTGCGTTTTATTGTAACGCAGTTTGAAAAACAGAAGCAACCACGCCATGGCAATGGTAATGGTTGGAAACAGAATGTGAAATGTAATGTTTGCGCCGAACTGTGCGCGTGCAAGGATCAGAGCATCCACGTTATTCCTCTACATTCTCACTTTTTTTACCGCCAACGATGACCGTTAATTTATCTTTCATTTCATAGAGTTTATAGACCTTCGAACCAAGCTTCAGAAGGTTTACCAACCGGTCGGTTTCCATTTTGTGCATATCTGTGTACCACCCCGTCAGCATTTCAATGAGACCATACATTTCCTGCATTTTGTGACGGGCATATTTTTCATTGCTGGATGCGGGTGTTAACAGCACATCGCGCAGCATCGACAGTGTGGGATCAATCTCACGTTTTTTGCGCTCTTCAACCAGCGTGCGGAAAATGTCCCAAACATCGTCGGGCACGGTGTAGTATTCTTTGCGATCTTTTTGAAAATGCTTCACCCGCGTTAATCGCCAGCTTTCCAGTTCTTTTAGCCCCATACTGACGTTCGAGCGGGAAAATCCCAGTGCCTCGCCAATATCATCGGCACACAACGGTTCGTTTGAAAGATAGAGCAGTGCGTAAATCTGCCCCACCGTGCGGTTAATACCCCAACGGCTGCCCATTTCCCCAAAATGAGAGATAAAGGCTTGCATGGATTCGGTAATCTGCATATTGTATGTTCTGTTATGTTAGTTATTATTGAAATAACAGAAATCATTGATTTGAGTCAATCCTTTTTGTTCCCATTTGCGTGTCACTTGAAACTGGCGACTTATTTCGGACCCATCCGAAACCGCCGTGGGATTTTTTGCAACCCGAGCAGTGCCATGAAGGATTTAAGAAGCCGAAGGCAAAATACAAAGTAAAAATTGATAAGCCTACAATAAGGCTCTAGACACTAGTAACAAAGGTAAAGAGCTTTGATTGTGGCGAGGGTGAGGACGCCTTTTCTTTGGTGAAAGCACACGGCTCCCACCCCCACAGTTCTCTTTTGGCATCAAGGGGTCCGCTGCGCCGGTGCTAAAAAATCATCCTCCCTCAGCCCGCGAAGCGGTCTTCGGTCCGGTATTTTTCCGCCCCGCCCCTTGACCCCAAAAGACAACTGTCCCGCCCCGCCGCGTTCAGGATTACATTGAAAGATCCTCGGGGGGATTGCTTTGACAGGGATTGATTTTTTCTATTGCGAATGATTCTCAATTCGCGTAGGGTGGAGTATCGTCATTGATGCTTAACAGAGGTCCCCTGATGCGTTTTGGTTTGTCTTGTTTTTCTGTTTTGTTGTTGGCTGGTGTGGCGTTGGCCCCGTTGGCGCAGGCTGAAACCCCAACCTATACTCTTGAGATCAAAAATCATACCTTTTCCCCTGAAACATTAACGGTGCCCGCCGATACGCCGTGGACCCTGATCATTAAAAACCATGACAAAACCCCAGAGGAATTTGAAAGCGAGACACTCAGCCGCGAAAAAATCATCCCTGGTGGGGGACAGGTTCGTGTGAAGATGAGTGCGTTGAAGCCCGGCACCTATCCCTTCATGGGGGAATTTAACCCTGACAAAGCCAAGGGTCAGGTTGTTGTGAAATAAATTTTGATTGGGGAGTGTTTTGCCATGTTGCCTGTTGCCACCATTGTTTTTCGTGAATGTCTGGAAATTGCCCTGATCATCAGTTTGGTGATGGCGGCAACACAGGGACTGGAGGGGAGGGTGAGGCTCATTCTGTCCGGCCTTGGGCTGGGCTTTTTGGGGGCAGCCATCATTGCCTTTTTCACGGATACCTTGGCGGCCTCGGTGGAGGGGACGGGTCAGGATATCTTTAACGCAGGGGTTCTGTTTGTGGCCGTGGGCTTCCTCAGCTGGACCGTGATTTGGATGAAACATCATGCCCAGCATTTATCCCATCGCATTCGCAAAGTGGGATCTGAAATTGTGGCCGGTGAAACATCCCACTGGGTTTTGATTCTAATTGTGGCGCTGGCATCTTTGCGCGAAGGCGCCGAGATTGTTCTTTTCAGTTATGGCATGTTGGCCTCGGGTCAGGTGACATGGTCATCCATCATCATGGGGGGCCTTTTGGGCGGCGTTGGAGGGACTGTGGTGGGTGTTATGCTGTATTTGGGATTGCTGCGCACGGTCCGCCGTCATCTTTTTGCTGTGACCAGCTGGCTTTTGGTGTTCTTAACCGCGGGTATGGCGGCGCACGGGGCGTCGTATCTGATTGCAGCCGGTGTATTGCCTGACTTGGTGCCCCAAATGTGGAACACATCCCATCTGATTTCCGGTGATAGTCTGGCGGGTGAAATTTTGGGTGTTCTGATTGGTTACACGCCCCATCCTTCGGGGATGGAGGTCCTTTTCTATGGTTCTGTCGTCGTTTTGGTTTCTCTCTTGATGTACCGTCCGTGGCAGGGCAGGGGCGTCCTCTCAAAAACCAAGGCATCGTAAAAGTCTGTGTTAGGGAGCCAACAAGGCTGAGGGGAGCCCTGTTAGCCCTTACAGAAAAAACCTTGCTGGACGTGGGCCGTAAATTTGGGCACAATCCTTGCTTTGTGTGTCATCTCACAACCTGTGTTTATGCTTTATCGCCACGATGATTTGGTGCCTTATGCTCAGGCCTTGGGGCAAATGGAGCAAGATGTTGCTGATATTCTGGCGGGGCAAAGCGACGATATCCTCTGGCTGTTGCAGCATCCCCCTGTGTACACCGCCGGAACCTCCGCGCGGATAGAGCCCCACGGGGATACCATCAACGGAATTCCCCTGTATCCCGTGGGACGCGGGGGGCAGATCACCTATCATGGCCCGGGTCAGCTTGTGGCTTATGTCATGGTGGATTTAAGGCGCTATCGACAGGATGTGCGCTGGTTTGTGGAAACGCTGGAACATTGGATCATGAACACGCTGGCAACCTTTGGCGTTTCAGCGGTCCAAAGAGAGGGCCGTACAGGCCTGTGGGTGCCCATATGCCCAGGTTATGACGAAAAAATTGCCGCCATTGGGGTGCGCCTGCGCCGCTGGGTAACGTTTCATGGGGTGTGCATCAATGTTACAAATGATTTGACCCCCTATCAGAACATTGTGCCCTGTGGTATTACCCATCATGGTGTGACCCGTTTGGAAAAACTGGGATGCTCGGCGTCTGTGCAGGACGTTGTGGATATTATGCGCCAGTCCTTTTTAACAACTCTCAAAGATCGTTTATGAGGGACCCTTTATGATTTTTCTGCCCCGTTATGCTGGAAAAACAATCTTTATTTTGGGATTGGGAAAAACGGGGTTGTCGGCGGCGCAAAGTTTCCGTGCCGTGGGCGCCACGCTGTTCGGGTGGGATGATGGGGCCGCGGCGCGGGAATCTGCCAAGGATTTTTTAACCGTAAAACCTGCGGATGAACTGCCCCCCTGTGATGCCATTTTTGTCAGCCCTGGCATTCCGGAATCCCATTCGGCGTTCTTTTTTACGCGGGATCTGCCCCGCCTGAACGATGTGGACTTGCTTTACGAGGCCCACCCCAAAGCCCATTATATCGGCATCACTGGCACCAACGGAAAATCCACCACCACGGCCCTGATGGACCACGTGCTGACGCAGGCGGATGTCCCCCATCAGATGGGGGGCAACATTGGTGTGCCTGTGCTGTCCCTGAATCCCCCAAAATCTGGGGAGCGTGTTGTTCTGGAACTTTCGTCCTATCAGTTGGACCTTGTGGAACAGGTGCGTGTGTCCACGGCGGCCCTGCTGAATATCACCCCCGATCATCTGGATCGTCACGGCACCATGGCCCGTTATGTGGCCGCGAAGCAGAAAATCTTTGCCCGTCAACAATCCGAAGATCACGCCGTTATGGCTCTGGATGATGCGTTTTGCCAAAGTGTTTATCAGGATCTGCTGATGGAGGGGGGGCGGCGTATTTTGCCACTGTCCACAGAACGATCTTTGGATTTTGGGGTGTTTGTGAAGGACGGTGTCCTTTATGATGCCCTGACATCGGGCATTCAGGCTGTTTTATCTATGACAGAATGCCCCCGTTTGCCAGGGCAACACAACGCCCAAAATGCTGCCGCTGTTTATGCCATGGCGCGGGCAGAGGGTCTGGACATTCCCCGTATTGTCTCCGCCCTGAAAACATTCCCCGGGTTGGCCCACCGTCAGGAATGGATTGCCCAGGAAAAGGGGGTTGTTTACATCAATGACAGCAAAGCCACAAACAAAGACGCCGCCGCGCGGGCCCTGTCCAGCTATCAGGATATTTTCTGGATTTTGGGGGGCAAGCCCAAAGAGGAGGATTTATCCTCCCTTTCCCTTTATTACCCCAAAATCAAAGGGGCGTATTGTATCGGAGATGCCGGCCCCTCTTTCCATCGCCAGCTGACGGCTGCGGGGGTGCCAGCTTGGCATTCCAAAACGTTGTCACAGGCTGTTGCCGATGCACGGCAGGCGGCCCTGAGTGCCGGTGGAGGGGTGGTTTTGCTTTCCCCTGCCTGTGCGTCCTTTGATCAGTTTGACCATTACGAACACAGGGGCGATGTTTTTCGAAAAACAGTCCTTGATCTGATGGGGGCCTAAGGCATGCTAGAGCGCACGGATACAAGCATTCTGGGCCGTTGGTGGTGGACGGTGGATAAACGGTTGCTGGGGGCGACGTTTTTGTTGATGGCGCTGGGGATTCTCTTCATCGTGGCCGCCAGCCCTGCGGTGGCGGACAGGATCGAGGCATCCTCCAGCCAAATGTTTACCCTGCACCACCTGATGATGTTGCCTGTGGCCATTGGCTTGATGCTTGGCCTTTCTTTGCTGGAAAAAAAGGGATTGGCGCGAGTGGCGGTTTTGGGATTGTTGGGGGTTTTTGGCGCCCTTATTTTGACCTTAATTGCCGGAGAAGAAATCAAAGGGGCCCGCCGGTGGGTGTCTTTGGGGTTTTTTTCTCTGCAGGCTTCGGAATTTGCCAAACCGTTTCTGGCCGTCAGTGTGGCCTGGTTTTTGGCCCGTGGCCGGGAAAATCCCCGTGTTCGTGGGAAAACCCTGGCCATGCTTTTGTTTGGTCTGACCCTGTTTCTGATTATCCTGCAACCCGATTTGGGTATGAGTGTTGTGATAACGTTGGGGTTTTTCACGCAGGTTTTTTTGGCGGGACTCCGCTGGCGCTGGATTGTCATGCTGTGTCTGTTGGCCGTGTTGGGGTTGGTGGGGGCGTATCTGCTGCTGCCCCACGTGTCCAGCCGTGTGGATCGTTTTTTGGAAACGGATGCGGGGGACACCTATCAGATCACCCAGTCCCTCAGGGCCTATCGCAACGGAGGATTTTTTGGGGTAGGACCTGGTGAAGGCACCATCAAAATGGTCCTGCCGGATGCCCATGCCGATTTTGTGTTTGCGGTGGTGGGGGAAGAGTTTGGGGCCATTGTTTGCTTGTTTGTTTTAGGATTGATCGGGTATATTGTTTTACGTGTATGGCGATGCTGTTATTATGAAAACGATCTTTTTTTTATTTGGGCGGGGGCGGGGTTAAGCGTGCAAATGGCGTTGCAATCATTCGTGAATATGGCTTCTTCTCTGGCCCTGATCCCCACAAAGGGCATGACGTTACCCTTTGTCAGTTATGGGGGGTCTTCGCTTTTGGCCTCTTCCGTGGTGATGGGATTTTTGCTGGCCATGACCCGAAAACGCCCCTCGTTAGGGGGGCCCCATCATGCGTGAACCCCTTTCCCAAGAGCCCCTTTTGCCCCAAAAGCCCCGAGCATTGGTTGTGACGGGTGGCACAGGGGGCCATGTGTTTCCAGCCTTGGCCGTGGCCCAGCACCTAACAGGGCGCTATGATGTTCATGTTTTGGTGGATGAACGGGGCAAAGGGTATTTGAAAATGGATGATCCTTTTACGGTTCATGTGATGGATACCCGTCCTTACGGCGGCGGGTCGTTGCGGCAAACCATCAAGGGCTGCATAACCCTGATGGGGGATGTGGCGCGGGCTTTGTCCTTGATCAGACGCATTCAGCCCCGTTTTGTCATCAGTTTTGGCAGCTATGTCAGTGTCGCCCCTTTGATTGCGGCGCGTCTTTTGGGGATTGAAACTCTGGCCCACGAACAAAACGCGGTGATGGGGCGGGCCAATCGTCTGGCGTGTCTGGTGGCCAGGCGCGTCGCGTTGACCTTTCCAAAAACCGAGGGCATTTCTCGCCGCCTAAAAAAGAAAACGCTGGTGACGGGCATGCCCTTGCGGCAGGCCTTTCTGGAACCTTTGGTCCTCAGGGACGAAGCCCGTCCCCATGGATCCGTGAATGTTCTGGTGATGGGAGGAAGTCTGGGGGCCAGACAGCTTGGCCGTTTGGTGCCAGAGGCCGTGGAATTGATGGATTCCCCCCATCGTCGCCGTTTGCGTATTGTGCAGCAATGTCTGGACGAGGATATGATTCGCGTGAAAGACCATTACAACGCCCTTGGTGTTCATTCCGAAGTCTCCCGTTTTTTCAAAGATGTACCCGTTCAAATCACCAAAGCCGATATTATCATTTCCCGCTCGGGCGCGGGGAGTTTGGCGGAAATCTCCTATATCGGCCGTGCATGCATTTTGGTTCCGTACCCTTACGCCACGCACGATCATCAAAAGAAAAACGCGGCGTATTTTGGGGATCATGACGCCGCTGTGGTTCTGCACGAGGAAACCTTAACCCCAGAAACCCTGAAAGACCATCTGGTCCGTCTGATGGATCATCCCGATATCCGAACCACCATGGCGGGACAGGCCAAGGCCTTGCATTTGGCAGATGTGACGTTTTCCGTGGTGGCGGACCGGTAATCTTTGGCGAAAGCCTGTATTTTTTAGGGAACATGTATGCGTATTTTGCAAGTCCTGCCCGCGTTGGTTTCAGGGGGGGTTGAAAGGGGCACGGTGGAAATCGCCTCGGCCCTACAAGCTGAGGGTCATCAGGCGTGGGTGGCCAGCAGCGGCGGCCCCTTGGTGGCGGATGTCGAAAGCGTGGGGGCCATGCATCATCGTTTGCCGCTAACCACCAAAAATCCTTGGGTTATGGGGAAAAATGCCCTGGCGTTGGCACGATTGATCCGTGCCCAAGGGATTGATCTGGTCCATGCCCGCAGTCGGGCGCCCGCGTGGTCCGCCCTGATGGCGGCGCGTTCCTGCGGCGTGCCCTTTGTCACCACCTATCACGGCATATATGGTCAGGGAAGTGCCCTGAAACGGTTTTATAACAGCGTCATGGCGCGGGGGGATGTGGTGATTGCCCCATCACAATTTGCGCGTGATTACCTGATGCAGCACCATCCCGACACGGATCCCCTGCGTGTCGTGGTCATTCCCCGCGGGGTGGATACGGATCATTTTGATCCTGCCCTGTGGGCGGGGCGAGTGGGGGACATTCCCGCCCTTGCGGCTTTGCTTCAGCGGGCGGTGCGTCCGTTTTGGGTGTTGCCCGCCCGTTTGTCCCGTTGGAAGGGGCATGATCTTGCCCTGTCCGCCTTTGCCCATTCGGGTGTGGCGGGATCGTTGATTTTTTGCGGTGCGGATACGCCGCAGGCCCCGTATCGTCATGAACTCAGCCAGCGCATTCGGGATCTGGGGTTGGGGGAGAGGGTTTTTTTCGGGAACCTGCCTGCCGATACCATGCCGGCCCTGTATGCCGCGGCGGATTACGTGCTGTCCCCATCCATGAAACCAGAAAGCTTTGGTCGTGTCATCATCGAGGCCGCCGCCATGGCCAAAATTGTCATCGCCACCGATCACGGCGGGGCTGCAGAATCTATCCTTTCGGGACAAACGGGTTTTTTGATCCCTGTGGATCAGGCGGAATCAGAGCTGGCCCGCGCCATGAAAACGGTCTGGACCCTCAGCGATGCCGACCGCCATACCATCGGTCGGGCTGCACGCCAGAGGATGATCGATACCTATAGCCTTTCGGCCATGCAAAAGGCCACGTTGGACGTTTATCGTCGTTTTGAAAAGCGTTAAAGTTTCTGTGTATGAGTTCACCTCATTTGAGACAGATATGGTGATCAAGCGGCGTCCTTGAGGAGGATGGTTTTTGTATACGCGGAGGGTGTGGATCCTTTCAAGGCATAATGTGGGCGGTAAGTGTTGTATTT
>JBILMD010000022.1:0-21850 GCA_044375675.1 Alphaproteobacteria bacterium
GCCCTAAAAAAAGGGCTATGGATTTGTGGATAAAAACCTACCCCGCCCCCTGCACCTAAAAAAACAAAAAGCGGACATTCCTAAGTTGCTAAAAGCGGACATTTGTAATTTGCTTTGACAGAAAAAAGCTAGAAAAGTCACCCTCCCTCGCAGGGCGTTAACACCAAACCCTTGGCCATGACGTATCCAGCGCCATTAGGGGGGTATTGGCCGTGTTATCCCTGTGGCACAAAACGCACGTCGGGCCGCATATTCAGGACCTTAGCATAGCGTGTCAGGGTTTTCATGCTGGGCATGGTTTTGCCGGATTCTATACGGGCAATGGGGCATTCATGACACCAAATCAAAATCGTACATCAGGGCATTGTAAACGTTTTTGTCGGATATAAAGTGGTAGTCTTCCCTTTCTTTTAAATTTAGTTTGTTTTCAATGCGCTTGCTATCATTATAATTGGTCATATAAAGACGTTTGGTTTTTAAAGCACTTATCAACCCATTATTTTTTCCATCACTGAGATCGCTAAGGTGTTTCGTATTGGCATCATCAAAACCATATCCCAAAATCACAAGTCGCCCAGCTTGGTCAATAGCCTCAATGAATTTTTTCTTTTTTTCTTCCCATTCGAGGTCTTTTGGATCAGATGGATCAGATGGATCAGATGGATCAGATTTCCTCCCGTAAATGGTTCTGATGTTTTCGCTGCATTTAATGGCCAGACGTATTTCGTTTAAGCTATCATCTTCAGTCTTCACGCTGGCCCCAAAATCAGCAAAGGGATTTTTCGCATCCCAATCAATCTTGTGCATTGCTCCATAAACATGAAAAATACAATTTTCTGAAAATTGCCTCATAAAATCAGCAGCGCAATGTTCAAATACTTCTATATTTTTCAGGCTATGATATAGGTGATACTCCAAAGAAACGTCATAGTTAAAGGTGATAATCGATAACTTTTGTTCATCCAAAAAAACCTTTTTTAACGCCTCAGAATTCTCACAAGCGGCCAGAACATGGATAAGGAAACGATACCAGTTATCAAATTCTTTTTTTTTATTATCAGTGATTCTAGCTTGGTCGTGGTCCCTTTTAGGCGTCTCTCTACAATAATTTTCAGCTTCTAACAAAACCTTGGCAATTAAGAAAGCTCCGATTTTTTGTAATTGTGGCTGATCCCGCAAAAACGTGTCAATGTTTAGAGGGTTTAGGGATCTAATTTTATGTGAAAATATATCTAATTTTTCTTTTAAGGCTTCGGCTTGTTTTGCGGTGCGTTCTCTAAAAGATTGCCTTTCATGATGCATGAAAGAGAGTTCTTCATTGTCTTGCTCACCATTCAAAATATTGGAAAATTTTTGAAAAAATGATTTAGGACCTTGAGGCCACCCTTTAAAGGCCTCACATTTTATACATACTCTTGTAATCAACTCCTCCCCCGTTGGAAACCCATAATGACAACTGGCCCCAGCACCTAGGATCAGGGTGGTTTTCTCTTGTATCACCTACTCCCCCCTCAGCACCTCAATAAACGCCGACTGCGGAATCTCCACCCGTCCAAATTCCCGCATGCGTTTTTTGCCTTCTTTTTGTTTTTCCAGCAGTTTGCGTTTGCGGGTGACGTCGCCGCCATAGCAGCGGGCCAGAACGTCTTTGCGAAAGGCCTTGATGGTTTCCCGCGCGATGACTTTCACCCCGATGGCGGCCTGAATGGGGACTTGGAACTGTTGGGCGGGGATGAGGTCTTTGAGTTTCACGCACATGGACCGGCCCCGTTTTTCGGCATTGGTGCGGTGCACCATGGTGGAGAGGGCATCCACCAGCTCGCCGTTGACCAGAATGGACAGCTTCACCAAATCCCCCTCCATAAACCCGTCCATGACATAGTCAAAACTGGCATAACCGCGGGACACGGATTTCAAACGGTCATAAAAATCATACACAATCTCCGCCAGCGGCAGGCGGTACACCAGCATGGCTTGCTTGCCAACATAGGTCAGGTTTTTTTGGATCCCGCGACGCTCGGTGCACAGGGTCAAAATGGCGCCCAGATAGTCATCGGGCACCAAGATGGTGGCCTCGATCCAAGGTTCCTCAATATGGGCGATTTTGCTGACGTCGGGCAGGTCCGCGGGGCTGTGCAGCTCTTTCATGGCGCCATCATGAAAATACAGATGATACCGCACGTTGGGCACCGTAGTGATCAGGTCCAGATTGAATTCGCGGGACAAACGTTCCTGAATGATCTCCAGATGGAGCAAGCCCAAACAGCCGCAGCGAAAGCCAAACCCCAGCGCGGCAGAGGTATCTGGTTCATACAAAAAACTGCCGTCATTCAGGGCCAGTTTGCCCAAACTGTCGCGCAAATGTTCAAAATCACTGGCATCAATGGGAAACAGGCCGCAGAACACCACGGGCGTGACGGGCTTATACCCCGCCAGCGCGGATGGGCACGGATCGCCGTCCACAGTCACGGTATCCCCCACGCGGCAATCCTGAATGGTTTTGATACCGGCAATCATAAAGCCGATTTCCCCCGGGTGCAGGGCATCCACCTTCACGGCCTTGGGCGTTAAAATCCCAACGTGGTCAATGACGTATCGGCCGCCGGTGCCCATCATTTGAATTTTCATGCCGGATTTCAGCGTGCCCTGCATCACCCGCACCAGCGTCACCACGCCCTGATAGGGGTCAAACCAGCTGTCGATCAGCAGGGCCTGCACCTTATCATGATTGGGCAAGCGCGGCGGGGGCAGGCGGTGGACAATGGCCTCCAGCACATCCTGAATCCCGATGCCGGTTTTGGCGGAAATCAACAGGGCGTCGCTGGCATCAATGCCGATAACATCCTCGATTTGTTGGCGTATCCGCTCGGGCTCGGCCGCGGGCAGGTCGATTTTGTTCAAAACGGGGACAATGTCCAAATTGGCGTCAATGGCTTTGTACACGTTGGCCAGCGTTTGGGCCTCAACCCCTTGCGAGGCATCCACCACCAGCAGGGCCCCCTCGCACGCCGACAGGGACCGAGAGACCTCGTAGGAAAAATCAACATGCCCAGGGGTGTCAATCAGATTCAGCTGATACGTTTCGCCGTTTTTGGCGGTATAGGACAGGCGTACCGTTTGGGCCTTAATGGTAATGCCGCGCTCGCGCTCGATGTCCATGGAATCCAGAACCTGCGCCGTCATTTCCCGATCGGACAGGCCCCCACACACCTGAATCAACCGGTCAGCCAGCGTGGATTTCCCGTGATCAATGTGGGCAACAATGGAAAAATTGCGAATGTTCTGCAGCGTCATGCGCCATGGTATAGCGCGTTTTTCGGGGGGAGGGAATGGGGTTGTTGGGTCCTAAAATTGTCTTAATTGGCTATTATTGACCAAAATACCTCTTTTCCCGCCCATTTGAACGGCGCGGGGACAACCCTATGGCCCCATTCCCACCTGTTACCTGTCACCCGTCACCTGTCACCTGCTCCCCCCGGCCAAACCCCATACAAAATCTGGTCCAGATCCTGACAATCGTTTTGGTCGGTGGGGCCAAGGGCGTTATAGGTGGCGCGGTCCATCAGGATGGGGCAGGCGTATTTTTTGGAAAACGCCTGCAGCTTGACGGCATAATTCACGCAGTTGCCGATGACGGTATAATCCATGCGGTCGTGAACCCCGATGTTTCCGGAAATCACATCCCCCGTGGATAATGTGATACCCACCTGAACGGGGTGGAAAAACCGGCTTTGATGCAGCTGCAGGCGTTCGTGAATCTGGCGGGCGGCGCGGTACGCCATGGTGGCATGTTCATGATTGGGAATGGGGGTGCCAAAAATCGCCAGCACCCCATCCCCCATGTATTTATCGACGATGCCTTTGCAGGATCGAATGTCCTCAACAATCACCTCGTACACCATGTTCAGCAGAGACACCGTTCGCGCCGCCCCCAGCCGCTGGGTAATACCGGTAAAATCACGTATGTCGGTGAACAGGACGGTGACCTGACGCTCGGTCCCCCCCAAATCCACGGTGGGGTTTTGCAGCATTCCCTCCACCACCGTTTGGGGCATATAGCGGGACAGCATTTGCCGTTCCCGCAAATAATGCAGGGCATCCAGATATGATGCCAGCAGGGACCCCATCAGGGTCAACCGCTGGACCTCAACCGTGCGAAAGGGCTGTTTGCGCGTCAGCACCATCATCAGGGGCGGGGCGGCCTCAACGGGAATGGGGAAGTAAAGCCTAGGCCGGCCCCCCTCGGCGGGGGTATTGTCAATGCTGGCCTGATCATGCCATGGCACAGACATCACCCGATCCACCCGAATCTCACGAATGTTCGATGCCATCACCGTCCCCGTTTGGTTCACAATAAAGGCATCCGTCCAATGGGAAATAAAATCAATGGCCTGTTCCAGCAAATGATTGCGATCCAAAATTTTGGAAAACGTTCGGGCCGCATCCAGCAGGGTGTTTTGGTCCCGATACATCTCCAAAACCTCAGAGGACAGTTCGTACTGCAATGTGGTATGATGATCCAAAGCCGCCAGAACCGTTTGACACAGATTCAAAATATCATCGGCCACCGGATGATCCGTCTGGTACACCAAAGATAATCTGCCCGAGGTTAAAAAATGGGTGGGGGTGGCGGGGTCCAGACAATCATCCTGCTCCCACGTGTAAACCACGGTATCTTCTAATAAAATAGAAAGGCTAGAGGCCGTTAACGTGCGAATCAGGGACGCGAGCAAGCCCGAATCCTTCAGCGTTCGCAGCAGTTTACGCCCTTTGGCGTGCATAGGGCCTCACGATACCGTAACGGATAAAACAGAGGCCACCTTGCCCAACAAAGCATCCGGATCAAAGGGTTTTGTCACATAATCATCGGCCCCAACATCATGCCCATGGGCGCGATCCGCGCTTTGGCCACGGGCGGTCAGCAAAATGATATAGGGGTTATAACTTGCCGATAAATGTTTGATTTTTTCACAGGCATCAAAACCATCCATCTCCGGCATCATGACATCCATCACGATGACATCGGGATGTTCCCGATTGGCCATATCCACCGCCTGGCATCCATTGCTGCCCATCAGCAGGCCGATGTTATGATTCTCCAGATCCTCCAGAGTTTGCTCTAGCAGGATACGGATATAGGCTTCATCATCAACGATCAGGACTTTTTTGGTGTTCATAGCCATCACCATAACAGAATCAAGCCCCTAAGTCCACACTCTCAAAGCCCCGTATCAAAGCCCACACACGGCCACCCCTTAAAAGGGCAGCAGAATGTCCAGCATTTCGGATCCATAACGGGCCCCTTGAATGTCACTGATGTGGCCGCGACCGCCGTAAGAAATCCGTGCCTCAGCAATTTGGTCATAGGAAACGGTGTTTTTGTTGGTGATGTCTTCCTGCCGGATGATGCCGGCAATTTGCAGCTCGCGCACTTCGTAATTCACCCGCACCTCTTGCCGTCCCAGAATCACCAGATTCCCGTTGGGCAGTTTTTGGGTCACCACGGCGGCCACTTTCAAATTGATCTGTTCTTTGCGGTCAATGGTGCCATCACTTTTGTTGCTCAGGTCACTGCTGGTCTCCACCAGATTCGATGGGTCCACGGCATCGGGCAAAATTTTCCCCAGGTAACTTTCCAGTCCCAAAACACTGGGGGCGGCCATGGAATCGCTGTTTTGGCGTGAACGCTCCGATGTGTTATCCAGTTTGGCATCATCATCAATGGTGACGGTGACCGTCAGCAAATCGCCCACATCATGGGCCCGCAAATCCTTAAAAAACGACTTGCTGCCCTGACGCCACAGGGATCCTGTGGCCGCGGGTGCCTCCACCATGGGCGGCGGCACGGGGATGGATACTGGACGATAACCGGCGGCCTGTATGGGGTTTTCGATGGTGGTCAGCTCCGGCGGTTCCCCCACGCGGGAAGCCCGATCCAAAAACGACGCGCACGCCCCCAAAGACAAACACAGACTGACCAAAATAAAATGACGAATCACGGCAGGACTCCTTCGCTGGCCACCACAACGTTGGCCGATTGTTTGCCGCTGACCACAGCGGATATGACTTTTTTGCTGGTTAAATTCATCACGCGGATGACATCGCCCATGGCGCCATCGTCCATGGCTTGACCTTGGGCGGTTAACCGCATTTGGTTGGTTTCCACCGTCAGGGTGATCAGTTCTTTTTTACGCACCAAAAGGGGGGCGGCGATGGCATTTTTCCGAATGATGGATCCCTCCCGCAGGGTCCGTTTGACCTCCATCCCCACCAGAGATTTCAGGTCCACCACGGCGTTGCTGGACAGGTCCCGCTCGGGCACCGTGACGGTTTGCAAATCGCCCTCTGCAATAATCTCCCCCGTGGACAGGGCGCGGGCGGGGACGTACACCTCCACTGTTTCTTCCTCAGCCATGGCTGGCCCTGAAAAGGAAACAAAGATCATCAATAAACTAAGAATGGTTTTCATGGCACTTAGGACTGGTTTCGGGTTTGCATCATTTCATCGGTGGTTTTAATCACCTTGGAATTCAATTCATAGGACCGCTGGGCCTTAATCAGGTTGGTTAACTCGGTGACGGGATTGACGTTGGAACTTTCCAAAAACCCCTGATTGATTTTCCCAAAACCCTCTGCTTGGGCCACATCCACGGTGGGGGCGCCAGAGGAAGGGGTTTCCAGAAAATACCCATCCCCCGTGGCCTCCAGCCCCGCTGCGTTGACAAATTTGGCCAATTCGATCTGGCCCACAACGGTGGGGGCGATCTGACCATCTTGCTTAACCGACACTTCGCCGGATGCGTTGATGGTGATATCAATGGCATTGTTGGGGATGCTGATGGTGGGTTCGACTTTGTATCCGTCTTTGGTGACGATTTCCCCCGCATCATTTAACTGCAAAGACCCCGACCGGCTGTAGGCGATATCCCCATTTGGCAACGTCACCTGAAAATATCCATCCCCCGTAATGGCCATATCCAGCGGATTGCCGGTTTGTTCCAGCGTCCCCTGTTCCAGAATCCGGTAAACCGCGCCGGTTTTGACCCCCAGCCCGATTTGAATCCCCGTGGGCACCAGCGTATCGGCGTCACTGGATGTTGTGCCGACGCGGCGGAATTGTTCGTACATCAAATCCTGAAATTCCGCACGCTGCCGTTTAAAGCCCGTGGTGGTCATGTTGGCGATGTTGTTGGAAATCACAGAAACGTTGGTTTCCTGGGCGGCCATACCTGTGGCGGCGATGTTTAAAGCTTGCATAATTGTGTTCCTAAGGTTTAGTTGCGACCACTTAATTTCCGGATGGCATCACGGATGCGTTCGTCTTCGTTGCTGACAATGCGCTCGGCCCTTTCATAGCCCCGTGCAATGTCCACCATTTCGGTTAGGGCCACCACGGGATTGACGTTGGATCCCTCGATCATGCCCTGCATGACCTGAACACCCTCGCGTTTGCCGTTGGGGCTAAGGGTTGGGGGGGCTTGATAGCGGCCGTCCTCCATCTTTTTCAGCAACAGCTCGTTGTCAAATTGGGCCACCTGCATTTGGCCCACGTTGGCGGCATCCGCCAGAATGGTGCCATCGCTGGTGATGACGACTTGGCGGGCGGTGGTGGGAATGGACAGGGCTGCCCCCCCATCACCCATCACAGAAAACCCCTGCGTGTTCACCAGTTGGCCTGTGTTATTAACGCGAAATCGGCCGTCGCGGGTATAGGTGACCTCCCCCGTGGTGGGATGTTTCACGGCAAAAAAGCCGGCACCCTGCAGGGCCACGTCATAGGTGTGCCCCGTTTCCTCCAGCGGTCCATTGGTCACATTGCGAACAGAACGCGCATCCTGAACATAGGACACCCCCTGACTGCGGAAATCCTTTTGCAAAATCTCTTGAAACAAAGGCTTTTCTTCGCGGTATCCGTGGGTGTTCATGTTGGCCACATTGTTGGCCGTCATATCCATACGCCGCCGCATGGCATTCATATGGGACAGCGCAACATAAAGGGTCGAGTCCATAAAAAAAACCTTTCGATGATGGTTTTGTTTTTTTCTAGGGACTGTTGCAAAGGGTGTGCCAAGGCAGGGGGCAGGTGACAGGTGACAGGGGACAGGGGGTAAAAAAAATATTTGATTTTTTTAAGGAAAAAGCATAGTATTGTGAAATTTTAATGGTTTTCAATAGATTGTGGGGACATAATGGAAAATACCCCCCCCCCCCCACAGGAACAACAGGATCCGTTTTCTTTTCCGTTGTTTTTGCAGGAAAGATTTTTTGGCTTAGTAAGCGCGATCGAAGAAGATAAACGTTTAACCAGCGAGGATAAAGATCAATTATTTTTTATTAAGTTAATCTTAGATCGAGACGGAACTTTGCAGCAGAACAGTTCCCCGGCTGGTTTGCAGCCCCAAAGCATTGATCTGACAAATAGCAGCTTATTTGGGCCACAGGGGATTCAAAATCCAGTGATGTCTGAGTATATGGATGCCCTTAGGGGCGCCTATGCAATGTTTTTGGCAAGCACCCCAGAAGCATTAGAGGACATTCCTGAAGAATTTAGGAATTCTATTAAACAAAGTCTTGAATTAAAAAATTGTCTGGCTTTGTCATGGACCATTCAAACTCAAAGCCACAACCAATAACACTCCCCCCTCCCCAACGCCCTGATTTTCTGTTACACTCCTGCGGTATGAACATCACGATTCCCTTTTTAAAGATGCATGGCCTGTCCAATGATTTTGTCATTGTGGATGCGCGGGGGCGGGATGTGCCGCTGGGGGCGGCGGCGGCGCGGGCGTTGGCCCACCGCAAAACGGGTATTGGGTGTGATCAGGTTGTGGTGCTCGGGGCCTCTTCGCAGGCCGATGTGGCCATGACAATCATGAATGCCGACGGGGGCGAAGTCGCCGCCTGTGGCAACGCCACCCGCTGTATTGCCGATGTGGTGATGACGGAAACGGGGCGGGATCAGTGTTGTATTGAAACAAAGGCCGGCCTGCTAACGGCCGCCCGCACGCCCCAGGGCTGGATTGCCGTGGATATGGGCCCCGCCCGCTGGGATTGGCGGGATATTCCGTTGTCTCAGGATAGAGACACGGGGGCCATCATGGTGCAGGGGTTGCAGGGGTGCGCCGTGAATGTGGGCAATCCCCACTGTGTGTTTTGGACGGACGATGTGGCCAGCGCCCCCGTCACCACGCTGGGCCCCCGCATTGAAACGGACCCCCTGTTTCCGGATCGCACCAACGTGGAATGGGCCCAAATTGTGGATCCCGCCACCATCATCATGCGCGTGTGGGAGCGGGGCGTAGGGGAAACCGATGCCTGCGGCACGGGGGCCTGCGCCGTCGCGTTGTGTGCCCACCGCGCCGGATTGACGGGCTCACAGGTGACGGTGCAGATGCGCGGGGGGGCTTTGGCCATCACGCTGCGGGATGATGGGCACGTGATCATGGCCGGACCCAGCACCCTCAGCTTTCGGGGTACGGTGGAGGTTGAGGGATGAGCGATATTGACGTCCGCACCTTTGGCTGTCGCCTGAATGCCTTTGAATCGGAGGTCATGCGGGGCCATGCCGAGGCCGCCGATTTAAAAAACACCATCATTTTCAACAGTTGCGCCGTCACCAAAGAGGCCGAGCGCCAAGTGCGCCAAGCCATCCGCCGCGCCAAACGCGACAACCCCGACGCCACCATCATCGTCACCGGATGCGCCGCCCAGATTCGTCCGGAAACCTTTGCCGCCATGCCGCAGGTCACCCGTGTCTGGGGCAACCGCGAAAAAATGGACCCCGCGTCCTATGCCCCCAGCGCCCCCCCCGTGCACGTTACGGACATTATGCAGCTGCGGGATGTGGCCCCCCAGTTCGTCACCCACTTTTCGGAAAAATCCCGCGCGTTTTTGCAGATTCAACAGGGGTGCAACCACCGCTGCACCTTTTGCATTATCCCCTTTGGTCGCGGCAATTCCCAAAGCATCCCGCTGGGCCATCTGGTGGATCAGGTGAAACGTTTGCAGGATCAGGGATATCAGGAAGTTGTGCTCACAGGGGTGGACTTAACATCCTACGGCGAGGATTTGCCCAGCCGCCCAACCTTGGGCCAAACGGTCAAGCGTCTTTTGGCCGCCTGTCCCGATTTGCCCCGTTTGCGCCTGTCATCGCTGGACCCGATGGAGGTTTTGCAGGATGCGGATTTAACGGAGGTTCTCTCGCACCATGACAGGGTGATGCCCTTTGTGCATTTGAGTGTGCAATCCGGCAGCAACCTGATTTTAAAGCGCATGAAACGGCGCCACCTGCGCGATGATGTGTTTTTATTGTGCACTATGCTGCGCAGCAAAAGGCCCGATGTTGTCTTTGGCGCGGACATCATCTGCGGCTTTCCCACGGAAACCGAGGCCGATTTTCAGGACACCATGGGCCTGATCCGCGATGCCTTTATACCCTTGGTCCATGCCTTTTCCTATTCGGCGCATGACCAGACCCCGTCCAGCAAAATGCCCCAGGTGGACAAGGCCGTGCGCAAAGAACGCACGCAGCGCCTGATTGCCCTGTCTGAAACCCTGAAGCACGACCTGTACCAGCGCAACCTTGGCAAGACTGTCACGGTGCTGGCCGAAAGCGACGATCGCGGATACAGCGAGGCCTTTTTGCCCATCACGCGGGCGGCGGGGCAGGGGGCTTGGCAATCCGGCGGGCTCTACACCGTCACCCTGCGCCTGGAAAATAATCTGTTGGTGGGGGAGGCCGTCCATGACATCGCCGCTTGAGCCCTATCACACTGTGGTGGTGAAAATTGGATCATCGTTGTTGATTGATGCGGCGACGCACCGGCTGCACGAATCTTGGTTGGCGTCGTTGGTTCAGGATGTGGCCCACCTGCATCAGGCTGGCAAGCGTGTGGTCATCGTCACATCGGGGGCCACGGCGCTGGGCAAACGGGCGCTGGGTTGGGGGCAACGCCCGCTGGACCTGCCCCAGAAGCAAGCCGCCGCCGCCACCGGACAGATTGCCCTGTCTGTGGCGTATCATCAGGCCTTTCGCCTGCAAGCCATCGAAACGGCGCAGGTTCTGTTGACGTGGCAGGATACCGAAGACCGCCGCCGTCACCTGAACGCCCGCAACACCCTGCGGGTTCTGCTGGATCAGCGCGTGATTCCCATCATCAACGAAAACGACACGGTGGCGACTGAGGAGCTGCGCTACGGCGACAACGACCGCCTGTCCGCCCGTGTGGCGCAAATTGTGGGGGCGGATGCGCTGGTGATTTTGTCCGATGTGGATGGTTTGTACACCGCGCCCCCGCAAAAGGACCCCGCGGCCATCCACATTCCGCGGGTGGATGCCATCACACCAGAGATTTTCGCGCTGGCCCGCGGCCCCTCTGACAACGACAGCAAGGGGGGCATGATGACGAAACTTCAGGCCGCCCACATTGCCACGGCGGCGGGATGCACCACGTTGATCTGTTTGGGGACCCTGCCCGCCCCGCTGTCACGGCTGGCGCAGGGGGCAAAGTATACTGTCTTCACCCCCCGAGATAACCCCCTGTCCGCCCGCTTGGCGTGGATTGCGGGACACATTCACCCCAGCGGGTCTTTGCATCTGGATGATGGGGCGGCCCGCGCCATTCAGGACCGAAAAAGCTTACTCCCTGTGGGCGTAACGGCCACAGAAGGGGATTACGAAAAAGGGGACGTGGTGCGTATTCTGCACAACCAACGCTGCATCGGGATGGGCATGGTCAATTATGACGCCAGTGACGTTGCGGTTTTGCTGGGGAAACGGTCAGAGGATATCGAGGGCCTGCTGGGCTATACCTCTGGCGATACGCTGATTCACTGCGATGATATGGTGGTGTTAACGAAACTCTGAGGATTGTGGGTTATACTCCGGCAACATTTAGGAAAGATACCAAACGTCATGGCTGAGGAAAAATCGGAACTCTCGTCGTTGCAGGAACGCCTGAAAGCCATGCGCGATAAACAGAGGGATATGGAAAAAAAGGATGGGGAAACAAAAGACACGCCCCCCCGCGCCAAGGCACCCCCGAAAGACCAGCCCCCTGTTGCCCCTGAACCCAAGGCCCCCCCCCAAGACACCGATGATGCCGCCGCCAGAATCCGCGAGCGTCTAAAAAAAGCCGCCGCCCCAGAATCCCCCGAGGTCCAACCCGAAAAACAGCCGGAAAAACAGGCACCCGAGCCCCCCAAAAAGCCGCCTCAGCCGGAAAAAGAGCCAGAGCCCGAGACCCCGCCCGAGGCCAAGCCCGAAAATCCCGCGGATCGCTTGCGGGCGTTGCTGGAAAAGCATCGGCAGGAACAGCAGCAGCGGGCCTTGGAAGAAGAAGAGGAAGAGGTCCCCCCCCGCCCCGAACCAAAACCGCCCCAGACCGCGCCCAGACCTCCCGAGCCAAGAGACGAACCCACTCCCGTTTTTGACCCCGCGCCGGCCCCCACGTTTTCGCCGTCCCGCGCCTTTGCCCCCGCGCATCAGGGTTATGATGCCCCTGCGGCACCGCCTGTGCGGACCCAGCCCACGTTGCGCTATCGTCTGCGGGTGGGCGTGGAAAAACTGAAAAAAACCACAATTGGCAGGCTATGCCTGCGCGGCACGTCTTTTTTCATGCGCCTCACGGCGGCGGGTTCGTTGCTGGTGCTGGTGGGTGTCAGTTTGGCCTTTATGGCGGATCGGTACTGCAGCATGAATGATTTGCTGCGGGTCTATTGCCAAAAAGGCATCGCCCCGCCCGAGGCCTGTCAGCGCGATTACGGCATGTTTGATGTCACCGATATGCGGTATTGGCAACAGCTGCAGAGTTACTATGATTCTGGGTTCATCATCCCATGGACTTATGTTTATGTGATGGTGGGGCACGCGCTGGCGGCGTTGATTTTGGGGGTGATGGGATTGTACCACGGACCCCGCGCATACCGAAAGATTCTGCGATTTTTGACGTTTCCCCTGCGTAAACTTGGCCTTTTCAAAAGACTATAATTTGAAATAAAATCCTTTTATTTCACATAAAAAAACGCTAAACTGTGACAGTGATCACATGAACGTTGGGTTGTCTGTGTACCCGTTTGGTTTTGTTTTGGGGGTTTGTTTTTGGCGCAGGCTGGCGCTGGTCGTGGGGTTGTGCCTTGTTTTGGCGGGCGGGGCGGGGGCCATACCTGTCAATCCTGCAACGTTTAACAAGCCTGCGCCGTCTGGTTCTTCAACCGGTGGGTCGTGCCCAGGAAATTATTTTAAACTGACCCCAAAAGGGGGCAATTCATTTTTGCTGACCTATTATGAAAATGGTACGGCCAAAAAAACCTTTGATATTGTCAGCGGACACAAAGGCAAAGTCCCCATAGAGGCGTCAAAGGATGAAGGAGGATCCAACAATCCCATTCCCCAAGGGGTTTTTTCCATCGGAACCCCAGAAGCAGTCAAGCCGCCTGATGATCCTAAGGAGCGTGATCCGCTAGGGCGTACGTGGATTTCCATCGACACCAAAGGGTACGGAGGCCGATCCTACATTGGATTTCACGCAGATGAGGATGGTGATGGACAAAGCCAAGGGTGCGTGACCTTAAAAAACAAAGGCGATATCGGGGACATTGCCAATCTGGTTAATGGGGGGGCCAGAACGATTATTGTGGACCATGGGTTGAAAGAAAATCCCGTTGCGGGTGTCTGTTCCCCCGATGGGACGTCTTCAGAAACATCATCGGCTGCCTCCGAAGACAAAGTCAAATCCATCGCTGAAATCCGCAACGGTCTGGCCAAAAGCTGTTTTGGGGGGCCGGTGATTGCCTTTGGGTTTGCGGTGCCCATGATTTTTGGGGAAAAGCTGCACGAAACGTTTGCCCCCTATGTGTCGGGGATTTTGATGATTGTGTTTGCCATTTGGGCGTATCTTAAGGTCGGCAGTGCCCTGCTGCCCTTTGGCCCCAAAGACCAAGCGGCGTCCCTGTTTAACGCCATCGGGGTGCGGTTTTTTGTGGTGCTGGGGGTGGCGGTGTTTTTGCTGGCCCCGACAACAGGCTATACAGCGTACCGCGATTATATCGTCACGCCCATTTTGTCGGCGGGCACCACCATTGTTGATAAAATGTATGACATTGGCATGGAAACCAACCCCACCTTGGCGAAATTTGCCAAGGAAGACGGGGCCTGCACCCCCACCCCCATCAAGGGCTTGGATGCCAAATTAACGGCCCTAAAGGATAATTTGGAATGCAAGGTGTGCATGATCCAGCGGGCCTATAGCTATCCGTGGTCCTATGGTTTGTTTCAGGTGGGGAATGGGAAAATTTTCACCGGTTTGTTGTTGATGTTGGTGGGCATTGCGCCGTTTTTGATGTTTTTGTTTACGGTGGCGGATGTGTTTATGGTGCGCATCGGGTATGTATCCTGCACATTGTCCGCCTACGCCGCGGCGGGGTGTTTTCCCGCATCACGGAAATACGCCATCACGGGCTTAAAAAGCCTATCCGATGGGGCCATGGTGTTAATCACATCCATGATCGCCGCCATGATATCCATATCCATGCTGACCACCGTCATTGAAAATCTGGATAAGGGCGGTCAGGGGGATTTTGCCGGAACAGGCACGACCGCAACCCCGGGCAGCATCGCAACAGGGACAGCAACACCGGCGGATACAGTTAAACCACAAACCCCATTTGAAACACCCAAGGCACCCAAGTCCATTCCTGGCGCTCCAATCCCTGGGTCTGGGGGAATAGATTTGCGGGCCTCCAACTTTCAAACCCCCACCACCACCTACGCCACCGGTCCCATGGGGGATGGCACGCCCAATGGGACCTATGCGTCATGGTATCGGAATACCTATTTGCAGCAATCCCCCCCCAAAAATACGGGGTTTGATACGTTTGGGGAACGTGCCCTCAGTGGGTCTAGCTTGGGGGGGATTACGCTCAAAAGTCCATTTTTGGGGGGTAAGTCCAATCCAGTTACAAGTCCTTTTGGATTATGTCCGGGACACAGTAACCCTATTCATGCGGGACTTGATCTTGGCTGTGCTATGGGGGACCCTCTAACACCCATGGCCCCTTGTCAGGTGATTTATGCTGGGCCGGCTGGCGGGTATGGTTTTGTGTTTGATTGTCGGATCATGAATGGTAGCACGCCTTCAAATGTTGTTTTTAGTTATGGTCATTTAACCATTAACTCCGGAATTACTCAGGGAATGATTGTTAATTCCGGCCAAGTGATCGGCACTTGTAACACCCATGGGTTTAGTACCGGACCCCATCTGCATTTGGAAATCGTTGTGGATTCTCCGGATATTCCAAAATTGTATCCGGGGAATGGGGCGTTGTCTTGTCATAGCAGTTCCCGTCCGGTGGGGCATGTCGCTGCTGCCTCGTCACAATTTGGCCGGAATGCCTATTATGTGAATCCAGAACCTCTTTTGGCGGGGGCAATGTCTTTACAGGGGGTTGAAGCCGCCGGCTTCTCCGCCGTGGCCACCAATTTCAAAAATTTTGGGGTAACGCAGGAAGGTTGGATGGTGATCATCATTATTTGTATTATCACGGTGCTAATCGCACGAATGGCCCAAAGATTCACCTCTGGTCAGGGGATGGGGATCTTTATGAAGGCACTGGGCCAGATGATTACGGGGGTCATTCAGACGCTGGGGGCCATGGTTGGTGTGGGTGCGAAAGCCGCGGAAGCCTTGGCGCCCGTTGGGGGTATGGTTGGGGGTATGGCGGCGGGGGCAGCGGGACAAATTTTGCAAAGCACAGGACTGGACAAAGCCGTCAACCGCGCCGCCGAGGGGGTTCAGGGGGCCATGAACAACGTCACGCAGGGCCTTTCTGGGGTGATGGACAACATAGGGTCCGGCATATCGGGGTTTGTGCAGCAATCCGTGCAAGCCGTCCAAACTTTACCCATCACCCAGCGGGCTATGGAATTTCAGCAGGGTATGCGGGATTTGGCGGCGGGCATGGCATCCAGTGATTTCGCCCAAGGCATCGCACGGGTGGTCATGCCCGGGGTGGCGGTGTTGACCTTTGCCACGAAGAATGTGGCCCTGCCTGTGGCTGGTTTTGTGGGGCGTGAGATACTTTTACCCGCCGCTGTGGACGCCGCTGCGAAGATCGCAACAATCGCAGGGCGTAATGTTTTTGATCCCAACGATGATCTAGGCCTAAGTGATGTGAATTTGGCAGGCGAATTGCAAAATGCTCGGGAAAATCTTGCCAAAGCCCCCCTAAGCGAGGCCCCCGCACGTGATGCCGCCACCCGTGCCACCCCCGCGGTGGAACAACAACAAGGGGGATGGGTGCCAGTTGAAAACACCAACCCGCAGAATGATTACGCCGTGTTGGGCGTGCGTGAGGGGGCCACGCTTGAGGAGATGCGGGCGGCCCTGAGACAAAAGGGCAGAGAATTGCATCCTGATATCAATCCAAATGGTGGAGACCAGTTTCGGGAGGTCACGGCGGCCTTTGGGCGCCTGAAATCCCGCGGCGACGTTCAGGCTGCCACGCCGCAAGAGATAACCCCTGAGACAACGCGGGCGCTGTCGGGCACCACCTTCGCCCCCATCCCCAGAGGCCAAACAGAAGACAGCCGCGCCGCCGAAGAATCATCGCGGAGAGAATCCGTTGCCGCGTCGCGGGAGGCCTTAGGGGACTATGCCGGTGGCGGTTCTTATAGTGGGGGTTATGAATCTAGATTTAGAGAGGAGGATCCAGAAGAGGCGGATAACGAGCCTACAACCAACGAATCTTCTTCTAACACAAAGCCCAAGACGGAAGGGCCCGCCAATAACATTGTTTCTGCCAGAGGCCTGAGAGATAACAACAAAAAGCCTGATCCTCGTCAAGAAGGCATGAAACGCGCCGCCAGTGTGGCGGGTGATGGTGTTTCAGCCAATGAAATCCTTGCTGAAACTGGTATTGATGCCACAGAGGCAGAGATGCGGGCCGCCAAAAACAATATTGTAAGGTTGAAACGCGCCGCCACCCCCACGCCAACAGGCCCAAAATCCCGACGATAAAACACCATGACCCAAACCCCTGAACCCCCCGTGCTGGATTATGATGCGACGTTTCGCCGCCTGCGGGATGTCATTCACCAACAGCAGCAGCATCTGGCGCAGGTTGAGATGTATCAAAATCAGGCGGCGTCCCTGTTGGCCTCTCTCTCCGCCCCCGATATGGTGGCTAAGGTCAAAGGGCGCATTCAGCTGGATTATCAACGGCATTTGCTGGCCGCGGCCTTTTTGGATTTCATGAAACTGGATGCGGTGGGCGTTCATGATGATCGGGCGCATGATTTGCTTAATTTTATAAAAAATGCTACACTTCTAAATGACCTTCGCTTGGCTGGGGATCGGGTGAAGGATTATGCCCAAACCCTAAAGAAAGACCCCAACGTGTACAGCATGACCGATGCGGATTTGATTCGTTTGACCGAGCGGGCCCTGAACCAAGGGGGGGACGACACACCATGACCCCGCGCCATCTGTTTTGCCTGATTCTGCTTTTGACCCTGATGGCTGGCGGGGCAGGGGCGTTTGCCGCCGGACCTGCGTCCCCTGGTTATGGCAACGACGGAGATGGGAGAGGAACACCATCGCAACCTAATAATACGCCAACCCCCGCTGCGCCATCAACACCGCCTACACCCCCCGCCGCCGGTCCTGCGTCCCCTGGTTATGGCAACGACGGAGATGGGAGAGGCACAACACCATCGCAACCTAAGAATACACCAGAGGCCCTTGCCGGCCCTGTTGATAATGCGCAGGATGTTGCCGAATCGGCCAAACTGAAGTGGCTGGGGGAATGCTGGCTGTGCCCGATTTTTAAAATTCTGGATGACACCCGCAAAAGTTTTGGAACGCCGGCGTGTGAGTATATCTCTTCCCAAGTTGTTGTTTTGGTGCCCATTACGCTGGGGATTTTTATGATGGTGTCGGCGGCTGTGATGCTGCTTCCCTTTGGGGCGGGCAAGAGTGCCTCCACCGTGCTCAGCGGCATGATGGGCCGGACGTTTCTGGTGATTGTGGTGGCGGTTTTGTTGTACGATTGCCGAACATTCAAAACCTATATCAGCGGGCCCATTTATACCATGGGGATCAAGGCATCCCAAACCGCCATGAATGTTGGCATTGGGGCCCATACGGCCTTTGGGTTGAAAACAGACTGCGTGGACCCGCTGGCCAAAGGCGGCGGGACCGAGGCGTCCTTTTTCTGTATGCTAGAGGTCGCCAGCAAAACCATCGGCGTTCCCATTGGTTTGGGCATGAACATTATTAAGGATATCAATGAGATGCATTGGTGGGAAAAAATGCTGAATTCCCCAGGGGTTGTGCTGCAATGGTTGATGGCGGTGGTGATGATTGTCATTGGGGTGTTGATTGTCATTACCTATTTCATGCTGAATGTGGATTTTGCCCTGTACACCATGATTTTTGAGGTTTTATCCAGTTTTTACGTCCTGATGTTTTTGCATCCCACAACGCGGGGCTTTGCCGTATCGTCGCTGAAGGGGTTATTTGCCAGTGCGCTGGGCCTGTTTTTGGCGTCTGTGGTTTTGACGGCCCAAATTGCCATGATTGCCTATGTGATTGATGTGCAACCGGATTTGAATTCGGTGGATGATGTGGCCAAGTATGTCATTGATAAAGGAGACAAAGATCCCACGCGGGGCTTTGGGGATCCGGTGTTTCTGATGCTGCTGGCGGGACAATTGATCATCAATGCGGCCATGGCGGGCGTTGCCAGTCAGGCCAAATCCTTGGTGGCGGCGGGATCCAACATCGGCATTCCCCAAATGGGCGGCGATTTTGCGGAAAAATTCGGGCAACGGGTTCAGGGGGCGTTTCGATCTGTGGGCGATACGGTGGCGCTGGGGGCCTATCAAAACAAATTGTCACAGGAAAACAGACAGCTATGGGCCAAAAACGTTTGGGGGCCGGCTGGAAAGATGCGTATTCGTGGATTTGCGGCTGGCAAGTTTGCGCGGGTTCTTATGACCCCCGTACCTTTTTCAGCAGGGGCGTGGTCTGATTTCTCAAAAGATAAGGCCCAAACCCCACAACAGCCAACACCCAGAACGGATCCATCATAATGCGTGTTATCCTTATGCTTTTGCTGATGGTGTGCACCGTGGCCTCGGGGGCGGGGGCGGTACCCATTTCGCCTCAACCTCAACCAGCGCCCGCTGCGCCTGATGCGGCACCTGCTGCTAAGCCTGCGCCCCCTTCTGCTGATGCCAAACCCAAGGCGGAGGAGGTTACCCTTGGTTTGGGTCCGATGGGGGTTGGGGGTTTTTTGAGTGATGTTTTGAATAAAAAACGCGGCATCATTTTACAAAGCATCCAAAACATTGCCGATGCCATTGATGAACGGCTGGCGCGGGCCAATAAGGTTTTTTACCAAGGTTCCGCCGGTTTCATCGTGATTTTTGTTGCGGTTTATATTTTGTATCAGGCGGGGAAAATGCTGTTTCCGTTTTTCCCGCTGGATCGGGTCAGTACGGCGCTGAATGCATCGTTAACGCGGATTTTGCTGGCGGTGGTGGTGACGATGTTTACGGCCTCGGCCATGGGGCCGTGGAAGAATTTTATTGCCCCTGTGATGGTGTCTGGCATCAACTATGCCAGCGAGCTGTTGTTTACGGCGGTGTGTACCATCAAAACCTCAAGCGCGTCGGGGAAAACATCCCCCATTGCCATCGAGGGGGTCACCTGCAACGCAGACAAAGCCATCGTTGCCGCGGATAAAGAGCCCCGTTTGTTCAACACGGCGGACCCCAAAACCATCGGAGCCAGCATCGCGCGTTTATTCGGTTGGATTGAACAGTCCATTCTGACCATGGTGGGGGGGGCGATGAAGGTCATGCTGTTTGGGCCCGATGGTAATCTAGGCCTTGGGGACATTCTTCAGAACACGTTCATGTTTACGGTTTTGGTGCTGATGTGTCTGGCACTGGCCATTACGGGATTGTTGCCGTATTTTACGCTGGGGATGCGGTTTGTGTTTTTCCTGTTCGGTGGCATGATTTTGGCCATTATGGTGTATTTTGCGGCCATTGCGTTGGTGATTCCGGCGTTTACGTCTTTTGTTGGGTTTTGGCTGCGGGCCCTGCTAAAACTGGCGGTTGAAATCGTGATGATTGCCTTTGCCATTGCCATCAGTCTGGCCACCATGAACGAGGCCATTGTTGGCTTTCAAACAGTCAGTGAAGGTCAGTTTCTGGCCCCCACCCATGATATGTTTATCACGTTGTGGGGAATCTTTTTTATTATGAACATGTTGGTGAAATCCGCAAAAACCCTAGCCGGTGCCATCACCGCGGGGGGAGGACAGGGATTGGATCTGGACGCAGGGGCAGAAATGGCCGAAAAAATCCAAGAAGAGGCCCAAAAAATGATTGAGCAGAACCAAGAAAAAGGCAGACAAGGTTTGCACTTTGCCTTTTCAAAATAACATTCCCTCCTTTCTGGAATTTTTCACAGAAAGGAGGGAATCAAGGGGTTTTTAGTTTACAGCGTCTTTCAGACCCTTACCCGCGCGGAATTTGGGTTGGTAGCTGGCGGGGATTTTCAGCAAAGCGCCCGTCCGTGGGTGGCGGCCTTCGCTGGCTTCACGGTGGGACACCAAAAACGTCCCAAAGCCCACCAGACGGACTTCGTCTTTTTTGGCCAAAGCCTCGGTTACAGCATCAAAAACAGCATCCACAGCACGCGCTGCATCAACTTTGGTCAAGCCGGCCTTATCAGCCACGGCGGAAACGAGTTCATTCTTATTCACGATACACCTCTTTTTGGATTGTTGATGGATGTTGAACGCGTGATTCGCGTTTTCTCTTTGTTAGCTTTAAGTGTTAAAGGTAAACAAAATCTTACGTCAATTCACAAAATGCGGGATTTGCGCCGTTGCAGGTCAACTGCGACAAAAAAACAACAAAAATAGGGGATTTGTGCGTTGTTTTGAAAAAAAAGACCCCTGCCGCAAAGGGAAGGGGTCGTTTTTGAGTTCGGCAAGCGTGGGATTTACGCCGCAGCGTCAGATCCACCCGCGGCAGCTTCGGCACGCTTGGCGGCTTTTTCAGCGCGTTGTTCGGCGCGTTCTTGGGCTTTTTTGCCAGGCAAGGCCTTTTGCATCCCATTGAGGTGGGTATTACCCTGTTTATGGGTGATGTCATTTCAGGAAATATCGGGGTTCACGACCGCATGGATTACACCGTTATCGGTAACTGTGTGAATTATGCCGTGAAATTACAGGCCTTTTGCAAAAAATATACCTGTCCCATTCGGATGGACCGCGCTACCTATAATGCCCTGAACGATCAAGATAAAAAAGAGTGCCAGGACCTGGATCACATTCTGTACGGGGTGTGGCCGGGGGGGTAGGGGTCAAAAGGAAGTGTACTATGATCTCTGAGGATCATCAAATAGTTGAATAATCCCATCCCACATGGCTTTATTCTCCAGCGTCTTTTTTGTAGCTTCACCCTTCAGGCTCTCTTTCATATTAGAGGGCACATCTAAAAACCTCAGTTTTTCGTCATTGCGAGGAGCAACGCGACGAAGCAATCTAGGGTTTCCTCGCGCTGAAGCCTTTCTGGATTGCTTCGCTGCGCTCGCAATTGACGGTTAATAGATGTGCCCGCCTATTCCCAAGGGCCAACCTTCACACATTTTGTATGGGGTGTGGCCGGGGGGGCGGTGAATTTTCGTTTTTAATGTGGGGCACCTCTAAGAACCAGTCACGTAAAAACCTTGCCATAAATAATTATGTGTTGCAGGGTGCTCAGAAAAGGTTTTTATGGGCGCAGGCTACAGCAGTGATTTGACGGACCGAGCGTGGTCGATTATTGAGAAGG
>JBILMD010000039.1:0-5254 GCA_044375675.1 Alphaproteobacteria bacterium
CCGCCGTTTTCGATGCAGGAATGTCCACGCAAAAATGGTGCACTACTTTTCGAGTCTTTCTCTCAGATAACTTGCTGTTCTTTATCATCTTCATAGAATAACACCTTTGTTATTCTAGTCTAGAGCCATATAAATCACAGCAGGTTGACTATGTCCGTTTGGAGCGCAATGGCAGAGCCATTGATAAAAATGGCAACTCTGTTAAGCGAAATTCAGAAGAGGCTCACCCTCCTATGGAAGGATTTGAATTTGAAGAGGAATTATACAATGATTAGAGTTTATAACACACTTTTGGATGATTTAGAGAAAGCATCCAGCTACGACCGCCAGCGGTATGAATGGCTTGATAACGAAGAAGGTATTGTTTCTTCTTATACCGAAGACTATTATTCATTATTTTGGGGCGTAATGTTTGATTATGAAAGGAGTTCCTTCATTTTTGGTCATGAAATTGACGATGCCATCAAAAATTTACATGTGATGATGGCCGCCATTGATAGACATAATGATCCTGAGGAAAAAATTCTGAATATGCCCGAAATGGTCGTGATTCGGGAGGAAGCCGCCCGCATCCTGAAAATGTTGAAGGAGCCCAACCCCAACGAAGGCTTGACGTTTCAGTGGATCAGTCCGGGGGAGAAGAAGTAGGGTTGAGGTCCCCCCCCAAGGAGAGAGGGGGGCAACACATTACATATGTCCGCTGAGGCGGAGTTGTTCGAAGGCGTCTTCGGCCTCTTGGTCGGTGGCGCGGCCGGCGCGTTCGGATGTTTTGCTGGCCTCGAGCTCCGCAATGACTTTATCCAAGGTATCGGCCTGACTGTCGATGGGAAAGGTGCAGGGGACACAGCCCAGTGAGCGGTAGCGTTTGCCGTCTTTGGCAAAATACAGATTCACGATGGGGATCTCTTCCCGTTTTGTATAGTGCCAGATGTCGATTTCGGTCCAGTGCAGCAGGGGGTGAATGCGCACGTGGGTGCCCGGGGGCAGGTCGGTTTTGTATTGATCCCAGAATTCGGGGGGCTGGTCCTTAACGTTCCATTCGGCGTTTTGGCCGCGGGGGGAAAAGACGCGCTCTTTGGCCCGTGTGGGGTCTTCGTCGCGGCGGATTCCGGCAAAGACGGCCTCGAAGTTATGTTTGGCCAGGGTTTGTTTCAGCCCCTCGGTCCGCAGGGCCCCGCAACAGGTCAGGCGGCCCCGTGTGTGGTTCATGCCGTCCGCAATGGCTTCGTCGTTGCAGCCAATGACCAGATCCAGATTCCATTTTTTCACCAATTCATCCCGAAACCTCAGCAATTCCGGCATGTCATAGGTGGTGTCGATATAGACCAAGGGAAAGGGCACGTGGCCGACGAAGGCCTTGCGCACCAGATGCAGCATGACGTTGCTGTCTTTGCCAATGGACCACAGCATGGCCAGATTTTTGAAATGGCGAAAGGCTTCGCGGATAATAAAGACGCTCTGGGCCTCCAGCTGGTCCAAGTGATTCATAAAAAACGGGCCTTTCATCGAAAACAGGGCGAATCTTAACAAAACCCGTTGTCTTTCACAAGATTTTCTGTGAGCGGGGGGTGTGTTTGACGGTGATTTATTTTTAAAGTTTTGTTTTGAAAGGATAAGTTTATGCCCCTGCCCGATAGCGTTGTTTTGCGTTTTGTGTCGGCCATCAGCGATGTGGAAAATCATCTGGTCTCGCTGGCCGAGGGTCACAAAAGGGATTTTTTAGGCACTTTGTCAAAGCGTTATGGCCCCGAAGAGGCCGCCCGTGGGTGGTTGGATGAGGAGCCGTATTTGCGGTTTTTGATCACCACCTACGCCGGCCAGTTTTATGGCACCATGACGCGGGCCATAAAGGCCATGAAAAGCCGCCCCAAAAAGGCCAAACGGCGGGGAAAAAAGACGCTGGGGTTTGCCTTTGCGGCAGGGCGCGGGCATTTTTTGGTGAAGGCCTTTGACCCCCGCAAGCCCATGGACCCCCAAGCAGAACAGCGGATTTCTGTTGAGCGGCAGCGGCTGGATCAACGGTTTTTAAGGGCTTTGTCCCTGTACCGCCAGCAGGCGGTGGGCTGTGAAACCTATATCTGGCGTTCGCAAGATGACGATCGGGTCCGCGCCCGCCATGCGTGGTATGATGATCAGGAATTTCCCTATAGCCGCCCGCCCGAGGATGGGCATCCCGGGCAGGCGTACGGTTGCCGCTGCACGGCGGAGCCGGTTTGGCCGGATTCTCTATCGGATCAGTCTGAAACCCTGAATCCGGATGCGGATAAGCAGGTGTCTGTTTTGTTGACAAACATTTGGCTGTTGCTGGGGTCGATAACGTTGGGGGGTGTTTTGAAAATCCCCAAAGCGTTGAGCCATGCGGGGCGGATTGTCAGCGCGGCCCGCACTTTGCTGCGGTCCAGTCAAACTTTGATGGGACGTGTTCGCGATGCCCAAAAACGATCCGCCCTAGAAAAAGAACAACACGCCGCCCAAAAATCCATTGAAAAGATGCAAACACAGGTTAAAGAGGCGGCGCCGAAAAATCCAAGTGGGAAGACGGAGAAGGAGAACTTAACACTTCATGGACACGAACGCTTGCAGCAACGAGGCATTTCTGAAAAAGAGGTTCGTGATGCCATTGAAGAGGCCAATCGTAGTGGACGTGTGATCATAAAAATGGGTAAATATGGAACACCCCAAACGCTTTATGAAACAGAGAATGGCCTGACGGTTGTTGTTGAAACATCAGGAAGAAATACGGGAAAAGTCATCACCGCTTGGCGTAAGCAGCCATAAAACAATCAGGAGAATTGTTATGTTGATCAATGAACAAGATATCATGCGCATCCTTCAAGAGCATGATATTGAGGGGTATTTGTCTTTAGGGGCGCCCCTTGATGAATACGAGAGAGAGGCCAAAGGTATCTTTTCTTTTGTTAAAGAAGATGCTGGGGATTTTCAAACATGGCTTGAAAAGTTAGAGGTTTTTTGGGCACTTTCTTTTGATTTATCTAAGGAAGAGCTGAATCTTAGAAAACCCAATCTTTTGCATTTGGCAGAAGACCTTTGGGATGTAGCTTTTGAGGATTGAAACGGCCAATCTTACGGGGTTTTTGTTGTTTTTGGGGGCTTTGTGAGGCGGTGGTTTAGGGATCATCCCGCCCCCCTAACACCGCTTCTTAAAAGTCTCTGATGGCGAAAAAGGTTGGGTGGAAAATTCGATGCGCTGTACGGCGTTTTTGGTTAGCCATAGCCGGATGTTTTTGCCCGAAATGTTATACAGTCTGGTTTCAACATCGGTATCGGAACACAACACGGTGACGTTGTTTTGGCCGTAAGCCTGCATCACATCGCTGGCGGTATTGCCGCATTGGATTTTGTGAAAATACCTTGCGGGGTCGGTGGGTGGCGTTTCGCAGTTATATTCTAACCGCTCTGCCCTGCCCTCTTTTTCGGAGATGATGACGTTGGTGTCGGTGATGTAGTATCCAACGATGCTTTTAATGCCAAATAGATTTGCGGATGCTTCTTGTTGGACGCTGGGGTCATGTTTTTTTACATATTTAATAATTTCTTCCTCAGTGGCTTTTTCTGGAGCTGTAATTTTATAACGGCGTCCATCTGGTGTTGTAACTTCATAAATCAAGTCAAACTTCCCCCGCTCAAATTGCAGGGTGGCGAGGGTTTCGCCCAGTCGGATGCCCATCATATCGGTGGGGCGCTCGGCGGTGCTTTTGGGAAAGGGTGATGTGGCAGTGTGTTCTTCAGGAACTTTCGCCACTAAGGATCCAGCAAATAGAATCACTCCCACCGCCACCAGCCCCCCTAGGGAGGTGAGGAGGTACTTTCTCCATTTGGCCTTGTTCTCGGATTTCACATACAAAACAATGCATCCCAAAAACAGGGCGGAAAGAAAAATGCCTGTGCCGATGGACATGGGGGGGCCTCTGAAAACGATAGTTTGTGCATAACCTGTATGAAAAAACGGATGAAAACACAATAGACCCCCCTCCCCCGCTTGATTTTTATTTTAGGACTTACGCACATCCTCATTGCGAGCCTCCGAGGGAGGCGTGGCAATCCAGTCTTTCCCGCGGCGGCATGTCTGGATTGCTTCGCTGCGCTCGCAATGACGATGTGCGCAAGTCCTGTATTTTCATTATGTAGTGTTTAGAAAGGATAGTTTTATGATTAAAGATTTTTCAGAGACCCTGATTCAGGCCGTGACGGCATCGCTGAGCGGGCAAGCGGCCTTGATGAATCAGTTAACGGGGCTGTATACCTTGGCGCCGGTGGATGTGAAGGCGCCGTATATGATGGTGCGGGCGGATTTGGGCAGCTTTTTGCCCACCTCCACCCATCAGTTTTATCAGTATTTTTTGATTTTTACTCTGTGGTCCAACGCCCGAACCCTGGGGGAAAGCAACAGCATCGTGCAAACCCTGCATCAGGTTTTGGATCCCGCCGCCATCATCATTCCGGGGGCAACGTTGCAGGCCATCCGGTTCCAAGAACGGGAAACCGACCTGCGCCGCCCCCAACGGGAATGGCAGACGGATGTGATTTATCGCACGGTTCTGGAGGTGGTTTCTTAGGCGGTGAGTGGGGAGTGGGGAGTGGGGAGTGGAAAAAAAGCCCCCTTTCCTTGCGGGGGGGGGGCTTTTATAACGGATTATTCCATTGTTTTTCCATGGATTCTATCCAACATGTTTTGAATTTGGACATCGGAAGGCCCCGGTAACTGACACCCATTTCCATTAGTGGATCCGTCGGGGTTTCCCCCTTGTTTGAAAAGGTCTATGGGCTTTTGTTTAAAAAACACTCGGACTCCGTTTACAATACTTTCGGGTACAGAAGAGATGCGATCTGCTAAAGTTGGCGTATCAAATTGTAAGGAAACTACATCTTGTTTTCCCCGATTTTTTTGAACACTTGGTTCACCTAATGCAGCGATGGACACGACCTGTCCTCCATTTATTTTGCAAGCTTCTTCAAGTCTAGCCTTGCGCAAATATTGCTCTACAGGAGTATTAGGGTTAAGGTTTAATCCAACGCTTCCGTATATCTCCGCAACACGTCCTGGTCCTCCAAAAGCTGCCGCTGTAGCCGTAGTGCCTAAAACAAGTACGCAAAGCCTACTTATCCAATTTGGGCCTGTATAAGTTCACCAACATCTGAGACAAATGAGACTGAACGAGCGTAGTTTTTTTGCGCGTTAGTGGGGGGGGGGCGGAGCGCGCCGTCAAAGAGCGCTGTAGCGACGCCCCCCCTT
>JBILMD010000008.1:0-62357 GCA_044375675.1 Alphaproteobacteria bacterium
TGGAAATTATCGCAGATTATCAAAAGATTATGAAATCTCTGCCTCCTCCAGCGAGGCCTTTATCATACTCGCCCTTATCAAAACTATGATCAAAAATTTAAACTGAATGTTTTAGAGGACTGGTTCTCATTGTTTATATCCATCGTCATTTACCTGAAACAAGACACCCAAACCCAAAAATTTGAAAAATTTCAAGAAGATGCGCCTGAAGGACTCCGCAAAGGTAGCCAAGATGCCTTTGATGCTTTGGTGGCCATGCGGAATGATGATTTGCAACGACGTTATCAGGATACTTATCGGATCGCTCGTTTTACAAATTTAGACCCAGCAGATAAACATGACGCAGAGCGGGAGACCCTGTACCGGAAGTATAAATGGGTTTTCGAATCCTTCGAACATGTGACCCTGACAACAGACACAGACCTAAAATTTTCGGTGAAAATTCTTGGCACGACGCTGGATTTTAGAAAAGAAAAGTTGATAACAACGGCCGAAAACTTATATGAACAAACGCATTACATCTGTCAGGTTGACGATGTTGGTCAAACAAAGCCCTATGCCCATGAACAGCAAGATAACAATCTTTTGGATTATTTCTGGGACCGTGAAGAATGGAAGGGACGTCAATCCCCCCTCTCAGAACCCCTTTGGACTGGCCGCACAATCGCTGTTGCTTTTATTTTTGGAGAAGCAAAATTGTATGTCTTTTCATCAATCAATAAAGGGGAAATCACACCCAGAGCTCCTCGTACGAAAGAAGGCATTCCCATTAAAAGTTTTTTGGGTGGAAAAAGTCATGGTGGAAACCCACCTTCCTACATCCTAGACAAAATGGAAAAAAACGTTCATTATTTCAACCGTATTGTAGATCATAAAGTCTCTACATCATAAGCGGATGCTGCCTGACAATCACCCACCCCCCATCACCAACGCCAGATCACGGGTTATATCTTGGGCCGTCAGGTCATCGGCGTAAAGTTTCACAAAATTCCCGCGGGGGTCCAGCAAAATAAAATGGGTGGTGTGGTTCACGGTGTAATCGCCGTTTCCGTGGCCAGATTCTGCATGGCCGGATTCTGGGTGAGCAGAGTCGTGCAAGGCCACTTTTTCCGCATAAATGGCGTAACGTTTTACAACATCGGCGATTTCTGCCTCTGTGCCCGTCAGCCCAACAATTTTAGGGGAAAACGAGGATAAATAGGACGCCAGCACCGAAGGGGTATCCCGAAGGGGATCCACGGTAATAAAAATAGGTGCCAAACGCGATGACGATGTTTGCGGCAAAAGATCCAAAACATCCGACATTTTTTTCAGTCCCAGAGGGCAGACCTCAGGACAATGCGTAAAGCCGAAAAAGACAAGAGCAAAGGATCCCTGAACGGATGACAGGGTAACGGTATCCCCCAAATGACTTTTTAAGGAAAAGTCACCGCCGAAGGGGGGGAGAGCTGAGAGTTCTTTCTCAGATGAATCTGAGGGAAGAACAAAAATAACCACAACAAGGATAAGGGCTAGGAGCGCCATGAGCAAGTAAGCACGACGTCCCATAACCCCTCCTTGTTAGAACAGTATTAACAGACTACTGACCTTGGCCTGGAGAAGCGGTAACGTCAGGAGCAAGCCCAGAAGGCGCTTCTGTGGCAGGAGCGACAGGAGCTTCTGTAGCAGGAACCACTGGTGCTTCAACCGCAGGAGCCACAGCGTTTTCAACGGCATTACCAGCAGACTCAACGGCATTACCCGCAGATTCAACGGCATTACCAGCAGCTTCAACAGCGCCGTCTACAGCTTGACCGGCTTGGTTAACGGTACCTTCAACAGTACCTCCAACTGTAGCAACTTGGTCAGGCCCTTTGGCAAGGGTTAAAAGAACAATCACCGCCAAAACGGCAATGGCAACAAATAATAAACTACGACGCATAGGGAAACCTTTCTACTTTATTTTTTTCTCGACAAAATCCACGTGTTGACGGGCCTTGGGATCGTACTTACGGAATTTCAGCTTTTCTGTCAATTTTTTAGGATTGCGCTTTTTGACATAAAAAAAACCAGTCCCTGCCGTACTTTCCAGCTTGACGAGGATTGTCGATGATTTTGCCATAACACCATTCCAAAATTTGACATGATGATGGTTTTATTCACTCTTTCATGGCAAGTCAAGACATTCTGTTGGCATTCAGTTATTTTGTTTTAAAAATGTTGTCGAGGGCCACATCCCCGTGATAAACATGCAGGCTTTCTCAGCCTAGGAATCCATCATGTTCTCTGCTTTGTTGCGCCGTTTTTTCGGCACCCACAGCGATCGTTACGTTAAAAAACAACAAGGTCTGATCGAGGCCGCGCGGTCCAAAGAAAACGTGTATGCATCCATGGATGATGCCACCCTGCGCGGGCAGACAGCCCTGTTTCGGCAGCGCCTCAACAGCGGCGCATCCCTAGAGGATCTTATGCCTGAGGTTTTTGCGGTTGTCCGCGAAGGCGCCACGCGGGCCCTCGGCCTTCGCCCCTTTGATGTCCAGCTGATTGGGGGCACCGTTCTGTTTCACGGGATGATTGCGGAAATGCGCACGGGTGAGGGAAAAACTCTGGTGGCCACCCTGCCCGCCTATTTGGTGGCCCTTGAGGGCAAAGGTGTCCATATTATTACGGTCAACGACTATCTGGCCCGCCGTGATGCGGGATGGATGGGCAAAGTTTTTGAATTTTTGGGCATGACCGTGGGGTGCGTCACCGGCGGGATGGATGATCGGATGCGTCAGCAGGCCTATGCCTGCGACATCACCTATGTCACCAACAACGAGCTGGGGTTTGACTACCTGAGAGACAATATGAAGGTCAAGGCCGAAGATTTGGTCCTGCGCGAGCTGCATTATGCCCTGATTGACGAGGTTGATAGCATCCTGATTGATGAGGCCCGAACCCCCCTGATTATTTCAGGACCGGCCAACACGTCCTCTGAGCTTTACCGAAGAATCTATGCCGTTGTGAAAACCATTCCCGCCGAAGGGTACGAAAAGGATGAAAAACACCGCACCGTAACCCTGACAGAGGAGGGTCAAGAACTTCTGGAAAACGCCCTGATCAAGGCCGATTTGATTCGTGAAGGTGGAAACCTTTATGATATTGAATACAATGAAACGCTTCACCTGAGCCTGCAATCCCTACGCGCCGCGCACCTGTTCCAAAAAGATCAGGAATATATTGTCAAAGATGGCAAAGTCATGATTGTGGACGAATTTACAGGGCGCATCATGGATGGACGGCGGTTCTCTGATGGCCTGCACCAAGCGCTGGAGGCCAAAGAAGGCGTAGCCATTGAACGTGAAAACGTCATGCTGGCGTCCATCACGTATCAAAATCTGTTCCGCAGTTACAACAAACTGGCCGGCATGACGGGAACGGCCATGACCGAAGCGGCAGAGTTCGAAGAGATTTATAACCTGTCCGTGATTGCCATTCCAACACACAATCCCGTGCAGCGCATGGATGATCAAGACCGCATTTTTTGCGATGCCAAAGACAAAGAAGCCGCTATTGTGTCCCAAATTCAGGATTGCTTTGATCGCAAACAACCCATTTTGGTGGGCACCACCAGCATTGAAAAATCGGAACTGTTTTCCCGCATTTTAAAAAAACATAACATTCCCCATCAGGTCCTGAATGCCCGCTATCACGAACAGGAATCCGAAATTATCAAACACGCGGGAAAACCAGGGGCGGTTACCATCGCCACCAACATGGCCGGCCGAGGCACCGACATTCAGCTGGGGGGTAATTTAGAGGCCATGCTGCATGAAGCAGGCGACGACCTGGCCAAGCAAGACGCGGCCCAGAACGCCTATACAGCCGACAAAGCCACGGTGTTATCCGCAGGCGGCCTGTTTGTTTTGGGCACAGAACGCCACGAAAGCCGCCGCATTGACAATCAGCTGCGCGGACGATCGGGCCGTCAGGGGGATCCTGGGATTTCCCGTTTTTACATCAGCCTAGAAGACGATTTGATGCGCATTTTTGGGGGCGAGCGCATGCACCAGATGGTGTCCTCTATGGGCCTGATGAAGGAAGGGGAAGAGGTCAATCATGCCATGCTGTCCCGAACCATTGAAAAAGCGCAAAAAAGAGTCGAAGGTCGCAATTTTGACATTCGGAAAAATCTGTTAAAATTCGATGACGTCATGAACGAACAGCGCAAACTGATTTACAGCCAGCGGCGCGATATTATGCATTTGGACAACGTGCGGGACTTGGTGGATGAATTCCGCAACGATGTTTTGGACGGCCTGATGGATCGTTTTGTGCCGGTGAATGCCTATAAGGATCACTGGGATCTTCTCAACCTGCGCGAAGAGGTCCGCCGTGTGTTGGACATGGATTTGCCGTTTGAAACCTGGTGCGATGCCGAAGGATTTGGCCGCGACGATCTGGAGACCCAATTAAAGGGCGCCGCCGATAAAAAAATCCACGCCCTGCGTCACACTTGGGGCGATGAACAGGCAAGTCTGGCGGAAAAGTTTTTGATTTTGAAACAAATCGATGCATGCTGGCAGGATCACCTGCAGGCCTTGGATCATTTACGCAGCGGGATTGGCCTGCGGGCCATGGGGCAGCGTGACCCCCTGAACGAATACAAACAAGAAGCGTTTCATTATTTTGAGGCCATGCTGGCCCGCATTCGGGAACAGGTGACCCTGCTGTCTTTGCGCATGCAGGTGGTGCGCCCCGAAGATCTGACCCCGCCGCCCAGTTTTCTGGATCATGCCCTTTATAACCATGGCGATAGTCCTGAGCCCACCAAAGAGCCCGCCCATAAACGCACGGCGGCGGCCCAGATTGATCCGAAAAACCCAGAAACATGGGGCCGCATCCTGCGCAATGCCCCATGCCCCTGCGGATCGGGGAAAAAATATAAGCAATGCCACGGAATGGTTTAGGACGCAGACCGTGATTTTCGGGCACGCAGCCGCGCCTCTAGGATCTCATCTCTGGCGCGGATGCTGGATTGCACTTGGTGCAGTGTGGTTTCCAGGGTTCCAATCAAATCTTTGATTTTTTGCCGTGGGCTGTTTTTGCGTTTCATCCACGCCACAATGTGGGGACGGGCCAGTTGCCACATGTTCACGTCGGGATTCAGGACGTTGCCAATCCCCTCGGACAGCATCATATTTTTATGCACCAACAGCAAATCCACCTGATTTTGCAGCTGAAAATGTTCTGTCAGTTCAAAAACCTGTCCCAACAGGCGGGCCAGAGACACCTCGCGCATGGGACGCTCTAACATAGGCTCCCCCACCGAGCGGGCCATAGCCGCAAACAACGCCCGCGATTTTGTCGTATCCACAATCCCCGTATCAAAGTGCAAATCCGCCACTTTGTCATAATCCCCAACAATAAAGGCATGAAACAGGTCCGCCAGATACTTGCGCCGCTCAACGCTCAGGGATCCCATGATCCCAAAATCCATCACCGCAATTTGCCCCGCATCGGTCACAAACACGTTGCCCGGATGCAAATCCCCGTGAAAGTAGCCGTGTTCGAAAACTTGCGTAAAAAAAACAATGGATGCTTTTTCCAGCAACACTTCCGGATTCAACCCTTTTTCCAGCAAGGCCCTTTTGTTATCAATGCGAACCCCATCGATCCATGACAGGGTCAAAACGCGGCGGGCCGTATGGGACCAATGCACTTTGGGCACCAACAAATCCAGATTGCCATCAAAATTTTTGCGAAATTTTGATGCGGCAGAGCCCTCTAACCGCAAATCTGTTTCCATGGCCAGACAGTCCTGCAGAAACGTCACAACCTCCCTGGGCTTAAACCGATGAAGTCGTGGCACGGCTTTTTCCACAAAGCGGGCCATTTTGAAAAAAAGGGCCACATCCCTAGCAAAATCCGCCTCGATATTGGGACGCAAAACCTTCACCGCAACGATTTCCCCGCTCATCAAGCGAGCTTTGTGAACCTGTGCAATGGACGCTGATGCCACAGGGACACGGTCAAACTCCGCAAAAAGAATTTCTAGGGAATCCCCAAGCTCTTTTTCAACAATAGCCACCGCAACATCGCCCGAAAAGGGGGGCATGCGATCCTGTAGCGCGGTTAAGGCTTGCGCAACATCCTTAGACACCACATCAGGGCGCGTGGCCAACATTTGCCCCAACTTCACAAAGGTGGGGCCTAGGTCTTTTAAAGCTTCACATAACCTAAAGCCCAAAGGCTCTTGCGTTTTGTTTTTAAAAAAAAGTCTGTATTTTTTTTCCCTCAAGGCCTCATAAACCAGACCGTGGCTGTTAAGGACTTTAAAAAAACGAAGACCTTCCCAAATCAGCATTTAAACACGAACCCCTTGGTGGATACGCACCAGACCTCCGCTGAGAGAGGTGACGCGAATCCCCCCAAAGCCGGCCTCTTCCATCATCTGAGCTAAGGCTTCTGATGAAGGGAAAGCCCTGATGCTGTCCACCAGATACTGATACGAAGGCCCATCCCGCGCAATCAGGCGTCCCATAAGGGGGATGATGCGTTCATAAAGCGCGTACGGCTTTTGCAAAAAAGACAAAAGATCAGGGGAAAACTCCATACAAGAAAAATGTCCCCCATAAACCAGAACTCGCCGCATCTCCGAGAGCGCCTGCGTAAGGTGGGTGACGTTCCGTAAACCAAAACTGATGGTACACACATCAAAGGAGCGATCCGGAAAAGGAAGATGTTCTGCCGGTGCCTGCACCGTCACCCCCCGCGGGACCAGGGCCAAGTCGATCAAACGTTCATTGGCCTTTTTCAGCATAAAGGACGAAGGATCCACCATCACCACCGGCGCCCCATCTGGATAAGCCTTCATCACCGAAATCGCGATATCGCCTGTGCCCGTGGCAACGTCAATCATTGTCGTTTTGGGGCCAATGGGCAATGTTTTCAGAAAAATTTTTTTCCATAGGCGGTGCGTGCCCAAACTCATGACATCATTCATAATGTCATAGCGGGATGCCACCGAGGCAAAAACCCCACCGACGCGGCTTTGGCGCTCTTTTGGGGTCACCCTTTCCTGACCAAAGGTTTGACTGTAGGCATCAGAACGCATGGGGGCCCTTAAAGAAATGTTAACCTTCCTTTCATCATATCCTGATAGCATCAACGAAGAAAAGGGATATAAAAACCATGGCCAAAAAAAAGCTAATCCTGATTATCGTACCTGTCCTGTTGCTTCTGATCGGGGCCGGTGTCTTTTTTTCTGGTGTTTTGAATAAAAAAGACGGGGATCCCAAAGAGGCAGGGCACGAATCGCCATCCACCGAGGAATCCGGTGAACACAAAGAGGATGAAAAATCCGCCAAAGCCGATCCCATTTTTTTTGAGATGCCCGATGTCATTGTGAACATCAAGGGCAAGGGAAAAACCAAAGCCACCAACTTCCTAAAAATCAAAATTAATCTTGAACTTGGCAATCCAGAATCCCTGCCCATCGTGGAAAAACGTCTGCCGCGTTTGATTGACCAGATGCAAACGTATTTGCGGGAACTGCGGGTTGAGGATTTGGAAGGATCGGAAGGGCTGCTTCGGCTCAGAGAAGAATTGCTGAAACGTATCCAGGCCACCGCTGACGGGGCCGATATTAAAGATGTTTTGTTTGCAGAAATGATCTTGCAATAAGCCATGACCAACACAGACGATCTTTTAGACCCAGAAACCCTAGAGTCTGACGCCACCCTTGATGAGGCGATGGCCGAGGACGACGAAGGCAGCGAGCGCATCCTGAATCAGGATGAGATTGACTCTTTGCTGGGCTTTGGCGATGAGGGCCAAGAGCAGGCTGTGGGCATCAGCGCCCTTGTCAACAGCTCTATGGTGGCCTATGAACGGCTGCCCATGCTGGAGGTCGCCTTTGACCGCCTTGTGCGGATGCTCTCCACCAGCATGCGGAATTTTACATCCGACAATGTTGAGGTCACGCTGGAAAACATGACATCTATCCGGTTTGGCGATTATCTGGATTCCATTCCCCTACCCGCTTTGCTGGCGGTTGTTAAGGCAGAGGAATGGGACAACATGGCCCTGATCACCGTTGAAAGCCCCCTGATTTATTCCATAGTTGATGTCCTGCTCGGAGGACGCGGAAAGCAACAAACCGTGCGCATCGAGGGTCGCCCCTACACCACCATCGAGCGGAAATTGATCGAGCGCATGGTCAACATCATTTTGTCTGATATGTCAGAGGCTTTTGACCCCCTCTCCCCCGTGACGTTTAATTTTGAACGCTTGGAAACCAACCCACGCTTTGCCACAATTGCCCGCCCCGCCAATGCCGCCATTTTAATCAAACTGCGGGTTGATATGGAAGACCGCGGCGGCACCGTGGATTTTTGCCTACCCTACGCAACCCTTGAGCCTGTGCGGGAAATCCTGCTTCAGATGTTTATGGGGGAAAAATTCGGACGGGATTCCATTTGGGAAACCCACTTGGCCTCTGAACTTCTGCAAACGGGCATCGGTCTGCAGGCCGTTTTGGGCGAACAGCAAATGACCCTGCACGATGCCATTTCCTGGAAAGTGGGCAGTCAAATTCAGTTTATGACCAAGCCCGATCAGGCTATTGACCTGTGCTGCGGCAGCGTTCCCTTGTTTAAGGGTCATTTGGGACAAAAAAACAGCAACATTGCGGTGAAGGTTCACAAACGCCTGATCCGCCTGATGACAGCAAAGGATTGATGGCATGCTTCCTATAATTTTTGATAGTCTCCTTATCCTTCTTTTGATTGCTGCTTCTGTCGGAGGCTGGCGTTTATACAAAAAAATTCTTGCCCTGCAAACGCTGAACCAGGAATTTCAAAAAAGTCTGCGGGCGTTTGATGAAACCAGCCGTCAAACCACAGAAACCTTGGCTTTGTTAGACGCCAAGGCCAAGGAAGTCCAAACCCTGATGGAAACATCCGCGGCAGGTGTTGAGCCCGTGCGCCAAGATTTGCTATTTTTATGCCAAAGGGCCGAGTCCTTGGCCGATGCCCTGATGCACACCCCAAAGAAAAACAACACCCCTCCCCCCTCACAAACCCCTTTTCCTGCCCCTAAGGACATCAAAGGGCGTTCCTATGCAGAGCGGGAACTTTCTGATCTGATGGCACAAAGGCACGTTTCATGAAACCGTCTTGGCTTTCTTTTGCGGATGCTTCTTTAAAACCTGTCCTACTGGGTTTTATCGGGTTGTGTATTTTAACGCTGGGGCTGCGTGTTCTTTCTTTTGGGGACCCTCAGCACCGCTTAACAAACGCATGGGCTGAAGAAACCACACCCTCCCCTTCCAAAGCCCCCTCCCCCGCCGAAGCCAAAACAGACGTTAAAACACCCCCCCCGCCCCAATCGACCAAAAAGACGGAGCCCAAAACAGATCTCACCGCCAGAGAAGGCCAGCCGGATTTTGCAAAACCGGAAAAAACAGACGAAGATCTCTTAGATCTCACCAACTTTAGCAAATCTGAAATTGAGTTGTTACAATCACTCAGAGAGCGCCGCGCCATTCTTAATCAAAAAACCCAAGAGCTGGATGAGAGGGAACGCACGCTGTTGGCCCTAGAGGCCAGCCTGGACACCAAAGTTAAAACCATGGAGGGCATCAAGGGCGACATTGAGGCCATTTATAAAAACATTGAAACCAAAGTCACCGAGCTTCACAAGGGCCAAGATGAACAAATCGCATCCCTGGTGCGAATTTATGAAAAAATGAAACCTGAGAGTGCAGCATCGATTCTGAATAACTTAGATTTAACCATTTTGTTGGATGTTGTAAGGGGAATGAAAGAAGCCAAGCTGGCACCCGTTCTGGCCAAAATGGATGTGAAAAAGGCCACGTTTGTGACAGCTGCGCTTGCGGAAAAAACCCCTGTGCCGGAAGATGCGAAAACGCTGATGACCAGCATGAACGACCCTAAAGCTAAGCCCTAAGGACAAGCACACCATGGCCGTCAGCAAAGATATGCCGATTTTGATTGTGGATGACTTTAAAACCATGCTGCGCATTACTCGGCAAATGCTGGCCCAGCTGGGCTTTATGAATGTCACTGAAGCCACAGATGGGGTCGATGCCATCGAAAAAATGGGGCAAAAAGATTTCGCCCTGATTATTTCGGATTGGAACATGGAGCCCATGTCGGGCTATGACCTCCTCAAACACGTGCGGGGGGCATCCAAAACACCCACCGTTCCCTTTGTGATGGTCACCGCAGAACGTAAACCCGAAAATGTGATCGCCGCCAAAAAAGCCGGCGTGAGCAACTATATTATCAAACCCTTTAACGCCGGCACCCTGAAAAGCAAGCTGATGGCCGTTTTGGGCCCTTTTTAACGTCAACGATACCAAGGAAAAGCATCATGAACCCCCAGCCAAGCCTTAACGCCCTGCAATCTATCTTAGAAACCCTTCTTCCCCAAATGGAACAAGGGAAGTTTTCCAAGGTTGAGTGCCATTTTGTGCGAGCCCTCTTAGAACAGTTTAAAAACCACAGCCGCGTCTTTGCGGAACTGGAGCTGAGCACCAGACATTTAAAAGAGGCGTTAGGAGAAACCGAAAACGCCGCCAACACGCTGTTAACACTGGCGGAGCATTTGCAGCGGGATGAACGGACCGAGGATATTGGCCTGCAGATTTCCGAAGCCTGCGCGTTTCAAGATATCGTCGGCCAACGCCTAAAACTCGTCCAGAAGACCCTTTATTCTTATGTCGATTTTTTGGCCCTGATGGGCACAGCAACACATGATTCCCCTGCGACAATCATGTCTGGCCCTGGCTTTACCGGCGAGGTGATCAGCCAAGATGACGCCGATCGCTTGATGGGATAGGGCGCGGGCCATCCTTTACGCCAAAACTATTTTTTCTCATATGTTTTGGAATCTTTGATTTTTAGGCCTGTTTCCGCCCTCTGTTTTTGCCGTTTTCCTTGTCAATCGCGGCGGTGGTGTTTACAGTTACGAGGACACCCAAAAAAGAATTGAAAAACGAGAGTCCACTTGCCCATGGCCATTCCCTATTTTACAGAAATCATGATTCTGTTGGCTTCGGCTTTGACCATTGCCCCTATTTTTAAACACATGAAACTCAGCCCTGTTTTGGGGTATTTGGTGGCAGGAGCGGCCATTGGGCCCTATGCCATGGGGTATGTGCAGGATATTGTGCGCATACAGCATGTTTCGGAATTGGGCATTATTTTTCTGATGTTTATGGTGGGGCTTGAATTGCCTTTGGGCCGTCTGAAAGTCATGCGCACGTTGGTCTTTGGACTCGGCGGCATGCAGGTTCTGGCCACAGGATTTTTGATTGCAGCTCTCTGCCTTTTTTTAAACCTTCCCATGAATACGGCCATTGTGATTGGGGCGAGTTTGGCCCTTTCGTCCACAGCCATGGGGATTCAATTGCTCAGCGAGCGGGAGGAGCTCAGGGCCCGCCACGGTCGCGCCACATTCTCTGTCCTACTTTTTCAGGACATCTGTGCCGCGTTTTTCATGACCCTGATTATGCTGATGGCCAGGGAACAAAACGCTGACCATTCCCTGCTTTTGCTGGTGGGGGAAACCTTTTTGGATGCGGCAATTGCCATTGTGGCGATTTTTGTTCTGGGGCATTACGGTTTGCGGCCCCTCTATCGCTATGTGGCCAGCACAAAAAATGAGGAGATTTTTACCGCCACAACCCTTCTGGTGATTCTCTCTGTCAGCTTTTTGATGGGCCAGATCGGCCTTTCCATGGCCCTTGGGGCGTTTATTGCCGGCATGACCTTGGCGGAGACAGAATATCGCCATGAAGTGGCCCGTCACGTGTTGCCCTTCCAAGGGCTTTTGCTGGGACTGTTTTTCATGACTGTTGGCATGGGGATTGATTTCAGTGCCGTGGCCTATAACGCTTTTTCCATCGGAATTATGTTGCTGGGCCTGATGATTAGCAAAGGGATTTTGATTTATGGCATGGCCCGTTTGTTTGATCTTCCCTCGTCCTGCGCCCTGAAAACAGGGGTTTTGCTGTCGCAGGGGGGGGAATTTGCTTTTGTCCTGTTGGCGCTGGCACGGGGGGGGGAGCTGATTGATCCAACGTTGTCATCTAACCTGATGGTTGTCACGGCCCTCAGCATGGCCTTAACGCCGATTCTTTATGCCATTCTTTCCCGTTTTGACCATCCGGACGTCATTGCGGCGGAGGATTCCATCACCCTCAATGACATCGCCGTTTCCTGTCAGGATCTTCACCACCATGCTATTATTATTGGCTTTTCCGAGGAAGGCAAAAACCTCACCGAAGCCCTCAGCCACGCCGGCAAGCCCTTTGTGATTCTGGATACCAACAAAAGCAATTGCCTTTTGGGCCAGCAATTGTTTTTGCCGACGTTTCATGTGTCGTCTATCAACCACGATGTCCTTGAGGCCGTCGGGGGGGATCGGGCCCAAGTCATCGCCCTGACACAACCAACACCGGCTTTGAAGCATTTGATTCTTGAAATGATTCGCCAGCATTTCCCCCATTTGCATTTGGTGGCCTATACTCCTGCAACATCGGGGGGGGAAGACGGACTCCCCAGTCATCTGGCTGTCATCACCACCCATAATGTGTCCGAACGTTATACCGAAACGGTTTTACAGGCCTTGGCTGAGCCTTCTATCCATCAATCCCAAACCCCATGAACCCCTTTCGCCCGATTTTTTACGTTCTCTCGATCCTGCTCCAGGCCTTGGCGGCCATGATGCTGATTCCCATGGCTTTTGATTATGTTTCCGGTCACCCAGGGTGGTCGGTTTTTCTGATCAGCGCTGTCTTAACCAGCGGAATTGCTTTTTTTATGGGACTGATGAACCGCGCCCCCCTCAATACCATCACGCTCAGGCAGGCTTTTATTTTTACGGTGGCCACGTGGTTTTTGTTTCCTGCTTTTGGCGGCATTCCGTTTATGGTGTCTTCCCTGCACCTGAGTTTTGTTGAGGCTTTTTTTGAAGCCACCAGCGGCCTGACAGGTACGGGGTATACGTTGATCACCGGTCTAGATACCTTGCAACCTGGATTGCTGCTGTGGCGGTCTTTGCTGCAATTTTTGGGGGGTGTGGGAATTATCGTTCTGGCGGTGGCCATTATGCCTATGCTGAGTGTTGGGGGGATGCAGCTTTTTCAAAGAGAATCCTCTGACGTCAGTGATAAATTTATGCCCCGTGTGGGCAGTCTGGCCCTGACCATTCTCATTACTTATATTGTCTTAAACATCCTCTGTGCCTTAGGATACCGCTATGCGGGCATGTCGGCCTTTGATGCCATCAACCACGCCATGAGCACAGTGGCCGCCGGCGGTTTTGGAACCCATGACACTTCGTTTCGCCATTTCCAAGACTTTCCCTTAGTGGAATGGAACGGGACTTTGTTTATGATTTTAGCGGGCCTGCCCTTTACCCTTTATTTCAGAGCCATCTCACCCAAAATCAACCTTTCCGTTTTTTATAAAGACACCCAAGTTCGGGCGTTTTTTAAAATCTTGATTGGCAGCGTTCTTGCTCTTTCTCTCATCCGATACCTTAGCGAAACAGGAAATTTATCTTTTTCTGAGGTGCTTAGAACAACATTCTTTAATGCCACATCATCCATGACGGGAACCGGATTTTTTTCACGGGACTACATGACCTGGGCGCCGTTAACCTTTGTTGTGTTTTATATTTTGATGTTCATTGGGGGGTGTGCTGGATCGGCGGCCTCGGGCTTTAAAATTTTTCGGGTGCAAATTATGGTACGGCTGATTGGGATTCAGCTGAAAAGGCTCTTGCAGCCCCATGGGGTTTTTCTGCCGTATTACAACAACCGCGTTTTGTCCCAGAATGTGGTGGATTCTGTGGTTTCGTTTTTGTTCATTCATCTTTTGGTGGCGGCTTTTTTTTCGTTGGTCTTTGCCGCCTATGGTCTGGATATGGTCACATCTTTGGCCATGGCCATTTCCTCGCTGGCGTGTGTAGGGATGGGGCTGGGAGATATCACGGGCCCTACAGGCAGTTTAAAACCGCTTAGCGATGGGGTCAAATTGTGGATGAGTCTGGCCATGATCGCCGGACGACTTGAATTTTTAGCGATTTTGGTGTTGTTTATGCCCAGATTTTGGAAAGAGTGGAAATAGTTTATGTACACCTGTGTTGCCGAAGCTTTGCTGAAAACAGGCTGTGTTGGCCTTTCGCCTGATGCGCCTTATACCCTGACTTCTGGCAAAACAAGCCCTGTTTATGTGGATGCGCGGAAAATTTTATCGTATCCTGACGTGCGGGCGATGGTCATGGCGTCCTTAACGGAAAAAGCCCGCGACCTGATTGCCCATCACCACATCAACGTTATTGCGGGGGGGGAAACGGCGGGGATTCCTTATGCGGCCATGCTGGCGGATCGTCTGAACCTGCCCATGATTTATATCCGCAAAAAACCCAAAGATTTTGGCCGCGGCCGCCAGATTGAGGGAGAATTGCCCGAAGACGCCCGTGTTTTGCTGGTTGAGGATCTGATGAGCTTTGGCAGCAGCAAAAAGGTCTTTCTGGATGCTCTCTCTCAGGCGGGGGCCTGTGTCCCTGCGTTGGCGGTTGTTTTTTCTTATAATCTTTTCGATTGGGGATCGGCCTTGGCCCCCCACCCCGTTCCCGACATGGCCAGCGTCGTCACGTGGCAGGATGTGTACGATTTCACGAAAAATCACCGCTCACTTTTTTCCCGTGAAGTCACCTTTTTGGAAAACCTTTTGGCGCGTCCTCAGGATTTTATAAAATGATGGTGCAATTCCTTTTTCTGGCATCTTTTTTTGTGTTGGGGGGAATTTTCCATCCGGCCCACGCCCAAACCGCTGGGGATGTGCCCTTGGTGGTGGCTGTTTCCCGCCTGCCGCAGGCATGGCACCCGCTTTATGAAAGCGGGCCTGCCAATCAGGCTCTCTTGCCCCTAACCACCCCCCCCGTTGTGTCGCGCAACGAACAGGGCCGCTTTGTCTGCCGCGTTTGCGAGGCTCTCCCCACTCTGGACAACGGCGGCATCACCTATACAAACGGCGGGGGCATCCAGCTGCGCTTTGCGGTGAAAAAAGGCCTGCGCTGGGGCGATGGATACCCTGTTACAGGGGAAGATGTGATCTTTACCATGGATGTCATGGCGTCATTACCCCCCGAAAATCCCTATCGCCTGTATCGCAACCGTTTGTCGGAAATCAGCCTGAAGAAGGGTTCTGTTGTTTTTTCTTTTCCTGAGGGGCACAGCCTGGACAATCTGATGCCCACATTCCCCCTGCTGCCCGCGCATTTAGAAAAAGCCCGTTTTGATATGGATCCGGTGCAGTATCCCTCTGAAAGCCAATACCAACGCAAACCCGATGACCCTGGCCTCAGCTATGGACCTTTTCATCTGGCCACCCTTGGGGTGACAAACGCTTTGTTTCTGCGCAATCCGTCTTATCCTATTTTGCCCAAAACACCCACCACGTTAGAGCTACGCACCTATCGCACAGACGCGCTGGTGCGGGATTTAAAAACGGGGGCCGTGGACCGCGTCCTGCGCTATCAAGGCCTGAGTGATAACAGCCAAGACACCCTTTTGCAGGCCCTGCCCGCGGATACCTATACCGCTGTCTGGCAAGCCGAGCCCTATCTGATGATTCTGGATGCCATGGGGGATCTTTCCCCGGCCATGCGCCGCGCTTTGGGGCAAAGTGTCAACTGGGATCAGGCGGCCCAATCCCTGTTTAACAGCCACTTGGTGCCCACCAGAAGCCTTTTTCGCCAAGACGACCTGCGCTTTGCCGAAACAGACCCCGCACCGCCGGATGAACAGGCCCTGAAAACGGTTTTGGAAGCGGAAGGTTGGACGCTGCAAAACGGTATTTACAAAAAAAATGATCGTTCACTTTCTTTTTCCATCACCACGTTGGCGGGGCAACCCAACCTGCTGGCCCTGCAACAGGTTTTGGCCAACGCCCTGAAAAGCCAAGGCATTCCCGTCACCCTGCAAACCGTCAGTCAGGGGATTTTTTACGGGGAATCACTGCCCAATCGGACCTTTGACGGTTTGGCGTTATACATCATGCCCACCGCGGGAACACCCCTGATCAACTGGCTGCGCTCTGTTTACAGCGTGGCTGGGGCCGATCCCAGCGTTCCGGCCCTGCTCGATGCCCTGAACCAAAACCCGTCACAGGAAAGTGAACGCGCACTTTGGGATCAAATTCAGACCCATCTGGCCGCCGAGCCCCGCTTTATCCCCCTGTTTTTTGCGCCGTCCCTAACGTTACAAAAAAACACGTGGCAATTACCTGATCCCAACGCCCCCTTGGAAACAGCGGGGGGGTGGGTACGGCGGTGAGGTTAACGCCCAGCCGAAACCGGCGCCGAGTTTTGGGGGAAAGCCTGAAGCAATGCTTGCATATCCTGACCTACAGCGACTCTAACTGCGGGCAATATGTTTTTTTTTGTCCCAGATGGCACAAGGTCCATAACAGCCCCCACAATCTTGGAAATACCATTTTGATCTTGAGGATCAAAAGCCTTTATGGCCTCAAAAATCTTATCTGTTGTGGACCTCTGATCCATCATTTTTCCAGAAAGTCTTCCAAATGTTGTTGGCAAAAGAGCGGCCCATGACGATGGAAGATATTTGTGATCTTTCGCCTCGCGTATCCATAATGCGCAGACTCTTCGCGTGACAAAGCCTGCAAATGTCAAAGACTTTGAATTTCCATTGCTTGTATTATCCACCATAAACATTTTCCTTTCACTATCTATGACTAACCGTGAAAAGCATTATGTGTCTGTGTCTGTGTCTGTGTCTGTGACATTTGTCCTATTTCTGGTCAAACCCATGGATTTTTTGTTTTTTTGGAAAAGCCCAATCTGGCCGTTTCGGTGGCCAAAGGGCTAGGGATAAAAAAGTAAACGATCACATTCTTTTATGCCCTTGCTTTTCCTTCTTTTTGTTGGCAGGCTGGGATTATGACACCACAGCGCTATGTTCTCGCCCTGCCAAAGGGCCGTATTTTAAAAGAATTCCAGGGCATTTTGACCAAAACACCCCTGCGGATCGAGGATGATTTTTACGATGACGCCTGCCGCAAACTGATGTTTGCCACCAACCGCCCTGATTTGTCTGTGATTCGGGTGCGCAGTTTTGATGTGGCCACCTTTGTGCGTTACGGCGCGGCCCATCTGGGCGTGGCGGGCATGGATGCCATTGCGGAATGCCAAGATCCCGATGTTTACGTCCCCCTGAATTTGGGCATTGGGGCCTGTCGCCTGTCTGTGGCCGCACCGGAAAAGTGGGCTGATTCCGAAAAAACAGACCCCTTTTGGCATGCCACCCACATTCGCGTGGCCACCAAGTACCCCAACATCACCCAGCAGTACTATGCCCAAAAGGGCATTCAGGCGGAATGCGTCAAACTGAACGGGGCCATGGAACTGGCACCGGCCTTGGGACTGTGTCGACGCATTGTGGATTTGGTGTCCAGTGGCGAGACTTTGCGTATGAATGGCCTGAAAGAGCTGGAAACCATCCTGCCCGTCACCGCCCATTTGATTGTGAACCGCACCGCCTATAAACTATACCCTGACGCCATGGGGGAGATCATCGCCCTGTTTCAAGAGGCCCTGTCATGATCTTCACCACCGACACGTGGCGCGATGCCTTCCTGCAAAGGCAATCCCAACGCCAAACCTTTGACAACCATGAAAACACCGTGCGAGAGATCCTGAGAGATGTTCGCAAGCGGGGCGATGCCGCCCTTTATGACTATACCCTGCGATTTGATCGATGCCGTCCCCCTACCCTCTGCCTTGCCCCTGAAACGTGGGATCAGGCCGATGCCTGCCCCCAGCCCGTCAAAGAAGCCCTGACGCTGGCCGCCCAGCGTATCCGTGCGTTTCACAGCCTGTCTTTGCCCCAAAACGTACACCACCATGATCCTTTGGGAATGGAGCTGGGGGTGACGTGGCAGCCCCTTTCCCGCGTGGGGGTTTATGTGCCTGGGGGGACGGCGGTTTACCCCAGCTCGGTCCTGATGAATGTTCTGCCGGCCAAGGTTGCGGGGGTGCCCTTTGTGGCCATGGCGGTGCCCACGCCCGATGGGGTTTTGGATCCTGCCCTGCTTTATGCGGCCCGTCTGGCGGGTGTTGATGTGATTCACCCCTTGGGCGGGGCCCAAGCCATTGCGGCCCTGGCGTATGGCACGGAAACCCTGGGGGCCGTGGATAAAATCGTGGGGCCCGGGAATGCCTTCGTGGCAGAGGCCAAACGTCAGGTCATGGGTCAGGTGGGCATTGACAGTTATGCCGGCCCCTCAGAGGTTCTGATTGTTGCCGATGCAAACCAAAACCCCCTCTGGATGGCGTGGGACTTGTTGGCGCAGGCCGAACATGACCCACGGGCGCAAAGCATCCTGATCACCGATGATCTGGCTTTTGCACAGGCGGTTCAGGGGGAGGTGGAACGCCTCCTCCCCACCCTGCCCCGCAGCCAAACCGCAAGCCAGAGTTGGCGGGATTATGGTATGATCATCGTGATACAGGATTTTCTGTCTCAGATTCCCGCCCTTGTGTCATCCATCGCGCCGGAACATTTGCAATTGTGTTTACAGGACCCTGATCCGCTGATCCCCCACCTGCGGCATGTGGGGTCCCTGTTTATTGGACCCTATACCCCCGAAGCTTTGGGGGATTATCTGGCGGGCCCCAACCATGTTCTGCCCACATGCGGGACGGCGCGGTTTGCCTCTGGCCTTTCAGTTTACGATTTTTTCAGACGAATGACGTATCTTCGTGGGTCTGCGCAGGCCATCACGCACCTTGGCCCTGCTGCAGCAATACTGGCACAGGCCGAACGATTATCCTGTCACGAGAACAGTTTAAGGGTTCGTTTTTAACAGAAAGGATGATCTATGCGCCGCGATGTCGTATCCGTTGCGTTGGATACCGGCACCATTGTTGCGTTTCATCCCAGCGTTGTGCACGAGCGGGATGTGGCCATCCGTGATTTGCTGCATGAAAACGTGTTTGTCCCCCTCAGCGGAGCCACGGGGCCTTGGCACTTGGACCTGTCCATTCAGGATAACCGCATCGTCTTTGAGGCCAAACATATCAACCAAGACATCTCGGAAATTTTCCGCCTTTCCCCCCGAACCCTGACGCCCATCATCCGGTCCTATTTTGACATTTGCCGCAGTTATACACAGGCCCTCTCCAGCCGCCAACCCCACCAGATCGAAGCCATCGACATGGGGCGCCGCGGCCTGCATAACGAGGGGGCCGAGGCCCTGCAAAAAAGCCTCTCCCGCGCCTTTACCACCGATCATGATACCGCCCGTCGTCTCTTTACTTTGGTTTGCGTTCTGCACATTCGGGCCGAGGGGTTACTGTAAACGCTATGATAAGGCTCCCCGATTTTTAACCATGATTCCACACATGCAATGTTTGAATGTCCCTAGAAAAACCGCCGAAATCTTGAAAACACTTCGAAAACAATCTATCATCACGCCAATCTAGCGATTACAGGAACCTCCTTCATGAAAGCTATCATTCTCGCCGGTGGCCTCGGTACACGCATCAGCGAAGAAACCGCTGTCAAGCCCAAGCCCATGGTGGAAATTGGTGGGAGGCCCATTTTGTGGCACATTATGAAAATGTACGCCCATCATGGGGTAAATCACTTTGTGATTTGTCTGGGGTACAAGGGGTATATGATCAAGGAGTATTTCATCAACTATCCCCATCATATGTCCGATGTGACGGTGGATATGAAGAGCAATCGGCTGGAGGTTCATCACTCCTATGCTGAACCGTGGAAAGTCACCTTGGTGGACACAGGTGAACACACCATGACAGGAGGGCGGATCAAAAATATTCGGGACTATATCAAAGATGAAGAGGCGTTTTGCCTGACCTATGGTGATGGCCTGTCCGATGTGAACATTGCGGAATCCATTGCGTTTCATCGGGGGCATGGCAAGCTGGCCACAGTCACAGCCGTGCAACCCGCAGGGCGATTCGGGGCTTTGGACCTAGACGGCAATCAAATCAAAAAATTTCAGGAAAAGCCCAAGGGCGATGGGGGCTTTATCAATGGGGGATTTTTTGTGCTCTCCCCCAAGGTTCTCGACTACATCACTGAGGGTGACGAAACGATATGGGAACAAACGCCGTTAAGAAAAATCACTGAAGATGGCCAGCTCATGGCCTATAAACACAGTGGCTTCTGGCAGCCCATGGATACCCTGCGGGATAAAAATTATCTTGAGGATCTCTGGCAATCCCAAAAGGCCCCTTGGAAAACATGGTAGGCGATGCGCTTAGAGATTGCCTCTTTTTATCAAAACAAAACCGTTTTTGTCACGGGACATACGGGATTTAAGGGTGCCTGGCTGTCTTTGATGCTCAAACACTTGGGGGCCAAAGTCATTGGTTACGCCCTGTCCCCAGATGAGGGGCAGGATATTTTGTTTTCTGGGGCCAAAGTGGCCACAGATATAACATCGCACATTGCGGATATTCGGGATTATGAAGCTTTACAAACTGCCATAACCGATGCCCAGCCGGATATTATTTTTCATTTGGCAGCGCAGCCCTTGGTGCGGGCGTCTTATGTGGACCCCATCGGCAATTATGCGACCAATGTCATGGGGACGGTGCATGTTTTAGAGGCGGCGAAAACTTTAAAATCCCTCAAAGCACTGATCAATATTACCACGGACAAATGTTACGAAAACAACGAATGGGTGTGGCCGTACCGCGAAACCGATGCTTTGGGGGGACATGATCCATATTCGGCCAGTAAGGCCTGCAGCGAAATTGTGACTGCTTCTTACCGTCGTTCTTTTTATGAAGACAAGGGCATCGGTCTGGCCTCCGCTCGGGCCGGCAATGTGATTGGCGGCGGCGATTTTTCCACCGATCGGATTATTCCCGATATCATCCACTCTTTTGGCCGAAAGGAAACCGTGGCCCTCAGAAACCCCCACGCTGTGCGCCCTTGGCAACATGTTTTGGATGTGTTGCACGGATATTTGATTCTGGGACATCACGTTTATCAAAACCCCAAAGATTTTTCCAAGGCCTTTAACTTCAGCCCCCTGGATCAGGCCGTTGTGTCTGTTGAAGATTTAACAAAACGCTTTATTGCTGTTATGGGGCGGGGAGCTTATACCCTTGATCCCAAAGCAGCCCATGTTCATGAGGCCCAAATGCTGCGCCTAGACCCCAGCAAAGCAGTTCAGGTTTTGGGCTGGACACCTCACTATGACACCAACGGGGCCATTGAGGCCACAGCTGAGTGGTACAAAGCTTTTTTAAAAAACCCCGCAGACACAAAGCTCTTGTGCCAGCAGGCCGTCCATGACTTTATCCATCATCAACAGTAGAGAGATTTCCACCATGAGTCCTAACATTGCCGTTTCCTACGCCAAGACCGTTTACGATAGGCCCTTAACTAAACCAAGTACAACAGTGAGGGTGAAATTAATGTTATAAAGGCTACGTTGTTTCCAGTATGGTCAAAACCTATGCGTATTTTAATTACTGGTGCTACTGGCTTTATAGGCGGTAGTCTTGCTCAGTTTTTGCATCAAAAAAGAGAGCATGTAACCGCCTTGGTGCGCCCTTCGTCCGATTGTTCTAAACTTTCCGGCATCCCCTGTCATTTTTATGATGGCACCTACCAAAGCATTTCCGCACTTTTTGAAAAACAAACCTTCGATAACGTCATTCACCTAGCATCGATGGCGACCCATGACTGTCCCCCAGATCAGATTGAATCTATGATAGCGGCCAATATTACGCTGGGCACATTTTTGCTAGAAGCTATGCATCGTTATGGCTGCCCTTTTTTAATCAATACAAGCACCTATGCAAAATATTATGATAATCATCAATATAAGCCCATCTCATTTTATGCGGCCACAAAAAAAGCTTTTGAGGACATTATAGAATTTTATGTTTTGGACAAAAAAATACGGGTCATTTCCCTTACACTCTATGACGTATATGGGGATCATGATGACAGAAACAAGTTAATCAATCAGCTGGTGAGGTCTTCACCAGCTCAACACCCTATTGCGGTAAGCCCTGGGGATCAAAAATTACAAATGATTTTTATTAAGGACGTTCTCGATGCCTATAGGCAGGCTATGGCTCTGATTCCCCATATACGTCAAAACCACGAAATTTATGGTGTTTACGGAGATGAGAAGCATACCCTCAAAGAAATCGTCTCTATGATCGAGGCCCTTACGGGCAGGGCAGTTCCCGTTGAATGGGGGAAAAAACCTTATTATTCTTTTCAAATTATGGATCCCTACTTTGGGGAAAAATTGCCCTATTGGGAAGCCAAAATTTCCCTGAAAGAAGGCCTAAGTATCATGTTAGAAAAAGAAGCAACATCATGACACCCAAAAAGCCCCTGATTTCCATTGTCACCCCCGTTTATAATGAAGAAGACGGTTTGGGCCCTTATTATCAAAGAGTCTCTGATGTTATAGGAAAGCTCTCAGACTGTTATGATTTTGAAATTGTCATAACGGATAATTGCAGCGCGGATGCGACGTTTGAGCGCCTGCAGGATCTTGCCCAAAACGATGACCGTATTCGGGTTTTTCGCTTTTCTAAAAACTTTGGGCATCAAAAATCCATCTGGTACGGCTATTCCAAAGCCAAGGGAGCTGCCGCCTTGGAGTTGGATGTAGATTTACAGGATCCCCCAGAAATGCTAGAGGAAATGCTGGATCACTGGCATAAAGGGCACAAAATCGTTTATGGCATTCGCAAAGATAGACAAGAGGGGATAATCATTAAATCCCTGAGAAAATTATTTTATCGACTGGTGCGCGGTGTCAGCAATTACGATATTCCCAACGATGCGGGGGATTTTATGCTGATTGATCGGGACGTTATTAACCATTTAACGGAGATCAAACTCTCCGATCCCTATCTGCGCGGAACCATTTTTGGGTTTGGGTATTCCAAAATCGGCATCGAATACAAACGGGATGCTCGGGAAGTGGGGTTCAGCAAATTCCCCAGCCTGCGACTGATCCAACTGGCCACGGACGCTATTGTGAATACGTCCATTTTTCCCCTGCGGATGGCAACGTTGATGGGGGTTTTTATTGCTTTTGGCGCCGTAATCCTCAGTCTTTATTTTGCCATCGACAGGCTCTTTCTGGGGGCTGATTTGCCGCGTGGGATTACGGCGATTCTGATTTTTGTTCTTATCTCAATGGCCATGAATGCGCTTTTGATTGGCATTCTTGGCGAATATATTGGCAAAATTTATCGTCAGTTTGCCGCCAGCGATATTGTGCCCATTGTTGAGAAAGAAATTGATAGGAACGATTGATAAAACTCGACTTTTTATAGGTGCATACAAAATATTGGATTAAAAGTCACTATTTTTGACGTGGCTTTTTTCAAAAGGATTTTGTAGAGTCACCTTCATTCCATCGTGAACCAAGGTCTGGGCATGCCCCTGCGTACCGAAATAGCTATTGCCGTCCGCTATTTACGCCCCAAGCGCACAGAGAGCTTTATTACCCTTATTGGTATCCTCTCCATGATTGGGATTGCCTTGGGGGTGGCGACACTGATTATTGTCATGTCCGTCATGAATGGGTTTCGGGTGGAACTTTTGTCCCACATTATCGGCCTGAATGGCCATATCAGCGTTTATCAGCCAGGTCAGGGGGCACCCGATTATGCGGCGACCTTAAAAACAATCCAAAGCGTGCCCTCGGTGACATCGGTTATTCCCCAAATTGAAAAGCAGGTGCTGATGCAGGTGCGGGATCGCGCTCGGGGTGCTGTCATCAGGGGTATTCGGGAAGAGGATTTTGCCGCTCGTCCTTCTTTGTTAAAGGGACTCACCTCTGGGGCGCTGGGAAACTTTCGTCAGGGACAGGTGATTATCGGGGCGGATCTGGCGGATGATTATGGGCTGAACATCGGGGATAAGGTCCGCTTTCTTTCCCCCACAGCCTCCAAAACCCCCTTTGGTCTGGTGCCCCGCGCCATGGTGTTTACGGTGGGGGGCTTTTTTCGGGCGGGCTTGCAGCAATATGATGGCTATTATGCCTTTATCCCCCTGGAAAAAGCTCAAGCTTTTTTTGGCTATGCCCCCACAGCCGTGGATAGCCTAGAGATCACGCTGGACAATGCCGAGGCCGTGACGCAGGCCAAGGGCGATTTGGCCACCCTGCTGCCCACCTTTTGGGTGGCGCGGGACTGGAAAAACATGAACGCCAGTTTTTTCAATGCTCTGGAAGTTGAGCGCACAGTGATGTTTATCATCCTGACCCTGATTACCATCATTGCAACCTTTATCATCGTGGCCACCCTGTTTATGCTGGTGAAGGCCAAAAGTCGGGATATTGGCGTTTTAAGAACCCTGGGCCTGACCCCCGGGGGCATCATGCGGATTTTTATGATGACGGGCAGCACCATTGGCGTTCTGGGCACCGCCTTGGGGTTTTCTGTAGGGGTTTTGTTTTCAAAGAATATTGAAAGCATCCGCCGATTTATTGAACGGGTGGCCAACACAGATTTGTTTTCCAAAGAGATTTATTTTCTCTCAAAAATCACCGCCATTCTGGATTGGAATGAGGTGGGCTTAGTGGTGGGGATTGCGTTATTCTTCTCCCTGCTGGCCACCCTTTATCCCGCCCGCAAGGCCGCCCGTTTGGATCCTGTGGAGGCCATTCGGAATGAATAACCCCTCCCCCCTCGTCCTTTCCGGCCTTTCAAAAGCCTATCCCCAGGGGAATGGGCGCCTGCTGCGGGTTTTGCGCGGCGTTGATTTTGAATTGTCACCGGGAAAAGTAACAGCCCTGCTGGGCATTTCGGGGACGGGGAAATCCACGCTGCTGCATATCGCGGGCCTTTTGGAAAAACCGGATGACGGGGATGTCATGATTTTGGGGCAGTCCACGCGCCGTCTTTCCACCACACAATCCACCGTTTTGCGCCGGTCTCATATTGGGTTTGTTTTTCAGTTTCATAATTTGCTGCCCGAATTCACTGTTTTGGAAAACGTCATGCTGCCCCAGCAAATCAATGGGGCCAGCACCATCGAGGCCAAAATAAGGGCCATGGATCTTCTCGGCCGCCTTTTGCTTCAGGATCATACCCACAAAATGCCCCAACAACTCTCAGGCGGGCAGCAACAGCGGGTGGCCATCGCCCGCGCTTTGGCCAATCGTCCCAAAGTGCTTTTGGCCGATGAACCTACGGGGAATCTGGATCCCACCAATGCCATGCTGGTTTTTCAAATGTTGCTGGCGGCAGCCCATGAAGAAGGCACCGCCGCCCTGATTGCCACCCATAATGATCACCTGTCATCGGGATCCGATCGGGTGGTCCGTCTGGAAAACGGCACGATCTCAGATGTGGAAAGGCCTTTGTAATATGCACCACCTGCTGGATATTGCCTCTTTATCCGATGACGACTTGGGGATGCTGTTAACACTTGGCCAAGACCTGTACGAACACCGCATTCCTGATCCCCAAATCAAGGGATGGCTGGCCACGCTATTTTATGAACCCTCAACCCGCACACGGTGTTCCTTTACCATCGCGGCGCGGCGTTTGGGGATCGAGGTTTTAAACTTGGACATGGCCACCAGTTCCGCCCAAAAGGGGGAAGATTTGCTGGACACGGTCCGCACCCTCTTGGCCATGGGAGTGACCACCGTTGCCGTGCGGCATCCGGAAAATCGTGCGATGCAGGCCCTCGCCTCTATGCCAACGCTCCGCGTGATCAATGCGGGGGACGGCACCCGCGCCCATCCCACCCAAGCGCTGGGGGATGCCCTTGTGATGCGTGGGGCGTGGGGCCATGATCTGACCGGCCGCCACATTGTCATCTGCGGCAATATCCAACATTCCCGCGTGGCCCGCAGCCATTTGGCCCTGTTGCCGCGTTTGGGGGCTGTGGTTCACGTCGTGCCAGACAATAACGATCCCTTGGATCTGACGGGCCCCTATACACGGCACAAAACGTTGCAGGACATTTTGCCTGATGCCGATGCCATTATGATGCTGCGTGTCCAAAAAGAGCGCATGGCTGTCATGCCGGATTTATCCCGTTACTTAAATGATTTTGGCCTGAAAGAAGAAGACGCACGGCACCTGAAATCGGGGGCTTTGATCATGCACCCGGGCCCCTTTAACCGCAATGTGGAAATTGCCAGCGCGTTGGTGGATCATCCGGCGTCTGTGATCCAAAACCAAGTGGCCGCCGGCGTGGCCATCCGCATGGCCATTTTGGCGGGCGTTTAACAAACGCTGAGCGCCACATCTGCCTGACGGCGCAGCAAGTGCAATTCCTGATAGGCCGAGGCCTGCGCCTCAAACACATCCTCCACCACAGAATAAATCAGACCGCTGTAATAGCCCACCGCTTTTTCCAGTTCCAGAGCGTCCTCTTGGTTCCCCTTAATCAGGGCCTTGATGGCATCCGAAGCCACCATCAATTCGGCGTCATAATCAAAATCGGGACGGATGGTTTTTTTCAGTCCCTCCACCATGCCCAAAGTAAAGCTGGCCTCTTCGGCTTCGCTGGATGGGGTACGCTGCAACAATTTGATTTTGCTGGTGGTGTTCATGGCGTAGGTCTCCTAAAAAAATCCTAAGAAAAGGTTTTGTTATTCGTTTGTGCCGCAAAAAGGTTAACGAATCCTTGTGATTATCCTGAAAAATGATTAACGTTCTGTTAAAAGACATTCTTTCTATAAGGAAAGCCACGCCGCATGACCGTTCCTTTTGTTTTGGCCTCTCAAAGTGCTTCGCGGGCGGCCCTGCTGACCCGCGCGGGCATCCCGTTTGATCAGGTGCCCTCTGTGGTGGATGAGGATGCCCATAAAGAACGTTTTTTAAAAACGCACACCGGCCCGTTATCCGCGCTGGCCTTGTTTTTGGCGCACCAAAAGGGGCGTGACGTTTCCCTGCGCCACCCCGATGCCATGGTGTTGGCGGCCGATCAAATTTTGGTGTTTCAGGAAATCCTCTATAACAAAGCCAAAACATTGGACGAGGCCGCCGCCGTTTTAAAAACCTTAAGACACCAAACCCACACCCTGCCCACCGCCATGGTCCTGTACCGCGGGGGGGAAGCGGTTTGGGAGCATCTGGACATCCCCACCCTAAGGATGCGGGATTTTTCCGATGCGTTTTTGCAGGATTACCTGCAACAGCACGGCCAAACGGCCCTGTCCGCCGTGGGGTGTTATCAGATCGAAGGGGCCGGCCTGCACCTGATGGCCGAGGTCACGGGGGACAGCAGCACCATTCAGGGCCTCGCGCTCCTGCCTTTGCTGGAACAATTGCGGCACTTTGGGATTCTGAATGCATGACCACCGCCCAAACAAAACTTTTGGCCGTTCTGGGGCACCCCATCGCCCATTCCAAATCACCGGCCATGCACAGCGTGTGGCTGAAACGTCACACCATCCCTGCGCGCTATTTGGCGTTTGATGTTTTACCCGAAGATTTACCAGCCGCCATTCGGGGCCTTCACGCTTTGGGGGCCATAGGCTGCAACATCACATTACCGCACAAAGAAGCCGCCCTGACCCTGAGTCACGAGGTCAGCCCCCATGCCCAAGCTCTGGGCGCGGTGAATACCTTGGTTTTTAAAAAAGACAAAATTATCGGGGATAACACCGATCCCGCTGGGTTTTGGCAGGGGCTGATCACCCAAGCCCCCTGCCCCGCACCCCATCGCCCCATTGTCATTTTGGGGGCCGGCGGCGCGGCGCGGGGGGTGGTGGCGGCGTTATCGGATCATGTTGGCTGTCCCCTGATCATCCTGAACCGTACCTTGGCGCGGGCGGAAGCCCTGCGGACCTTAGCCCCCAACCTGATAACGGGACCGCTGAGCGCCCCCCTGCCCCCCGATACCCAAATGGTGGTCAATACCCTGTCCAGCGGGGCGGCGGCGCCGGATGTATCAAACGTACCGCCGGATTGTTTGCTGTATGATTTATCCTATAATCCCCCCCTTACCCCCTTTCTGGCGGCGGGACAGGGGCGGGGCCTGCAAGGGATCAACGGCGCAGCCATGCTGGCCCATCAAGGCGCCGCAGCCTTTGCCCTGTGGTTTGGAAAACACCCCACGGTGGATGAGGAGGTGATGGGGGTGGTGGAATGAAAAATACGATTCTTAGCCTCTTGCTGCTCCCGCAGTAGCCAAGGCAGCAGTTACATTAAACTCTGCTTGAGCGGACCTGAAAGGCCTAATATTATTGGTTGCACCGGACGCAACAGAGGCAGATTGCCCCCCAACGCCCGAAGCCTTGCTTTGATTGATTGCCTGTTTTATTGACTCGGCAAAGCTTTCTACAATATCAAAAAGCATTTTTTGAAAAGGGCCCATCTCCTCGGGGTTATCCCCTATCCCAGTAACTTGGGAAATGTTTACATTGCATGGGCCAGTTAAAGCGCAATCAGAACCCGTCTGAAGAAATTTAAATTGAGCACAAAAATAATCTATTGTTGTATTCATGATGGATAAAAACCTTTAACGCCTCATCCAATATCCCACATCCCCCCCAAAAAACCAAGAAAAAAATTTCAAAAACAATTTGCCATCCCCTGATGGGCGTGGCACAACAACAGAAAGACCCGTTAGAGAGAGATTGCGCCATGCTCAAGCCCCTAGTTGTTGGTTGTCTGGCCCTTTGGTTGGGGGCGGCGCCCACAGCGGCGGCGGAGGATTTTTTGACGTGGCGCCATGATTTTGCCGCCCGCGCCCAACAGGCGGGCATTTCACAGACGACGTTGGACGCGGCCCTAAACACCCTGGATCAGCCCAACGAACGCATCATCGCGCTGGATCAAAAACAGCCCGAAAAAAAAGTGACTTTTTCCGAATACATTGACCGCGTTGTGTCCGAAGAGCGCGTGGGCACCGGCACCGCCCGCCTGCGGGATTATCAGGATTTGCTAAAAAGCGTTTCCAAAAAATACGGCGTTCCGGCGGAAATCATGGTGTCCCTGTGGGGTGTGGAGACCCATTACGGCGTGATTACGGGCGGGTTTCCGGTGGTGGAATCCTTAGCCACCTTGGCGTTCGAGGGACGCCGCCGCGATTTTTTTGAAACGGAACTGCTCGCCGCCCTAAAAATTCTGGATCAGGGGCATATTGATCTGGATGCCTTTATTGGATCTTGGGCAGGGGCCATGGGACAATGTCAATTTATGCCCACCAGCTTTGAAAACTACGCCGTGGACGGCGATGGTGATGGGCACCGCGATATCTGGACGAACCCCAAAGATATTTTTCCCTCTATTGCCAATTATTTAAAAGAACACGGCTGGAAAACGGGCCAAAACTGGGGCCGCCCCGTGAAATTGCCAGAAGGTATGGATCTTTCCGAAGAGGCCCTAAAAGACCCCAAACCCCTATCCGAATGGCGGAAAATGGGCGTTCAGACCCACACCGGCAGCCCCTTGCCCAGCGGGGGCAAAATCATGGCCAGCCTGTGGGTGATGGATGATAATCCCGCTCAGGCCTTTTTGGTGTATGACAACGCTCAGGTTTTGATGAAATGGAACCGGTCACGGTATTTTGTGCTCAGCGTTGGGCTGTTGGCCGATGCGATTTAGGTCCCTCCCCCTTGCCCTGATGCTCTTTTTGTCCGCCTGTGCGGCCACGGAAAAGCCCACAACACCCGCCCCCTTCGTCCCCCAAAGTCGGGGAACGTTCAAGGTGGGCAAGCCCTATACCATTGACGGGCGGACCTATACGCCCCTTTTGCCTGTGTCCTATAAAGAATCGGGCATTTCGTCATGGTATGGATCTGAATTTCATGACAAATCCACGGCCAACGGGGAAGTTTTTGACAAACATCAACTAACCGCCGCCCACAAAACCCTGCCCCTGCCCTCTGTTGTGCGGGTGACAAATCAGCGCAATGGGAAATCGGCCATTTTGCGGGTGAATGATCGTGGACCCTTCGTGGATACGCGGTTGATTGACTTGTCTGAGGCCTCGGCCAAAGCCCTTGGCTTTCACGGCCAAGGCCTAGCCCCCGTGGTGGTGGAATTGCTACCAAACGAAAGTTACGAGGTTGCCCTGAACGCCGGTGCCAGACCACAGGATATTGCCGTTTGGAAAGGGGGCCCAGAGCCCACGGCTTTGGCCGCTGCCACCATCCCACCCCAACCCACGGGGGAAGAGCTTTATCTGCAGGCCGGTGCCTTTCAAAATCCTGAGGCCGCCGCCGCCATGGCCCGCGACCTGATGGCCATACCGGATGTTTCCCTGAAAACCAAGGTTTTTGAACAGTCGGACAACATACCGCACAAGGTCCGCATCGGCCCATTGGACCCATCCGACGTGGCCCCATTAAAACAGGTTCTGGCAGAACGCGGTTATGGGGATTTGGCCTTGATCACACCCTAGAGGTTGTGTAAAAAAGAACATTCGTGATTTCGTGTGAAGGATCTTCCCTATGGCTTTTTTGGCAGACCGCTTGTCTCTGGTCAAACCCTCCCCCACCTTGGCAGTGACACAAAAGGCTGCGGCCCTCGTGGCCCAAGGTCTGCCCATCATCGGGCTGGGCGCGGGAGAGCCCGATTTTGACACCCCCGACACCATCAAACAGGCCGCCACTGAGGCCATGAATCGGGGCGAAACACGCTACACCGACGTTGCCGGTACCCCCGCCCTGAAAAAGGCCGTCATTGCCAAAATGAAACGCGACCATAACCTGACCTACGCCCCCGATCAAATCGTGGTGGGCACAGGGGCCAAGCAGGTTTTGTTCAATGCCTTGCTGGCCACCCTGAACCCAGGGGATGAAGTCATCGTACCCGCCCCGTACTGGGTATCCTATCCCGATATGACCCTGTTTGCGGCGGGCGTGCCTGTGATTGTGTCCTGCCCAGAAAGCGATGGATTTAAATTAACGCCGGATGCCCTGACCCGCGCCATTACGCCCAAAACCAAGTGGTTGATTCTCAACAGCCCATCGAACCCCACGGGGGCCTGTTATACGATGGAGGAGCTGAAGGCCATCACCAAAGTCCTGCACGCCCATCCCCACGTTCACGTGATGTGCGATGATATTTATGAACATCTGGTGTATGATGGTTTTGCGTATCATACCTTGCTAGAGGCCGATCCTTCGCTGCAAGACCGCGTTTTGGTGGTTAACGGTGTGTCCAAATCCTATGCCATGACCGGATGGCGTATCGGCTACGGCGCGGGGGAAAAATCCCTGATTGCCGCCATTGTGAAAATTCAATCCCAGTCCACCACCAACGCGTGCTCAGTCGCGCAGGCCGCGGCGGTGGAGGCCCTGAACGGGCCCCAAGGCTTCCTGAAAGACTGGCAGGCATCCTTTGCCAGCCGCCGCAATTTCGTGGTGGATGCCATCAATGCCATTCCGGGCTTGTCGGCGTTAAAGCCAGAGGGGGCCTTTTATGTCTATATTTCCTGCGCGGCTCTGATGGGCAAAACCACCCCCAAGGGCGCCGTGATTCACACAGACCAAGACTTGGTGACCTATCTGTTGGAAGAAGCCAACGTGGCCTGTGTCCAAGGGGAAGCCTTTGGCCTGAGTCCCTATTTCCGGATTTCCTACGCCACCAGTTTGGACAAGCTGAAGGAAGCCATGAAACGCATTCACGCCGCCTGCGCCGATCTGAAATAACCCCCACCTAAGCGGGCATAAACCGCCGCACCACCATGCGCATCAGGGATTCAATCAATTCGTGGGACATGTCCATCATGGGCGGGTCAAAATGCTTTTTGTCCATCATTTGCGCCGTATAAAGGATCAATCCCAAAGCCTGCGCCGCCAGCACACGGGCGGCCAATGGGGTCAGTTCCCGCTCTCGCCCCTTGAACAAAGCCTCTAGGGACAGGCTGACCTCTTGAAACGGTTTTGTATCATCCAGATGAATTTTTTCCTTTAATCCCGGATCGGGAAAAAACACCAATCGAAAGGTGAGCGGTTTTTCATCATACAGCCGGCACAGATACACCACCAGCGACGATAAAAACGCCGTTTCATCCGCCGCCTGCGCTTTTAAATCACGAATGGCCAGCGTCACCCGCGCGGTTTCTTCGGAAAACAATTCCCGAATCATGGCCTCTTTGCTGGGGTAGTGACGATACAGGGCCCCTTCGGCCAAGCCGGCTTTGTCCGCCACCATACGCACCGTCATGGCGGCATACCCATGCACACACAACAGGGCCAAGGCACAGGACCGCAAATGATCCCGCGTCATATCACCCTTTGTTTTTTTGATCACCGTCATGGAAACTCTGGCATTCTTTGGAAAACGTTGGCCATTTTCATTATTCACCACTATGAACAGGGGTTCAAGGGTTTGTGTTGTCTTATTGGATCGGCGAAGGGCCCTTAAGGGGCATAGCCTTGGCACCCAAAAAAATTTCCAACACAATGTGATAAACATCACATCACATCACATCACATCACATCATAATGAGGGGGCAACACTTTCTGGAGTCTCTAATGACAACAGTCAAAATCAGTTTCACCCTTCAAAACGATGATGGAACTATAAAGACAGTAGAAAATGAGCCCATTGCTCTGCCTGCAGGAGCCATAGGGCTCTGCTTCGGAACGGTTCCCATGATGCCAGATGGTCCAGCCGTCTTGGGACTAGACGGCAAGCCCGTTTACAACGACATGGTTCTCGATTGCTGAAACAAGCATGTAGGGCTACTGCGTTTAAGGGGGAGGAAGCCAAAAGCTTGTCTCCCCTTTTTCTTTATTCAGACCCCCCAGCCCTGATTTTAACAATCAAGCCGCCTGATTCAGGGGCGCCTTCATCCATTTTTGGGCCAGTGTGGCGCCGGCGTAGCGGGCGGATGTGCCCAGGGCCTCTTCGATACGGATCAATTGATTGTATTTGGCCAAGCGATCGCTGCGGGACAGGGATCCCGTTTTGATCTGTCCGGTGCCAAAGGCCACGGCCAAATCGGCAATCATGGCATCCTCAGTTTCCCCCGAACGGTGGGACATGACAGAGGCATAACCATGACCATGGGCCAAATCAATGGCACGCCATGTTTCGGTTAACGTTCCGATCTGATTGACCTTAATTAAAATGGCGTTGGCGGCCCCTTGGTCCAGACCCTGCTGCAAACGCTTGACGTTGGTGACAAACAAATCATCCCCCACCAACTGCAACCGGTGGCCCAGCGTTTTGGTTAATGCCTGCCAGCCCGTCCAATCCTGTTGATCCAGGGCATCCTCAATGGACACAATGGGGTAATCGCGGGTTAGGGTGTCGTAATAATTGACCATGGCATCCGCCGAAAGCGTCAATGTTTCCCCATGCCAGTGATACTGACCGTCCCGATACAATTCGGATGACGCCACATCCAGCGCCAAAACCACATCACGGCCGCTGCTGTACCCCGCCTGCGTTATGGCCGATTCCAGCAAGTCCAACGCCGCGCGGGTTGAGGCAATGGCGGGCGCAAAGCCCCCCTCGTCCCCCACGTTGGTGCCCAGGCCTTTGGTTTTCAGGATGCTTTTCAGGGCATGAAAAATCTCAGACCCCATGCGCAGCCCTTCGGAAAACGAAGAGGCCCCCACGGGCATAATCATAAACTCTTGAACATCCAGATCATTATCCGCATGTTGTCCGCCATTGATGATGTTCATCATGGGCACAGGCAACAAAGAGGCAAAGGTGCCCCCCAAGGACCGATATAACGGCACATCCTGAAAAGCGGCCGCGGCGCGGGCCGTGGCCAAAGACACGCCCAGCAGGGCATTGGCCCCCAAACGCCCCTTGTTTTCTGTCCCATCCAAATCAATCAAAACCTGATCAATCCCCACCTGATCACAGGCATCCATACCGATGAGGGCATCAGCAATCTCAGTATTGACGGCTTCAACAGCCTTCAGAACGCCTTTGCCACCATAGCGTTTGGCATCACCGTCGCGCTTTTCTACGGCCTCATAAAGGCCTGTAGAGGCCCCAGACGGCACAGCGGCGCGGCCCAAAGCCCCGCCATCCAGACGAACGTCAACCTCAACCGTGGGGTATCCACGGGAATCCAAAATTTCGCGTGCGGTGATATCAATCAGGGTTGTCATAGACGTTTATTCCTATCATTAAAAATCATTTGGGATCATGACCACCATAGTATGGTGGGCCTGAGTGGACTCGAACCACCGACCTCACCCTTATCAGGGGTGCGCTCTAACCAGCTGAGCTACAGGCCCATATCCTGTGCCGAAAGGCATACAGAAAAGGACGCATACCACTTTTGCCCAAGGGTATGCAAGAAAATTATACACGGCCAAAACACAAAAGACAAAGCCCCACCCCCCGTTTCCCAAGGGGTGAGGCTTTTTGCTGATGCAGGGTTACGAAGGATCCCTTAGAATCCGCCCATGCCGCCCATCATATCCCCCATGCCACCGGCACCAGGGGTGTTGTCGTTTTTAGGCTCAGGCTTATCCGCCACCATGGCTTCGGTGGTGATCAAGAGAGACGCCACGGAAGCGGCATCCTGCAGCGCGGTACGCACAACCTTTGTGGGGTCGATAATACCAGCCTTGATCATGTCCACGTATTCACCGGTCTGGGCGTTAAAGCCGTGGTTGCCGTCTGTGCTTTCCAGCAATTTGCCCGCAATCACAGCGCCGTCATAGCCAGCATTTTCTGTGATTTTACGAACAGGGGCCTGCAAAGCGCGACGGATAATGTCGATCCCTGTGTTTTGATCGGCATTTTCCCCCTTCAGGTTGGCCAGAACGCTGGTTGCAAACAGCAGGGCACGACCCCCACCGGCAACGATGCCCTCTTGAACGGCAGCGCGGGTGGCATGCAAAGCATCATCCACACGGTCACGACGCTCTTTCACCTCAGTTTCCGTGGCCCCACCAACGCGAATCACCGCCACACCGCCGGACAGTTTGGCCAGACGCTCTTGCAGTTTTTCTTTGTCGTAATCCGAAGATGTGTCTTCGATCTGGGCACGAATCTGGGCGCAGCGGGCGTCAATGTCGCCTTTTTTGCCGTTACCGTTGATGATGGTGGTGTCGTCCTTGGTAATGCGCACTTTTTTGGCTGTTCCCAGCATGTTCAGTGTGACATTTTCCAGTTTGATCCCGATGTCTTCGGAAACCACTTCACCGCCGGTTAAAATGGCAATGTCTTCCAGCATGGATTTGCGACGATCACCGAAACCAGGGGCTTTCACAGCGGCCACTTTCAGACCACCGCGCAGTTTGTTCACCACCAGTGTGGCGAGGGCTTCGCCTTCCACATCTTCAGCAATAATCAACAGCGGACGTCCACTTTGAACCACACCTTCCAAAACGGGCAGCAAAGACTGCAAACCGCTGAGTTTTTTGTCGTGCAGCAAAATGAACGGGTTGTCCAGCTCAGCGACCATTTTTTCAGAATTGGTCACAAAGTAAGGGGACAGGTAACCGCGGTCAAACTGCATTCCTTCCACAACATCCAGCTCAGAGGCCAAGCTTTTGGCTTCTTCAACGGTAATGACGCCTTCGTTGCCCACTTTTTTCATGGCACTGGCGATCATTTCCCCGATGTCTTTTTCCCCGTTGGCAGAAATGGTGCCCACTTGGGAAATTTCTTCGGATGAAGAAATGGCTTTGGATTGTTTTTGCAGGAATTCAACAATCTTGCCAACGGCCAGATCAATACCCCGTTTCAGATCCATGGGGTTCATGCCAGCGGCGACGGCTTTGTTGCCCTCAACAATAATGGCACGGGCCAAAACGGTGGCGGTGGTTGTACCATCACCGGCCAGATCGTTGGTTTTGCTGGCCACTTCACGGATCAGCTGGGCGCCCATGTCTTGGAAAGGCTCGGCCAGCTCGATGCTTTTGGCAACCGTGACACCGTCTTTGGTGATTTGGGGGGCGCCAAAGGATTTTTTAATCACCACGTTACGACCCTTGGGGCCCAAGGTGACAGAAACAGCATCCGCGAGTTTGATCACACCTTTGATCATTTCATCACGCGCATCGCTGCCAAAGCGAATCAATTTTGCAGTCATAGTTTAGATTTCCTTTGTGTTGGATAAATTTAAGCGGCTTTTTTCTTGGCCGAGGCACCGGTGAGAACACCCAGAACATCGGATTCTTTCATAATCAGGTACTCTTGACCGTCAATTTTGACTTCGGTCCCTGACCATTTTCCAAACAGGATGACATCGTCAACTTTGACATCCAAAGCGGCAATCTCACCTTTATCATTACGGGCACCGGGACCCGCGGCAACAACCTCTCCCTGAATGGGCTTTTCTTTGGCTGTGTCGGGAATAATGATCCCGCCCGCGGTTTTTTCGTCTTGTTCCAGACGACGCACCAAAATGCGGTCGTGTAAGGGCCGAAAGTTCATAAATGTAACCTCTATTCATTTGAAATAAAAAACGGTGGCTGATCACCGCTAAGCCTTAGGTAGGCACGGCCCCCTAAGATGTCAAGGGCCGTTGCATTTTTTTCCCAGAATTTTACCCCCGGAACCTTACCCTTTGGCTTTTTCCACAAAGCTGCCGTCTCGTGTGTCCACGACCACTCTGGCGCCGGCCTCAAGATAGGGGGGAACCATAATTTTTTCCCCGTTGGAAAGCAGGGCGGGCTTGTAAGACGAGGTGGCCGTCTGGCCTTTGATGGTGGGCTCCGCCTCAACAATCTCCAGTACCACCGTTTCCGGCAGGGTGACGCTCAGGGGCTTGCTATCGTAAAACAACACCGTCACATCCATATCATCCTGCAAAAACGGCAAGGCATCGCCCAAAATATCGCTGGGCAGGGTGATTTGCTCGAACGTTTCTTTGTGCATCAGGGTAATCATGTCATCCTGCAAAAACAGGAATTGATAGATTTCTTCGTCCAGACGCACGCGATCAATGCGCTCTGAGGACCGAAAACGCTCGTTCAATTTGGTGCCTTCGAGCAGGGCTTTCATCTCGGCCTGAATATAGGCGCCCCCCTTGCCAGGCTGGGTATGCATCGTTTTTAAGATGACCCATAATTTGCCCTTATGATTGACAATATTTCCGACTTTTAAATCGTTGGCGTTCACATCCATTGTGGATCCCCATATTGATTGATCAAACCATCCATCTGCTGCAACGCGGCCCCAACGTCGTGCCAAATGCCGCTGCAAAGGGCAACAGCGCGGGCACCTGCGCTGAGGATTTCTGGCACAGCGCTTAGCTGTATGCCACCAATGGCCACGCTTGGCAAGGGGGCATGGGCCTGAAGATCATTCCATGCCCCAAAAAGACCCAGAGAGGCGCGGGTTTTTGCCTGTTTCGTGATGCTGGGGTAAACGGCCCCAAAGGCCACATAACTGGCCCCGTCTTCCCTGGCCCGCAAAGCCAAGGCGATGTCGTTATAACACGAGGCCCCGATGATGGCCCCAGGGGGCATTTGGGCCCGCGCCGTGGCCACGGCGGTGTCCTCTGACCCCAGATGCACCCCATCACATCCCAAACTGCTGGCCAGAGCGGGATCATCATTCAGAATCAGGGCCACCTGATGGGCCAGACAAAGGGGCTGGACAGCACGCACAGCCTGTGCAATCGTTAACTGTGGGGCCGATTTCAGGCGGATCTGAAACGCCTTCACAGCGGGATGGCCGCATATCATGGCGATATCCCGCAACGGGGGCAGGACATCGGGCGGAGAGAGAACATAAATCATGTTTAAAAAAATACGCAGCCCTGAATTTGTGTTAACCTTTTTTTTAACAATACCTAGCAAAGTGTGACTATGTCGATCCTTAAAAAATCGCAACATAACAAAAGAAGAAAAAACACCTCAGGAGTGCTTGGCATGTTTTCACGACTTTTTGGAAGAATTTCGTCTGATATGGCTATTGATTTGGGAACGGCCAACACATTGGTTTATGTTCAGGGGCGCGGGATCGTGCTGAATGAACCTTCGGTGGTTGCCATTGCCAACGTGAAAAACAAAAAAATTGTTTTAGCCGTTGGGGCCGATGCTAAGCAGATGCTGGGAAAAACCCCCGCCAACATTACGGCGATACGTCCCCTGCGCAACGGCGTGATTTCGGATTTTCATATCGCCGAGGAAATGATCAAACACTTTATTCAAAAAGTGCATAATCGCAAAATGTTTGCCAACCCACGCGTGGTGATTTGTGTTCCCTCCAGCGCCACAGAAATTGAACGCCGCGCCATTCAGGAATCCGCCGAACGGGCCGGCGCACGGGCGGTTTATTTGATTGAGGAACCCATGGCAGCCGCTTTGGGCGCCGGCATTTCTGTCACCGAGCCCAAAGGAAGCATGGTGGTGGACATTGGCGGCGGCACCACAGAGGTGGCCGTCACATCCTTGGGGGGATTGGTGTATGCCCGATCCATTCGGGTTGGGGGCGATATTATGGATGAAAACATCATCAGTTACGTGCGCCGCACATGCAGCCTGCTGATTGGTGAAGCCACGGCCGAGCGCATCAAAATAGAAATTGGAACGGCCATCAAACCCGCATCGGGCATTGGTAAAGTCATCAAAATCCGTGGTCGCGACATGGTGGAGGGCGTGCCGAAAGAAATCGAAATTAATGAAAAACAGGTGGCCGAAGCCCTGTCCGAGCCCATCACCGCCATGATTGAGGCCGTGCAAGAGGCCTTGGAACACACACCCCCCGAATTGTCCGCCGATATCGTGGATCACGGAATTTTGCTGACGGGCGGGGGCGCTTTGCTAAACAATCTGGATAAATTGTTGCACCAGGCCACGGGCCTGCCCGTCATCGTTGCCAAAGACCCCCTGAACTGTGTGGTCTTGGGTGCCGGTAAATGTCTGGAAGAAATGCACACCATGCAGGACGTTCTGGCGGAGGCCTAAAAACGGCGAAGGGGCAGGCCGAAGCCTGCCCCTTTTTGAATATCACAGTTTGCGTCTGGGCCCGCATACCATGAACTGATACCTCGTGTCCCTATATTCATACGGCAAGTCTATAGAGGCAACTTGTTGCCCATCTAGGATAACCCGCCCTTTTAAACCTTCTTTTACGAGGGTAAGGCCCTCCAAGAGAGCGTCACTAAAATCGAGGTCGAGGGGAAAATCAAAATGGCGATCGCTGGGATCACCATACCTGTCCATGGGTTCATAGTCGCTTAGCGCGACGAGGTGAAGGGTGACCTTCATCAGGAGCAACCAGCAACGGGGCTGGTAAGAATTTACCCCCTGATTATGATGTGATGTGATGTGATGTGATGTGATGTGATGTGAATCACATTTTGGAAATTTTTTTGGGGCGTCCACTGAAAACCAACCCAAGAAAACCATCGCGGCAGGGGCAAGGCCCTTTCCCCATAGGCAGCCTTGGCCTATAGTGGCGTTATGGTGACCCTGTCTGATGATTTTTTGGAACGTTTGCGTGAATCCGTGCGGATCGAGGATGTGATCCGCGCCCGCATCCCCCTGAAAAAAGCAGGACATGAGTATAAGGGGTTATGTCCGTTTCATACCGAAAAAACCCCGTCCTTTCACGTCATTCCCAGCAAACAATTTTTTCATTGCTTTGGCTGCGGCGCCAGCGGCGATGTCATTAAATTTGTGAAGGATTTTGATAAGGGGGGATTTTTAGCCGCAGTGAAAACACTGGCGGATCTGGGGGGATTGACGATACCCACAGCGGAAACCGCCCCCGCCCCTGCTGAGGACACGCGGTATTTTACGCTGTATGAACAGGCCAGTGCTTTTTATCAGCATACCTTGGCCAGCGACGGCGCCGCCCAGCGGTATCTGACCCAGCGGGGCATAACCGCCGCCAGCGTGAAGCACTTTTCTTTAGGGTTCGCCCCCGATGCGTGGGATGCCCTCAGCCGTTTTTTGATGACCAGAGACCACCGCCCCCACGATATGGTGGATGCGGGGCTGTGCGTGCAAAAAGATCCAAACCGCCCCCCCTTTGACCGGTTTCGCCACCGTGTGATGTTTCCCATCCAAAATCGAAAGGGAAACATTGTGGCCTTTGGGGGCCGAACCCTGCCCGGGGGGGGCGTTACGGATCATGCCGATGCCCCCAAATACCTGAATTCCCCTGAAACGGAGCATTTCCAAAAAAATCAAATGCTTTATGGGTTGTTTCAGGCGCTGCCTACGCTCAGAAAAACCCGCCGCGCCACGGTGGTGGAGGGGTATACGGACGTTATCCTGTTACACCAACAGGGTTACAGCGATGCCGTGGCGCCGCTGGGGACGGCCTTTACGGAAACCCAAATGTCCATCCTGTGGTTTTTGGTGGATCAGATTGTGGTGTGCTTTGATGGGGATGCCGCCGGCATGCGGGCAGCCGAGCGCTGCATCCAGCGTATTTTGCCGGATTTGCGCCCCGAAAAATCCATCGCCATCATGATGATGGATGCCGGCGAAGACCCCGCCAGCCTGATGGCCGCAGGGGGACAGGCCCGCTGGGATCAAATGCAAAATCATCCCCTGTCGATTCTGGATTTTTGGATGCGCATTCATCATCAAACACTGGGGGGGTCCGGCCACCAGCGGGCGGCTCTGATGAAACAGCTGCTTTTGGATTGCGACGTCATTCGGGATCCGGACTTAAAGGCCTTTTATAAACAGGATATTCGGGATCGCTTTTATAACATCCGAACATCCCGCTTTAACCCTTCAAAACAAAAACCCTTTGCTGGGATGGGCGGGCCGCTGCCGTCCCCCAAAGCCAATTTGGATCGGATGTGTTGCGCCCTGCTGGCGGATTTGGCCCATCATCCAGAGTGGTTAGAAGATGCCGCGGAACTTTTGGGGCATTTGACGTTTCCCAACCCGTTGATTGATGGGATTCGGGGGCGCATGGTGGACATGGCGGTTCAGGGACTTGACAAAACAACAGACCAACCCTATATCAATCCATCCCAGTGGATTCAGAATGCGCTTCAGGCGCTGGAACTTTGGAAATCAGACGCTGTCATGCCCCAGTTGTTTTTAAAGCCGTCCCATGATGTTTATGATCTTTGGCACGAAAGTTGTCTGAAACTGAAACGAAGCTTAGACCTGTCTCAATCTCGGCAAAAAAAGGCCGCAACACCCCTGCGATGAAACGTTTTTTAAATGGTTTTCTGAACTAATCACCCCTGAACCCTTATCGGAGCCTGTAAACCCCAATGGCCGAAAAAAAACATTTGGATACCATGGAAACTGAAGAGGTTTTGGGATCTTCTGGGATTTTAACCTTTGAAGAATCCTTTAAAAAACTTCGGAAAATTGGCAAGCTTAAAGGCTATATCACCTATGATCAGTTAAACGATATTTTGCCAACCGAGGCCTTTTCGTCCGAACAAATTGACGAAGTTATCGCCAAAATCGGGGCGGCGGGCATTGATATCGTGGATGACGATGATCTTGATGGGCTAGAGGAAGAAGAAAGCGCAAAAAATAAACGTCGCAAATTAGCCGATGATGACGAAGCCGGCGATGAAGCCGCATCCGAAGCCTTTGTCGGGGAAGAGCGCACGTCGGGAAATATCGACGATAGTTCCGTTTCCCACTACGATGATCCCGTTCGGGTTTATCTGTCTGAAATGGGCAACAAAGGTCTGCTATCCCGTGAAGGTGAGGTTGAAATTGCCAAGCGGATCGAGGCAGGGCGGGAACGCATGATCGGGGGAATTTGTGAAAGCCCCTTAACCATGCTGGCCATCAGTGCCTGGTATGATGCGTTGACCGAAAACAAAATTATGCTGCGTGATGTTATTGATTTGGAAGCCACATATGGGGCTGACGGCGAGGCACCGGCAGAGTTATTGGAAAGCTTGCTCCCCCCTGAAGAATTAAAAAAAGACGATGAATCCCCAGCCACGGAAGAGGCGAATGCTGAGCCAGAGTCTTCCCCTGAATCCCCCGTGACAGACGAAACTGAAAAAAACGCAGAAAAACCTGCCCCAGACGCAGATGACGACGAAGACGACGATGAGGATACCGAGGGTTTTGGTGTGTCCCTCTCTGCCATGGAAGAGCGTTTAAAGCCCCAGGTTTTGGAAACATTCAAAAAAATCAGTCTGGTTTACGAGGATTTGCGGGCCCTGCAGGAAAACCGCATTGAGTTGTTACAAAAAGGCCACACGCTGCAACCAACGGAAGAAGAGGCCTATAACACCAAACATAAAGAAATCGTCACGCTGCTGGAAAGCATCCATCTGAATAACGAACGTTTGGAACAGTTGGTGGAACAGCTGTATGGCATGAACAAATCCCTGATGCAGCAGGAAGGGAAGCTGTTGCGTCTGGCTGAAAAATGCAAAATCAAGCGCAGTGATTTTTTGCAAAGCTATTTTGGCTCCGAGCTGGATCCCACGTGGGTGGATCGCATGGCGGATCGAAAATCCAAGCCTTGGCAGATGTTTATTGAAAAATACTGTGATGAAATCACCGCAACACGCGAGATGATTTCCGAAATTTCCGCCCAAAGCGGGCTGCCCATTTCGGAATTTCGCCGCGTTGTCCAAACCGTTCAGCGGGGCGAGCGGGAATCCAACCGCGCCAAAAAAGAAATGATCGAGGCCAACCTGCGCCTTGTCATCTCCATTGCCAAAAAATATACGAACCGAGGACTGCAATTTTTGGATTTGATCCAAGAGGGTAACATTGGCCTGATGAAGGCCGTGGATAAATTTGAATACCGCCGAGGCTACAAATTTTCCACCTATGCCACATGGTGGATTCGTCAGGCCATCACACGGTCCATCGCAGATCAGGCCCGAACCATTCGGATCCCTGTTCATATGATCGAAACCATCAATAAAATTGTGCGCACATCGCGCCAAATGATGCATGAAATTGGCCGCGAACCCACACCCGAGGAATTGGCCGTTAAGCTGCAAATGCCGCTGGATAAAGTCCGCAAGGTCATGAAAATCGCCAAAGAGCCCATCAGTCTGGAAACGCCCGTGGGGGATGAAGAAGACAGCTCTCTTGGGGATTTCATTGAGGATAAAAACACCATCATTCCGTTGGATGCCGCTATCCATGCCAACCTGAAGGACACCACCACCAAAATCCTCTCCACCCTGACGGCCCGCGAAGAGCGCGTTTTGCGGATGCGTTTTGGTATTGGAATGAACACGGATCACACACTAGAGGAAGTGGGCCAGCAATTCTCTGTCACCAGAGAGCGTATCCGCCAGATCGAGGCCAAAGCCCTGCGGAAACTGAAACACCCGTCACGGTCCCGCCAGCTGAGAAGTTTTTTGGATACATGATTGCGGCCAAGAGACAAGGCGCTTGCCCCTAGAAACATACTCTTGTAGGGTTGTTTTTTTATTGAGATGATCCCCATGGTTGCTCGGGTACGAACCTCTAGTTTTTATGGCATGGATGTGCTGGACATTGACGTTCAGGTGCATTTGGCCAATGGGGTTCCTGGTTTTCAGATTGTGGGACTGGCGGATAAGGCGGTGGCGGAATCACGGGAACGGGTGCGCTCTGCCCTGCATGCCATTGGGATGGCCCTGCCCCCCAAACGAATCACTGTTAATTTATCACCGGCGGATGTCCCCAAAGAAGGCAATCACTTTGATCTGCCCATTGCTTTGGGTCTGTTGGTTGGCATGGGGGTCATTCCCCAAGGGGCCATTGATGCCTATTATGCCATGGGCGAGCTGGCCTTAGATGGCCTCCTCACCCCCGTCAGTGGTATTTTACCCGCTGCCGTTCACGCCAACGCCCAGGGATGCGGCCTGATTTGCCCAGAAGGCAACGGCAGCGAAGCGGCGTGGGCCGGCGAGCTGTCCATTTTGGCGCCGGATTCCTTGGTGGCCCTGACCAACCATATCCTGCAGCGCCAACGCCTGAGCCCCCCCCTCCCCTTGGCCCAAGATGCCAGAAAACCCCGTGGCGATTGGCGGGACGTGCGGGGCCAAGAAAGCGCCAAACGGGTCATGGAAATTGCGGCCACCGGAGGGCACAATGTTTTGCTTTCTGGCCCCCCGGGGGCTGGAAAATCTTTGCTGGCCTCGCGCATGACCACCATTTTGCCGCCTCTTTCCCCCGAAGAAGCCCTGGAAGTCAGCATGATCCACAGCATCGCCGGACAGCTGAAAGAAGGGATGCTGATTATGGATCGCCCCTACCGTGACCCCCATCACTCGGCGTCCATTCCTGCCCTTGTAGGGGGTGGCATTCGCGCCAAGCCAGGGGAAATCTCGCTGGCCCACCAAGGCATTTTGTTTTTGGATGAGCTGCCGGAATTTCAGCGGGCCGCCCTCGATTCTTTGCGCCAACCTCTGGAAACCGGATACACCACCGTTTCGCGGGCCAACGCCCATGTGACCTATCCCGCCAACATTCAGTTGGTGGCGGCCATGAATCCCTGTCGCTGCGGCTATTTGACGGATGTTGAGCGAGCCTGTTCCCGCGCACCGGCATGCGGAGAGGACTATACGCGTCGCCTTTCAGGTCCCCTGCTGGATCGTATTGATTTGCGATTGGATGTGGAGCCCGTCAAACCGTATGAACTCAGCCGCATTGCCGCGGGGGAAGACAGCGCCACCGTCCGCGCCCGCGTCACCCGTGCGCGGGATGTGCAACGCCAGCGCTATGCCCCCTATCAAAAAAAACTGAATGCGGACATTGATGGGGATTTGCTGTACGCACAAACCGCTTTGGATGGCCCAACCGAAACCTTCCTGCAAAACGCCGCGGAAAAATTGCGCCTGTCCGCACGGGGTTACAACCGCGTATTGCGCGTGGCCCGCACCATCGCCGATATGGCAGAATCCGAACACGTCGGCATGCCCCATCTGAAAGAGGCCCTAAGTTATCGGCAGGGATAACCTGCCACGCCCACACCGACATTTCTGGATTATGGCTTCACAATCACCGCCGGTGGTCGTTGTTGCTTGCCCAGCAACCACCGATCATGCAGCCACAGCCAATCCTGGGGGGTTTCCCGAATCCAGCTTTCCATGAGTGTGGCCGCCCGCTGAATCAGGTCCACCCTGCGGTCACGCCCCTGAAGATCAGGGGCGCCCACCATAGGGGGGTATAACGTAATGCGATGATGGGCTGGCCCCAAACGCTCACACCGCGCCGGCATCAGGGGCAGATTATAGCGCAGCGCCAGCTCAAACGGGGTGGAGGGAAATTTGGTCTGATGCCCCAAAAACATCACATCATCCCCGTGGCGCGTTTTCTGATCAATCAAAAACCCTAGGTTTTCCCCCGCTTTGATACAGGCAACAACCTCCCGCGCGGTGCTCTTGGCCACAAAACCCCCTGGAATTTGGCCGCGAATCCGTTGGATCAAGGTTTCTAAAAATGGATTGTTGGACGCTCGATAAAACCGACGAAACGGGGCGTCGTAACGCGCCGCCACCGCCGCAAACAATTCCCAATTCCCAAAATGCCCGCTGATAAACAAAACGGGGCCATGGCTGGCCACATAGCGAAAATGCTCTTCCCCCACAATCTCTAAATAGGAATCCGCCGTTTCCGGATCGAAAAAAGCCTTCCCATGGGGAAATTCCCCCACAACCATACCCAGATTTTCCCAAACACCACGGGCAATCTCTTGGGGATGGGGACACTCTGGCAAACCAAAAGCCAGATTCCGCAGCAACAGATCCTGCTTTCTGGTGTATGGCCCCAAAGTTTTGGCGATCCACCCCGTGATGCGGGCCGCCCGCTGTGGGGACAAAACCCGCAATCCATAAAGCAAAGAAGCACAAACGCTGCCAAGGGCCGCCTGTAAGATCCGCTGTGCGGGAAAGACGCTGGCCATGCCCCTAATGCAAGCCCGTGGACCCAAAGCCACCCGCCCCACGTTCCGTGGGGGGTAAAGTGTCTGTCGGGGCAAAGGTCACCTGAACATACGGGGCCACCACCATCTGGGCGATCCGCATACCGCGGGTAATGACAAAGGGCTCCCCGCCCAAATTGATCAGCATGATTTTGATTTCCCCGCGATAATCCGCATCAATGGTGCCAGGGCTGTTTAAACACGTAATGCCATGCTTTAATGCCAAGCCGGAGCGGGGACGAATCTGGGCCTCGAAGCCCTCTGGCAAGGCCATGGCCAAACCCGTGGGGATCAGGGCGCGTTCCATGGGACGCAGAACAATCTCTTCCCCCTGTCCCACAGCCGCCAGCAAATCGACGCCGGCACTATGCGGGGTTGCATAAGCCGGCAAGGGCAAATCCCGCGCGTGATCCAAAATCTGAAGGGGGATGGTGGTCACAAAATTTCATCCTCTCGATGGGTTTTTTCGTGACGTTCGTGACGTTCTTGGGCCTCGATACACAGCGTTGCAATGGGACGGGCCAACAAACGGCGCACCCCGATGGGCTCGCCTGTTTCTTCACAGTATCCATAATCCCCGCTGTCAATACGGGCAATGGCCAGATCAATTTTCCCCAGCAGTTTGCGCTGCCGATCACGGGTCCGCAGTTCAATTTCCTGCTCGGTTTCCAGTGTGGCGCGATCCGCATCGTCGGGCTGGCGCAGCTCTTCCTGACGCAAGTGATCCAGCGTTTCGGTGGATTCACGAATAATCTCTTTCTTCCACAGCAAAAGTTTCTCCCGAAAATAAGCCAGCATCAGCTCGCTCATGTAGGGTTCTTGATCCTTGGGAATATAATCGGGCGGCAAAAGAGGTTGTGTCATACCTGTGGCATCCTTTTTTCCTGAAAAACCATGCAGGATATGGCACAAAAAGGACAAAAAAACAAGCCTGCTGTCAAAATCATCCCTTGACCTCAAAAGCCCGTGGTTTATTGTAGAAACACGTTTTTTTTAAACCCATACCATCCCATTCGTTTATGACTGTTTCCTTCGAACCCCGCCGCAGTATTGAACAGGTTGAAGAAGGCCATGATTTAGCCCCAAAATTTGACGAACACGGCTTAATACCCGTGGTGACCACATCTGCTGACACCGGCGAGGTTTTGATGCTGGGCTATATGAACGCCGAAGCCCTGCAAAAAACCATTGAAACAGGGCAGGCCCATTATTATAGCCGCAGCCGCAAAATCCTGTGGCATAAAGGCGCCAGCAGCGGCCTTTTGCAACATGTCACAGAAATGCGTATTGACGATGATCAGGACGCTGTATGGCTTAGGGTCACCATCGGCGGCGATCTGGGGGAAGCCAGCTGCCACGTGGGATACCGCAGCTGTTTTTACCGCAGCATCCCCCTAAAACCTTTTTCAGAAAAAGTCACCCTGACCTTTGAAGAAACAGAGAAAACCTTTGACCCCGTTGCTATTTACGGGGATGTTCCCAATCCCACCATTTTATAGAGGCTGTCTGTATGCCCCACCAAGGCCTGAACTTTGACGAACCTTTGCTGTTTGAATTGCCGCAGGAATCCTGCGGTGTTGACCTCCCCTCCCCCCCTCTGGTGAAGGATCGTCTGGGGTCCATGGCACGCCTGACCCCCCCTGCCCTGCCAAATGTGTCAGAGCCGCGGGTGGTGCGCCACTTTACCCGTTTGTCACAAAAAAACTTTTCCATTGATTCAGGGTTTTATCCCTTGGGGTCCTGCACCATGAAGCATAATCCCCGACTGAACGAACAAACCGCCCGTTTGCCAGGCTTTTCCAACATTCACCCTTTGCAAACCATAGAAAGCGTTCCTGGCGCGGTGGCCCTGATGGGGGAATTGTCCGATTTCCTGAAAAATTTAACGGGGCTGGCCCACGTGGCCCTATCCCCCGCTGCGGGGGCGCACGGGGAATTATGCGGGATGCTGACCATCCGCGCCGCCCTGCATCATCATGGACACCACGAAAAAACCGTCGTTCTGGTTCCCGAATCCGCCCATGGCACGAATCCGGCAACCGCCGCGGCGTGTGGCTTTACCGTGCGCAACCTGCCCGCCAACGATGGGGGACGATTGGATTTACAGGCGTTTTACAACGCCCTGACCGATGACGTTGCGGCCATCATGCTGACCAACCCCAACACATGTGGGTTGTTTGAGGATGATATTATGAAAATGGCAGAGGCGCTGCACGCCAAAGGTGCCTATGTGTACTGCGATGGTGCCAACTTTAATGCCTTAGCAGGGGTGGTCCGCCCAGGGGATCTGGGTGTGGATGCCATGCATATCAATCTGCACAAAACCTTCTCAACACCCCACGGTGGCGGAGGGCCCGGCAGTGGCCCCGTTGTGTTTTCAAAAGCGCTCGCCCCCTTTGTTCCCCTCCCTTGGGTTGTTGGCAATGCCAAAGATGGGTATCGCATGCTGAGCACACCCACAGACGAAGCATCCCATGCCACAGGACGGATCAAAGCATTCTGGGGACAGTTTGCCACGTTTGTCCGTGCCTTGACCTATATGAAAAGTTTTGGAACCTCGGGAATTGCCCAGGCCTCGAAAGATGCGGTTTTAAATGCCAATTACATCCGCGCGGGACTTTCGGATGTTTTGCATCCTTCTTTTGATGGCCCGTGTATGCATGAGGTGTTGTTTGATGAATCCAGCCTAAAACCCTTGGGCCTAACCACCATGGACGTGGCCAAAGGATTGATTGACAAAGGCTTTCATCCCATGACGGTCTATTTCCCCTTGGTTGTGCAGGGGGCCATGTTGATTGAACCCACAGAAAGCGAATCCCAGCAAACCTTAGATGACTTTATGGTTGCCGTGCGGGATGTTCTGGCCATGTCCCCAGAATCCCTCAAAAATGCCCCTCAGCATACCCCGAGACGACGTCTGGACGAGGTTCGCGCCGCCCGAACCCCTGTTTTAACAGCCTCTCGCCGTTCGACTCCTCAACACGTATAAACGCAACCACCAACGATCTGTTTCAAATGCCATAGGCATAAATCTCTTTTTAACCATCCCTGTGCCATAGCTAAGGCATGAGGGATAACCGTGATCAGCTACATGTCATTAAAAAATTTTCCCTGACCGAGGCCGTCACCTTTGGTCAAGGGGATACGGTGGACTTTACCAATCCTTTGCCACCGTTCTCTTTTGATCCCCATATCACCGCCTACGCCACGCAGAAACACAACGAAATTGCCTATGTCATGGCACCGCATATTGTGCCTCGGTTTTCCCTGATGGAAACACAAAGCAAAATTGAGAATCCCCATCTTCTTCAAGGATATGCCGCCCATCCTATTCGGGTTAAAGAGAGTTCCTACAACCAAACCCTCATCATCGCCCAAAAACCTGGGGAAATTTCTTTAACCTCACAGGAGGCCCGAAATTTTTTCCAAATTCACAAAAATGTGGCGGAATGGTTGATTGGCCCCATGGTTAGGATTTTGAGGGATTTTGAACAGCTGAATTTAACCCATCGGGCCATCCATCCAACACGCATCACCTTCGATGATTTGTCGTTTCAAAGTCTAAACCTCGGATATGGTTTTTTGACACCCCCAGGTTTTCTACAACCGGCTTGCTACGAACCTCTGCAAACCTGCTTTGCTGAACCCACGGCCCGTGGGGCTGGGCACCCAAGCTATGATTTGTATGCCTTGGGTGTCACCATTCTCTCTTTGTTCAAAGATCCAAGATTTTTACAACCCCTTTCGTCTGCGGACACAAACAAAAGACGGCTCAGCGAAGGAAGCTATGCTTTTTTTCTTGAAAAACAAATGTTCTCCGAAAGAATTACCGAGCTTCTTAAGGGGCTTATTTGCGATGATCTGAGCCAACGCTGGACCCCTGATGATTTGGAATCTTGGGCTGATTTTAATAAAGTCCACGCACGTTATCGCCCCCCACAAAAGAGCGCAACCAAACCTTTTCTCTATCAGGGTCAAGAGTACAACAGCCCTGCCCTGTTGATTCACCAAATGGGCACAGACCACACTTGGGCCCAGGATGTTATTTTTTCTGAAGATTTCCGCGTTTGGATGCGTCGCAATTCCGGCCAACATGAAAACACCGTTGGCATCGAAGACGCTAAGGTTGCCGCCTCTCGCACCGAAGCCAGTATACGGCAGGATGCTATTGTCTCTTACTGCCTTATGGCCTTGGATCCCGAACAGCCTGTTTATTTTAAGGGCGTTGTCTTCACGCTGGACGGGATTGGTGATCATTTGGCAGCTTATTTTTATGACACACAAAAGCGTTCTGATACAGCCGCCTTACTCAACAGCAAAGCCCCCTTGTTCTGGCTTTCGTTAAAGGAGCAAAAGTCCCCCCAAGTTCTGCGTTTTAACAAGCTTTATCAGGAATCTGCCAATTTTTTATCCAAACGAGGCATGGGCTTTGGAATCGAGCGCTGCCTTTATGAACTCAATCCCCATGTCCCGTGCCAGAGCCCCCTTTTGAATGCGGTGGCTATGTATGATAACACCGATATACTGGATGCCCTTAATCATTATGCGGCGCATAATCCTGGGCAACTTTCTGCGAAACTTCCCATAGACCGTCATCTTATGGCTTATGCCGCCACACACTATGATTTTATTAAAGATGATTTTCTAAACGCCTTTCCCGATGAGAGGGCCCCCAAAGAACAAAAAATCATCGGATGCCTTCGTTTTCTTTCCTTAATTGAAAAAAACACCAATACGCAACCTTTAAAAGATCTGTATTATTGGGTGCATAATCTTAGCTTACAGAGCATTGGTATTTACCGATCAAAAAAACGGCGTGACATGATCCAAAAATTGCTGGAATCTCAGCACAATCCCTGTCCCATCGATCGTCTTTTGGATTGGATCGACAATACGGCTGAAAAAAAATTGGACATGGACGAATTTATGGATGCCAAAAAGCATCATATTTACACAGTTCATAAAATCAAAGAATGGCAATTTAAACTGGACAATATCCGAAGCGTATCCCGTGACATTTGCGATAATTTCTCAATTTTGTTGGCGGCCTTGGGAAGCCTCTTTATAGCCGCCCTTTATCTTTTTGTTTAAGCAAGGTTGAATTCTTTATGTCAAAAGCGAAAACACCGCGTAAAGCCCCCAACTATAAAAAACGAAACCTTATCGTCAAAATTTTGTTTTTTCTTGTTGTTTTGGCCATTGGATTTGTTTCTTTTGGGGCTTTTGTCATGACCCTTTTCGGGGCTCTGCCGACTTTTGCAGCTTGGTATCGCGATAACAACCCAAGGAAATCCCTAGGATACACCGTTGGTTTAACCAACACCACCTGCATTTTTCTTGTCATTAAAGATCTCTTGCCCATGGGGCAGCATTTGACGCAGGCTATGCCTTATTTACAAAACCCTTGGTATTGGTGCATGATTTATATGGGGGCCGTCGTTGGCTATGGTATCCACAATATGACCCCCAAGATTGTCATCAAAACATTGCGCTGGAATTTTCAGGGGAAAATTCAGGACCTCAAACGAACCCAAAATTATCTGGTGCAGCAATGGGGACGGGATGTGGTGGGGGAGTAAGAAATGGTTAATATGACCCGTATCGCTATTCTTCTGCCGTGCTACAACGAAGCGCCAACCATTGACGGTGTGGTTCGTGAATTGCGATCTGTTATGCCTGAGGCAAGCATTTACGTATATGACAACAATTCTCGTGATAACACCGCAGATCTTGCAAAAAAAGCAGGGGCCATTGTTCGATCTGAGAAACGCCAAGGCAAAGGCTATGTTGTGCGGCGTATGTTTTCAGACATTGAGGCTGATGTTTATGTGATGCTAGATGGGGATGCAACATACAATGTTCATGACCTTCCTAAAATGGTGGCCCTGTTAACCGACGGTTTTTATGATATGGTGGTTGGCTGCCGCGTGGCCCAAAATAAACTATCCTACCGACACGGGCATAGCACAGGAAACAAGATTTTCAATGCTTTGCTCAAAATCTTTTTTAACAGCCCCTTCACGGATATTTTTTCGGGCTATCGGGTCTTTTCACGTCGGTTTGTAAAATCATTTGTCCAAAACAGCAAAAAATTTGAAATTGAAACCGATCTCAGTTTGCATGCCCTTGAGCTTGGTATGCCTGTCGCTGAAATCCCCACCCCTTACTATAAACGCCCCGAAGGTTCGTTTAGTAAACTAAGCACCTACAAAGACGGGCTGCGTATTTTACGGCGCATCATCATTTTGCTAAAAGATGTTCGGCCTCTGCTGTTTTACAGCGGATTTTCCTTTCTTTTTTTGATTGGGTCTTTGTTCATAGGGATTCCTGTAATTTTGGACTTTTTCCAAACAGGACTTGTTGAGCGTTTGCCTTCGGCAATTTTGGCTGCGTCTTTGATGATTCTGTCTCTGCTGAGTTTGACGGCAGGGTTAATTTTGGACAGTGTCGCGAAAATGAGGCGAGATACCAAAAAATTAGCCTATCTCAGCATGCCCCATCAGGCTGACACCCCCTGAATCATCTGCGTATCCACCAAATCGCGGTACAAAGGGCACCGTTCATACAAATCGGCGTGACGTCCGCTGTCCACAATGCGTCCTTGGTCGATGACCAGAATACGGTCCATGGTCTGAACAGTGGCCAAACGGTGGGCCGCAATCAGAACCGTTTTGTCTTTCCAATCGGTGCTGAGGATACTCAGAAAATGGGCCTCGGATAAACCGTCCAGGGACGATGTGGGCTCGTCAAGCAGGACAATATCGGCATCTTTAAGAATGGCGCGGGACAAGTTGATTTTTTGCTTTTGACCGCCCGAGAGATGCAGCCCCCGAGGGCCCACAGGCATAGCAAGCCCTTCTTTATGGGACACAATAAACGGCGTTAACTGTACATGATCCGCCGTTTTTTTGAGTATTTCCACCGAACATGACTCAGACAACGTCATATTGTCTTGCAAACTGGCGGACATCAGAAAGGAATCCTGGGGGACATAGGCAACCGCGCGGCGCAAATCATGAACCGCCAGATCCTCGATGGGCACCCCAGCCAACGTTATCAGGCCCGATTGTGGGGCATAAAAACGCAGCAATAAATCAAACAGGGATGTTTTGCCCGACCCCGACAGGCCCACTAGGGCCACATGCTCCCCCGCATTTAAGGTCAGGGAAATCCCCTGCAAAATGGGACGATCTGGGAATTTGGGATAGGCCAAAACAACATCCGAAAACACAACCGGTGCCGCCGGATGGGGCAAAGGTGTTGGCGAAGGACGATCCACAAGCGCCGGCGGGGCATCGCGCAAATAAAACAACCGCTCGGCGGCGGCGGCGGCCTTTTGCAGCTCGCCCCCAATATCGCTAAACGCATTCAGGGATCCGGCCAGCACCAGCGCATAAAACAAAAACGCTGACAAATCCCCCGTGCTCAGGCTTCCCCTCTGAACCTGCAGGGCCCCAATCCACAAAACGCCCACCACAGACACCAGAACAATCAGAATAATCAGGGATGTCATGACACTGCGCCGCGCGTTGCGCTTCACCGCCTGGGCGAATAGGGTTTGGATCAACCCTTGATACCGATCATAAAGGGCGACTTCTTGGGTATAGGCCTGAAGGGTTTTGAGACCGTGTAAAGATTCCTCAACAAAATCCGTACAATCCGCATGGCATTGCTGCACCGTGCGGCTTTGATCCCGAATACGGGGGCCAAAAACGGCCAAAACCCCAAAAATCAGGGGAACCATCAACACAATAATCAGGGCCAACTGCACACTGGTGATAAACAAAAAAACAAATCCCCCCACCACCATAATGCCGTTACGCACCGCGATGGGGATGACGGTGCCCACCACCGTTTGCAACAGGGTGAGATCATTGCTCAGGCGGGATAATGTCTGTCCCACCGAAAGGTTTTCAAAAAACGGGGGGGATTGACGCAAAAGATTTTTCACCACATCCGCCCGCAGGCCCAAAACAAAAGCCTCCCCCAACCAAGAAACGCCGTAAGCCCGAAGAAAACTGGCCCCCGCCAAGGCAATCACCAAGGCCATCAGGCCCAAACTGGCCGGCAGCATAGAGACACCTGCGGCAGCATGAAGCCCCTTATCCACAAAATGACGCAGCCCCTGACCCAACAACAGCACAATGGCAGATGTGACAATGACGGCCACCGTGGCCAAAAGAAACCGGCCCCGATGGGGATGGAGATACGGCCAAACCTGAGAAAAAAAAGAGGAGAGCTTGGCTTTGGCTTGGCTCACAACAGGGCCTTTTGTTGGCGGGAAAACAGCCTTTTGAGGAAAAGCCTTCAAAAGTTAGCTTTGGGGGGATTCGGCTTTTAACAATTCGGCGCGAAGGGTTTTAAAACGATCCGACAAAACAGACGGGCTGGCTTTTTTCAAATAGGCATCAAGGCCGCCCACTTTATCCAACGTCCGCAGGGCATGGGTGGACAGACGCACGGACAGGGAACGCTTTAGCCCCTCAATCCGCAGGACCTTGATCACCAAGTTAGGCTGAAACACACGCTTGGTTTTGTTGTTGGCGTGACTGACATTGTTACCCACCAAAGACCGTTTTCCGGTTAATTCGCAAACCCGTGACATGATAGGACACCCTTAAAAAAAATTCCAAAGAGGACCGTTTATAGGGGATTTTTTTCCACAATTCAAATGAAAAATCATGCGCCCCCTTTTGGGCCTCAGAGATTTGGCGTGCCCAAACGTCCCTCCAGCGCCATCATGCGTTTTTCCAGGGCGGACAGGCGATCCAAAATTTCCTTTAACGCACCCTCCGCCCCAGACACTGAAGGGGAACTGGGGGTCTGGGACGCCATCCATGTGCGCATCACGGTTTGCCAAAACAGCGTCATATCGGCCGTCGCCTGCTGGGTTTCTGGCTCTCGTCGCCATTGTTCGGTATAGGCCTGCATCATGGCCATCATGTCTTCAAAGGGATGTTTTTGGGGGGGCTGCATGATTTTGATCCTTCAGCTCTTGATATTTGATATACGACACTAACGGAAACAGGCCGGCGCACAGGGCGATGCACAGACCGTAAACCCCTTCCTTGTACCCCTGACGTTTAACATAACAATGAAAAAAACGGGAAAATAACCGCCGGATGTTGGGCCAAAGGCGGGTCCAGTGAGGGGTATCCACCATATCCCGCGCCTTGGCTGTGGTGTAGCGGTTCAGGCGGGCGATCATGTCGGTGATGTTATCATCCACAAAATGATCAATCCCGTGGGATAGGCGCGGACCCGCCAGCCCCTGATAGGTCACCTGAGGATGCACCCGCTGATCGTGCCAGTGTTTGGTGCCCTTTTGAAACAGACACCATTTGTTGCGAATCCCAAAGGATGCCCCCCAACCCTGCTTCACCAAGCGAGATCCGATATAATTGTTGATGGGCACCAAATACCGCTGGGCTGTGGGGTTTTTTAGCAGGGTCCTAACCTCTTGGGCCATGGCGGGGGTCACGTGTTCATCGGCATCAACCTCCAAAATCCATGGCCCCTGACAGGCATCGATGCCCGCGTGACGGCGGGGCCCTTCACGGTCCCACGCGCCCTCGATCAATCGGGGGGTAAAGCGGGCGGCGATGTCACGACTGGCATCGGTGCAACGATCCAGCACCACCACAATTTCATCACAAAACCCCAAATGGGACAGGCACGCGGCCAAGCGGCTTTCTTCGTTATGGGCAACAACCAAGGCGGACAGGAACATGGGGGGTCATCGGCACAGAAAGGGGCAGGATACACCAAAGCGGGGGTGGGGGAAGGTTTTTTGTTGTGATGCCCTCACACTGCGGACAACACTGTTGACTTTTTGGCGAAAAACAAGCATAGTGGATCCATAGTTCGCTGAGGTAGAAATCCCACCTTACGCGCCAAAACCATGTCCATTTTTTGGCATGGATACGGCAGGCGCACTGGCGCCAAGAGATGCGGGTCTGGGGCCCCGCCGGCGGGCTTTATTGTTTACCTATGAAAAAAGCTTACTCCGTTTTGGGGGATAAAGCCTTCCTGAAACTCTCTTTTCTGTTAAAGCCTGAACGGATATCCTGTAAAACGTTCGCACGCGATATTTTCCTCTATCATCCGGCTCCGCTGATAACGCCACCAACATAACGCCTTCCTTCAGCGCATCATGATGAAAAACAACTTGGATGTTGTCAAAATTTCTCAGGCTATAGCCAATAAACGAAGGATTTTGAATGGCTTCTTTTAAAAACGGCAAACAAAACGGGTAATCCACGGGATGTTTTTCCGCAGCATGTTTGTGGGCCGTTCGCGTTAATATCACATGACCACACGGCATGGACCGTTTTAGGGTTTGGTTGATGATGGCTGTATCCAACCAACCAAGATTTAGACTTTTGTAAATCACAGACCGGACTAGAGCCTAAACAACCCTCTGCCCCGTTTTTGCCCAATCCTCGCGAAAGGCCGTCAAGCCCTTTTCTGTTAAGCTGTGGGTGAAGAGCTGATAAAAAATCGACGGGGGGCAGGTCACAACATCGGCGCCGATCAGGCTGGCGCGGCGCACGTGGTCGGTGTGGCGGATGGAGGCCGCCAGAATTTCGGTTTCAAAACCATATGTATCATACATATCCCGAATGTCCTGAATCAGGCCCATGCCATCCTGACCCTGATCATCCAAACGCCCAACAAAGGGGGAAATGTAGCTGGCCCCTGCCTTGGCGGCCAGCAGGGCCTGATTCAAACTGAAACACAGGGTGACATTCACGGGGATGTGATCTTGGCGCAACCGGCGGCAGGTCATCAGGCCATCCACGGTCAGGGGGACTTTGATGACGATGTTTTTGCCTAGGGTTACCAGTTTTTCAGCCTCCCGCATCATGGTGGGGTGATCTTCGGCGGTGACTTCGGCGCTGATGGGGCCGGGGACGACGGCGGCGATATCGCGGATGACCTCCAGAAAATCACGGCCCGATTTATAAATCAAACTGGGGTTGGTGGTCACACCATCCACCAGACCCATCGCATTCAGCTTTTGAATTTCTGGCAATTCTGCGCTATCAACAAAGAACTTCATGACATCTGAACCCATAATGCAGGAAACGATGCATACTTTTGCAGACACTCAGGGCTTCGTCAATGTTTTGCTGCCCATGGTGCTGGATCGGCCCCTGACCTATACCACGTCACAGGATGTCTCGGTGGGGCAATATGTCCGCGTGCCTTTTCGCAATCGGTCCTTAACCGGCATTGTGTGGGAAACGGATGTGCCCCGCCCGAACATCGCCACCGTGAAGCCCCTGCTGAAAATCCATGATTTTCCGCCGTTATCCCCCGATTTTATCGCGTTTTTAACATGGTGCGCGGATTATACCGTCAGCAGTATGGGGAAAATCCTGAAACTGGCCCTGCCGCTGCAGGATGCCTTTCAGGATACCCCCAGCAAGCAAACCTTTGCCCCGCCTCAGGTGGCGCACCGGTCTGTGGTGTTTGATGATGCCCAAAGAGCCGCCCTGACAAAATTGCTGTCCTTCACCACAGAGCATCCGGACAAAGTGGCCCTGCTGGACGGGGAAACGGGATCAGGGAAAACAGAGGTTTATTTGGACGTTGTGGCCGCCGCGCTGGCACGGGGGCAGCAGGCCCTGATCATGCTGCCGGAAATTGCGCTGTCCACCCAGATGCTGCGCCGGTTTTCGGATCGCTTCGGCGCGGAGCCCGCCCTGTGGCATTCCCATCTCACCCCCGCCAAACGCCGCGACACGTGGCGGGCCATTGTGACGGGACAGGCGCCCTTGGTTCTGGGGGCGCGATCGGCCCTGTTTTTGCCCTATCCCAATTTGGGGGTGATGGTGGTGGATGAGGAACACGAAAGCGCCTATAAACAAGACGACGGCGTTTTATACCACGCCCGCGATATGGCGGTGGCGCGGGGGCACAGGGAAAATGTGCCTGTGGTTCTGGTGTCGGCCACACCGTCGCTGGAAACGTGGCACCATGTGGAACGGGGCAAATATCACGGCGTGCGCCTAACCAGCCGGTATCAGGCCACGCTGCCCGATGTGACGTTGGTGGATATGCGGGGCAGGCCAGCATCCCAAGGATGGCTGCATGAAACGGTGATCGCGGAAACGCGTCAAACCCTATCCACGGGCAAACAGGCCCTGTTTTTTATGAACCGGCGGGGTTATGCGCCGATGACGTTATGCCGCGGGTGCGGCCACCGCTGGCGGTGCGGCGATTGTTCGTCGTATTTATCGGCCCATAAGACCTTGGGCGTTTTGCAATGCCACCACTGTGGATATAAACAGCAAATGCCGGAAACCTGCCCCGCCTGCGCGGCGGGGGCAGACGCCCTGATCCCCTGCGGCCCGGGGGTTGAGCGCATTGCGGAGGAACTGGCCACCCATTTTCCCCATCAGGAAATCGTCATTGTATCCAGCGATGTGCTGAGCACCCCCAAAAAAATGCACGAAACGGTACAGCGCATCACACAGGGTGACGTGTCCCTGATCGTGGGCACCCAAATGATTGGCAAAGGGTATCATTTTCCCGATTTAACGTTGGTGAATGTGGTGGACGGCGATATGGGCCTGTCTGGGGGGGATTTTCGGGCGGGGGAAAAAACGTGGCAGATGCTGCACCAGATTGCCGGACGGGCCGGACGGGGGCAACACGCGGGAAAGGTGCTGATTCAAACCTTTGTTCCGGATCATCTGTTGATGCAAACCCTGCGGCGCCATGATCGCGAAGGCTTTTATCACGCCCTGATCAAAGAACGCACGTTGGGCCATTGGCCCCCGTTTACCCGTCTGGCAGCGTTGATTGTGTCGGGACGGTCCATGCCCCGCGTGGATGGAACATGCCGCGCCCTGCTGGGCAGCGCCCCCAAAACCGATGCATTCGAGATTCTGGGCCCCGCCCCTGCCCCGCTATCGCCCCTGCGCGGGGACCACCGTATGCGGTTTCTGGTGCGCTGCGCCCCCCAAAAACGCCTGTCGGCCTATATGAAAACATGGCTCTCCGCCACCCCCATCCCCCCCGATGTTCATATTCAGGTGGATATGGATCCGGTGTCGTTTGTGTAAATAAAGGGTGTTGCCAACTGTGGTTGGCTATATGTACAATAAGAACATCCTAAACCATGTTCGAAACCTTCAAAAATCATGACGAAATACCATACCTTTGACGACCTTGAAGAAGACTACTTTCGCAACCATCCCGAAGACATTGAGGCCTTTATTAACGATGTGTTTGATGCCTATGCTCAGCACCAAAATCTCTCTGCTCTCTTAGCATCGCTACGCATCATCGCCCGCGTTCGGGGCATTTCAGAGATTGCCGAGGCCGCCGGCATCACCCGCCAAGGCCTGCAAAAGGCCCTTTCGGCCAAGGGCAACCCCCGTCTGGACACACTGGGCCTGATTCTGGGCGGCATGGGCTATCGGTTGGCGGTAAAACCCATTCATGCGCCGCGACCCTGAGGGGGGTGGGGTTAGCCGATTATTCTTCCTCCCTGTTCAAAAAATCCTAGTGTTACAAGACCCTGAGAAGAAGGCCTAGGACTGTTTGGTAAAGGTTGTATGTCTTGATTAGAGCAAACTTGGGAAACAGCTGTTGCTATAGAAGCCAAAACTTCTTCTTGCGTACGTCCTGCATGATAACTATCAGCTCCCCTCGCCAAAGCTATTGCAGCCTCATATTGTTGCGTTTCTGACAATCTTTCTGTATCCAGAGCAAGAACTCTTGGCTTAAGCTCCGCTTGAGCGGACACACCACTTGGGCTTTTTGAATCAAATTCAGCTTGTGATACAACTACGGTCTGTAATTCGGCTACTGGAAGCGGTGAATTACCATCCAGCATACTAAAATTTTTGTTTGCCTCCAAATTAACACTATGACCATCTGTACGGATAATAGTATTGTTAGAATCTGAACATCTACCCCCTTCTCCTTCTCTCTGAATCGTTTCTATAGCCGCACTAAGAATCCTCTGTTCCGGAGATTGTGAGAGATGGCGCCACAACGCCCCCCCCCCCACAACCAACACAGCACCAGCAACACCAGCCATCAATTGTCCTCCAAAACCCCCCATACCCCAATCTCCCTATTCAAAACTATAATGCGTTTATTGTATGGGTAAAAAAAGAAAAAATCTGTGACGGATGTCACGTTGGGGGGGTTAGGGGTGGGTTAGCCGTTTTGTGTTCCAGCAAACGCCCGAAGCACAGGGCCGATGGTTTCTGGGGATTTTTTGCGACAAGCTATGCGAACGGCTTCTTCCACGCCATTCAAACGTTCTTCTTGGGTCATAAGTTCGAATGGTCGAATATAATCCAATGCAAAGGGCGTTGAACGCTCCGGTGATAGAATTGGGACTTTCTGCCCTTCGGGGACAACTTTATAGGTAGGTTTAATGGAAACAACCCCACCGCTTAATCGGAAGTTGTTTGCAAGGTATAAAGTATGGTTTCCAGTAGAAATTGTATTATCTGCCACTTTTTGCCAATTTGGCAGTCCTTGGTAAAGACCTACCTGTTTTTCAAATTTGACACCACCTGTTTTATAACTAATTACATTAATTACAGTAGTCCCTTTTTTGGATGAACAGATGTAGTCCCCTGCAGCTCCATCCAACCTACTTCCGTATGTACGAATTTTTTGCTCCAACGCCCGAACCCGCTCTGCATCATTCAAACCCTGCTGGGCCCCCACAGGCCCCGCCGCAAGGGGCAACACACAAGCCGCAGCAGCAGCAGCAGCAGCAAACCCTCGGAACAATCTCATAACCCACCCCCATTGAAAACCATTATTCCCCCACCATACGGGCATTGTTGGAAAAAATCTGTGACGGATGTCACGGAATGGGGTCCTGCAAAAAATATAACCGCGCTGCCCCCATGACAATGGTTCCAGATTGCCCTATAAACGATTTATGACCGACACGTTATCCCATTTGCACGCCCAAGGTGCCCTGTCCCGAACCCCGCCTGCGAATTTGGAGGTGGAGCAAGCCCTGCTGGGGACCCTGCTGGCCAACAACACGGCCTATGAACAGATTTCCGATTTTCTGTTGCCGGAACATTTTTCCCATGGCCTGCACGCCACGCTATACAGTGCCATTGTGCGGATGATTGACAAGGGGCAGATGGCCAGTCCCCTGACCTTAAAACCCCTGTTCGAGGATCATGCGGATCTGGCCCCCTTTGGCGGGGGCGGCGCGTATTTACAGGATTTGGCCGATTCCGTCATATCCAGCATCAATATCTATGATTTCGCCCGCATCATTTACGATTACGCCCTGCGGCGCAACCTGATTGACGTGGGGCAAACGGTGGTGAACAACGCCTTTGATCTGGCCCGCGACGGCACCGCCATGGATCAAATCGCCGAAACGGAACACGCCCTTTACACCTTGGCCACCAAGGGGTTGGCCCAGAAAACCTATGTGGCCTTTGGCAGCACATTAACCCAAACCATGAAAATTATTGAGACAGCCTATAAAAGAGAAGGGGCCCTCAGCGGCCTTTCCTCGGGCTTTACGGACATGGACCGGTTGCTGGGGGGGCTGCAAAATTCCGATTTGATTATTCTGGCGGGCCGGCCATCTATGGGAAAAACGTCTCTGGCCACCAACATGGCGTTTTATGCATCGTCCCATGCCACCATCAAACGGCAAAACAACGGCGAAATCAAAGTCACCAACGGCGCCGTCGTTGCGTTTTTTTCGCTGGAAATGTCGGCGGAACAGTTGGCGTCCCGTATTTTGTCGGAACGGGCCAACGTGCCATCGGAAAAAATCCGTCGGGGGGATTTAACCGATCAAGAATTTCAAAATCTGGCGCAGGCCGCCCGCGATTTGGCCGAAATTCCCCTGTATATTGACGACACACCGGCCATTTCGGTGTCCAGCCTGCGCACACGGGCCCGAAAATTAAAACGCCAGCACCAACTGGGCTTGATTGTCGTGGATTATCTGCAACTGATGCAGGCCAGCGTTGGCGGACGCCCCGAAAACCGCGTGAATGAAATTTCCGAAATCACCCGCGGCCTGAAACAAATCGCCAAAGAGCTGCAGGTGCCCGTCATTGCCCTGTCCCAGCTGTCGCGGGCCGTGGAAAACCGCGAAGACAAACGCCCCCAACTGGCCGATTTGCGGGAATCCGGATCCATCGAGCAAGACGCCGACGTGGTCATGTTTGTGTACCGCGAGGAGTACTATCTGCAGCGCAACGAACCCACCCAGCGCCAAGATGAAGGCAAAGACGCCCACCAAAAACGCTATGACGAATGGATGACGCGCCTGGCCGAATCCGAAAACATCGCCGAGGTCATCATCGCCAAACAACGACACGGCCCCACGGGGAAGGTCAAGCTGTTCTTTGACGGATCCACCACCAAATTCAGCGATCTGATGCAGGACGGCGGGCAAAAGAGCTAGGGGCGCAGACCCTAAGAACCACGCTGTTTCTTCCCCCTTTTGGCATTGTAGGAGCAACTTGATAATGTCCTCCTTAGCAAATTAGGAATGTCCGCTTTAGGTTTTTGTTTTGTCATGAAACAGGAGCTTGGAGATGGTAAATTTTGGGGTTCGGGAGATGGATCGTTGGGCG